>NZ_JAHWGT010000019.1 GCF_020873895.1 Streptomyces sp. DH12 | reverse complement strand
GCCGGAACTCCACCGTGGCGGCCGGGGCGGTCCGCCCGGCCGCCACGGTGGAGTTCCGGCTCATCGGCGACCGACGGCAACGCGGCGAGGCGCGGCACCGGGCGTCGGGAGCCCCGCATGATCGGCGGGACACCCCCTAGCGATCGGTGCCCAGGGCGAGTTCGGCCAGGGCGGCGACCTCGCCCGCGAGCGGACGGTCGCGCAGGAGGGGCGGGGCGGCGTCCGCCAGGACCTCCCACAGCCCGTCCGCGGGTGATCCGGTGCGCCGGGCGGCCTCGGTGAGCGCCAGGAGCAGCGCCCCGGCGATCCACCGCAGCCGGGTCAGCATCCCGGCCACGGCGACGGCGCTGTTGAGGGCGAGGGGCACGTGGTCCTGGTTGTCGAGATTGGTGGGAATCGTGGTCATCGACGCCGGGTAGCCGAACTGCCGGATCCTCGACAGGTGGGAGGAGGCGGCGATCTGCACCCCGGCGAGCCCGCTGTCCCGGCCGGGGCGGGCCGCGAGCAGCGGGGGCAGGCCGCCGTTGGCGCGCGGGTCGAGGAGGAGGGCCAGTTGGCGTTCCATCAGCAGGGCGACCTGGTGGACGCAGCCGGCGTGCGACTCGGAGGCCAGGGCGACCGGCGCGGCGTGGAAGTTGCCGCCGTGCCGCACCGTGCCGTCGACGGTGACCGGGTTGTCGGTGCAGCCCTCCGCCTCGGCGACCAGCACCTCCTCCTGGAAGCGCAGTTGGTCCAGGACGGCGCCGAGGACCTGCGGGGCGCACCGCAGCGAGTACCGCTCCTGCAGGGGCCGGCCGCCGGCCCCGACGTGGCCGGGCGGCAGTTCGGCGCGGATGAGCGCCGCGGCCCGCCGCTGCCCCGGCTGGTTGCGGACGCGGCTCAGCGCGTCGTGGTACGGGTCGGGGTCGGCGCCGAGCACGGCGGCGAGCCGGCCGGTCGCCACGGCCGCGAGCCGGGTCGCCCCGGCCAGGTCTCGGTGGTTGTGCAGGGCCAGGGCGAGTCCGGCGCTGGACCCGTTGACGAAGGCGAGCGCCCCTCGGGCGTCCCACACCACCCCGGGGACCCCGAGGCGGCGCAGCACCTCGCCGGGCGGGCGGTGGCCGCCGTCGGGCGGGCCGGCCGGGTCGGCCCAGGCGCGTTGGGACTCGTCGGCGCCGGTCGCGGCCAGCGCGGCGTGGGCGAGGGGTACGAGGTCGCCGCTGGCACTGAGGCTGCCGTCCTCGGGGACGACCGGGGTGAAGCCCGCGTTCCACTGGTCGGCGAGGGCCTGCCACAGCGCGGTGTCGACCGCTGAGTGTCCGGCGGCCATGGAGCGCAGGCGCAGCCACAGCATGGTCCGGGTGACGGCGGGGGGCAGCGGTCGGCCCTGGCCGGTCGCCAGGTGCCGTACGAGCCCGAGTCCCTGGGCGCCGCGGTCGGGGTCGGCGGGGTAGCCGACGAGGGGGCCGAAGCCGCGCGTCACGCCGTAGACGTCGTGGGTGCGGGAGAAGCGGGCGAAGGTCTCACGGCTCACCTGCATCCGCTTCCGCGCGGAGTCGTCAAGCGTGACGCGGGCGTCCCATCCGCTCGCGGCGAGCAGCCGCGCCACGGGCCCGTCAGCGGAAGGGGTGGTGGAACCGGCCTCCGCGCCGTTCACCGGGCCGGTCACAGCTCCTCCCCGGTGGCGACCGCGGACGGGGGCACAGGCACAGGCATGGGTACGGGCACGGGGGACGGCAGCCGCCGTACGCGGGCGACCGACCGCGGCCCGGGCAGGGTGCCCAGCGCGGTGGCGAGGCGGGCGCGGAGTTCGGCCGGTCCGACCGCCGACGGGCCCGCGTAGTACAGCGCGTAGTGCTCGCCGCGGACCTCGTCGGCGACGGGGACGCACACGGCGTCCGCCCCCGGGGCGACCCGCCGTACCAGCGCCTCCACCAGGCCCAGGTCGCAGCGGACGCCGTTGACCTTGACCAGCCCCGGTGAGCGTCCGAGCCGCCGGAAGCCGCGGGGCCCGGCCGGTACGACGAGGTCGGGCATGGTCACCGTCGCGGGCCGGGGCCCGCCGGGCTGCCGGGCCAGTCTCGGTCCGCCCACGGTGAGCCGCGCGGCGGCGGGCGGGGCGGCGCCCGGCGCCGCGTCGGCGCCGTCCCAGGTGACGTCCGGCAGCAGCCGCCACACTCCCTCCTCCCGCCGTACGGGGTCCACGGGGCGCGTCGCGACCGCTCCCGTCTCGGTCGAGCCGAGGACGTCGACGGCCCGGAAGCCCGTCCCCGCCAGCCGCCCCGCCACCTCGTGGGCGGCCCGCGGGACTCGGGCGGTGCTGTGCACGGCCACGACGGCGCGGCACTCCGCCAGGCGGGGGAGCCGGCGCAGCAACAGCTGCCAGGTGGAGGGCAGGCACACCACGAGGGTGCGCGCCCCGCGGTCGAGCGCGGGCGGGACGAGCGGGTCGTCCCCGTGGTCGGTCACCGGGGCGCCGAGCAGGCGGGGGACCTCCACGCCGAGGATCCGGCCGTACAGGTGGCGGGCCGGCGCGTACGACACCACGTGGTCCACCGGTCCGAGCTCCTCGGCCAGCAGGGCGGCTTCCGCCGCGAGCTGCCCGGTGGTGCGCAGCCAGGTGACGGGCGCGCCGGTCGTGCCGGAGGTGGTGAAGGCGACGTCCGCGCCGGGCGCGGCGGGGTCCGCCGTCACCGGTCGGAGCCCAGCGCGGCGGCGTCCTCCAAGCGGTCCGCGACGAACCGGGCCATCCGCGCGGTGGTGGCGAACCAGTGCCGCACGTCGTCGCCGACCAGGTCCACCTCGATGCCGAACTCCGCCTCCACGGCGGCGATGCACTCCATCACGGTCAGGCTGTCGTACCCGTCGCCCAGCGAGACCCGCAGGTCGGCGTCGTCGGCCACCCCGGCGTACGCGGGGCCGAGGCGGGCGGCGAGCAGGGTCCGCAGCCGGGTGGGCACGGTGTCGGGGGACGTCGTCGTCATGGTGTGGGTCCTTCGCTGGCCGGCGCCCCGGCCGGCCGGTCGGAGCGGTGGAGTGGGCCGGCCGCCGCGAGGTACACGTCGGCCGGCGAGGCGGGGCGGAACTCCAGGTAGAAGAAGGCCGTGCGGTCCGTCACCCCGAGCGCCCCGGCGACGGCCGCCGCCAGGCCCGCCCGGAACTCCCCGTCCCGGTCGGGCGAGACGTGGCAGACGACCGAGACGTGGTGCGGCACGCCGTCCTCGGGGCGCGGCGGCAGGGCGGCCACCGGCCAGCCGCCGACGAACACCCGCTCCTCGTCGACGGGTTCGAAGCGGACGACGACGTGGGATCCGTCCACGCCGTGCCGGGTGAGCCAGCGGGTGATGCCGAGCGCGGCGGCGCGGCGCCGGGGCGCGGACAGTCCGGTGCAGGCGATCGTGAGGGTCGGCACGGGGGTCCTTCGCTCCCTTCCTCGGAGGGCGGGGCCGGGGTCACGAGAGGGTGAGGGCGGGGAGCCGCGGGCCCTCGGCGCGCGCGGTGTCGACGGCGTACCCGCGCAGGAGCGCGCCGAGGAGGTCGGCGAGCGCGCCGCCGCCGGCCGGGGAGAGCGGCGTCCAGGCGGTGCCGTCGGGCCGCTCCACCGCCTTCAGGAACAGCTCCAGGTGGCCGGTGTCCACGTGCAGCCCGGCCCGGTCCGACGCGACCACGGCCTCGTACGTGGAGAGCAGGTCCGGCAGCCGGTCGCCGCTGTCGGCGTACCCGCCGCCGCGGACCCGGTGCCGGTCGAGGGCGTGTGCCGGGTCGGCCGGGCGCCGACCGGTGGCGGCGGCGACGATCCGGTGGGCCTGGAGCGTGGCGCGCAGCGTCGCGGGGGCGCCGGGGACCTGCCCGTACCCGCCGCCGGGCGCGGCGCAGGAGGCGGTGAACGCGGCGAGCCCCCCGGTGTCGAGCACGGCGGCCGGCACGTCGAGCAGGCGCAGCGTCTCGACGGCGGAGGCCGTGGAGACCAGGTCGGAGCCGCGTCCGCTCCAGTACCCGAAGCCGCCGTCGTCGTTCTGCAGCCCGGTGAGCCACTCCACGAGCACGGCGCGGCGGTCGGGGTGCCCGGCGAAGGCGCCCGCGGCGACCGCCCAGAGGGTGCAGCGGACCTCGGCGCCCCGGCCCGGCATGTACATCACTCCGCCCTCGTTGGGCAGTTGGCACGACTCCAGCCAGCGGACCAGCTCCGCCCGCCGGGCGGGGGGCGTGTCGGGCCGCAGCGCCAGCGCGGCGGTGGACAGGGCGTCGTCGGCCCGCTCCGGTTCGCGGTAGGTGAAGCCGCCGCCGGGCAGCGCCAGCGCGGTGAGGCGGCGGACCACCGGCCCGGCGACGTCGCCGGTCGGCGCGCCGAGCGCCCGCAGCGTCCCGACGGCGCTGAACGACGCCCACACGTCCTCCACGGGGTACCCCTCCCAGCGGACGAAGGCCCCGGAGGCGCCGCGCAGCGCCCGCACCCACCGCGCGCACGCCGCGGGCCGCCGGGGGGCCGCGCCGAGCGCCGCGAGCGCCCCCACCGCCCGGTAGGTGGCCCAGGCGCACGGCACGTCGGCGGCCGGGGAGAACCGGAAGCCGCCGCCGGCGTCCTGCCGGGCGCGCAACCACGCCACCAGGGACGGCGCGTGCCACGGCGGGGCCTCACCGGGGAGGGCGACCGCCGCCCAGGCGTGCACGCCGTAGAAGCAGGCGCGTACGTCGGTACGGCCGCGGCGCGCGTCGGCCGGCGTCCAGCCGAGGCCGCCGTCCGGGGCCTGGAGCGCGCCGAGCCAGCGCAGCAGCCGGTCGCGCTCGCCGGGCGCGTGGACCCGCCCCAGCAGGGCGGCGGTGCGGGCGCTGAAGTGGGTGGCCCACACCTCCGCGCCCTGCCCGGGCAGCATCCCGTACGCCTCGCCGGTCCACGTGGAGTCGAGCCAGCGCGCGGTGCGCTCCGGCCGGTCGGGCGGGTGGCCGAGGTCGGCGAGGGCCTGGGTGCAGTAGAAGGTGGCCCAGGCGTCGGAGGCCATGCCGGCGCTCCAGGCGTACCCGCCGTCCGCGTTGCGGCGCGAGCGCAGGTAGCGGGCGGTCCCCTCGCGGTCCGGCACGGCGTCGGCCCGGCCCAGCCAGGCGAACGTGCGGACGGCGGCGTAGCCGCACCACAGGTCGGGTTCGCCGGTGGCCGCTCCCGGCACGGCGTCCGGGTCGGGGAAGGCGCCCGGCAGCCCCGCCACGTCCGTCGCACCCGGTGCACCCGGTGCACGCGTGGCGCGCTGCGCGCCCCTCGTGCCCGCCGTGCCGGTCACGGGGCGGTCTCCAGGACGCGGATGTTGGAGCGCTTCCAGCTCTTCTGCGAGGCGCCGCTCTTCGTCAGCCGGGGCAGCGCGTTGACGAAGACGACGCGGTCCCAGGAGAGCCCGAACCGCTCCTTGGTGGCCGCGCGGACGGCTTCGGCGGCGGCGGGCTCCCCCTCCCGGCCGGCGCCGGGCAGCCGTTCCAGCAGCAGTCCCGCGTACGTGCCCGCCTCGTCCACCTCGACCAGGTAGCCGGTGGCCTCCGCGTGCGCGAACACCAGCCCCTCCACGTCGCGGGGGGTCAGCGCCGCGCCCTGGAGGCGCAGGGTGTCGGACTCGCGGCCGTGCACGGTGACGGTGGGCGCGCTCCGGCCGCACGGGCAGTCCCGGCCGAGGGTGACCACGTCACCGGTGGCGAGCCGCAGCAGCGGGCGGGCGTGGGCGTTGAGCGGGGTCACCACCAGCTGCCCCGTCCGCGGCCCGCCGGACGCGGGGCCGACGGGGACGACGCCGTGCGGGCCTCCCGTGTCGAGTTCCACGTAGGCGCTGCCGGTCAGCAGGTGCTGGCCGCCCGCCGGGCAGGTGGTGGCGAGCGTGCCGGTCTCCGTGCTGCCGTAGCTGGCGTCGTGGACGGCGGCCTCCCACCAGCGGCCGAGCCGGTCCCGGAAGGGCGGCGTGTTGACCTCCCCGAGCAGCATCAGCCGGCGCAGGTCCGCGCGGAGTCCGGGGAGCGTGCCGCGCCCCGCCGCCAGGCGCGTCCACTCCAGCGCCACGCCCGGTGCGAGGAAGACGGTGGTCGGCCGGTAGGCGCGCCACAGCTCCACGATCCGGTCCCATCCGGTGATGCCGGACGCGAACGGGTAGCCGCGCAGGTGGGAGAGGTCCAGGTAGTCGGCGACCTGGGCGACCAGGTCGCCCACCGGGACGACGTCGGAGGGCAGCAGGCTCAGGACGCGCTCGTCGTCGTCCAGGACGGACCGCCACGCCTCCGCGACGGCGACCGTGTTCCAGACGACGTCCTCCGCCAGCCGCGGCGTCGGCGTGGGCCGGCCGGTGCTGCCGGTCGTCTCGTAGTAGCGCAGCGCCCCGCCGGGCGCCACGGTCGCGAAGTGGAGCGGCCGCGCCTTGAGATCCTCGCGGCGGGTGAGGGGCAGGGCGGCGAACGCCTCGGGTGAGAAGGGGCCGAGGTGCCGGTAGGCGGGCGCCGCCCGGGCCCGCGACCACAGCGCGCCGAGCTTGCGCGTGTAGAAGTCGTCGGCCGGTACCCCGGCCACCGCCGCGGTCTCCTCGACGGCCGTCCGCCAGAGGTCCACGTGCCGTTGCTGATGCCACATCGGTCGAGCCCCCGGGAGAAGCGCTGGATGGAAGTCTCCGGTCAGCCAACACCGGGCCGCTTAAGCCGCCCTGAAGCCGCCGCGGTGCGGCCGGGCCGGGGGCTTAAGCGGACGTTAAGCGGGTCCCGCCACCCTTCGGACGGACCCGGGCGGCGGCGCCGTCCGGGCGGCAGCGGCGTCGGACAGCGGAGGAGTGCGCGTGACCAGAGTCGTCGTCACCGGCGGGGGGACGGGCATCGGCCGTGCCACCGCGCGGCTGTTCGCGCGGGACGGTGCCGAGGTGGTCCTCGTCGGCCGGCGCGCCGAGGTGCTGGAGGAGGCGGCCGCCGAGCTGGAGCCGGCGGCGGTACGGGTCGTGGCGGCGGACCTCGCCGGCACGGACGGCGCCCGGCTGGTCCTGGAGGCGCTCGACTCCCTGGGCGACGGGAGCGTGGACGTCCTCGTCAACAACGCGGGCGGCGTCGACCGGGACAAGCGGCCCGGGCTGGACGGGTACGCGGACTCCTTCCGCCGCACGCTCGCCGCGAACCTGCTCTCCGCGGCCGTCCTCACCGAGGCGCTGTGGCCGCGCCTGGCCCGCCCCGGAGGCCGCGTGGTCAGCGTCGGTTCGATCGCGGCGCGGCGCGGCGGCGCCGACGGCTACACCGCCGCCAAGGCCGGTCTGATCGGTTGGTCGCAGGGGCTGGCCCGCAGGGGCGGCCCCGAGGGGATCTCTGTGAACACCGTGGTCCCCGGCTACGTCCAGGACACCGGGTTCTTCGGCCCCGCGGGGCGTTCGGTCCGCCACGACACGCTGGTGGCCGAGACCCTGCTGGGCCGGGCCGGGGTCCCCGGCGACATCGCCCCGCTGATCCACTTCCTGGCCTCGCCGGGCGCCGCCTGGATCACCGGCCAGGCATTCGACGTCAACGGCGGAAGCGTCCTCGGGAGGTGACGGCCGGCATGCGGCGCAGAAGGATCCTGTACGTGTTCCCCGACCGCAGCTCGCAGCTCCTGCGGGCGTACGAGGAGGGGGAGTTCTGGCCCGACTACGCGGCCGCCGCCGACCGGGCGGGGCTGGACTTCGCCGTCGCCGCGCCCGACCACGTGGCCCTCGCGCACGGCGCCGCGTACTGGCGTGACGAGGAGCTGTCGCCGGAGCGGGACATCGTCGTGTACGGGGTGCGCACCAACCCCACCCACGAGGTGGACCTGTGGGCCGGCCTCTCCCTGGTCCGCTCGCTGCGGACCCTGGGGTTCTGGCTGCCGATCCCCCTCGACACCGGGATCCTGCTCAACGACAAGTACGCCACCCTCAACGCCTTCCGGGACTCCCCCGTGCCGGTGGTGCCGACGGTCCGGCTGGCCGCCGACCGCGACGCGCACCGGCTGCGCCACGCGGACCTGGTACCGGACGACTGGTACCCCGTGTTCGTCAAGCCGCTGTCCTGGAGCGGCGGCCAGGGGTGCGTGGCCTGCCCCGACCGGGAGACCCTGGAGGCCGTTCTGGGGCTGGCCGCGGGCAGCCGGACCGGGGTGGCCGTCCAGCCGCGCCTGGCGGACGTGCGGTGCGACACGCGGGTGGTGGCCGTCGAGGGCGAGGTCGTCGCGATGTTCGACCGGATCCCCCGGCAGGGGGCGCACGTCGCCAACGTCAGCCGCGGGGCCCGGTACGCGGTGCGCACGGAGATCGACCCGCGCGTGCACGAGCTGGTGAAGCTCGCCTCGGACCGGCTGGGCGTGGCCTACCTGTGCGTGGACCTGCTGCAGGCCGGGGACCGGCTCTGGCTGTCGGAGTTCGAGGCGGACGGGGCGGTGTCCCGGCTGCTCGCCCCGCCCGAGGTGGTCCACCGCGTGGTGGCCGCCCGGTTCACCGCGTACGAGCGGCGGCTGGAGGCGTTCCTCGCCGACCGCTGAGCCCGTCACCCTCCCTCGCGAGAAAGGCACGCCCGTGACCAGCGCCGCCGCACTCGGCTACCTCCGGCACGCCCTGCCGCCCGATGGCGGCCCCGTCTCCGCCGGCCTGCTGCTCGGTCCCGTCGAGGGCCGCGCGGAGGCCCTCGCCGCGGCCGGGGTCGACCGGGCCGCGTGGCGGGAGGCGCGCGCCCGCTGGGCGGGCGAGGCCGACCGGATCACCCGCGCCATGAGCCGCCTCGACACCGGCGCCGACCTCGCGGGCGTGACGGTCAGCGTGAAGGACACCCTCGACGTGGCCGGGATGCCGACCACGCTGGGGCACGCCACCCACCGCCACCACCCGGCCGCCGACGCGCCCGCCGTGGCCCGCGTACGGGCCCTGGGGCTGGCCGTGGCCGGCAAGGCGTACGCCACCGAGCTGAACATCGGCCCTCCCGGCGACGTCCTCAACCCGGTGTTCCCGCAGCTCTCCCCGGCCGGCTCCAGCACCGGTTCGGCCGTCTCGGTCGCGGCGGGCGTCTGCGACTACGCCCTCGCCACCGACGTGCTCGGGTCGGCCCGCTGGCCCGCCGCGAACTGCGGGGTCGTCGGCCTGCGCACCACGTGGCGGGCGGACGGCCTGGCCGGGGGCCTGCCGGTGTCGCCCACGCAGGACGCCGTCGCCCTGATGGCCCGGACCGTGGGCGACCTGCGCCTGCTGTGGCGGCGCGGCCCGGTGGCGGGCGGCGCCCCCACCGCCGTACCGCACGCGCGCCCGCCCCGCGTCGCGACGGTGGCCAACACCGCCGGGTGCGCGCCCGTCCTGGCCGAGGCGCAGGCCCGCGCCGTGGCGGCGCTCGCCGAACTGGGCGTCCCGCACGTGCGGACGGAGCTGCCCCCCTGGATGTGGCGGGCCCGCGCCGACGCCTGGGAGCTGTGCGGCGTCGACGTGTCCGAGGTGGTACGGGAGGTCGAGGACCGGCTCTCCCTGCGGATCTCGCCGGTCGCCCGGGCCTCCCTGGCGCCGGAGCCCGCCCCGGGCCGGCGGGCCGAACTCCTCGCCGCCCAGCAGCGGTTCCGCCGGTCGCTGGCGGCGCTCCTGGACCGCGAGGGCATCGACGTGCTACTCATGCCGGTCGGTCCGACGCCTCCCAAGCGGGTGGCGGAGCGCGCCGGGAAGCCCACCCTGCCCAAGCCGGGCGACGCGGACTACGCCGACCGCCTCGGCTACACGCCGGTCGCCAGCTTCGCCGGGTTGCCCGCCCTGGTGCTGCCGGCCGCCGTCGACCCCGACCACGGGCCGCTCGCCGTGCAGTTGGTGGGCCGCCCGCGCGAGGAGGCGCGGCTGCTCGCCCTCGGCGCCGACCTCGAACGCCTCCTCGCCACCCGCGGGGAGCTCGCCGCCCGGGTCGCCCGCACCCTGCGGGAGGCGCGGTGAGCCGCGTCGGCCGGGTCGACCCCGGCCTGGTCCGCGCCGAGGAGGCCCGCCTCGCCGCGCTCGGCGCGGCGCCTCCGGACGGCGGCGAGAGCGGGCCCGCGCAGGTCACCGCGGCGACCCGGGCCCTCGCGGCCCGCGCCGGCGGTCAGGTCGTGGCCAGCGGCGGCACCACCGGCCGCATCAAGCTCACCACCATCGCGCCCGACCAGGGCGTCCCGCGACTGCTGCGCAGCTGGCGGCCGTTGCGCCCCGGAGACGTGCTGCTGAACCTGTTCCGCCCCGGCCGGCTGTGGGGCGCCCACTACTTCTACAACGCGCTCGCCACCCACTGCCGGGCTTCGGTCCTGCCCATGGGGCCGGTCCCCGACGGCGAACTCTCCGACTGGACGGGGGTGTTCGACGCCACCGGCGTCAACGCCCTGGCGGGGGCGCCGAGCGCCCTCGCCGACTTCGCCGACGCCGTCCGGGCCGCCGGAGCCCAGCTGCCCGTGACCGCGGTGGTGTGGGCGGGGGAACCGCTCACCCCGGCGCGCCGCCTGCGGATCGAACGGGCCTTCCCGACGGCGCGGATGTGGGGCAACTACGGCTCCATCGAGACGTACGTCATCGCCACCAGCCGTCCGGAGTGCGCCCCCGGGGTGCTGCACCTGCTGCCCGACCAGGAGCTGGCGTACGACGCCGAGGGGACCTGGCTCACCCGGGTGGGGGCCGGCTGGCCCGCGCCCGCCGTGCGCTACCGCCTCGGCGACCGGATCGACGCGGTGACCGGCTGCCCCTGCGGCGGCGGCGACGCCTTGCGGGTCCTCGGCCGCACCGACGACCGGCTGAAGTTCCACAACACGATGGTGCGGCTCGGCGACCTGCTGGAGGCGGCGCGGGCCGTGCCGGGCGTCGCGGACGCGCAGTTGCTGCTCACCCGGGACCCGGCCGCCGAGGGCTCGCTGGCCGGGCTGACCGTCCGCTGGACCGGCCACGGGCCCGGGGCCGGGCCGGCGCCGCCCGGGTCGGACGCGGTCCGTGCCGCGCTGCTGCGCCACGTGTACGCCCTCGGCGTGATCGCCGCGCAGCACCCGCACAGCGTGGGGGCCGAGCGGGCGGCCCGGCTCGAACGCAACACCCGCACCGGCAAGGTCGTCCCGTACGTGTGGCGGTCCGGTCCCGCACCGGCCGGCACGGGATGACGAGCACCGCGGCGGGCCATCAGCGAGGGACGACGAGAAGGGACGGCGCCATGGAGCGCGGCACACCGGTGGAGAACCGGACCACGAGGGAGTTCCTCGACGACGGCCGCGGCGCGTCCCGTGCCGTCGCCACCACGGACCCGGCGTTCGACGGCACCCACGCGTGGCTGGGCCGCCCCGTCTTCAACCGGCCGGCCTTCCTGGAGGCGGCCGAGGCGCGCGCCTTGGAACACGACCTGGGCGTGGTCCTGCGCGTCCTGTCCTCGCTGCCCGAGCGGCTCCACGGCGGGGACCCCGGCCGGATGGCGCGGGCCCTCGGACTGCCGCCCGCGCAGGCGGACGCCGTGGCCCGGTGCGCCGTGCCGGGCCCGGCCGTGCCGCTGGGCCGCGCCGACGTGCTGCGGGAGGGCGGCCGGTTCCGGTTGGTGGAGTTCAACACGACGAGTTCGCTGGGCGGGTGCGAGATCGCCGAGATGAGCCGGGCCATGCTCTGCGACCCCGCGCTGCGGGAGTTCGCCGAACGGCACGGCCTGGGCTACGCCGACCCGGTGGCGGGGATGCTCGCGTCCATGGACGCGGCCTGCCCCGACCGGTCGGGGCTGCCCGTCGCCGTCGTGAAGTGGCCCGACAGCCCGCAGACGGCGGAGGACTTCGGGCACATGCGGCTCTTCCTGCGGCAGCTCGCCGATCTGGGGCGGGAGGCGTTCCCCTGCCACATCGGCCAACTCGCCTACCGCGACGGCGTGCTCACCGCGCGGGGCCGGCGCGTCGACCGGGTCTTCCGCACCTTCCAGCTGAGCCGGCTCACCGGCACGCCGCAGACGCGGGAACTCGCCGCGCCGCTGCTCGACGCCGTCGCCGACGGCAACGCCGCCCTCTTCGCCCCGCTCCCGGCCGACCTGTACGGGATCAAGGACTGCCTGGCACTGCTCGGTGACGAGGCGCACCGCGACGTCCTCTCCCCGTCCGAGCGGGAGGTGGTGGACCGGCTGGTGCCCTGGACGCGCCCGCTGCGGCCCGGCCCCGTCACCTACCGGGGCGAGCGCGCGGACCTGCTGGACGTGCTCCGCGCCCGGCGGGAGGAGCTGGTGGTCAAGCCCAGCGCGGGCTACGCCGGGCAGGGCGTCACCGGGGGGTGGATGGTCGGCCCCGACGCGTGGGAGCGGCGGGTCGCGGAGGCCCTGTCCGGCGGTGTGCCCCATGTCGTGCAGGAGCGGGTGGTCGCCGACGCCGAGCGGTTCGTCGACGACGAAAAACCGGACGTCCTCACCCCGACCCTGCTGAACTGGGGGGTCTTCCACACCGTCCACGGCTACAGCGGCGCCTTCGTCAAGGGCGTCCCGCACGCCGCCCAGGACGTCCGCTTCCTCGGCGACGGCTCCCATGTGGGCTGCGTCTTCCACCAGGTCGCCCACCGGACGGGGGAGGCGCGCCGGTGAACGCCCCGCCCACCGGCGTCGTCGTGGACGCCTACACCACCGGCAACCTCCTGCCCGCCGCATTCGCCGCGCACGGCGCGCGCCTGGTCCACGTCCAGACCCGCCGGGCGGTCTCCACCGCGCTGCCCGGCCCGGACCTGGCCCGCTTCGCCGGGAACCTCGTGTACGCGGGCGAGCCGACCCTCGACGAACTGCGCGCCCTCGCACCGGCGTTCGTCGTCGCCGGGCAGGACTCCGGGGTCGCCCTCGCCGACCTGATCAGCGAGCGGCTCGGCCTGCCCACCAACGGGACGGCGCTGTCCACCGCCCGCTGGGACAAGCACGCGATGGGTGAGCGGCTGCGCGCCCGCGGGCTGCGCTGCGCCCGCCAGTTCCGCTCCGCCGACCCCGCCGACCTGGTGCGCTGGCGCAAGGAGAGCGGCCCCGGCGACCTGCCGGTGGTGGTGAAGCCGCTCGGGTCCGCCGGCACCGACCGCGTGTACGTGTGCCGGACGGACGCCGAGATCGAGGCGGCGGCCGCGGCGGTCCTCGGGGGCCCCGACGTGTACGGGCGGCCGGCCGGCGAGGTGCTCGTCCAGTCCTTCCTGGAGGGGACCGAGTACATCGTCGACAGCGTCAGCCGCGACGGGGAGCACTACTTCTGCGGCGTGTGGCGGTACCACAAGCGGCTGGTGGGGGGCCGCCCGGTGTACGACCGGGACACGCTCCTGGCACCCGACGAGGAGCCCGTGCCGGCGCTGCTGCGGTATGTCGGCGAGGTCCTCGACGCCCTCGGCGTCCGCCACGGCTCCGCGCACGCGGAGGTCATCGCCACCCCGGACGGCCCCGCGCTGGTGGAGGTCGGCGCCCGGATGAACGGCAACATGCACCCGGGCCTGCACCGGCTCTGCCTGGGGCACGACCAGGCCGCCCTCACGGCGCTCGCCTACCTGCGCCCGGAGGAGTTCCGCGCCCGGTGGGCGGGGCGCGCGTACCGGCGGCTGCGGCCCGCCGCCGTGTGCAACACGGCCACCGGGCGGTCGGGCGTGGTCGTGGGGGTGGACCCCGGTGCCGTGGCCCGCGTCGAGGCGCTGGAGTCGGTCCACGCGGTGGCGGTGAAGCTGGCCCCCGGGGACCGGATGCGGCCCACCACGGACCTGCTCTCCAGCCCCCTGCGGGTCTTCCTCACCCACGACGACCCGGCCGTCCTCGACGCGGACGTACGGGCCGTGCGCGCCCTCGCCGAGCGGGTGTACGTCCTCGCCGGCGACGGGCCGGGGGGCGCCTCGTGACCCGCCCGGACCTGACCGAGCAGGACCCCGCGGGGCCGCCGGCGGGCCCGCCCGTGCCGAGCCTGTGGCGGCACCGCGACTTCACCGCCTACTGGCTGGGCGAGAGCGCCGCCCGGGTGGGCGTGCAGGTGACCGCCCTGGTGCTGCCGCTGCTGGCCGTCGTGGAGCTGGACGCGACGTCCTCGCAGGCGGGCCTCCTCAACGGCGCCCAGTTCGTGCCGTACCTGCTGTTCACCCTGGTGGCGGGTGTGTGGGTGGACCGGCTGCGGCCACGGCCGTTCCTCGTCGCCACCAACCTCGCCCGGGCCGCCCTGCTCACGCTCGTGCCCGTGCTGCTGTGGCTGGACGTCCTCGGTCTCGGCCTGCTGTACGCCACGGGCTTCGCGATCGGCGTGCTCGCCGTCCTGTACGACCTGTCCTCGTCGACGTACCTGCCCGTACTGATCGGCAAGGATCGGCTGGCGGAGGGCAACAGCCGCGTCCAGGGCAGCGGTTCGGTGGCGCGGATCGCGGGCCCCGGGCTGGGCGGGGTGCTGGTGCAGCTGGTGTCGCTCCCGGCGACCATGGTGGTGGCGGCGGGGGTCCACCTGTTCTCCGCCGTCGCGCTGCTGGCCGTGCGGACGCGCGAGGAGCGCCCCGCGCCCACCGGCAAGCCGGTGCTCCGGGAGATCGCGAGCGCGCTGCGGTTCGTCGCCGGCAACCCGTACCTGCGGGTCTCGGCATTCCGAGCCGGGTTCAACAACCTGTTCTTCATGGCGATGCAGACGCTGCTGCCCCTCTTCGTGGTCCGGGAACTGGGGCGGTCCAGCGGCACCCTGGGGCTGGTCCTCGCCGTCGGGGCGGTGGGGTCGCTGATCGGGGCGGTGCTCGCGGTCGGCGTGGCGCGCCGGTTCGGCCCCGGGCGGGCCATCGTCGCCGGGTTCGGCGTGGGGTCGTTCGCCCAGGCGCTCACCCCGCTGGCGGGCGGGCCCACCGTCGTCGTCCTGACCGTGCTGCTGGGGTCCTTCCTCCTCGGCGGCATCGGCACCACGATCGGCAACATCCACCTGTCCACGCTGACCCAGACCGTCACCCCGGCCCGCATGCTCGGCCGCACCAACGCGGCCCTGCGCTTCCTGACCTGGGGCACCATGCCCGTCGGGGCGGTGGCGGGCGGTTGGCTCGGCGACGCCGTCGGCCTGCGGGCCGCCCTGGTCGTCACGGCGGTGGGCTTCGCCGTCTCGCTGCTCCTCGTGGCGTTCTCCCCGGTGGGCCGGCTGCGGGAGCTGCCCCCGGAGGCGTCCTGGACGGAGTGACCCAGGAGTGACCCGGCGGCCCGGTGCGGGAGCGGGGCCAGGTGGCTCCCCCGCCGGACCGGGGCCCACGCCGGACCGGGGCCCGCGGGGGGCGTACGGCCGGTCGGGGCGACCGGTGGTGCGCCGGACCCGATCCGTGGAACACATCCGCCGCGCGCGCCGGTGCCCGGCGCGGACGACCGGCGGAAGGACGAGGCGATGCGCGGCAGGACCCGGGGCGGCGGGGGCCGGTGGCGGGCGGTGGCGGCGCTCGCCGCGCTGGCGGCGGCGGTCACGGTGCTCCAGGCACCGCCCGTCTCGGGCGGGGACACCGGGCAGGACACCGTCCGGACGGAGTCGGGGCGGGTGCGGGGCGTCCGCTCCGGGGACCACACGCTGTACCACGGCATTCCCTACGCGGGCCCGCCCACGGGGCGGCACCGGTGGGCGCCGCCCCGCCCGGCCGTCGCGTGGTCCGGGGTCCGCGACGCGACGCGGCCGGGCCCCCTGTGCCCGCAGGTGCCGTCCGCGTACGCGCCGATCGCCGGCGAGGAGGAGGACTGCCTCGTCCTGAACGTCACGACGCCGCCCCGCGGGACGCGCGGGCCCGCTCCGGTGCTGGTGTGGATCCACGGTGACGGGGCGGTGGGCGGCGGGGCCTTCTTCGACGGGCGCCGCCTCGCCGAGCGCGGCCTGCTCGTGGTGACGGTCAACTACCGCATGGGCGTCTTCGGCGGCCTGGCGCTGCCGGGGCTGGAGGGCTCCGGCACCTTCGGGCTCCAGGACCAGCAGGCGGCGATGGCCTGGGTGCGGCGCAACGCCGCCGCGTTCGGGGGCGACCCGCGCAACGTGACCGTCGCGGGCGTGTCGTTCGGTGCGGCCGCCATCGCCGGTCACCTCACCTCGCCCGGCGCGCGCGGTCTGTTCGACCGGGCCGTGATGGCCAGCGGCGAGGGCGTGATGGACATGCCGGCCGGCGCGATGGGCCCCGACGTGCCGGGCTACCCGTGGTACGTCTGGCGGACCGGCAGGGAGCTGGAGGACGTCACCACCGAGATGACGGCCCCGCTCGGCTGCGGTGGCGCGGACCCCCGGCGCACGCTGGAGTGCCTGCGAGCGCTGCCGGTGAAGCGGATCCTTCAGGTGCCGCACCTCATGAACGTGTACCAGGCGTTCGCGGTCGGCAACGCCACCCTGCCGGAGCTGCCGCCCGACGCCCTGCGGGCCGGCCGCTTCCACCGGGTGCCGGTGCTCTCCGGCGCGACGCGCGACGAGCACCGCCTCTTCGTCGGGATGCTGTACGACGCGGTGGGCCGCCCGTTCACCGCGGCGGACCACGACCGGGCCCTGCGCACCGCGTTCGGGCGGCACACGGGGCGCGTCGCCGCCGCGTACCCGCTCGCGTCCTTCCCGTCGCCGGGGCTGGCCTGGGCGACCGTGGTGACCGACCGCATGTGGGCGCGCGGCACGCACGCGCAGCACGAGCTGCTGGGCCGGCGGACGCCCGTGTACGCGTACGAGTTCGCCGACCGCGGCGCCCCGATGTTCCTGCCGCTGCCGGGCGGTTTCGACTTCGGGGCGTACCACGCCGGCGACCTGCCGTACCTCTTCGAGGACGACGAGGCGGAGCCGGAGTTCACCCCGGCGCAGCGGCGGCTGGCCGCCACGATGGCTGACCAGTGGGCGGCGTTCGCGCGGACAGGCGACCCGAACGGTCCCGGCCGGCCCGTGTGGCGCCCGTACCGGCCGGGCGACGGGCCGGCGTACACCCAGTCGCTGGCGCCCGGCCGGATCGGGCCGGTCGACTACCACCGCGAGCACCGGCTCGACTTCTGGAGCCGGCTGCCTTGACCGGTCGCGCCCGCCGGGCGCCGCCTGCCCGCCGCCCGGCGGGCGGGGGCCTCAAGTGGGTTGCGGCGGCCGGGCGTGGGCCGGGGTCTCGTCCTCGGCGGCGGGCGCGGACCGCGAGGTGAGGTGCTCCAGGGTGCCGGTCAGCTGGAGGATGCGGTCGAGGAAGGCGGGCCGGCCGTCCAGGTGGAGCGCGGTGCCCGCGGCGGTGGCGTCGCGGTGCAGCGTGAGGAGGGTCGCCAGGCCCATCGAGTCGCACAGGGTGAGTTCCCGGCAGTCGAGGTGCAGCGCGGGCGGCGGCGGCCGCAACCCCAGATGGGCCCGGGCGGCGTGCAGCAGGTCGTCGGCGGTGTCGTGGTCGAGGTCGCCGGCCAGGCCGATGCGCACGGCGCCGCCACCGGTGGTGGTGGAGGTCAGGCGGAGGGCGTCGTCAGGGAAGGTGGTCGTCATGCGTGCGTTCCGGGCTCGGGGACGGGGGCGTGGGGGCCGCGCGCGTCGATGACGTCCCGGCCGGGGGCGAGAAGGCGCAGTGCGCGGGGGAAGTCCTTGAGCTCGTCGGCGAGGGCGTCGAGGCCGGCCCGTACGACGGCGGCCGGGACGCGGCGGGCTTCGAGGACGTCGCGGGTCCAGGCGACGAAGTCGGTGAAGACCCGGCCGTCGTCGGTGTAGAGGGCGGCCGCGAGGAAGTCGACGATGTGGGCGAGGTCCTCGGCGGTCCGCTCGCGCTGCGCCTCGGTGTAGCCCCGTACGGCGGGCAGCCGCTGTTCCAGGCGGGCCAGGGAGTCCCTGACCAGGCGCCGCTTGTCGCGCGTGACGAGGGTGTACTCCTGGTCGGCGAGGTGCGGGAGGAGGTCGGTGAGCTGCCGGGGGCCCGCCGGTGGGCGCGGCAGGCCGCGGGCGAGAGCGGCGGCGGCGGCACGGGCGTCGGGGGCCCAGGCGTCGGCGCCGAGCAGGCGGGCGTGGCGGCCGTCGCCGCCGAAGGCCGCGCCGCCGGCCATGACGGGGATGCCGACGGCCTGGACGGCGGTGATCGCCGTGTGCGCCTGCGGCAGGCGGGTGGGGATCGAGGACGAGAGGGCCAGGGCGTCGGGCGCCGTCCGGTGCAGGTGCGCCACGAGGTGGGGGGTGGGCACCTGGGCGCCGAGGAAGTCGACGCGGTGCCCGTGCAGACGCAGCACCTCGGCGAGGATCCGCGCGGGCAGGGCGTGCCACTCCCCGTCGACGCACGCCACCGTGACCGCGGCCGGGGATCCCGGCGGCGGCGCGTCCGGGGCGGGGGCGCGGTGGGAGACGGCGGCGACGACCCGCTCGTGGATGGCGGTGGCGGCGTGCTCCTGGGCGACGCCGATCCGGTCGGCGGCCCACTCGGCGCCGACTTTCGCCTGCACGGCGGCGATGACGTCGAGCAGCACGTCCTCGACGGTGGCGCCGGCGTCCAGCGCGGTCAGGACGGCGCGGTGGGCGGCGGGCTCGTCGCGGTCGCACACGGCCGACCACAGCGCGGCGCGCGCCGGGGCGAGCGGGTCGCGGGGCGCTGCCGCACCGGGGTCGGCGGGGCGCGCGGCCGGGTCTCGGTGCGGGGACGGGTCTCGGTGCGGGGCCGGGTCGGCGCGCCGGGTGCGGGCGGCGGGCTCGGCGGGATCGGCTGCGGGGCGCGTGGCGGGGTCGGCGTACCGGGTCACGTCGTGTACCTGCCCGGTGTGCTCCCGTCCACGGCCGTGAGGTGGGCGCTGTTGGGCGCGGTGATCGCCACGAGCGCCATGTCGTCGTGCCGGTTGGTGTCGATCCAGTCGGAGGCGAGCATGAGGACGTGGTCGACGACTGCCTCCGCGGGCATGCCGGCGCACCCCGTCAGGGCCGCTCTCAGGCGGTCCTCGCCGAACATGGCGTCGCCCAGCGGTCCGCCCCTGGCCTCGGTGATGCCGTCGGTGTAGAGCAGGCACGTCTCCCCGGGGGCCAGCTCCGTGTGGAAGGTGCGGGCACGGACCTGGGGCAGGGCGCCGACGAGGGTGCCGGCGGTGTCGGCCTCCTCCACCGCGCCGCTGTGCCGGACGATCAGCGGCGGCGGGTGGCCCGCGCTGGTGAGCCGCAGTCTGACCCTGCCTCCCCGGCGGACCACGGAGGCCAGGACGAGGGTGGCGTACCGGGCGTGGCGGCTGGTGAGGAGGGCGCCGTTGAGCAGCCGCAGCACGCGCTCGTGGTCGTCGCACATCGGCAGCAGCGCGTGCAGGGTGTTGCGGATCTTCCCGGTGAGGACGGCGGCGTCCAGCCCCTTGCCGCACACGTCGCCGAGGGCCACGAGGCTCTCCCGGGAGGGGTCTGCTCCGGGGTGGACGTCGTAGAAGTCGCCGCCGACGCGTTCGGCGTCCTGCGAGGCGCGGTAGCCGCCTGCGAACTCGACCCCGTGCAGGTTCCGCAGCGGGGGCGGCAGGAGGTCGGCCATGAGGGTGGCGGTGATGTCGGCCTGCTCGGTGTAGAGGCGCGCCGCGGAGAGGGCCGCTCCGGCGCGGGCGGCGAACAGGCCCGCGAAGACCTCCTCGGCGGCGTCGAACGCCGCCCGGTCGCCGCGCCGCAGCAGGATGAGCGCGCCGGCGGGGACGCCGTGCCCGGGCAGCGGCGTGACGACCACCGAGCCGGCGGTCCCGTCGAAGCCGGAGGGCACCGCCCAGGCGGGCAGCGAGGCCGGGTCGATCCACCGCGACGGGACGGGCGGGAAGCCCTGGAGGGCCTCGGCCAGCCCCGTCACCTCGGTGGGGTCGACGCGGGCCGTGTGCCGGACGACGTCACCGCCGGCGCAGCTCGCCACCGGGTGGCGCCGGCCGTGGGCCGGGGTCACGAGCAGCGCGGCGTCCGCGAGGTGCTCGGCCGCCAACCGCACGGTCGTCTCCATGCAGCGCTCGACGTTCAGGGAGGCCAGCAGCCGGGTGGAGGCGTCGGCGAGGAACGCGGTCCGCCGCTGCTCGTGGTGGAGGGCCCGCTCGGCGAGGGAGCGGTCGGTGTCGTCGACCAGCCACCACACGACGTCGCCGTCCGTGCCGACGGTCGGGTGGGCTTCCAGGGAGAGGCCGTCGTGGCGGCCGCGCACGGGGCGGGCCGGGGCGCCGACCGGGGCGTCACCCCGGTGCCGGGCGAGTCCGCGGTGCGCGTCGGCGAGCCACGGGGGCAGGGTGTCGTCGATCCAGGCGCCGGTGACCGCGCCGGGGAAGAGCGCGGCGGCCGCGGCATTGGTCTGGACCACGCCGCCGGTGGAGTCGGCGACGAGCGCGGGGTAGGGCGCGCTCATCCAGGAGGCGCCCACGGCGTGTGCGAGGCTGCGTTCGGGAGGCGCGATGCCCTCGGGAGTCGTCATATGTGGAGACCCGGAACCACGGGCCTCGCCACCTTCCGCTGGAGGTCGGGCTTTTCACCATCGCGCAGAGCCGGCCGGACGTGCAAGCGGATCCGGCACAAAGCCCGCCGGGCCCGCGGTGAGCGGGAGATCTGCACAGCGGATGCAGGCAGCGGACACCGGAAAGCCACAAATCACTACAAGGCGTGATCGACGGGGACGCCTCGTGGTGCCGACCGGGGCCACGCGACCACCCCGGTGGGCCGCGGCCGGGCGGGCTGCGAGAATGCCGCGGTGAGCCAAGACCCGGAAGTGCTGACGACCGTGACCGGCGAGGTCCGCGTCGTGCGCGTCGGCGGCGAGTTCGACTTCGACACCGCCGAGCGACTCGCCCGCGCCTTCGACCCCGTCGAGGGGCGCGCCACGGCCACCGTCCTCGACCTGTCGCAGGTGCGGTTCGCCGACTCGGCGTTCCTGCACGTCCTCCTCCAGGCGCGGGCCCGCCACCGGGAGGTCGGGGCGCCGCTCGTCCTGGCGCAGCCGGCCGCCTGCGTGGTCCGGCTGCTGCAGGTCACCGGAACGGCCGGCTCCTTCGCCGTCGCCGGCACGGTCACCGCCGCGGTCTCCGCGGCCCGTGGGACGCCGGGCGATGGTCCGACGGAAGGATGAGCGTGTCCGGCCCGCCAAACCCGGGCAAACGGACCTGAGCAAGACGCGAGAGACGGAAGACCAGACGGCAGGGGTGAAGGAGGTGAACATGACGACCCAGGACACGATGACCGGCCACACGCGGTGGCCGGCCACCGCGGCCGCGGCCCGCGACCAGGTGCGCCACCTCCTCGCCACCACCGGCCCGCCGCCGCCCGAGACGGTGCTCAACGACATCCTGTTGGTGACGTCGGAACTCGTCACCAACGCCCTGCGGCACGGCGGCGGCATCACCGCCTTCGACGCCGTGCGGGAGGCGGACGCGCTCCACATCAGCGTGAGCGACCGTTCCCCGACGCCGCCCGGCACCCTCCCGCGCCGCCACCCGGCCACCCCGGGCGGCTACGGCTGGCCCCTCATCCGGCAGCTCAGCGCGCGCGTCACCGTCGAGCCGTCCGCCGACGGCAAGACGATCACCGCGGTCGTGCGGACCCGCTGACGACACCGGCACCCCCGGGCGGCCGCCCGGGGGTGGGGTGCGGTCAGGGGGCGGTGTGGCCCAGGTACTCCAGGTAGGCGTGCAGCGCCGCCGAGGCGCGGAGCCGGTGGAGGCTGCGGCGGCGCAGGTCCCGCTCCCGCTCGTCCAGTTCGCCGCGGACGCGGTCGGGGTCGCCCGTCGCCCTCAGCTCGTCCAGGACCGCGCGGACGGCGGCGAGCGGGTGGTGGCCCCGGCGGAGCAGCGCCACGACGTGGGCGGCGCGCACCTCTCCCACCGGGTAGACGCGGTACCCGGTGGCCGGGTCGCGGTCCGGCTTCAGCAGCCCCCGCTCCTCCCACAGCCGTAGGACCGGCGGTCGGACGCCGACGGCCGCCGCGACCTGCCCGATGCGCAGGCCGCGCCGGGGCGCGGGCGGCGCCCCGTGTGCCAGGACGGTGTCCAGCGCTTCGCGCACCGCGGCCAGCTCGCCGCGTTCGCGGTCGAGTCGGGCGTGGCTCTCGTCGAGCGCGGCCAGGGCGGCGTCGAGATCGCCGGTGTGGACGGCGCGCATGACGGCGCGGGCGGTGGCCCAGCCGTGGCCGGCCGCCATGTCGCGGGCGGCGGTGAGCGCCCGGGCGTGGGTGCCGGTGTAGACGCGGTAGCCGCCGGCGGTGCGCCCCACGGGCGGGAGGACCCCCGCCGCGACGTAGTTGCGGAGCTGCTGGACCGAGACGCCGGCCGTGCGGGCGAGGTCGGCGGCCCGCCATCGCCCCTCGCGGTCGCCGCCGCGTGCTCCGGCCGCGGGCATTGGCACCGTCATCCCACCCTCACCACCAGTTGAGACTTTCCCGACGATTCACCGCACCCATCAGGCGAGGTGGCCGTAAAAGCCTCTCATAGCACTTGAATGAAACAATGGAGACGGACGGGCAGCGGCCGGACGGCCGGGCCCGGTTGACGCATGCATGGGAGGCGACACCACGTGAAGTTCCTGCTCGAAGTCACCGTCGACGACGGGAAGCCGGCCGAGGAGAGGGCGCGCGAACTGGGCCGTGTGCTGCGGTATTGGGGAGGGAACCTGCACCACTACGCGCTGGAGCCCGGCGACGGCTCGCCCGTGTACGACTCCGGCCACCAGGAGGTCGGCCGGTGGCGCGTCGTCGCCGGCGAGACCGCCTGACCCCCGCTCCACCGACCTGACCGCTCCCCCGCCCGGCCTCCCCGCCCCACCCCGGCGCCCTCCCCTCCCCCGCTCGTGGCCGCACCCTCCTCCGGTCGGCGCCCGCCATCGTCCGATCGGTCGACCCCGGGTCGGGCGCATCGGCCGATGCCGCCCGGCCGCCCCTTGGGCGAACCTCGGAACATGCCGATGATCGAGGTACGGGACCTGCACAAGGCCTACGGGGGACGGAAGGCCGTCGACGGCGTGTCCTTCCACGTCGACGAGGGGGAGGTCTTCGGGATCCTCGGGCCGAACGGTGCGGGCAAGACGACCACCGTGGAGTGCGTGGCCGGACTGCGCACCCCCGACGCCGGGTCCGTGCGGGTGGCGGGGCTCGACCCCGCCACCCGGCACGCGGAGGTCACCCGCGTCCTGGGCGTACAGCTCCAGCAGAGCGAGCTCCAGCCCAAGCTCACCGTCCGCGAGGCGCTGGAGCTGTACGCCTCCTTCCACGAACGGCCCGCCGACTGGCGGGTCCTCGCCGGACGCCTGGGGCTGGAGGAGCAGCTGGGGACCCGGTACGCCGCGCTGTCCGGCGGCCAGAAGCAGCGCCTGGCCGTCGCCCTCGCCCTGGTCGGCGACCCGCGCGCGGTCATCCTCGACGAGCTGACCACCGGCCTCGACCCGCGCGCCCGGCGCGACGTGTGGGCCCTGGTCGAGGAGGTCAGGGCCCGGGGCGTCACGGTGGTCCTGGTCACCCACGTCATGGAGGAGGCCCAGCGGCTCTGCGACCGCATCGCCCTCATCGACCGGGGACGGGTCACCGCCCTCGGCACCCCCGCCGCGCTCGTCGGCCGCACCGCCGCGTCCCGCGTGATCTCCTTCGCCGCCGACACCCCGCTCGAAGCGGGCGCACTGCGGGCCCTGCCCGGCGCGGCCCGGGTGGCCACGGAGGACGGCCGCACCGTCGTCACCGGCACGGACGCCACCGTCGACGCGTTCGTCGCCCTGCTCGCCGGCCGCGCCGTCACCGCGCGCGGACTGCGCGTGGGCGACGCCAGCCTCGACGACGCCTACCTCGACCTCACGGGAGCCGACCCCTCATGACCACCCCGAGCGCACCCGCCACCCCCACCGGCCCGACGCCACCCGCCGACCCGACGCGCCCGACGCCACCCGCCGGCCCGACCCGCCCGACGCCTCCGGGGGCGCCGCGCGTCCGGCAGTCCGCCGCCCGCGCCGTGCTGCGCACGGAGGCCCGGTTGTTCACCCGCGAACCGGGGTCGCTGTTCTGGGTGATGGCCTCCCCGACCGTCCTCCTGGCGATCATCGGTCTCATCCCCGCCTTCCAGGAGCCCTCACCCGAGTTGGGGGGCCGCCGGGTCATCGACCTGTACGTCCCCGTGTCGGTGCTCTTCGCGCTGATCATGGCGGGGCTCCAGGCCATGCCGCCGGTCCTCGCCGGCTACCGCGAACGCGGCATCCTGCGGCGGATGTCCACCACGCCGGTCCGCCCGGCCGCCCTGCTCACCGCCCAGATCACCCTGCACGCGGCCGCCGCGCTCGTCTCCTCGCTCCTGGTGCTGGCCGTCGGCCGGCTCGCCTTCGGCGTGGCCCCGCCCCGCAACGCGGCCGGCTACGCCCTGGCCCTCCTCCTCGCCACCGCGGTGGGGCTCGCGCTCGGCGCCGCGGTCTGCGCCGTCTCCCGCACCCAGAAGATCGCCACCGCGGTCGGCTCGGCCGTCTTCTTCCCGACGATGTTCACCGCCGGCGTCTGGGTACCGGTCCAGGCCATGCCCGCTACGCTGCGGGAGGTCGTCGGGTTCAGCCCCTACGGCGCCGCGTCCGACGCGCTCGACGCGGCGGCGGCCGGAGCGTGGCCCGGGTGGGAGCCGCTCGGGGTGATGCTGCTCTGGACGGTCGTCCTGACGGCCGCGGCGGTCCGCTGGTTCCGCTGGGAGTGACGGCGCGGTGGGACACGCCACGGGGAGACGGGGGACGGGGCATGGCGACGACGGTCGAGGAGTACTGGCGGCGGTTCTTCCGCTGGGGCCCGTACGCGCTCCTGCTCATCGCCGCTCTCCTGGCGGCCGTCTCGGCGGAGGCGGTCATGGAGCGGTGGGAGGGGGCCGCGGCCGTCCCCCTCGCCGCCGCGGCACTCGCCCTCCAGGGCTGGTGGGACGGCCACCAGCGGGCCGTGCGGGACGCGGCGCCGGACGGTGTCGTCCCCTGCGCCGCGGGCCCCGCGTCCACCGTGTACTTCGTGCTGCGCACGCTCCTCGGGTTCGCCCTCACCTGGCTCAACCCCTTCTTCGCCGTCTACGCCTGCATGGGCTACTTCGACGCGGTGCACCTCCTGCCGCCCCGGCCCGCCGCGGTACGGGCCGGGCTGCTCGGCGTCGCGGCCACCATGGCCGGGTCGCAGTCCGGCGGCCTCCCGCCGGCCACCCCGTTCCAGTGGGCCGCCTTCGCGGCGCTGTTCGCCCTCAACGCCTGCCTCGCCCTGGTCTTCTCGCACCTGTCCGAGAAGGAGGCCGAGCGGGCCGCGGAGCGCACCGCCACCATCACGGAGCTGGCCGGGGCGAACGCCCGCCTGGAGCAGGCCCTCGCCGAGAACGCCGCGCTCCACGCCCAACTCCTCGTGCAGGCCCGGGAGGCGGGCGTCGCCGACGAGCGGCGCCGACTCGCCGCGGAGATCCACGACACCATCGCCCAGGGGCTCATCGGCATCATCACGCAGCTCCAGGCGGCCACGTCCGGCACGGACCCCGAGCGGACGCGCACGCACCTGCGGCGCGCCGCCGACCTCGCCCGGCACAGCCTCGGCGAGGCGCGCCGCTCCGTGCAGGACCTCGGCCCGGTCGCGCTGGAGCACGACGCCCTGCCGGAGGCCGTGCGCAAGACCGTCGCCGACTGGTCGGCGCGCACCGGCGTCACCGCGATGTTCACCGTCACCGGCACCGAGGAGCCCGTCCACGACGAGGTCGCCGCCACGCTGCTGCGGATCGCGCAGGAGGCCCTCGCCAACGCCGAGCGGCACGCCGGCGCCACCCGCGCCGGGGTCACCCTGTCGTACATGGGCGACGAGGTGACCCTCGATGTCCGCGACGACGGGGTGGGCTTCGACCCCGCCGCCCGGCGCCGCGTCCCCGCCGGTGCCCGTGCCGGCGGCGCCCACGGCGGTGCGCCCCCGGGCCCCGGGCTCGGCGCGGGTCGCGGGCAGGGCGGGGGCTTCGGGCTCGACGGCATGCGGGCCCGCGCCGCGCGCCTGGCCGGCCGGGTCACGGTGGAATCGGCGCCCGGCGAAGGCACGGCGATCTCCGCCCGCGTACCGTTGGTGCGCCATGACTGAGATCACCCTGCTGCTCGTCGACGACCACCCCGTCGTACGGGACGGCCTGCGCGGCATGTTCGCCGCCGATCCGGGCTTCACCGTGCTGGGCGAGGCGTCCGGTGGGGTCGAGGCCGTCGACCTCGCCCTGCGGCTCGACCCCGACGTCGTCCTGATGGACCTGCGCATGCCCCAGGGCGGCGGTGTCGACGCGATCGCCGAGCTGGCACGGCGCGGCGCCCGCTGCCGGGTCCTGGTGCTCACGACGTACGACACCGAAACCGACACCCTGCCCGCGATCGAGGCGGGGGCGACGGGCTACCTGCTGAAGGACGCGCCCCGCGACGAGCTGTTCGCCGCCGTGCGCGCCGCGGCGGCCGGCCGCACCGTCCTGTCACCGGCCGTCGCCTCCCGGCTCGTCAGCGCGGTACGGGCGCCCGCCGCCCCGGCCGACGGGGTCCTGTCGGCCCGGGAGCGGGAGATCCTCGCGCTCGTCGCCCGCGGCGCGTCCAACCGCGCCGTGGCCGCCGAACTCTTCATCAGCGAGACCACGGTCAAGACCCACCTCACCCACATCTACGACAAGCTGGGCGTCCGGGACCGGGCGGCGGCGGTCGCGACCGGCTACGACCAGGGCATCCTCGGCGGCCCCCGCGCACCCGCGTGACCGGCGCCCGGGTGTGCCCGCCCGGGACGACCGGCGGCGGGCGCCCCGCGCCCCGGGCGGTCAGGCCGTCGCCGCGCCGGCGGCCGCGCCGCAGCCGGGGTGGCCCCAGCGAGCGCCGAGCTTCGCGATGGACTCGCCGGCGGCGTACGGCTTCCCGCAGGGGCAGGTGCCGCGGAACTTCGCCTTGATGGTCCGCGCCCGGGACGCCGAACCGCCCGCGCCGCTCCCGCCCGCCGTCCGGCGCGCGGCGGTGGGCTTGCGGCCGGCGGGCGCGGTGCGCTGCGGGGCCGGTACGGGCAGGTCGACCGCGCCGAGCGCGGTACCCGCCGCCTCCTGGCTGACCGCCGCGTCGCTCGCCGCCTGGTCGGCGATGGCGTTGAGCCGGTCGCCGTCCTCCCGGTGCGCCGGGACGTAGCGGAACTCGACGTCCCGCTCGGCGAGGAGCGCGTCGATGCGCTGCACCAGCTCCTGGTTGGCGACGGGCTTGCCGGCCGCCGTACGCCACCCGTTGCGCTTCCAGTTGGGCAGCCACTGCGTCACGGCCTTCATGGCGTACTGCGAGTCCATGCGCACTTCCAGGGCGGTGCCGGGGGCGACGGCCTCCAGGAGGCGTTCCAGCGCGGTCAGTTCCCCCACGTTGTTCGTGGCGCGGCCGAGGGGGCCGGCCTCCCAGCGCTCCGGGCGGCCCTCGGCGTCGGCGATGACCCAGGCCCAGGCGGCGGGGCCGGGGTTCCCCTTGGCCGCCCCGTCGCAGGCGGCGATGATGCGATCGGACATCCCTCGATCATGCCCTACCCGCGGGGGTGCGACGGACCGCCGCGGAGCAGCTCGAAGCCCCCCGCCCCCGGCCAGGCGCGTCCGGCATGACCGTCATGCCCGCCCTACGATGGTTCGGGGGGCGCGGCCGCCGCCGGCGGTCGCCGACACCGAGCGGAAGGCGGAGTCCGGTGAGCGCCACTCCCATCCCCCCGGATCACCCCCGCGTCACCCCGTACCTCGCCGTCGACGGGGCGGCCGCGGCGATCGACTTCTACCGCACGGTCCTCGGCGCCGAGGAGCGCATGCGGATGACGGGGCCGGACGGCCGCGTCGGCCACGCCGAGCTGGTGCTCGGCAACTCCGTGATCATGCTCGCGGACGAGTTCCCGGAGATGGGGTTCCTCGCCCCGGGCGCGGTGGGCGGCACGCCCGTGGTCCTGCACGTGTACGTGGAGGACGTCGACGCCGTCTTCGCCGAGGCCCTCGCGCAGGGCGCCGCGGAACTGCGCGCGGTCAGGGACGAGTTCTACGGGGACCGCAGCGGGCAGTTCCAGGATCCGTTCGGCCACCGCTGGAGCGTCGCCACGCACGTGGAGGACGTCCCGGCGGACGAGTTGGAGCGGCGCGCCGCCCGGGCCGCGGGCTCCGCGGCGGACGAGGCCTGAGCGCCGGCCGCGCCCGTCCGACGGCCCAGCCGCGCGCGCCGCGTCCGGTACCGCCGTGACGCGCGTGGTGCGGCGGGCGGCCGCCCGCCGCCTGAGTGATAGCGGGGGCGCCGGGTTGCTTCCGGGACGCCACGTGGGATCTGACCGGTGGGGCTTCGTCACCGACGTCGATCGAACAGCCACGGGCTACGGAGAGGACCGATCATGGGACACGGCGGGAACGTCATCCAGGAGCTGACCGCTGACCACCGCGAGGTGGACGAGCTGTTCGGCCGCATCCAGGCGATGCCGCCGGGCGACCCGGGACGGCGCGAGCTGGCCGACGAACTGACCATGGAGCTGGTCCGCCACGCGGTCGCGGAGGAGGAGCACCTGTACCCGACGGTCCGCCGCTACGTGGACGACGGGGACGACCTCGCCGACAAGGAGATCGCCGACCACGCCCACGTCGAGCGCCTGCTCAAGGAGCTGGAGCACTGCCGCCCCGACGACGACCGCTTCGACCCCCTGATCGACGAGCTGAAGGCGTCCGTGACCGCGCACGTGGCCGATGAGGAGAACCACCTCTTCCCCCTGCTGGCCGAGTCCTGCTCCGGTGAGGCGCTGGACGTGCTGGGCGCGCGGGTCCGGGCCGCCAAGGAGAGCGCGCCCACCCGGCCCCACCCCGCCGCGCCCGACAAGCCGCCCGCCAACCGGCTCCTCGCGCCCGGTATGGGGATGGTGGACCGCGTGCGTGACGCGCTCAGCGGCCGCGGCCGCCAGCGGCAGGGATGAGCCGGCCGCCGGTGGCCGTGACCGGCGTCACCAGGGCCTCAGCGGTTTCCTTTCCCGACAAACCGGGCAACCGTCGCACATGTTTCTTGATCGAGAACACTTGGTCGACCGCACGGCCGCGCTGCTGACCGCCGGCTACGCCTGGCTCCCCGACCGGATGCGCGCCGCCCCGGACGGCGTGGTCCGCACGCGCCTCATGGGACGGCCCGCGCTCGCCGTGCGGGGCCCCGAGGCGGTCCGCTTCTTCTACGACGAACGCCATGTGCGGCGCGCGGGCGCCCTTCCCGGCCCGGTGCTGTCAACCCTGTTCGGGCACGGGGCGGTCCACACCCTGGACGGGGAGGCCCACCGCGTCCGCAAGGCGATGTTCCTCGCGCTGCTCACGCCCCCCGAACAAGTCGCCGACCTGGTGGAACGGACCACCGCCGCCTGGGACGAGGCCGTCGCGCGCCGGCGCGGCAGCCCGGAGGGCGTCGTGCTCTTCGACGAGGCGGCCCGCGCGCTGACCGTCGGCGTCTGCGGCTGGGCCGGCGTGCCGCTCGGCTCGCGCGACCCGGACGCGGTCGCCCGCGACCTGGTGTCCCTGGTCGACGGCTTCGCCACCATGGGTCCGCGGCACTGGCGCGCCCGCGCCGCGCGCCGGCGGTGCGAGGCGTGGATCGCCGAGCTCGTGGACGACGTGCGCGAGGGGCGTGCGGAGCCGCCCGAGGAGAGCGCCCTCGCCATGGTCGCGCGCCACGTCGACGCGGACGGGCGGCGCCTGGACGCGCGGACCGCCGCCGTCGAAGTGCTCAACATGCTCCGGCCGACCGTGGCCGTCGCCTGGTTCGTCACCTTCGCCGCGCACGCCCTGCACCGCTGGCCCTCCCACCGGGCGTGGCTGCGCGACGGCGACGCCGCCCGTACCGCCGCGTTCGCCCACGAGGTCCGCCGCTTCTACCCGTTCGCGCCCTTCACCGGCGGCCGGGCGGCCACCGATCTGACGTGGCGGGGCGCACACGTGCCGGCGGGGAGCCTCGTCCTGCTCGACCTGTACGGGCAGGACCACGACGAGGCGCTCTGGACGGACCCGTACGCCTTCCGCCCCGAACGGTTCCTCCAGCGGCCCGTCGAGCGGGACGAGCTGGTGCCGCAGGGCGGCGGGGACCCGTCGAGCGGCCACCGCTGCCCCGGCGAGGCGTTCACCATCGCCCTCCTCGAAGCGCTCGCGGTCCGACTGGCCCGGCTGGAGTACACCGTCCCGGAGCAGGACCTGCGGATCCCCCTGCGCCGCGTCCCGACCCTCCCGCGCAGCGGCTTCCGCCTGGTCCTCCCGCCGGCGGACGCAGGGTGAGACCCGGGGGCCGGCCGCGGCGGCGGCCGGAGCCCCGCGCCGCCCTCAGCCGCCGAGGGCGGTGAGCAGGGCCCGCTCCCGCTCCGGGCTCAGTCCGGCGCGCCGCTCGCGGTCCAGGCCCCGCTCGCGCTCCCAGCGGAGCGTGTCGGCGAGCAGCTCGGCGCGCGGCCGGTGGCGGAGCCCGGCGGCGCGGGCCGCCGCGCCGCTGCGGGCGGACCACCCCTCCCAGCCCGGCTCGACCAGCCACATCGGCAGCGATTCGGCGCCCATGAACCCGGCGACGCCGCGAGCGGCCAGCCACGCCGAGTCGGCGGTCACCACCGGGCCGGTGTGCCCGCCGACGGTGCGGGACAGGTCCACCCACTCCGCGAACGGGACGACCGGACCGACCGCGTCGTACGTGCCGGTGGTGCCCCGGCCCGCCGCGTCGAGGAGCCAGCCGGCGAGGTCGCGCACGTCGACCACCTGCGTCGGCATGGCCGGCTCGTCCGGTACCAGCAGCGGGCCCCGGGGGTCGCGCGCGGCGCGGGCCACCCAGTAGCCGGCCCGGTCGCTGCCGTCGCCGGGGCCGCCGATCAGGCCGGCGCGCGCGACGAGGAGGCGGTCGCCGACGGCAGCCCGGGACGCCTGCTCGCAGGCGGCCTTCGCCTCCCCGTACGACGACCGGTCGACCTCGTCGTGGCCGCTCGGGTCGAGCAGCGGCGCCGACTCGTCCGCGCCGGGCTCGGCGTGCGAGGCGTACGCGCTCACGGACGAGACGTACGTCCAGTGGCGGGCCCGGTCCCCGAGCGCCTCCAGCGCCCCGCGCACCAGGCCCGGCTGCCACGACACCTCGACGACGGCGTCCCAGGCGCGGTCCGCCAGCGGCTCGTACGCGCCGGGCGCGCGCCGGTCCGCGGCCACCAGCGTCGCGCCCTGCGCGACCTTCCCGCTCTCGCCGCGGGCCAGACACGTCACGCGGTGGCCGCGCTCGATCGCCTGCCGCGACACCTCACGGCCCAACCAGGCCGTCCCACCCAGAACCAGGATCTCCATCCCGTCACCCAACCACCCCGGGCCCCGGGCGCCCAGAGGAGTTCGCCACCGGCGGACGGCGCCGGCTCAGGGCAGGAACGGGGCGAGCGCCTCGCGCAGTCCCGGCCGGTCGGCGAAGTCCCCGGGGCCGGCGAACCGGTGGTCGGCGTAGTCGAAGCCGGGCGTGACGACCTCCGCCACCAGCGCGTACGCGGCGTCGCCGGTGAGCCGGGAGCCCTTCCACACCTGCCCGGGGACGACGAGGAAGTGCCGTTCGCCGGTGCGCAGCGTGATCCGGTCGAGGGTGCCGTCCGGCGTGGCGGTCACGTACTCGACGGGGCCGCCGTCGACGAGGAAGTGGAGGATGTCGCTGCGGTTGCGGTGCAGCCGCCCGAGCGGCTGGTCCCGCGTGAGGAGGTAGTGGATCGCGGTCGCCGCGGGCCGCGGCCCGGTGGGCGTCGGCGCGGTGTGCGGGCTGGTGTAGATCCGCCGGAAGTACCCGCCCTCGGGGTGCGCCTCCAACCCCAGCCGCCGCCTCCACTCCGTCACGGTGCCCTCGCTCTCCTCGCCCTGCCGGCCACCCTAGGCCCTGTCCGCGCTGTGCGCTGCCGGCTCCCCTCACGGACAGGGGCCGGGGAGCGGGGCGGCGTCGCGGGGGCGATGGCGCGGGGGCGGCGTCACGGGGGCGGCGTCACGGGGGCGGCGTTACGGTGGAAGTCCCCCTGTCGGACGGCTCCGTGGGAGCGTGGTCGCCATGGGCCGCACCACCCGGCCGCTGCTCGGATCGCGCGTCGCGGCCCGGGGCACGCGCGTCGCACGTGGCGCCGTACGGGTCGCGGGGCGCGGGGTGCGCGTCGCGCGGGACGGGGCGCGGCTCGCGCGGGGTGCCCGGCACGACGCGCGCGGCCTGTCGAGGCGGCGGGCGCTGCTCGCCCGGGACCTCGCCGCCGGCCGGATCGGGCGCGTCGAGTACGCGTGGCGGGAGCGGGCGCTGCTGCGCCGGCTGGAGTGGATCCGCCGCTACTGGACCGGGGCCACAGCCGGCGGACCGGTGGTACGGCGGATGAACCGGTGGATCCGGGGAAGCCGCAGTCGGGAGAGGACGTCGCGCACGTCCCAAGCGGGGCGCGACCCCGACACGTGAGCAGGAGGTGTGGGACATGACCACTGGCAAGAAGGCCGAGAACGCCGCTCAGACCGCGAAGGGCAAGGCCAAGGAGGCCGCCGGCAGGGCCGTGGGCAACGAGCGCCTGGAGGCCGAGGGGCGCGCGGAGCAGGTCAAGGGCGACGCGAAGCAGACCGGCGAGAAGCTGAAGGACACGTTCAAGCACTAGGTCGGCGGCGCCCAGCGGGACGGGGCGGTCAGCGGTGGCGAGCCACCGGTGGCCGCCCCGTCCGCGTGCGCGCGACCGTGCGCCCCGCGCGGCGAGGGGGCCGGGGGTCAGCCGCAGCAGCCGGGGGCGTCGCGTCCGCTCGTCGCGGCGTAGTACTGGAGGTCCTGGACCGCGATCTGTCCCCGCACCCGGTAGGGCAGGCGCACCGCGGCCCGGGTCCTGCCGTCGCGGACGGCCTCCGCGGAGACGGTGCCCGGGCGCAGCGGCGCCAGGACGGTCCGTACACCGGCCGGCAGCCGGTGGGCCGAGGTGGTGGGACCGACGGTGGCGCGGACGGTGGCCGGGCGGCTGAGGAAGGCGATGACCTCCACCGTGTCGCGGGGCGGGGCGCTGCTGCCGCGGGGCGCCATGAGCCGGGACTGCCCGCCCGTGGGCGCGGCGCCGGCGAGGTGGGTGCGCGAGGAGACGTACAGCGTGTCCCGGGTGATCCGGGGCCACTCGCCCGTCTTGAACCGCGTCAGGTAGTACGCGCCGAGGTCCAGGTAGGCGTGGCCGTTGTGCAGCGACGGCGCGAAGTGGGTGCCTTCGGAGTAGTCGTTCCAGGTGGTGAGTTGGACCCAGTCCGCGTCGCCTTCGATGGCGCGGTTCCACGTGGCGCGCAGGGTGGCGGTGTTGCCGGCCTCGTCGTAGACGCCCTGGTTGGGTCGGGCGTCCTGGACGGAGACCGGTTCCATCCAGATCTTGCCCATGCGGTGGGCGCGGCGGGCGTCGCGGCCGGGGTCGCCCTGCCCGGTGTGGCTGCGGCTGCCCCACTCGGAGAAGCCGTGGCTGATGGGGGCGAACGCGTCGTGCCGGGCGCCGTAGTCGAGGAAGAGCGGGACGAACGCGGTGCGGACGCCGTGCCGGGTGCGCAGGGTGTCGAGCACGCCCGACCACCACGCGGCGCCGCGCGCCTCGGCCTTGAAGGGTGAGACGACGAGGCGGCCGTCGTCGAGGCGGTGGGCGGAGGGGTGCCGGCCCAGTTCGGCGAGGGCGGCGGCGAGGCGGCGGGCGTCGGTGGTGCGCAGGGACGCCATGTCCGGCATCAGCATGATCTTGAAGTCGGGGTCCACCGACCGGGCCGCCTCCATGAGGAGCCGGCAGCGTTCCCAGTTCCTGCCGGAGAGGGAGAGCAGGTCGAGGGTGAAGCCGTCGAGCCCCGCGGCGCGCGCCGTGCGGACCTCCTGCCGCAGGTTGGCCAGCTCCCAGTCGCCGCTCTTGGGCGGGACGGGCAGCGGACGGTCGCGGAGCAGGCCGCCGTAGGCGCTGTGCTTGCCGCGCTCGCCGTGCGGGGTGAGGTAGTTGCGGGTGTAGTAGTCCCGCCCGGCCTCCTGGTTGTCCAGCGAGAGCGGGTAGGGCGTGAAGTAGTGGGCGAAGACGAGTTTGCCGCGGGCGCGCAGGGCCGCGCGGTCCGGCAGGTCGAACGGCAGGGCGGGGGTGGGGTGGGCCGCGGCGCCGGCGTCGCGGGGTCCTCCGGTGTCCTCGGTGCCGGCGGTGCCGTCCGTGCCGTCCGCTGCGCCGCTGCCGGGTGACGGCTCGTCGGCGGCGGGCCCGCGGTCGGGCCGTACCGGCGCCGGGGCCGTGGCCGGCGGGGCCGTCGGCGGTTGCGCCGCCGGGTGTGGCGCGGGCGGGGCGGTGGAGGCGGCGTGTCCGCGGGCGGCGCCGTGGGGGGCGTCCCCGCCCTGTTGTAGGCCCCACGCGGTGGCGAGCGTGGCGCCGGTGCCGGCCAGCAGCAGACCGGCGACGAGCGCGGCGAGGGGCCGTCCTCGACGGCGGGTCCGCCGGTGCCGGCTGCGGTGGGCCCCGCCGTGTCCGCCGTCTTCCGTCCTCATGGCGACCTCTCCCTCCGGGCGGCCGGTGTCGGGCGCCCGACAGAAGTAGAGCGGATCACCAAGATCCGGACAACCGTTCCATAGGAACGGACGGCGGGGCTCCGTTCCGGTCCCCCGGCCGCCCCGGGAACGACAGGCGTCGCACCGGCCCCTCCGGGTAGGTTGCTCGGGGTCGGGACGTCCGGTTCCGGGGCACGGGAGGAGAGTCAGGCCATGCGGAAGGCGGCGAGGGCCCGGGGCGTATTCAGCCGAGTGGACCGGGCGGTGTTCGCGCAGGTGGCGCAGCGCACCTGGCCCGCGGCCGAGCCCGTGCTCCCCCGGCTGAGCCGGAGCGCCAACCACGGGCTGCTGTGGTTCGGCGTCGCGGCGGGCATGTGGACGCTGGGCGGGGCGCGCGGGCGCCGGGCCGCCGTGCGGGGCGTGACGTCGCTCGCCCTCGCGTCGGCGACGGTGAACACCCTGGCGAAGGGGGCCGTGCGGCGCCGCCGCCCATTGATCGACCACGTGCCGGTCGCGCGCCGGCTGCCCCGCCAGCCGCTGACGACGTCCTTCCCGTCCGGCCACTCGGCCTCCGCCGCGGCGTTCACCGCGGGTGTCGCGCTGGAGTCGCGCGGCCTGGGCGCCGTCCTCGCGCCGGTCGCCGCGTCCGTCGCCTTCTCCCGGGTGTACACCGGCGTGCACTACCCCAGCGACGTGCTGGTGGGGATGGCGCTCGGGGTGGGCGCGGCCTTCGCGGTACGCGGGCTGGCCCCGACGCGCGACCTGGTGGCGGTGCCGGCCCGGCCGCGCGCCGAGGTGCCCGCCCGACCGGACGGGGACGGGCTGGTGGTCGTCGTCAACCCGTCGTCCGGCGCGCAGCCCCAGCTCGTGGACCCGGTGGCGCAGATCAGGGGGCAGCTGCCGAAGGCTGAGGTCGTCCTGTGCCGCCCCGGCGAGGACTCCCTCCCCGACCTGCTGGAGACGGCCGCGGCCGCGGCGGCGGCGCGGAGCGGCGTGTTCGGCGTGTGCGGCGGCGACGGCACGGTGAGCGCGGCGGTGGCCCCGGCGCTGCGGCACGGCGTACCGCTGCTGGTGCTGCCCGGCGGGACGTTCAACCACTTCGCCGCCGACCTCGGCGTCGACACGGTGGCCGAGGGCTGCCGGGCGGTGGCCGAGGGGCACGCGGTCCGCGTCGACGTCGGACGGGTGGTGCGCGACGGGGACACCGCCGAGCCGGTCTACTTCCTCAACACCTTCAGCCTGGGCGTGTACCCGGAGCTGGTACGGCTGCGGGAGCACTGGTCGCCCCGGATCGGCGGCCCCGCCGCGACGCTCCTGGGAGCCGCGCGCGTGCTGCGCACGGCGACGCCCCTGCGGGCGGAGGTGAACGGGCGGCGCCGCTCGATGTGGTTCCTGTTCGCCGGCAACGGCGCGTACCGCAGTGTGGGGCTCGCCCCGCTGCGCCGGCACGACCTGGCCGACGGGGTGCTCGACGTGCGCATCGCCCAGGCCGGCCGGCTGGCCCGGCCGCGGCTGCTGGCGACGGCGGCCGGCGGCCTCGCCAGGACCCGCCTGTACGCGGCCGCGCGGACGACGTCCCTGCGGGTCGGCGGGCTGCCGGCGGACACCCCCATGGCGTACGACGGCGAGGTGGTGCCCGCGGCGCGCGAGCTCGTCCTCGACAAGCTGCCGGAGGCCCTGACCGTCTACCGGCCGCTCACGGACTGACGCCGCCGCCGTCGGGTGCCGGGCGGCGGGACGAGCCCAGGGCGCGTACGGCCTCCACCAGGAGGTCCCAGTACGCGTCCACGTCGACGTCGACCCCGACGTGGACGTTGGGCGGTGCCCCGGTCACCCCGTCGAGGTCGACGACGGTGGCGCCGCGCGTGTGGATGCCGGTGAGTTCGACCGCCACGGGGGCGTGGACCAGCCGGACGAGTCCGGGGGCGATGACGTGGGCGACGGTGAGCGGGTCGTGCAGGGGCGGGGCGGGGAAGCCGAACACCTCGCGGTAGGTGTGGCCGAAGTACGTGAGCAGCTCGGTGCAGAGGTGGGCGAGGGGGGTGCCCAGCGCCCGGAAGCGGTCGACCACCGGCGGGGTGGCCAGGGCCCGGTGGCTGACGTTCAGTCCGATCATGGTGACGTGCAGTCCGCTGCGGAGGACGACGTCGGCCGCCTCCGGGTCGGCGAGGACGTTGAACTCGGCGGCGGGCGTGCGGTTGCCGCGGCCGGTAGAGCCGCCCATGAGGACGATCCGCTCGATCCGGGCGGCCGCGTCCGGGTGGGTGAGCAGCAGGGTGGCGACGTTGGTGAGCGGCCCGGTCGGCACGAGCGTCACGGGCTCGGGGTGGGCGAGGAGGGTGTCGCGGAGGAACGTGACGGCGTCGCGGCCGTCGAGCGGCACGGTGGGCGGGCCGAACCCCGGCCCGTCGAGCCCCGACTCGCCGTGGATGTCCGGCGCCACGATGCCGGGCCCGCGCAGCGGGTGGGCCAGCCCCGCGGCGACGGGTACGCCCTCGATGCCGGCGGCGGTGCAGACGCGCCGGGCGTTGAGGGTGGTCTTCTCGACCGTCTGGTTCCCGGCCACGGTCGTGATGCCGAGGAGCCGGACGGCCGGGTGGGCCGCGGCGAGCATGATGGCGAACGCGTCGTCGTGCCCGGGGTCGCAGTCCAGGATGACGGGGACGGGCATGGGGCTCCTCTCCTGCCGGGGGGCGGCGGGCGCCGCCCCGTCCCCCACCCTCCCCCGCCGCGTCCCGCCTGTCACGGACGCCTCGGCTCCCCGGCACCCGGGCGCCCGCCGGGGCGCGGCCCCGCCGGGGGAACCGCCGGTCCTCCGCCGGCCGGGGCCCCGGGTGTGGCCGGTGGAGAGCCGGGATGATCGCGGGTAACGGTCCAGGGGTGTGGTGCGCCCCCTAGACTCCCGAGGATGAGCGGACGGGGCAGGCAGCAGCCGGATCGCGACGGGCGTACCGGCCCGGGCGACCAGCGGCAGCGGCGGGGGAAGCGGTACCGGCGCGACGAGCTGGCCCGGGCGGCCGGGGTGAAGGAGCGCAACCTGCGCTACTACCAGGAACGGGGGCTGCTGCCGCCGCCGGAGCGGGAGGGCCGGATCGCCTGGTACTCCGACGAGCACCTGGCACGGCTGCGGCTCATCGACGACCTGTTGGGCCGGGGGTATTCGGTCAACGGCATCGGCGAACTGCTGCGGGCGTGGGAGCAGGGCAGCGGCATCGCGGGGCTGCTGGGGCTGGAACGGGTGATGTCGCACGGCTGGGTGAACGACGAACCGGTCAGCCTGCCGCTGTCGGCCCTCGCCGAGTTGTTCGGGACGGCGGGCACCGCGGCCGACACCCGCCGGGCGGTGGAGCTCGGGTACCTGCGGATGGACGGGGAGACGGTGACCCACGTCAGCCGCCGGCTGCTGGACGCCACCTCCGCCGTGGTCCGGGAGGGTGTCCCGGTCTCGGAGATCCTGGACGTCGCGGCCTTCGTGCGGAGCCAGGCGGACGCGGTGGCGGGCCGGTTCGTGGACCTGTTCCGCCGGCACGTGATCGCGGGGCGGGAGTTGGACGAGCTGACGCCGGACGACGTCCAGCGGGTCATCGACGCGGTCACGGCCCTGCGGCCGGTGGCGGGGGACGTGGTGGCCGCGGAGTTCTCCCGCGCGATGGCGGAGCGGATGGACGCGGAGATGGCCGGCTGGCTGCGCGGGGCGCAGGGGGCGGCGGGGGCACGGGGAGCGGCGGAGGACCAGGGAGCGGAAGCCGCGGGGGCGGAAGCCGCGGGGAGGACGGCCGGGGCAGGTGGGGTGGAAGGGGCGCCGGGGGCGGAGGAGCCGCCCGTCGAGTAGGCCGAAAAGCGCCGCCCCCCAACCTTGCCAATGGCCAATGGCACTCTTACATTCAACCCGTCGGTAACACCCGCGAGTACGGTCGGCGTCGCGCCTCCACCGCGCGGCCGCTCTCCGCTCACTCTCCCGCGCACCGCCGCGCACCCCCGGTGGCCCACCCCGCACGCCGGACCCCCGGAGCCGTCCTGACGGTACGTCACACCCCCTGCGGCGGCATCCCGCGTGTGTGCCTGACGACACCCGCGGCCGCACACCTCCGTGCGGCCGCGCACACCAGCAGAGGGGATCGTTCATGAGAAAGGCACCCCCGACGGACACGGACGAGGTCGTCGGCCGTATCCAGTGGAAGCGCTTCGCCGCCCTCTCCGCACCGGGCGTCGCCCTCACCGCCGCCCTGGGGGTCGCGCTGTCGAGCGGGGCCCTCGCGGCCTCGTTCGCCGTATCCGGCCAGCAGTTCAAGGTGTCGGCCGAGCGGCTGACCGGCGAGGGCTTCGCCCAGTACGGCAGCATCGACACCAACGCCCGCGGCGAGCTGCTGCCCGTCGCGGTCACCGCGATCCGCTCGGCGAAGCTGCACAGCCTGTGCCAGTCGGTCGTCACGTCGCTGCCGGTGGTGGGGGACATCTCCCTCAACCTCACCGCGGGCAAGACGACGCCCGTCGCGGCCACCGACCTGTTCGTGGACGCGACGCAGCTGTCGGGTGACGCCGCCTTCAACAACATCGAGATCGGCCGCGACGCGTCGACCCTCGACAAGGGGCCCGACGGCGCCCAGGGCATGCAGGACCTCTTCGCCCAGCAGGCCGACGACATCCACATCACCGGGCTGAAGCAGGTCGCCTGGGCGACGAACGCGGGCACGTTCAAGCTCTCCGGGCTCAACATGAAGGTCAGCAAGGGCAAGAAGGAATGCTTCTGACATGCCGTCGCCGGTGAACCGGGCGGCGGAGCCGGAGCGGGATCACGGGCCGGACGAGCAGACCGCCGCCCTCCCCGCACCGCCCGTCCGGGAGCGCGTCGGCCCGCGGCTGAGATGGCGTCGCTGGCGCCGGAGCCGGCCCTTCTGGGGCGGCCTGGTCACCGCGGTGGCGGGGGCGGAGATCTGCGTGATCCCGCTGGCGCCGATGGAGGTGATGCTGCACCAGGGCATCGCCGGCGTCCCGTCCGTACTGCTCGGGATTGTCATGATCATGCTAGGCGTATCGGTGTGGTGGTCCCCGCAGTACCGCTCGCTCGCGGGCGTCGTCACCACCCTGATCGCCGCGGCCGCCCTCGTCATGTCCAACCTGGGCGGCTTCCTCATCGGCACGGTCCTGGGCATCGTCGGCGGGGCCATGACGTTCGCCTGGCAGCCGGTGGCCGCGTCCCGCCACTCCACCGGGACGGCGCCCCCGCCCCCGGCGGCCACCACCGCCGACACCTGACCGGACACGGCAGCCATCGCTCCCCCGTGTCCGCACCACCGTGGTCACCCACGGGCTCCACCCCGATTCGGGCCCCCCACGACCGCACCCCCGTGACATCCCGTCACGCCATCCCCGAAGGAGCACGCCAGATGGCAACCCTCACGACCCGCAAGGCGCTCGCCCTCGGCACCGGCCTCGCCACCGCCACGGCGCTGGCGCTCACCGGCACCGCCTCCGCCGCGGCGCCCACCGCGCCGGCCGCCGCCGGCTCCACCACCGTCAGCCCCGCCGGGCACGCCTTCGCCGCCGCGCTCACCGGCAAGGCCACCCTCAAGGCGGGCGCGGTGACCGTCACCTGCTCCGTCTCCGCCTCCAGCGGCACGGTCCCCGCCGCGCCCGGCAACCACAACGCGGCCGGGCCCGTCACCAGCGCGATCACCCCGCCCAGCTTCACCTCCTGCACGACGAGCATGCCGGGCGTCAGCGCCTCCGTCGCCACCAGCGGCGCGTGGACCGTCTCGATGCAGCACGGCTCACCGATCGTGGCGTCGTTCACCGTGCCGACCGGCGGTCTGGTCGTCACCACCTCGGGCATCGCCAGCTGCACCGTCACCGCGGCGCCGACGGCGCCCGCCGCCACCAGCGGCACCTGGGCCAACGGCGCGCCGTCCTCGCTGGCGTTCTCCAACGCGCAGGTCCCCGTCAAGGTCGTGGGCGGCTTCGGCTGCCCGACCAGCGCGACGACCTCGTCGTTCACCGCGAAGTACCTGGTGACCGACAAGACGGACCCGGCGCAGCAGATCACCGTCACCAGTTGATCGACGGGCGCGGGGCGCCGCCGTCCGGCACGGCGCCGCCCCGCGCCCCGCGTCCCACCGGTTCCGTCCCACCCGGTCCCGTCCCCGACGCTTCCCGCGCCGTGGGCGGGACCTCGGCCGTCCGTACCCGGCGTCCCTCCCCCTCGGCCCTCCCCCGGCCCGCCTCCGCGGAACACCCCGCACCGGCCCCGGTCCCGGTCCGCCCGCGCCGGATGGGCGGGGCGCGACGGGGTACGCGGAGGGCGACGCACGACCCGACGGCCGGAGGACCCGCCGTGGAACCCACCGACTGGCTGCTGACCGCGACGGAACGCGGCAATCCGGCCGTCCGCCTGGACAGCCGGCGCGGCGAGGCCGCGTGGACCCGCGGCAACGACGTGCGCCCGCTCGTGCACGGCGCCGCGTACTTCGCGGAGCTGCTCGCCGCGGTCCGCGCCCAGCGCGCCGGTGACCTGTGCCTCTTCACCGACTGGCGCGGGGACCCCGACGAACGGCTGGACGGGGAGGGCAGCGAGGTCGGGGCCGTCCTCGCCGACGCGGCGCGCCGCGGTGTGATCGTCAAGGGGCTGGTGTGGCGCTCGCACCTGGACCGCTTCCGGTTCAGCGCGGAGGCCAACCGGCACCTGGGCGAGGTCGTCCAGGCGGCTGGCGGCGAGTACCTCCTCGACATGCGGGTGCGCCCAGGCGGCTCCCACCACCAGAAGTACGTCGTCCTGCGGCACCCGGGCCGCCCCGAGCGGGACGTCGCCTTCGTCGGCAGCACGGACCTCTGCCACAACCGGCGCGACGACGCCGCGCACCGCGGCGACCCGCAGTCACTGCCCATCGCCGACGCCTACGGGCCGCGCCCGCCGTGGCACGACATCCAGCTGGCCGTGCGCGGCCCGGCCGTCGGGGACGTGGAGGCGTGCTTCCGCGAACGCTGGGACGACCCCGCGCCCCTGAGCCGCAGCCCCGCGACCCGGCTGCGCCAGCTCCTCCGCCGCGAGGACACCTTCGCCGACCCCCTGCCGCCCCAGCTGCCCGACCCGCCGTCCCGCGGCACCCGCACGGTGCAGGTGCTGCGCACCTACCCGCGGCGCCTGCTGCACGGGTACGACTTCGCCCCCGACGGCGAGCGCAGCATCGCGCGCGCCTATCTGAAGGCGCTGCGCCGCGCCCGCTCGCTGATCTACCTGGAGGATCAGTACCTGTGGTCCACGGACGTGGTCCGGTGCTTCGCCGACGCGCTCCGCGCCCACCCCGGCCTGCGGATGGTGGCGGTGGTCCCGTCCTTCCCCGAGTCGGACGGGCGGCTGGCGCTCCCGGCGAGCCTCGTCGGCCGGATCGCCGCGCTGGAGGGGCTGCGCGGCGCCGGCGGCGACCGCGTCGCCGTGTACGGGTTGGAGAACCACGCCGGGACACCCGTGTACGTCCACGCGAAGGTGTGCGTGGTCGACGACGTGTGGGCGGTCGTCGGCTCGGACAACGTCAACCTCCGCTCGTGGACCCACGACTCCGAACTGAGCTGCGCCGTCCTGGACGAGGCCGCCGACCCCCGGCAGCCGCGCGACCCGGCCGGCCTCGGCGACGGGGCCCGCCGCTACGCGCGGGAGCTGCGGCTGGCCCTCGCGCGGGAGCACCTGGACCGGGCGGCGCCCGCCTCCCGGGACGACCCGGAGCCGCTGTGCGAGCCCGCCGAGACCTTCCGCGCCTTCGCCGCGTCCGCGGCCGCGCTGGACGACTGGCACGACGGCGGCCGCCGGGGGCCGCGCCCGCCGGGCCGGCTGCGGACGTACCGCACACCCCGGCTGTCACCGCTCGCGGCGGCGCTGTCCGCCCCGGCGTACCGCCTGCTCGTCGACCCGGACGGCCGCCCGGGACGGCTGCGCCGACGCGGCGCGTACTGAGCGGGACGGGGGCGGTCCGGCAGAGGCGGGAAACCGGCCGCGCGGGTCGCCCGGGGCTCGCACGAGCGAGCCGTGTCGGGCCGGGCGAGGGCCGGACCCGGGCCCGCCACCGCCCTGCCGCGGAGAGTGCGGTGGTCCTCCGGGTGCCCGCGCCCACGGTCGTCGACGCACCTATGCCGTCGGGAGCGACGGGTGCGCCGCCGGCGGCTTCCCGGGCGGGGGCCGTGGGTTCCCGGTCAGCCCGGGGTGGTGCCGGGGTGGACCTCCGGGTCGCGGTCCGACGCGGGCCAGACGTAGCCGAGGTCGGCCGGGACGCCGGGGAAGCACTCCGTGTAGTACGCGGGGTCCTTGCGCACGAGCGCCGACTGGTGGCTGCGGTGGAACAGCGGGTCGCCCAGCCACGGCGGCACCTCCCCGGCCCGCGCCAGCTCGTCCTGCCCGCGGACGGGCGCGTCGGGGCGCAGCTCGCGGTACCCGGCGAGGAGGGAGTCGGCGCAGGTGTCGCGGTGGCCCCGCGCCGTCCAGACGTCGCACATCTCCAGGCCGTACCGGACCAGGGCCTCCTCGTACCCGATCCACATGCGCACGGCGGGGTGCCGGCGCCACCCGTACCCGGGCACGGTCAGCCCGCGGAACACCTGGAGGGCCTCCACCCGCTGCTTGCCCAGGCGCCGGAGGTCCATGGCACGGGCGGAGTCCCCGAAGGACGGGTACGGCAGGAAGGTCTGCACGCACCCGTGTCTACCGCAGGCCGCCGCGCCCCGCACGTCGGCCCTGCCGGGTGGCGGGGCGCGGGCGGCGGGCACGGGGCCGGGTGGAGTACACCCCCGGTGCGCGGCGTGGGCCAAAGGGGTGTGCCATGCTCGGAGGGTGGAAGACCCGCGTGTGCCGACGGACGACGACGCCTCCGAGATGGTGGCGTTCGCCCAGACCGTGGCCAGGTTGCGCGCTCGCGTGGAGGAGTTGGAGGACACGCTGGCCACCGCCGCCGTCCACGAGCGCGCCAAGGGCGTGCTCATGGGGCGGGACGGCCTGTCGGCCGGCGCGGCCGGCGCGGCGCTCGCGCGCGGCGCCGGCGAACAGGGCCGCACCGTCACCGAGGAGTGCTGGAGCGTGCTCGGCGGTGACGCCCGCCGGGGCCCCTCATCCGCCCCGCCGCTCGGGACGCTCCCGCGGACACCGGACACCGGCCCGGGACGGCGCGCGCCGGAGGCGTCGGCGGGCCGGGCGCGGGTCCTGGCCGAGCTGGCCGGGCGACTGGAGGCCGCCCGCACGCACCAGGACGCGGCCCGCGCGCTCCTGGGCGGCCTGCGCCGCGCGGCGGCCGTGGCCGGGGTGCTGTGGTACGGGGTGGAGCAGCCCTCGGGGGACCTGGTGCTGCGCGGCCACGCCGGTGTCGAGGGGGCGGCGGTCCACCGGTCCCGGATCCCCGCGACGAGCGGCCACGCGGCCGTGGACGCGGCCCGCGGCGGCCGCCCGGTGTGGGAGGACGACGCCGTGCGGGAGCCCGCGGGCCCGGCCCCGCTGGGCGGGCCCGCCGGGCGCCGGGCGGGGGTCGCCTGGGTGCCCGTCGCCGGCGCCGACGCGACGACCGGCGTCGTCGGCTACCTCCCGGCCGGACCCGCGCCGTTCACCCCGGCCGCCCGGACCCTGCTGCGGGAGGCGGCACTGCTGGCGGGAGGGCTGCTGCGCACCCGGTTCCCCGGTGCCGCGCCCGGTCCGGCCGCGGCGATCGGGACCACGGCGGCCAACGGGGCCGCGCCCGGCGCCGCACCGGCAGTCGGAGCCGTACCGTACGACGGGCCGGTACCGGCGGCGGGCCGGGCGGGGCCGGGCGGCCCGGCGGACGCCGGGAGCGCCGTTCCGGACGCCAGCGTGGTGCAGGCGGTCCTCGACACCCTGCCGATGCCGGCGGTCCTGCTCACCCCCCTGTGGTCACCCGACGGCGACGTCGCGGACTACCGCATCGACGCGGCCGCCCCCGAGTCGGTCGACTCCGTCGGCCGGCGCGGCCGGGAGATGGTGGGGCGGCGCGTCCTGGAGACCTACCCGACGGTCGCTGGCACCGACCTGTGGCGCGGCTACCGCGACGCGCTGCTGACCGGTGTGCCGTACGAGAGCGAGTCGTTCACGTACGAGGAGGTGGCCGCCGGGGCGCCCAGCGAGTCGTCCTACACGGTGCGTGCCACGCGCCTCGGCGGCCGGCTCGTCGTCACCTGGGCGTGCCACGACCCGCTCGTGCGGGAGGCCCGCAGGCTGCACCAGATGGAGCACCTGGGCGACCTGGGCTGGGCGGAGTGGAACCTCCTGACGGGCGAGGCGACCTGGTCGGAGCAGGCGTACCGGATCCTCGGGCGTGACCCCGCCGACGGCCCGGTGTCCTGGGAGGAGCTGGCGCTGCACGTCGTCCCGGAGGACGTCCCGCAACTGACGGAGGCCGCCGGGCGCCTGCGGGACGCGGCCGACCCCGTGGACCGGACGTTCCGGATCACGACCGGGGCGGGGGTGCGGCACGTGCGGTTCGTCGCGGAGGCCGTGACGGACCCCGCGGGCGCGGCCATCGAGGTGCACGCCCTCTACCAGGACCTGACGGCGCAGCGCCGGGCCGAGCAGGCGCTGCTGGAGTCCGAGCGCGCCTTCCTCGTGCAGCAGGGCCTGCTCCAGGCCGAGCGGGCACTGGCGAAGAGCCTCCAGGAGGCGCTGCTGCCCCGGCAGGAGCGGAGGCTCACGGTCGCCGGGCTGCGCACCGAGGTCTTCTACCTGCCGTCGGAGGAGGGGCTCAGCGTCGGGGGCGACTGGTACAGCGCCATCGGGCTGCCCGACGGCAGCGGGCTGTTCGTCATCGGCGACGTGGCCGGGCACGGCATCGGGGCCGTCGCGACCATGGCGCAGCTGAGGTTCACCGCCAAGGGCATGATCGTGACGGGTTCGCCGCTGCCCGACGCGCTGATGCGGCTCAACGCGCTGCTGCTGCACGCGGCCGAGGGCCGCCACACCACCGCCACGATGATCCTCGCGCGCTACCAGCCGTGGGACCGGACGATGACGTGGGTCCAGGCGGGCCACCTGCCGCCGCTGCTGGTCCGGGACGGCACGGCCCGGTTCCTCGAACCGCCCGCCGGGATCATCCTGGGCGCGACGGCGGAGTGCCGCTACGAGGAGCAGCGGTTCACCCTGGAGGCCGGGGACCACCTGCTGCTGTACACCGACGGGCTGGTCGAGCGCCCGGCCGAGGACATCGCCGAGGGCCTCGCGCGACTCGCGGCGGTCGCGGCCGGGGCGGTCGGCGACGAGCAGGGCGCGGAGCACCTCACCCTGCGGCTCACCGCGGACCTGTCCCCGACGCGCCGCGACGACGTCTGCCTGCTCCACCTGGGCCCGCCTGAGGCCGACTGACCTCGCGGGCCCCCTGCGGCTCGCCCAGGTCCGGCCGGGCGGGCCGACCGGCCGGCCGCGCGTCAGGCCGTGAGCAGGGAGTCGTCCGTGAGCACGGAGTCGTCCTCGGGCCGGGCGCCGGGGAGCTGGTGCCGGGCGGCGACGAGGGCCGCGTCGACGTCGTGCGTCCCGGTGGAGACGCACAGCGTGTACGCGACGTCCGCCAGCCGCTGGCGGACGGCCGGTGTGCCGTTGCCGGCGTCCAGCTTGCTGAGCGCCTCGTACTCCTCTATCAGCTTCGTCAGCACGGCGGGGTGGGCCATCAGCACGACTCGGCTCCTTTCCTACGGTCAGGGCGTCCGCTTACCCGGGCTTCCCCCGCCCACACGCGTGGGTCGTGTGCGTCAGGTGAGGAGGAGCCGACCGCCGGCGTCCTCGTGGTGCCGGTGGCCCGGGTGCGGCGGGGGAATCCGCGCGGGCGTGCCGGTGGCGGAGAGACGCAGCTCGATGACGGAGCGGACGGCGGGCCACTCCTCGGCCAGGACCGAGTAGAAGGCGGTGTCGCGGACGACGCCGTCCAGCCCCCGCGAGTGGGCCCGGCGGACCCCTTCGCAGGTGACGCCGAGCCGTTCGATCGCGGCGCGCGAGCGCGAGTTGCGCGCGTCGGCGCGGAGCGAGACGCGGCGCACGCCCCAGGTGTCGAAGGCGTGGGCGAGCATGAGCAGCTTGGCCTCCGTGTTGGCACCGGTGCCGCGGGCCTCCGCGGCGAACCAGGTGTTGCCGATCTCCGCCGCGTCGGGCACGGCGGTGAGCGGGTCGCCGCGGGGGACGCCGGTGGTCGGGGGCCACACCAGGGGCCCCGCCCAGTAGTCCAGCTCCGCGAACCGGGTGGCGCCGATCACCCGGCCGTCGGCGGCGCCGACCAGAGCGAACGGCAGCGAGCGGCCCGCCGCCTGGTCGCGCAGCGCGCGGGCGACGTAGTCGTGTGCCGCCTCCGGACCGTCGGGCACGGGGGTGTAGGCGTACGCGGCGCGGTCCTGCGCGCCGGCCCGGGCGAGGCCCTCCGCGTGGCGCGCGGCCAGCGGCTCCAGGCGCACGGTGCGCCCGGCGAGGACAACAGGTACTGGCACGGAACCTCGGGTCTTCCACGAGCAGGGGGCCTCCCGCGCCGGCAGGGCGGCGCGCGAGGGAGGGGAGGCTCGCCGGGTCGGTGCCTTCCGCGTCACGGGGTGCGCGCGGCGGACGGACCGGTGCGGCACCGGGGGCGAGGAGGAACAGTATGCAGCCACCGCCCCGCCGGGAACAGAACCCCGCGCGAACCTCTTCGCACGCCCTGGTGAAGACCCGTCCACCGGGCGTCCCACCAGCGGTTACACCCGAAGCGGCGAGGCCGGATACGGGGCGCCGGCCGGCCGCCGCCGGGTCCTCGCGGGGGTGGGAACCGGCCACCGGGCCCCGCGGCGGGGAGCCGGTCGGGCGGTACGCGTCCCGGGCCGGCCGGGCGCTGGTTAGGCTGCCGCCCGACGGGGCCGCCCGTCGGGGTGCCGCCCGGCGCCCGCGTCCCGCCGGAGGTGCCCGTGCCGCCGTTCGCCGTGACCCCCGGGGGGTTCCTCCTCGACGGCCGCCCCTTCCGCGTGCTCTCCGGCGCCCTGCACTACTTCCGCGTCCTGCCGCCCCAGTGGCCGCAGCGGCTGCGGGCGCTGCGCGCCATGGGCCTCGGCACCGTGGAGACCTACGTCCCGTGGAACCTGCACGAGCCGCGCCCCGGGGAGTACGACTTCGGCGGACCGGCCGACCTGGACGGCTTCCTGCGGGCGGTGCGCGAGGAGGGGATGTACGCGATCGTGCGCCCGTCGCCGTACGTCTGCGCCGAGTGGGACAACGGCGGACTGCCCTGGTGGCTGGCGGCCGACCGCGAGGTGCGGGCGCTGCGCTGCCGGGACCCGGCCTATCTGGCGCACGTGGACCGCTGGTACGACCGGCTGGTCCCGGTCCTCGCGCCGCACCAGGTGACGCGCGGCGGGCACGTGCTGATGATGCAGGTGGAGAACGAGTACGGGTCCTACGGCTCCGACACCGGCTACCTGGAGCACCTCGCGGCGGGCCTGCGGGCGCGCGGCGTCGACGTGCCTCTGTTCACCTCCGACGGGCCCGACGACGTCCTCCTGACCGGCGGCACCCTCCCCGGCACGCCGGCCACGGTGAACTTCGGCAGCCGGCCGCGTGAGGCGTTCGCCGCGCTGCGGCGGCTGCGACCGCACGACCCGCCGTTCTGCATGGAGTTCTGGTGCGGGTGGTTCGACCACTGGGGCGAGGAGCACGTGGCGCGGGACGCCGCCGACGCGGCCGCGGAGCTGGCCGCGGTCCTGGAGACGGGCGCCTCCGTCAACCTCTACATGGCGCACGGCGGGACGAACTTCTCCACCTGGGCGGGGGCCAACACCGCCGACCCGGCGACGGGCGCCGGCTACCGACCCACCGTCACCTCCTACGACTACGACGCGCCCGTCGACGAACGGGGCGCGGTGACGGCGAAGTTCCACGCCTTCCGCGAGGTGCTGGCCGCCCACGCGGACGGCCCCCCGCCCGAGCCGGAGCCGCCCGCCCCGCTGCTGCCGCCGTCGCGGGTGGCGCTGACGGGGGCCGTGGCGCTGCTCGACGTGCTGGACGCGGTGGCGACCCCGCCGGTGACGGCCCCCGAGCCGCCCTCCTTCGAGGAACTGGGCCTCGCGCACGGGCTGGTGCTGTACGAGAGCCGCGTCCCGGGCCCCCGCGGCCCGTGTCCGCTGTCGGTGCGGGGGCTCGCGGACCGGGCGCACGTCCTCGTCGACGGACGGCCCGCCGGAGTGCTGGAACGGGACGCGGGCGAGTCGCTCGACGTTCCCGCCGTGCCCGCGGGCGGGGCGCGCCTGGCGCTGCTGGTGGAGTCGATGGGCCGGGTCAACTACGGCGTGGGGCTGGGCGACCGCAAGGGCGTCCGCCGCGTCCTGCACGGCCGGCAGCTGCTGCACGGCTGGACGGCGCGGGCGGTGGAGCTGGGCCACGGCACGCCGGAGCGGGTCCCGTGGGGGGCGCGCACGGCCGGGGCGGGGGCGGCGGGGCCGGTCTTCCTGCGCGGGTCCCTGGAGGTCGCCGAACCGGCCGACGCCCATCTGGGCCTGCCGGGGCTGCGCAAGGGGTACGTGTGGGTGAACGGCTTCTGCCTGGGGCGGTACTGGCCGGAGCGGGGGCCCCAGCGGACGCTGTACCTGCCGTGGCCGCTGCTGCGGGCCGGGCGCAACGAGATCGCCGTGCTGGAGCTGGACGGGGCGGTCGACCCGGCGGTCGAGGTCCGCCGCGCCCCGGATCCGCCCCGGCCGTGACCCCCCGCTCCCGGCGGCGCCGCCCCGGGCCCGGCACCACCGGCACCGGGCCCGACACCGGCACCGCCCCGCGCACCGGCACCGGACGGTGTGTCATTCCGTGCCGGGCCCGCGGACGGTTACGGTCCCGGAAAGGGGCGCCGCCCCGCCGCCCGTGCCTCGCCGGGGCTTCGTACAGGAGCAGCCCATGCCGACGATCCCTCCCACCGCACCGACGACCGGGCCGCCGACCGGTCCCTCCCCCGGCCGGCGGCCCAGAACCGTGCTGGCCATGGACCCGCCGGTGCGGAACGCCCTGTTCGACGCCGCCGCGCTGGAGCGGCTGGCCGCCGTCGCCGACACCGATCCGGCGCTCGTCGTCCGGGACTTCGCCGACCCGGCGCACGCTGAGGCGCTGGAGCGGGCCGAGGCGCTGCTGACCGGCTGGGGCTGCCCGCCGGTGACCGCGGCGGCGCTGGAGCGGATGCCGCGGCTGCGCGCGGTCGTGCACGCGGCGGGCTCGGTGAAGCACCACGTCACCGACGCGTGCTGGGAGCGGGGCCTGGTGGTGGCCTCGGCGGCCGCGGCCAACGCGCGGTCCGTCGCCGAGTACACCGTCGCCTCGATCCTCTTCGCCGGCAAGCGGGTGCTGGAGGCCCGGCGCGCCTACCGGGAGCGGCGCGGCGCGGTCGACCCGCTCGCCCTGCTCGCCGGGGCGGGCAACCACCGGCGGACGGTCGGGGTCGTCGGGGCGTCCCGGATCGGGCGGCGGGTGATCGAGCTGCTGCGCCCGTACGACCTGGAGCTGCTCCTGCACGACCCGTACGTGCCGGCCGTGGAGGCCGCCCGGCTCGGGGCGCGGCCCGTGCCCCTCGACACGCTGGCGCGCTCCAGCGACGTGGTGACGCTGCACGCGCCGGAACTGCCCGAGACGCGGCACCTGTTCGATCAGGACAGGCTGGCGCTGCTGCGGGACGGGGCGACGCTCGTGAACACCGCGCGGGGCTCCCTGGTCGACACGGCCGCCCTGACGGCGGAGCTGGTGTCGGGGCGGCTGCGCGCCGTGCTCGACGTGACGGAGCCGGAGGTGCTGCCGACCGGCTCCCCGCTGTACGACCTCCCGAACGTGCTGCTCACCCCGCACGTCGCGGGCGCCCTCGGCAACGAGCTGGGCCGTCTGGCGCACGCGGCACTGGACGAGCTGGAGCGGTACGGGCACGGCCTGCCGTTCGCCGAGCCGGTACGGGTGGAGGACCTGCACCGCTCGGCGTGAGAGGCGCGGGGGACGAGTTCGCGCCACGGGCCGACTCGAAGCCGATCACGCCGGTGCGATGGTCATATCACGGACACGACCGCTCGCTACCATGCGGGCATGGATCATACGAACGGCGGTTCCCCAACCGATCGTCGTGCCCTGTTGGCAGCCTCCGTGACCGTGGTGCTGTGGGCGTCGGCGTTCGTCTCCATCCGCGCGTCGGCGCCGCACTTCCATCCCGGAGCGCTGGCGTTGGGGCGGCTGCTGACCGCTTCGATCGTCCTCGGGCTCCTCTTCGTCCTCAGAGGGGGCACGCTGCCGGACCGCAGGGCCTGGCCCGGCATCCTCGCCTCCGGCGTGCTGTGGTTCGGCGTCTACATGGTCGCCCTGAACTGGGGCGAGGAGCTGGTGGACGCGGGGACGGCCGCGATGGTCGTCAACATCGGCCCCATCGTCATCGCCCTGCTCGGCGGGTGGCTGCTGAAGGAGGGCTTCCCCCCGATGCTCCTGGCGGGCATGGCCGTGTCGTTCCTGGGCGCCGTCGTGGTGGGCTGGTCCATGTCGGGCCACGGGTCGTCGTCGGTGACGGGCGTCCTGCTGTGCCTGCTCGCGGCGGTCACCTACGCGGGCGGGGTCGTGGCGCAGAAGCCCGCGCTGCGGTACGCCAGCCCGATGCAGGTGACGACGTTCGGCTGCTTCGCGGGCACGCTCGCGTGTCTGCCGTTCGCCGGCCTGATGCTGGACGACCTGGCCGAGGCCCCGTGGTCGGCGACGCTCAACCTGGTCTACCTGGGCCTGTTCCCGACGGCCCTGGCGTTCAGCACGTGGGCGTACGCGCTGGCCCGGACGAGCGCGGGGAAGCTGGGCGCGACGACGTACGCGGTGCCGGCCGTGGTGGTGCTGATCTCCTGGCTCTGGCTGTCGGAGGTCCCCGGCTGGATGACGCTGCTCGGCGGTGTCGTCTGCCTGGTGGGCGTCGCCGTCTCCCGGCTGCCGGGGCGGCGGAAGCCGGCGGCGCGGGAGGCGCCGGAACCGGGCCGGCAGACCGCCTGACGCCCGCCGGGTCGCCGGCCGCCCGCCCCCGGGCGGCCGGCGGCCCCGCGGGCCGGGGAACAGCGGTGCGCTCAGACGATGTACGTGGTCTCGTTGCGCCCGAGCAGGTAGCCGAGCTGGAGGCGGTTGTGCGCCCCCAGCTCCTGCTTCATGGCGGCGATATGGGCCTGCAGCGACCGCTCGCTGATGCCGATGCGGCGGGCGATCCGCTTGTCGGAGTACCCCTCGACGAGCAGTCGGCTGATCGACTCCCGTATGGCGGGCATGACCTCGTCGGCCGCCTTGGCCGCGTGGACGGGGTCGAAGGGGAAGGGGCTCGCGCGGTCCCAGGCCCGCTCGAAACTGCCCATCAAAAACCGGACAACGGCCGGTTCGGTTATCGCGACGGCCGTCGTGCGGTCGTCGTTGGCGGATATGAAGGCCACCGACGCGTCAATGATGATGAGCCGGTCGAAGAATTCCTCCAGGGTGCGCACTTTCACGCCGTATTCCGCGACGGCGCGCACATAGCTTTTGGTCGCCTCGTCGAACCGCGCCGTGTGCTGGTAGAGCGTGCGCATCGCGACGTCCCCGGCGATGAGGCGGCGCACGGATTCCAGCGCGTCCTCCAGTACGGCGCCGGGGCGCGGGCCGTCGGGCTGCGCGGTGAGGATCTCCCGCCTGGCTCCGCCGAGCATCTCGTCGATGGCCTCGCCTATCGCCTCCAGACCGTGGACGTAGCGGATCCCCGAGCGGCCGGAAGGCGCCTCTCCTACGGGGCCGCCGGCCCGTGCGGCGTGGTCCTCGGCCAGCCGGGCCAACTCGTCCAGGTGCTCGGCCATGCACCGGAGGAACTGCGCGGGGCGCGTGGTCGCGGTTGAAGGTTCCACATCTCGTTCGTCCCAATTGACATCCCGTGCACCATTCATCCCTATTCCCCACTCGGCAGGTATGTCCACTTTGACGCGATAAAGACCCCGTGACTTGCCGCACTGCGCAAACCCGAGCCACTGTAGATCTTTGTCCCCTGAGCCAGGTGCGCAAGATTGGAATGCGTCAGGTGATCTCCGGCGAATGCACATGACCGACCGCCTTCCGGAAGTCCCGCGATCCGGCGACCCGGCACAGCGGGCGGACGAGCTCCGGGGATTCACCCGTCATTCACCAGTTTTTCCTCCCCCAGAAGGGCACGAGGGCCATGAAGAAGAACACCCCCGCTCCGCACACCGGCACCCAGTCGCTCGCCCCCTCCCTCCCCCTCCGCGTGACGGTCGGCGCCCTTGCCGTCGGATTCGGACTCGTGACGTTCGGTCTCGGCACCGGCACCGGCACCGGCGTGGACACCTCCGCCACCGGGAAGCCCGTCCTGTCCGACGTCGGCTGGGACGCGGCCAAGCCGTCCGTCGCCGTCTGACCCGTACCGGGACCGAAGAAGGGTGGTGCGTTCTCCCGTGACCGATTCCCCCTGGTTCGTCACCGCCGCCCACGCGGGCGAGCCCCCCGTCCGGGTCTACTGCTTCCCGCACGCCGGCGGGAACCCCCGCTCCTTCCTCGGCTGGCAGCAGGCCCTCGGGGCCGCCGGCCGGATCGTCGCCGTCTGCCCTCCCGGCCGGGCGCACCGCTTCCGCGAGCCGACCGCCGCGTCCGTCGACGCACTCGCCGACGGGGCCGCGGAAGCCATCGCCCGGGCCGAAGGGCCCTTCCTCCTCTTCGGGCACAGCCTCGGCTCCGTCGTGGCCTTCGAGGTCGCCCGCCGACTGCGCGGGACGCCGGGGCTGCGCCATCTGGTCGCCTCCGGCTGCTCGGCGCCCGCGCTGCTGCCGACCCGGCGCGTGATCGAGACCGCGCGCCTCGAAGGCAGGGAGTTCACCGAGGCCGTCGGGTTCTTCGGCGGGCTGCCCCCCGAGGTCGTCGCCGACGAGGCCCTGGCCGAACTGCTGCTGCCCCACCTGCGCGCCGACTTCCGCATGGTGGCCCGCTACGCGTACCGCGCGGACGCCCCCCTGACGGTGCCGGTCACCCTCGTCAACGGCGTCGACGACCCGCACGTGACCGACGCGAGCCTGGAGCCCTGGGCCCGCGAGTGCGCGGACACGCCCGAACGTCGGTGGGTGGACGGCGGCCACTTCTACTTCGAGGACGACCCGGGCGCCGTGACGGGACTGCTCGGGTCGCTCGTCCGTGTGGCGTGTGACGACGGCGTGGACATCGACACGGCCGACCACGTTGAACTTATCTGAACCGGTCAGGCCACCCGTCACCCACCACGAGGACACCACCATGACCCACGCGACCGCCGACCAGCGCCGCAAGGCGGAGCACTTCCGCGCCCTGCACGCCGCCGACGAGCCGTTCGTCGTCGCCAACCCCTGGGACCGCGGCACCGCCCGCCTGCTCACGGGGCTCGGCTTCGCCGCGCTCGCCACCACCGGCGCCGGGCTCGCGTACAGCCTCGGCAGGCCGGACGGCCGCGTCACCCGCGAGGAACTCCTGGACAACGCGGCGGCGATCGTTGACGCCACGCACCTGCCGGTCACCGCCGACCTGGAGAGCGGCTTCGGCGACACGCCCGACGAGGTGGCCGAAACCATTCGGCTCGCCGCCCGGGCGGGCCTCGTCGGCGGCTCGATCGAGGACTACACGGGCCGGGCCGACGACCCCATCCGCCCGCTGCCGGAGGCCGCCGAGCGGGTCGCCGCCGCCGTCGCCGCCGCCCGCGGACTGGACTTCCCCTTCACCGTGACCGCACGCGCCGAGAACTTCTTCCAGGGCCGGCCCGACCTGGCCGACACCATCCGCCGCCTCCAGGCGTACGAGGAGGCGGGCGCCGACGTCCTGTACGCGCCGGCGCTGCCCGACGCGGACGCCGTGCGTGCCGTGTGCGCGTCGGTGAGCCGTCCGGTCAACGTCCTCATGGGCGGCGCCCTGCGCCTGTCCGTGGCGGACCTCGGCAAGCTGGGCGTGCGCCGCGTCAGCGTCGGTTCCTCGATGTCCCGCGCCGCGTACGGCGCCCTCGTGCGCGCCGCCGAGGAGGTCCGCGACCGCGGCACCTTCACGTTCGGGCCGGACGCCGTGCCCTACGCCGACCTCAACAGGCTTCTCGACACCGGAGAGTGATCCCGCACCGTGACGCCGTCAGCCCCCTTACCGTCAGCCCCCTTGCCGCCGGCTCCCTCACCGTCCGCCGCCGTCCGGGCGGACGACCCGCCCCCCGCCACCCGGACGCGCGCCCCCTCCCCCGTCGACCGCCCGCGCACCGGCACCGTCCACCTGTGCGGTCCCGCCTACGTCCTGGGTGAGCAGGACGCCGACCACACCACCCTCGCCGGACTGACCGAACGGGCCCGAGAGCTCGGCATGCCGCCCAAGGCGTCCCTGTGGGGCTGGGGCCGGGTCCGCCGCACCGAGAAGGACCTGGAGTCCCTGGCCGTGGAGAGCGGCACCGCGACCCTGCGCGCCTGCGGCGCGGACCCCGGGTCCGTGGACGCGGTCGTGCTGTGCTCGACGCGCTTCCCCGGCGGCCCCGTGACGCACGGCACCTTCGTGGAGCGCGTCCTGCGCGGCCTCGGCGTCGGGGACGCGGCGTTCACCGGCGTCACCCTCAACCGCTGCACCAACCTGCTGGTCGGCATCCGCACCGCGCAGGCCCTGGTCGCCGCGGGCCACCACCGCCGGGTCCTCGTCGTCACGACCGACAAGATCACCGACGAGTCGGTCCGCATGGAGGGCTACGCGCTGTTCAGCGACGGCGCGGCGAGCTGCCTGGTGAGCGACGAACCGCTCGGCCCCGGCGCGTACGAGATCGTCGGCGGCTCGTCCGCGCAGGACACCGGCGCGCTGGACTGGTCGCACGAGATCAGCGCCGACCTCGCCCGCACCGTGAACGAGCGGATCCTCGGCGCCCTCGGGATGACCGTGGACGACGTCGACGGGGTCCTCCACCCCAACCTGTTCCGCCCGGTCGTGGTCCTCAAGGAGCGCCAGGCCGGCTTCGCGCAGGAGCAGCTGTTCCTCGACAACGTCACGCGGACCGGCCACTGCTTCGCCGCCGACCCGCTGATCAACCTGGTGGACCGCGCCGCCGCGCACGGCACCCGGCCCGACGGGCACTACCTGCTCGTCTCCAGCGTGCCCGGCGTACGGGTCGGCGTCCTCCTCCGCACACCGCCACAGGATCCGGACCGGATACCGGCCGTCGACCTCGGGAGCCCCTCATGAGCGCGCGTTCCACGGTCCCCCCGCCCGACCTGACCACCTCCCTGCCGAACGGCCCCGTCCGGGCCGGGCACCGGGCGGTCGAGGAGGCAGCGGCGGTCCTGGCGGGTGATCCGGCGGACCTCTTCCGCCGGCTGCTCACCGACCAGGAGAGCGAGACCGCACTTCTGACGGCCCGTCAGGTGCTGCGCGGCTTCCTGGCCGGGGACGAGGCGCCCGACACCGACCCGCCGCCGTCCGCCGCCTTCGACATCGCCGCCGACACCGATGTCGACGCGGACGCCGTCGCCGCGTACGTGCTCGCCGCCCGCGGCCGCGTCGCCCCCGCCCTGGCCGCGCTGACCGGCGCGGACGCCGACCCCGAGGTGCGCGACGCCGTGCTGCGCCAGCGGGCCCCGCTCGCGCTGCTCGGCGCGTGCTGGCTGGACACCGTCTCGCAGGCGGCCACCCAGCCCGCCCTCGTCGTCAACGACCTGTTCGGCCACCACTTCCTCCTCGCCGGCGAGGGGACCTGGGACGAGGGCGCGGTCGCCCGGCGCCGCCGGGCGCTCGCCGGGCAGGGCGTCCACCTCCCGGACGTGGCGGCCGCCGCGTTCCTGACCGACGCGTCGGCGAGGCCGCTGACCGCCCTGCACGGCGCGTTCCGGCTCGCGCTGTCCCGGCTGCCCGCCTCGTTCCTGCCGGAGGTCGTCGGCTTCCACTACGCGATCCACGCGCTCGGCGTGGACGACCTGCTCCTCGGCACCGAGCCGATGCTGCCCGAGGAGGCGGTACGGGACCTGCTCGCCTCCTACCTCCGGCTCGTCGCGCAGAGCCCGACCGGCGCCGACGACCTGCGGCGGCTGCTGGCCGCCGTCCGGCTCGCGGTCCGGCTGGAGGAGGAGCACACCGCGTCGCTCACCGAGCTGGCCGCCTGGCAGTCCGGCCTGTCCCTGGACGCGAGGGTCGCGGCGATCGTGGCGAAGCACGCGGCGTTCGCCGGCCGCCAGCACCGGGCGGTGCGCCTCGGCGACCGGCGCCTGTCGGAGTGGCTGGACGACGAGGGGCTGGACCTCGCCGCCTTCATGGCGGAGTTCCGCGCGTCCCGGCAGGTGCGGCCGTCGCGGGACGGCGGCTGCCGGTTCCTCAAGGCCATCAAGTTCGGCGGCCCCATGTTCGGCATCTTCGACGAGCGCGAGGCGGCGACGTTCACCGCCTGGACCGAGGCGATCGCGTCGGGCGAGCCCGCCGACCTCGACTTCCCCCCGAACACGGCGGGCGACGCGGCCGCCGGGCACTGGGCGCGGGCCCTGGTGCGGGCGCGGGCCGCCGACGAGGTCGTCGGGCAGGAGGAGCTGCTGGCGGAGTGCGCGGCGCTCGGCCACCGCGAGCTGCTGCACCGCCTGGTGAACTTCGAGCGCTTCCCCGGCGTCCTGCCCGCGGCCCGCGCGCACGCCGAGGCCCGGCTCGCCGACGCCGAGCTGCTGTTCACCCACGGGTCGGACGGCCGGCAGACCGACGCCACGTACTTCCCGTACACGCCCGACGCCCTGATGCGCCGCGTGGAGGGCATCTACTGGGACAAGCTGGTGGACCCGTACGAGCCGCTGTCCGCGATCCCCGACCGGGACGAGGTCGTCTTCGGCCAGTCGACGTCCGCGCTGGCCAGCCTCATCGACGGCACGTGGGCGCACCGCATCGGCAACGTCGGCCGCCGGCACCGGCCCGGCGACGGCATGCTGTTCGCCATCTACGCGGACGAGATGGGGCGCGGGGACATCGCCAAGAACCACATCACGCTCATCCACCGGGTGCTGGCGAGCATGGACATCCACCTGCCGCACATCAGGGACGAGGCGTTCCTGGACCAGGACGACCTGCCGGACGACGTCTACGGGTTCGCGCTGCACCAGGCGAGCCTGGCCCTCTTCCCGGACAGCCTGTACGAGGAGATCCTCGGCTACAACCTCGGCGTGGAGATGTTCGGCCTCGGCGCCCTGCGGATGCACGAGATACAGAAGCTGCGCAGCCACGGCTTCGACACCTCCTACGAGGAGGCGCACCTGTCGATCGACAACTTCTCGGCGGGACACGCCCGCCAGTCGGCCGACATCATCGTCGCCCACCTCGACTCGCTCGGACGCGACGGGGGCGACGAGGCGGTACAGCGGGCCTGGCGGCGCGTCTGGCGGGGCTATGCCTCCTTCGCCTACTTCGTGGAGCAGCCGCTGGTGAAGCGGGCCCTGCGGGCCGAGGCCGCCCGGGAGGCCGAGGCGGCCCGGGACGGCGGGGCGGCGGCCACGGGCGAGGCCGCGCACCGGCCGGGACCCGAGGCGCCCGCCCGGGGCGACGACGACGTCGCCGAGCTGCTGCTCTGAACGCGCCGCCGCGGCGGCGCCCCGGCCGCCCGTTCCCGACCACCCCGACCTCCCGCCCCCGATCCCGCACGGAGTGACCCTGTGGACACGACGACGAGCTTCGACCCCGAGATCCTGCACCTGCCGTTCCACGACGCCGGCCACCGGCGGCTCGCCGCGGAGATCGGCGCCTGGTGCGACGACGGCACGGCGCTGTGGGAGAAGGTGCGCGCCATGGACCCGGACGAGGCGGGGCGCACGCTGGCACGGCGGCTGGGTGAGGCGGGCTGGTTCGCCGCGCTCGACCCGGCCGCCGCGCGGGCGGGCGGGACCGGCGCGGCGGCCGGGCCCGGGTCCGGTACCGAGGCCGCCTCCGGGACGGGGGCGCCGGGGTACCGCCCCGGAGACGCCCGCGCGCTGTGCCTGATGCGGGAGGCGCTCGCGTACGCCGAGGACCTGGCGGACTTCGCCTTCTCCATCCAGGCGCTGGCGGCGACGCCGGTGATCCGGTTCGGCAGCGAGGAGCAGCGCGCCCGCTGGCTGCCGCTATTGGCGCGGGGCGAGGCCATCGGGGCGTTCGCGGTGTCGGAGCGGGAGGCCGGGTCGGACGTCGCCGCCGTCTCCCTCTCCGCCGAGCGCACCGGGGACGGCGGATACGTGCTGAACGGGCAGAAGGCGTGGATCGCCAACGGCACCATCGCGGACGTCGTGGTCGTGATCGCCCGTACCGGCGAGGGCCCGGGCCCGCTGGGGCTCACCGCCTTCCTGGTGCCGACGGACACACCGGGTGTGGCCGCCGAGCGGATCGACGCGATCGCGCCCCGCTCGTTCGCGCACCTGTCGTTCACGGACGTCCGGCTGCCGGCGGACGCGGTCCTCGGCCGGCCGCGCAAGGGCTTCGTCGTCGCGGTGGACCTGCTGGAGCGGTTCCGGATGACGGTGGGGGCCGCCGCCCTCGGCTTCGCGCGCCGGGCCGCCGACACGGCCCTCGCCCACACGCGGTCCCGCTCGGCCTACGGCGGCACCCTGTCCGACCTCCAGCTGGTCAAGGCGGAGCTGGCGGACATGGAGGTGCGGCTCAACACGGCCGCCCTGCTCGTGTCGCGCGCCGCCTGGGAGTGCGACCGGGGCAACCGTGGCTACGCGCGGCACTCCAACATGGCCAAGGTCCACGCGACGGAGGCCGCGCAGGAGGTCGTCGACGCGGCGGTGCAGCTGCTCGGCGCCGCCGGGGTCGTGCGCGACGGGGTGACGGAGCGCCTGTACCGGCAGATCCGCTCCCTGCGGATCTACGAGGGCTCGACCGACGTGCTGCGGCTCGCGATAGCCGGCTCCCTGGACGTGCGCCGCGCCACCCGCCCCGCCGCGGCCCCCTCCGCTGCCTCCCCCGCCCACGCCGGCGCGGCCGCGTCCGCCGCCGGCTGAGCGACCGCCGAACACCGAGGAGACCCTGGTGCCCACCCCGATCGAAGCCGTGCGGCTGCCCGACCCCGGCCCCGTCTACACGGCGCTGCTGCGCGAGCGTCCGTTCGCCTTCGACGAGCGCGTCGGGGCGTGGGTGGCTGCTGACGCGGCGGCCGTGCGGGCCGTACTCGGCTCCGCCGCGGTGCGGGTGCGGCCGCCGTCCGAACCGGTGCCCGCCGGTCTCACCGGCACCGCGGCGGGCGAGGTCTTCGGCGACCTCGTACGGATGACCGACGGGGCCCTGCAACAGCGGCTCAAGGCCGTCGTGGTGGAGGCGCTCGCCACCGCCGACACCGCGCGCACCCGCGCCCTGGCCGCCGGCCACACTCGCGAGGCCCTGGCCGCCCACCGGGGCGGCGGGGGCCTCTTCGAGGAGCTGATGTACGGGGTGCCGGCGCGGACCGTCGCCTCGCTGTGCGGACTCGACCGCGACGCGGGCGCCGAGGCGGCGCGGGCGGTGGGCGACTTCGTCCGGTGCATCCCCGCGTCCGCCACGCCCGAGCACCAGCGGGCGGCCGCGGCGGCGGCGGCCCGGCTGCGGGAGCTCCTCGGCCCCGGCATCGCGGCCGGCGCGGACGGCACGGGCCTGCTGGCGGGCCTCGTGGCGGCGGCGACCCGGGCGTCCTGGAGCCGTACGGCACCGCTGCTCGCCAACGCGATCGGCTTCCTGTCGCAGACGTACGACGCCACGGCCGGCCTCATCGGCAACACCCTCGTCGCCCTGGCGCGCGGCACGGCGGAGGTCCCGGGGACGGCGGGCCGCACGGAGGCGCTGGTACGGGAGGTCGTGCGCCACGACGCACCCGTGCAGAACACGCGCCGGTTCGCCGCCGCGCCGCTCGCGTACGCCGGAGCGGTGGTGGAGCCGGGCGACCAGGTCCTGGTCGTCCTCGCCGCCGCCAACCTCGACCCGGCCGTCAACCCCGACCCGCTCGCCCTGCGGCCCGACCGGGCGGCCCCGGTGGTGTTCACCTTCGGGGCCGGGGCGCACCGCTGCCCGGGCGCGCGGATCGCCGTGTCCGTCGCCACGGCCGTCGTCGGCGAGCTGGTGGCCGCCGGCCTCGCCCCCGGCACCCTGCCGGGGGAACCGGAGTACCAGCCCCTCGCCAACGCCCGTGTCCCGGTGCTCTGACGCCCCCTGAAGACGCGTCACCGCACGCGCTCCGCCTGCCCCCTCGACCCCTCATCACGGACGGGAACCCACCGATGCCGGACTTGCCCCACCTGTGGATGCGCCACGAAAGCCGTGCGAGCGAACACCGCGCGCCCCTGGTGCCCGAGGACGCCGCGAGGCTCGTCGCCCAGGGCGCGACCATCACCGTCGAGGAGTCGCCGCAGCGCGCCTTCCCCCTCGGCGCCTACACCGCGGCCGGCTGCCGGACCGCGCCGGCGGGCTCGTGGACCGACGCCCCCGACGACGTCTTCGTCCTCGGCCTGAAGGAGCTGCCCGCCGAGCCGGCCGCGCTGCGCCACCGGCACGTGTACTTCGGCCACGCCTACAAGGCCCAGGCGGGCGCTCGTGAGCTGCTCGACCGGTTCGCCGCGGGTGACGGGGCGCTGCTGGACCTGGAGTACCTGACGGACGACGCGGGGCGGCGGCTCGCCGCCTTCGGCTACTGGGCCGGGTACGTGGGCGCCGCCCTCGCCGTGCTGCACCGGCGCGGGAATCTGCCCGCACCGCTCGCGCCCATGGACAAGGCGTGGCTGGACGCCGCCCTCGCGGCCGGCCCGGCCGGACCGGGTGGTGCCGACGGGGCCGACCGGGCCCTCGTCGTCGGCGCGCTGGGCCGCAGCGGCCGGGGGGCGTGCGACGCCCTGGAGGCCGCCGGCATCGCCCCGACCCGGTGGGACGTGGCGGAGACCCGCGACCTGGACCGCGGGGCCCTGCTGGACCACGACATCCTCGTCAACGCCGTCCTCGTGACCCGCCCCGTACCGCCGTTCCTGCGCCCCGAGGACCTGGACGACCCGCGCCGCCGCCTCTCCGTCGTCGCGGACGTGACGTGCGACGTGACGTCCGAGTGCAGCGTCCTGCCCGTCTACGACGGGACCACGGACTGGCAGCGCCCGGCGCGTGCGCTGCGCGGCGGGGAACGGCCCGTCGACGTGATCGCGATCGACAACCTGCCGTCGCTGCTGCCGGTCGAGGCGAGCCGGGCGTTCTCCGCCGAACTCTCCCCGCACCTGGCCCGGTTGGGTACGGGCGACCCGGTGTGGAAGCACTGCCTGGGCTCCTTCGAGGCGGCCCTGCGCGCGGACGGCACGGCCCCCGGCCGCGCCCCCGCGGACCGGCACGCCGACGCGCCCCCCGCCGACCGCGCCCGCGACCTGTCCGAGACCGAGGAGACCCGCCCGTGACCACGCCCTCCCCCACCCCCGCGAGCGGCACCGTCCACTGGATAGGCACCGGCCTGTCCACCGGCCGCTCGGGACTCGGCCTGCTGTGCGGGCGCGCCTCCCGCGTCGTCCTGTGGGACCGCACCGCGGACCGCGCCGCCGAGCGGCTGGCGGCGCTCGGCCTGACGGGGCGCGCCGAGGCGCGCGCCTTGGAACCCGGCGCCCTGGAAGCGGCCGTGGCGGCCGGGGACGTGGTCGTGTCGATGCTGCCCGCGGCCGAACACCCGCGCCTCCTGCGGCTCGCGAAGGCCGCGCGGGCGCACTTCGCCTGTACGAGCTACGTCTCGGACGAGCTCCGCGAGGAGGCCGCGCCGACCGCCGGGGCGGGCCTCGTCGTCCTCACCGAGGCCGGCCTCGACCCCGGCATCGACCACCTGATGGCGCACCGGCTGGTGGAGCGGGCCCGCGAGGACGTCGGCCCGACCGCCGGCTCCGTGGCCCTCACCTCGTACTGCGGCGGTGTGCCCGCCGTGCCCAACGACTTCCGCTACCGGTTCAGCTGGGCGCCGTACGGCGTGCTGGCCGCGCTCGGCTCGCCCGCCCGCTACATCGAGGGCGGCGCCGAGCGCACCGCGCCGCGCCCGTGGGAGGCCACGCGCGAGGTGGTCCTCGGCGGCGAGACCTTCGAGGCGTACCCGAACCGCGACAGCCTGCCCTTCGTCCGCCAGTACGGCATCCCGGACGGCTGGCACCTCGACACCTTCGTGCGCGGCACGCTGCGCAACGCGGGGTGGCGGGCCGCCTGGAGCGAGGTGTTCACCACGGTGCGCACGGGGGACGAGGCCCGACTGCGGGCCCTCGCCAAGGAACTCGCCCGGCGCCACCCGACGAGCGAGACCGACCGGGACCGGGTCGTGCTGTCGGTCGCGCTGGACGTGCGCGGCACCGCGGGCGGCGGCGGGTGGCGCGAGGCCGGGCTGCTCGACCTCACGGGCGACGAGACGGAGAGCGCGATGGCCCGCTGCGTCTCGCTGCCCCTCGCGTACGGCGTGACGCGCGTGCTCGACGGCGCGCTGCCGGCGGGCCTCAACCGGGCGGCGGAGTCGGCGGAGGAGGCCGACCGGTGGCTCGCGTTCCTCGCGGACCACGGCGTGCGCGCCACCTTCGACGACGCCCTTCCCACCGCACCGGCGCCCGCGGGGACCGCGCCCTAGCCGCCCGGCCCGGCCCAGCCGCCCGCACCGCACCGCACCGCAACCCCTGCCGCACCCCGGCGCGGCCTGGCACGCCCTCCTACCACCCGGTTCCTCCCTGTTCACCCCGCTCGACCCTGTTCATCCCTGTTCGACCCGATCGACGCACAGCGCTCCCCTCCCGCCTCCCCGCCGGCACCGGTCGGTCCGGAGGCGGGGACCCGACCCGCTCGCACCTTCCGATCGACCGCGGCACCAGCCGCCCTGAGGAGAGGTAGAACCATGGGGCAAGAGCACACCCGGTCCGCACCGGCGCACTACCGATGCGTCGGCATCGGCGTGGGGCCCGCCAACCTGAGCCTGGCCTCGCTGCTGCACGGCGTGCCGGACCTGCCGAACCTGTTCATCGACCGCAAGCAGTCCTTCAGCTGGCACGACGGCCAGCAGATGCCCGGCAGCACCCTCCAGGTGTCCATGTTCAAGGACCTGGTGAGCCTCGCCGACCCGCGCAACCCGTTCTCGTTCATGAGCTACCTGCACGACCAGGGCCGCGTGTACCACTTCCTCAACGCCCAGTTCGACGACATACCCCGGCTGGAGTTCCGCAACTACCTGGCCTGGGCGAGCCGCCGCAACGAGAACCTCGCCTTCGGCGAGACCGTCCTCGAAGTCGACTTCGACGACGTGTTCACGGTGCGCACGGACCGCCGCACGGTCACGGCGGACAACGTGGTCCTCGGCGTCGGCAGCGAGCCGTGGCTGCCCGAGCACGTGCGCGGCCGGCTCGGCCCGACGCAGTTCCACATCGGCCAGTACATGGACCTGGCCCAGGACCTCGCGGGCAAGCGGGTCGTCGTCGTGGGCGGCGGCCAGTCCGGTGCCGAGGCGGTCCTCGACCTGATCTCGCGGCCCGCGGCCGGCCTGCCGCGCCGGGTGTCGTGGGTGTCGCGGCGCCGCAACTACTTCCCCATCGACGACTCGCCGTTCACCAACGACTACTACATGCCGAGCTACGCCGACTACTTCTACGGTCTGCGCCGCGAGGCCCGCGCCTCGTTCAACGCCCAGCACATCCTCACCAGCGACGGCATCTCCGAGTCGACCCTGCGCGGCATCTACCAGGGCATCTACGTGCACCGGTTCATCGAGGACAACCCGGACCTCGTCGGCCTGCACCCCAACCGCGAGGTCACGGCCGTCACCGCCGGACCGTACGGCGGGTGGCAGGTCGCCGCGCGCCACAACGACGAGCCGGACGGCGCCGAGCTGTTCGAGGCGGACACGGTGATCTGGGCGACCGGCTTCCGCCCGGCCCGGATGGACTTCCTCGCGCCCATCGCCGACCGGTTGGAGCGCGACGGCGGCGAGCTGCGCATCGACGAGGACTACGCGGTCCGGTGGGACGGGCCGAGCGACCGGCGGATCTTCGTGCAGAACGCGGCACGCGGCCAGCGCGGCCTGGCCGACCCCAACCTCAGCCTCAACGCCTGGCGCAGCAGGCGCATCGCCGACAGCCTGTGCGGGATACGCAGCGACGAGCAACTGGCCTCGTTCATCGAGTGGTCCACCAAGGTCGCCCCGGGTACGCAGCCCCGGATGAGCGCGTGATGGGACGCACCGCGCACACGGATGTCGCGGTGGTCGGCGCCGGGGTGATCGGCTGCATGATCGCGCACCGGATCCTCGACGAGGCGCCGGGGACCCGGGTGGCCGTGCTCGACCGGGAGCTCATCGCGAACGGCGCCACCCGCAGGTCGGCCGGGCTGCACTTCCCGCGCGGCGCGACGGCCCGGGTGCGGGCCATGGCGGCCGAGAGCCAGCGGTACTACGCGGCGCTCAAGGCGCGCCGGCCCGAGCTGCCCATCACGGCCGTCGGCATGACGGTCGTGGCGCGGGAGCCGGCGCGGGAGCGGCTCGCCGAGGCGTACCTGCCCGAGGCGCGGCTGCGCCCGGTCGGGTCCGTGCCGGGCGGGATCGCCCGGGTGCCGGACGGCTGCTCGGCGTGGGACGGCGACGGCTGCCAGTACGCCGACGTGGCCGCCCTGACGCAGGAGCTCGCCGCGGACCTGCGGGCCCGGGTCGACTTCCGCGAGGCCACGCCCGTCACCGGGCTCGACCGGGGCGCGGACGGGGTCCGGCTGGCGCTCGGCACCGGTGACACGCTGTCCGCGCGCCGGGTCGTGCTCGCCCCCGGTCCGTGGTTGGCCGCGCCGGCCTGGGCGGACCTCGTGCGGCCGCTGGGGGCGCGCGTGAAGAGGATCGTCGCCCTGCACGTCGAGCGGACACCCGCCCCGGACGACCGGGTCGTGGTCTTCCACGACGAGGACGCCTTCCTGCTGCCGCTGCACCACCGGGGCCACTGGCTGTTCAGCTACACCTGCCAGGAGTGGGACGTCTCCCCGGAGACCGGCGACCCCGGCCTGTCGCCCGCGCACCGCGACGAGGCGCTCGGACTGCTGCGCCGCTACGCGCCGGCGCTCGTCGACCACTGCACCTCCGGCCGCGTCTTCTGCGACGCGTACGGTCCCGGGTTCGCCCCGCTGGTCCGTCCGGTCACCGACGACGGGCGGGTGGTGTTCGCGGGAGCCGCCAGCGGTTCCGGCTACCGCCTCGCGCCGGCCATCGCGGGTGACGTCCTCGACGCGCTGGCGCTGCCGTCCCGCACTCCCGGTTCCTCCGCTTCCTCCCCCGAAAGGACTTCGGTGTGATCATCGACACCTACGATCCCGGAGCGCTCCACGAGGCGTTCGGCATCGACATGAGCTCCGTCGACGGCATCGGCGTCGGCACCGGCTGGGGCCGCGTCGCCCCGGGCCGCTCCTCCGACAGCCACCACCACGACGAGACGGAGTTCTTCGTCATCGTCGCCGGCCGCGGCGAGATCGAGGCGGACGGCGAGCGGTACCCGGCCGAGCCCGGCACGGTCGCCCTGTTCGAGCCCTTCGAGTCGCACGTGCTGACCAACACCGGCGACACGGACCTGGTCTTCCTCACGCAGTACTGGCGTGACGCCGACCGTGCCGTGGCCTCCGCCGGGAGCGGACGGCGCGCCGATTTCGGCGAGCGGCCGGTGTTCGTGTTCTCCACGCCCCCGACGCCCAACGGGGACCTGCACCTGGGGCACCTGTCCGGCCCGTACCTGGGCGCCGACGTGTTCGTGCGGTTCCAGCGCATGAACGGCACCCGCGCCTGGCACCTGACCGGCAGCGACGACTACCAGAGCTACGTGGTGGCCGCCGCCGGCCGCGACGGCCGCACCCCCGCCGAGACGGCCGCGCATTACAGCGCGGAGATCGCGCGGACGCTGCGGGCGATGGACATCACCCTCGACCAGTACACGGTGACCGACACCGCCGAGGGGTACCGCGAGGGGCTGCAGGCGTTCTTCTCCCGTCTCGTCGCCTCCGGCGGGGTGCGGGTCGAGGAGCACGACGCCCTGTTCGACGCGGCGACGGGGCGGTACCTGTACGAGGTCGACGTCCGGGGCCTGTGCCCCGGCTGCGGCTCCGGGACGAGCGGCAACATCTGCGAGGAGTGCGGCGAGCCCAACGTGGTCGTCGACCTCGGGGAGCCGGCCTCCGGCGTGTCGGACGCCGCGCCGCGCCGGGCGCCCGCGGCCCGCTGGTCGCTGCCGCTGCACGCGTACGGCGACCGGGTGGCGGCGCACCACCGGCTCGGCCGCGTCCCGGCGCGGCTGCGGGAGCTGGGCGACCGGCTGTTCCGCCGCGACCGGCTCGACATCCCGGTCAGCCACCCCTCCGACTGGGGCGTGCCGCCCGCCGAGGACGGCGTCGACGACCAGGTCATCTGGGTGTGGCCGGAGATGTCGTACGGGTTCCTGCACGGCATCCAGTCGCTCGGCTCCCGGGTCGGCGAGGAGTGGCGGGCCGCCGACCCGCGCCGGGACTGGAAGATCGTCCACTTCTTCGGCTACGACAACAGCTTCTACCACGGCGTGCTGTACCCCGTGCTGTACGAGTTGGCGTACCCCGACTGGGCCCCGGACATCGACTACCACGTCAACGAGTTCTACACACTGGAGGGCTCGAAGTTCTCCACCAGCAGGCGGCACGCGATCTGGGGCAAGGAGATCCTCACCCCGGACTCCGTGGACGCCGTGCGGTACTTCCTGTCGCACACCCGTCCCGAGGGCCGGCGCACGGACTTCACCCGCGCCGCGTACGAGTCGGCGCTGGACGACACCCTGATCGGCACCTGGCAGCGCTGGCTGAACGACCTGGGCGAGCGGATCGTCAAGCACCACGACGGCACGGCGCCCGACGCGGGCAACTGGACGCCGGAGCACACCGCGTTCCTCGCCCGGCTCGGGTCCCGGCTCGACGCGGCCGCGGGCGCGCTGCGCTCCGACGGGTTCTCGCTGAACCAGGCGGCGGCCGTCCTCGACGGGATCGTCGAGGACGCGGTCCGCTTCTCCGAGCAGGAGGGGCGGCTGGCACAGGTCCCGGGCTGGGAGGCGGAGACGCGCACCGCGACCGCGCTGGAGCTGGCGGCGGCGCGGCTGCTCGCCCACGCGGCGGCGCCGGTGATGCCGCGCTTCGCGGGCCGTCTCGCGGCGGCGCTCGGCATGCCGGAGCCCACCGCGTGGCCGCGGACCGTGGAACTCCTCGCGCCGGGCTCCGCCGTCGCCCTCGCCGACGCCGTCTTCTTCCGCCCGTCCGGTGCGGCGGGGGCGCCCGCGTCCGGCGCGTCGCCGGTGCTGCCGTGGCTCGTCGAGGTGATGCGCGGCGCGCTGCAGCTGCCCGACGGCGAGGCGTTCGAGGACCGGCCGCTCACGGACCTGGCGATGAGCTCCCTGCAGGCGGTGACCGTGCAGTACCGGATCCTCGACGAGCTCGACGTGGACGTGGCCGTGGAGGAGTTGATGGGCGCCACCGACGTGGCCGCGCTGGCCGCCCTGGTCGAGGAGCGCGCCGAGCCGGCCGCCGTCGCCGCGCTGGAGGAGGGGGGCGCGGCATGACGTACAGGGAGGTGATGCGCGAGATCGCCGCCCGGGGCCTCACGCTGGAGCTCGCCGGCGACGACCTGCGGCTCCAGGGCGACCGGACCCGGATGGACGCGGAGTTCATCGCGCGGCTGAAGAGCGTGAAGGGCGAGCTGATCGCGCACCTGTCCGACGAGCGGTCGGCGGGGCCCGGTTTCCCGCTGTCGCCGTTGCAGCGCAGCTACCTGCTCGGCCGCAGCGGGATCTTCGAGGTCGGGGACGTGGCGAGCCACGTGTACCACGAGTTCGAGGGCGTGTGGCACGTGGGCCGGCTGCAGACGGCGCTGGAGGCGGTCGTCAACGCGCACAGCGCGCTGCGGTCGCGGTTCGTGTCCGACGAGCGCCAGGTCACCGACTACACGCCGTACGGGGTGCGCGTCGAGCGGCTGGACCTGCGGCGGGAGAGCCCTCAGGCGCAGGCGCGGATCCTGTCGGAGCTGCGCGAGAAGCGCTCGCACCGGATCCTCGCCGCGGACCGGGCCCCGCTGATCGCCGCCGAGGTGACGATCCTCGCGGACGACCGGATGGTGCTGCACGTCAGCCACGACGGGCTCGTCATGGACGGGTTGAGCATGTTCCTGTTCTTCCGCGCCTGGTGGGAGGCGTACGACACCGGTCGCGCGCCCGCCGGCGACGAGCTGCCGTACGAGGAGTACGTCGTGGCCGTCGAGGCGCACCGGGCCAAGGCGGCGGCGCGGCGTTCGCGCGAGTACTGGCTCGCCCGCGTGGACGACCTCGCCCCCCACCCGGACCTGCCGCTCGCCACGAGCCCGGCGGCGCTGACGTCGTCGCGGTTCGCGCAGCGCGCGGTGCGGCTCGACTCCCCCACGTGGTCGGCGCTGCGCAAGCGCGCCGCGCAGGCCGGCCTCACCCCGTCGGCCGCCGTGTTCGCCGCGTACGCGGAGACGCTGTCGACGTGGGGCGCGGGCCGGCGGTTCACGATCACGACGACGGTCGCGAACCGGCCGCCGATCCACCCGCGGATGCCCGACGCGATCGGTCAGTTCTCCGACACGATGCTCGTCGAGGCGGACGTGGACCGTTCGGTGACGTTCGAGGAGCGGGCCCGGTCGCTGCAGAGCAGGCTGCGCAGGGACCTGGACCACCGCTCCTTCTCCGGTGTCGAGGTGATGCAGGAGCTGGCCAGGCGGCGCGGCGGTGTGGCGGGCGCCCGGATGCCGTTCACGTTCAACAGCGCCATCGGGCACGGGGACGCCGACGGTTCCGCGCTGGAGCTGTTCGGCAAGGAGGTCTTCACGGTCAGTCAGACGCCGCAGGTGTGGCTGAACGCCTTCGCGATGGAGCAGCACGGCGGGCTCGTCGTGCAGCTCGACGGGATCGACGAGCTGTTCCCGCCGGGCCTGCTCGACGCCCTCGCGCACGGCTTCGGCACCCTCCTGGAGGCGTTGGCGGACGAGGAGGCGTGGACCCGGCACTCCCTGGACCTGCTCCCGCCCGACCAGCGCGAGCGCCGCGCGGCGGCCAACGACACGGCCGGGCCGCTGCCGCAGGTGCTGCTCGGCGACGACTTCGTCGCCCGGGCCCGCAGCGCGCCGGACGCCCCCGCGGTCCTCACCTCGTCGGGCACGGTGACGTACGGGGAGCTCCTCGCCCGGGCGGCGCGGGCCGCGGCCTGGCTGCGGGAGCGGGGCGTGGCGCGGGACGAGCTGGTGGGCCTGGTCATGCACCGCGGCCCGGAGCAGATCGTCGGCATCCTGGCGGTGGTCCTCGCGGGCGGCGCGTACCTGCCCGTCGACGCGGGCCTTCCGGCGGCGCGGCAGGAGTACATGCTGCGCGACGGGCGGGTGCGCTGCGTCCTGACGAACGCGGGGTGGTCGGACCCGCAGGGCGAGCGCGAGGTGCTGCCGCTCGACGTGAGCGCCCCGCCGGCCGGTGACCCGGCCGAGGTGCCGGAGCGGCTGCCGGGCTCCGACCCCGGCGACCTGGCGTACGTGCTGTACACCTCGGGCACGACCGGCGCGCCCAAGGGCGTGATGGTCAGCCACCTGAACGTGGCCAACGTCGTCGCCGACTGCCACGGGCGGTTCTCCATCGCCGCCTCGGACCGGTTCTTCGCGATCAGCGCGTTCACCTTCGACCTGTCGGTGTGGGACGTGTTCGGCGCCCTGTCGGCGGGGGCCGCCCTGGTCATGCCGGACCGGGACAAGGCGGTCGACCCCGGCCACTGGCTGGAGCTGTGCCGCCGGTTCGGGGTCAGCGTGTGGAACTCGGTGCCCGCCATCGTCAACCTGCTGCACGACCAGGCCGCGGCGCAGGCCGATGTGCCGCCCGCGCTGCGGCTCGTGATGATGAGCGGCGACCGCGTGCCGCCCGCGCTGCCCGCCGCGCTGCGCCGGCTGAAGGCGGACGTGGAGGTGGTCTCGCTGGGCGGACCGACCGAGACGACGATCTGGAACATCCTGCACCCGGTGGGCCCCCACGAGGACGGCAGCGAGTCCATTCCCTACGGCAGGCCCAACGCCAACAACCGGGCGTACGTCCTGGACCGGGACGGGCTCGACGCACCGGACTGGGTGACCGGCGAGATCTGCGCGGCGGGCACCGGTCTCGCGCGCGGCTACTGGGGCGACGAGGAGCGCACCGCCGAGCGGTTCTTCGCCGACGCGGCGCGCGGCGAGCGGATGTACCGCACGGGCGACCTCGGCCGCTACCTCCCGGACGGCGAGATCGCGATCCTGGGCCGCAGCGACTTCCAGATCAAGGTGAACGGCTACCGCATCGAGGCGGGCGAGGTCGAGACCCGGCTCGTGGCCGTGGACGGGGTCGCGAAGGCGGTGGTCGCCGGGGTGCCGGGGGCCCGCGGGGACCGGCTGGTGGCGCATGTGGTGCCGGCCGGCGCCGAGAGGCCCTCGCCGGCGGTGCTGCGCACCGCGCTCCGCGCCGACCTGCCGGACTACATGGTGCCGTCGGTGTTCGTGTGGCACGACGAGCTGCCGCTGACCCGCAACGGCAAGGTCGACCGGGCGCGGCTCGCGCGGAGCCCGGTGGACGGCGAGGAGCCGGCCCCGGCCGGGGCGGCGGACGCGGACGGCGGCCCCGCCGACGACACCGAGCGGGCGCTCGCCCGGATCTGGGCGTCGGTGCTGCGCCGTGAGGGCGTCGGGGTCCACGACGACCTGGCCTCGCTCGGCGGTGACTCCATCGCGGCGGCGCGGATCCTGTCGGCCGTCCGCAAGGAGTTCGGCGTGACGCTGACGCTCGACCGGTTCGTGGAGCTGGAGACGATCCGCGCCATGGCGCCCCTCGTCGCCGAGGGCGCGCGGACCCCGGAGGGCAGCCGGCGATGACGGAGGACCGCATGACCGACAGCCGCCCGGCGCAGGGCCGCGCCGCGGAGGGCCGCGCGGCCGCGAGCCGCACGGCGGGGAACCTGCTGGACCGGGTGGCCGGGTCGCCCCCGCTCGGCGGCACGATCACCTTCGCGCGGCTGGTCGGCTCCGAGAGCCTGCCGCTCACCGAGCTGTACGAGCGGTCCGGCCGGGTGGCCCGGTGGCTGCGCGCCCGGGGCATCGGCCCGGGCGACCGCGTCGGCATCCTCGCGGCGAACTGCCTGGAGTGGGTCATGCTCGACCTCGCGGCGCTGCGGCTGAAGGCGGAGACGGCCGGCTTCGAACCCGGCAAGTTCGAGCCGACGGCCGAGCTGATGGAGCGGTACGGGATCGGGCTGCTGTGCACGGACCGGGCGACGGACGCGCCGGGCGCGGTGTCGATGCGGGAGGTGCGGGCCGCGTCGGAGGCGCAGCCGGCCGACGACACTCCCCTGCCCGCCGTGGTCTGGGGCGACCGCGACGTGACCACCATCAAGTTCACGTCCGGCAGCACCGGCGAGCCGAAGGGGCTGGGGGCGACGGCGGGCAGCATCGGCAGCTCCCTCGCCGCCGTGCAGGAGGTCTTCGCGCACAAACCGGACGACGACCTGTTCGTCTTCCTGCCGCTGTCCCTGCTCCAGCAGCGGTACTGGGTGTACTCGGCGCTGCTGCACGGCCACGACGTCACCATCACCACGTACGAGGCGGCCTTCGCGGCCCTGCGCCGGGTGCGGCCCACCGTCGTCATGGGGGTGCCCGCCCTCTACGAGACGGCGAAGCGGCAGATCGAGACCCGCCTCGCACGGGCCGGGGACGGCACGGGGCCCGCGCAGGCGGCACGGGCCGTGTTCGGCGACCGGATCCGCTACCTGTGGACGGGGTCCGCGCCCGCGAACCCGGACACGCTGCGCTTCTTCACCGAGGCGGGCCTGCCCCTGTACGAGGGGTACGGGCTCAACGAGACGTGCATCGTCGCCAAGAACCACCCGGGCGCGAGCCGCGAGGGCAGCGTCGGCCGGGTCCTGCCCGGCAAGGAGGTGCTGATCGACGACGACGGCCTCGTCCGGGTGCGCGCCGAGCACCCCGTCAACACCCGGTACGCGTACGCGGCGCCGGGCTACTCGGAGCGCGTCTTCGCGCCGGACGGCACCGTCGTCACCGGCGACCTGGGCCGGATCGACGAGGACGGGTTCCTGTACATCCTCGGCCGGGCCGACGACGTGATCGTCCTCGACAACGGCAAGAAGGTCGTCGTCCGGCCGATCGAGGAGCACATGAAGGCGGACCCGGCGATCGCCGAGTGCGTCGTGTTCTGCCCCGCCCAGACCGAGCTGGTCGCCGTCGTGTCACCGGCGTCGGTGCCCGCCGACCGGGACGCCATCGCGGCCCGGCTCGCCCTGACCAACTCCTCCCTCGCCGCGGACGAGCGGATCAGCCGGGTCGTCGTCGCCGACCCCCCGTTCGACATCGGCAACGGGCTGCTCACCTCCCAGTACAAGCCGAAGCGGCGGCAGATCCTCGCCGCCCACCACTCCGCCGTACACGACTCCACGGAAGGCATCCATGCTCCCTGAGCCGCGCACCGAAGACGTTCCCACCGCCATGGAGGCGGCCGCCCGCGAGCAGCTGTCGGCCGTGCTCACCCCCGAGGTGGCCCCCGACGCGCTCGACCCGGACGCCGACATGACCGGCGCCTACGGGCTGACCTCGCTCAACAAGGTGCTCTTCCTGACCGAGGTGTGCGAGGCCACCCACGTGGACCTCGCCCACTTCACCGAGCACGACCTCGCGGAGATGAAGACGCTGCGCGACGTCACCGACGCACTGACCCGTCACGCCGGCAAGGGAGCCTGACCGCCATGGGCATCGAGACCGACTGGGCGGCGGACGCCGCCGCCGTCCTGGAGAACGACCGCGTACGGCTGGCGCCGGTCACGGAGGCCGATCGCAAACCGGTCCGGGCCGTGGCCATGGACCCGGACATCTGGCGGTACTTCGTCACGGCCGTGACGGACGAGACCGACTTCAAGGAGTTCTTCGACACGGGCCTGGCCGACCAGGCCGCGGGGCGGCGCGTGGTGTTCGCCATCACGGACAAGGAGTCGGGCCGGATCGCGGGCAGCATGAGCTACGGCAACATGGCCGAGGCCGACCGCCGCCTGGAGATCGGCTGGTCGTGGCTCGGCCGGGACTTCCGCGGCCGGGGCGTCAACCGGTGGGCGAAGTACCTGCTGCTGGAGCACGCCTTCGAGCGGCTGGGCGCGGAGCGGGTCGAGTTCAAGACGGACGTGCTGAACACGCAGGCGCGGCGCGGGCTCGCCAACATCGGCGCCGTGGAGGAGGGCACGCTGCGCAGCTTCAACTTCATGCCGGGCGGCCGGCGCAGGGACGCCGTCTTCTACAGCGTCCTGCGGGACGAGTGGCCGCAGGTCAAGCGGGAACTGGCGGCGCGGCCGAAGGTGACGCCGAAGGCACCGGAGCGTTGAGCGGGCCCACGGCCGTCCCGTTCGTCAGGGCCGCCGGCGACCCGTACACCGTCGGCCGGACGCACGGGGCGGCGCTCGGGGCGAGCCTGCGGGCCTTCCTCGGGGACTCGCTCGCCCGGCTGGACAAGGTGCTGCCGGCGCCGGTCACCCTGGACGGGCTGCGGCCCTCGATCGCCGCGCACCGCAGGGAGATCACGGCGGCGCTGCCCGACCTCGCGGAGGAGGTCGCGGGCCTCGCCGCGGGGGCGGGCATCACCGAGGACGAGGCGTGGCTCCTCCAGGTGCGGCGGGAGATCATGGGCTACCGGAAGGTGCCCACCGCGGGCGACTGCACGACCTGGGCGCTCGCGGGGTCCGGCCCCGCGGGCCCCGTCCTCGCGCAGACCGTCGACCTCAACGGCGACCTGGACGACGTGCTCAGCGTCCTGGAGGTGTCCCGCGCGGGCTCGTCGCGCCGCTCCCTGCTCCTCAGCTTCCACGGCCTGCTCGGTTACCTCGGCGTCAACAGCGACGGTCTGGCCGTGGGGCTCAACCTGGTGCTGGGCGGCGAGTGGAAGCCCGGCGTCCCGCCGTACCTGGCGATCCGCCACATCCTGGACGAGGCGGGCAGCGTGACGCAGGCCCTGGAGCTCCTCGCCCGCCTCCCCCTGGCCAGCTCCCGCTCCCTGACCCTGTGCGACCGGGAGCGGGCCGTGTGGGTGGAGTTCCTCGACAAGGACCTGCGCGTCCACGAGGGCGAGCGGACGGTCCACACGAACCACTTCCTGCACCCGGACTTCGCGACGGCCGACGAGATCAACGTGTTCGCGCGCAACTCGTCGGTGCGGCGCCTGCGCGCGGCGACCGACGGACTCGCCGCACTGGGCGCGGACGCCGGACCGGAGGACCACTTCGCCCTGCTGTCCCGGTCGCCGATCCGCGTCCCCGACCGGGGCGACGTACGGGCCGAGCGCACGGTCGCGGCGGTGGTGCTGCTGCCCGCCGAGGGCCGGCTGCACCTGCGGCCCGGCGACCCGGCCCTGTCCCGGACGCAGGTCTTCGCCTTGTGACCGGGGAGCGGCGGATGGACGCCTGGCTGGTGGACCTCGACGCGGCCGGCACGGCGCGGCTGCCCGACCACCGGCCGGGCGGCCTCACCGCGCGGGAGGCCCGCCGCGTCGCGGCCTGCGCGAACCGGGAGGCGGCGCGCCGCCTCCTCGGCACGGGGCGGGTGGTGCGGCACCTCCTGGCGGGGTGGTTGGGGACCGCGCCGGCCGAGGTCCGCATCGCCCGCGGCCCCACCGGGAAGCCGTACCTGCCCGACCACCCGGAGCGGCACGTCAGCTGGTCGCGCTCCGACGGGCTGCTCCTGCTCTGCGCGGCGGCCGACGGGCCCATCGGTGCGGACGTGGAAGTCGTCCGCCCGCTGCGCTCCGCGCTCGACGTGCTGTCGGTCGTCGTGCCGGATCTCCCCCCGCAGGCCGTCCCGGAGTCCTTCTTCCCCGCCTGGACGCTGCTGGAGGCGGCGGTCAAGGCGACGGGGCAGGGCCTCGCCGAAGGCGCGGGGTCGGTGCGCCTGTCCTTCGCGCCGGGCGGCGCGGTGGGGCTGCGCGGCATAGCCGGGCACCCCCCGGGCGCCTGGCACGCCCGTACCACCGTGCTGCCGGCGGCCCGCGCGTCGAGCGCGGCGGTGGCGTCCTTCGTCTCACCGGCGGCCCTGCCCCCGGTGGCGGTCCGCCGATGGCCCGGTGCGGACGGCGCCGGTACGGGCGAGCGCGCCGGGGGCCCTCAGCCCCACCTCTGACGGTCGGTCCGGTCGCAGGGCCGGGTGCGCAGCCCGGCGCCGCTGTCGTCCAGGCACGCCCCGGTGACCCGGCTCCTCACCTCGGTGGACTCGTCGCTCCACACCGTCACCGACCACGTCTGCGGCCCGCTGTCACCCGCGCCGCAGCGCACCGCGCGCAGCCCGGCGGCGCCGTCTTCCAGGCACCGCCCGGTCGCGTGGTTGCGCAGGCGCCGGGAGCCGTCGTCGAGGGTGTGCACGGTCCACCACTGGTAGCTCATGCCGTTGCACTTGTACGTGCGCAGCCGCTCGTCGAGGCTGTCGTCGAGGCAGCGGCCGGTCTCCCGGCTGACGAAGACCCGTACGTGCCGGGGCGCCCCCGCCGTTCCCCCCGGCTCCGGGGTGGCGTGCGGTGCGGGGGCGCCGGGCGGCGCCGAGGCGGGCACCTGGGGCACGGCGAGCGAGGCCAGCACGGCGCCCAGGACCACGCCCACGACGGCACCCCCCGCGGCGCAGGCCCGTCGGCCGGGCAGCCGCGCGCGGGCCCCGCCGAGCCACCGCCGGAGGCGGGTGCCGGGCCCGGACCCCGCACCGGGCGCCGGCGCGGGGCCCGGTGCGGGGCCCGGGTCGCCGGAGCCGGCCGCGCCGGCGCCCGGCGCGGCCGGTACGCCGGTACGGACGGCGTCGGTCCGCGCTCCCGCCGTCTGGCCGCGGTCCGCCGCCTCCCACAGGGCCCGGTACTCCGTCGGGTCGGCGCCCAGCGCCCGGCACAGGTCGCGGACGGTCGACCAGGGCGGGACGGTGCTGCCCCGGAAGTAGCGGGAGAGCGAGGAGTCGCTGATCGGCACGTCCTCCTCCAGGGAGCGCAGGGTGCGCCCGGACCGCTGCTGCAGCGCGCGCAGGGCCCTGCCCAGCCGCTGCGCCGGCGCCTCGTCGGGCCGCCCGCCGTCCGCCATGCTCCGCCTCCTCCATCCGCGGGCCCGACCGCCGCCCCGCACGCCGTTCCCGGTCCCGGGACGAGGACGTCCCAGCAGGTCAGAACCCTAGGGATCCCGACATCGGCGAAGCAAACGGGACACTCTTGCGAAGGGTGACGCACCGCCACAAAGCTCTGCTCCCCGGCCGACCCGCGGCCGGCCCGGCGCCCACGCCGCGAACACGGGAGAGAACCATGTCCGAGACCCCGCACCAGACCGGAGCCCGCCACTGGGGCGCGGTCGCACTGACCGCCCTCGCCTGCCTGGCGTCCACCGCCCTGACGGCCCCGCAGGCGCCGGCGGCGGCGCCCTCCGAGCGGACCGCCGTCCGCGCGGCCGCCGTCGGGGCGGCGGCGCCCACCCTGACCCGCGCGCAGGTGCCGGAACGCGCCAAGACGTGGCTGACCGCGAACAGCGGCCGTCCCGTGCCGTACGCCCAGGACAAGTACTGGAAGGACGGCCACCGGCAGGACTGCTCCGGCTGCGTCTCCATGGCGCTCGGCCTGTGGAAGCCGGGACCGAACACCGTCAGCCTGAAGAAGGCCGACCACACCCGCCCGATCGCGATGAGCGACCTCGCCCCCGGCGACCTGGTGATCAAGGCGGACAGCGACAACCCGAACCAGCGCCACGTCGTCGTCTTCGACGGCTGGGCCGACGGGGCCCGCACCGCGTACAAGTCCTTCGAGCAGGCGGGTGGGGTCGGCACCCGCTGGAAGCAGCACTCCTGCGGCGTCAGCGGCGGGGACGGGCACCACGCCTACCGGCCCGTCAACATCGTCGACTGACCCGTCCCCACGAACCCGCCCCGATCCGAAAGCCGCCATGCCGCCCGTACCGTCCCGCGCCGAGGCGCTGGCCCTGCTGCTCACCACCGTGGTGGCGCTGCTCGCCGTCATGGCGGCGGTGTGGCGGGGCCTCGGCCCGCCGGCCGCCCCCGCCGCACCGCCGCCGGTCTCCCGTGCTCAGCAGACGGGCACGCCCGGGACCTGGTCGCCCGGGGAGGAGAGGTAGATGTTGGTCATGTAGCCGCCGTACTGCGGCAGGTAGGCCCACCACTCGTTGGTGTACGGGGGGATCGACACCTGCCCGCCCCGCTTCTGGCAGGAGACGAGCACCTCCACCCCGGCGGGCAGGGTGGTGAGCGCCTGGGAGGCGGTCGTGGCCTCGGCCCGGACCCTCACCTCGCTCCCCCAGGTGCCGATCCACTTGCCCGCGGGGCGCGTCGCGCCGGGGACGTCGAGGGACCGGGTGAGCCGCCCGAGGTCGGTGTACGCCTTGCCGTACGCCGTGCCGCGCGGGTGCAGCGTGAGGACGGCGACGATGGTGCGGTCGCCGGCCCCGACGACGCCCGTGGTGTGGAGCGCGGGCCGGTCCAGGTCGACGGCGGCGGGCCCGGCCGCCTCGCGCGGAGCCCTCCCGGGGATACCGGTCGCGCCGGCGGGGGCCGGGGTGCCCGTGCCGGCGGCCGTGGTGGCGGTGCCGGCGGCCGTGGTGGCGGTGCCGGGGGCCGTGGTGGCGGTGCAGCCGCCGGAGGAGAAGCCCGACCAGCCCTGCTTCACCGCCCACGGGCGGTCGAAGGCGCCGGCGACGCCGAAGTGCTGGTCGAAGCCGTCGGTGGCGCAGCGGGTCGACTGGCGCAACTCGCCGAGCACGAAGTCCCGTACGCCCGGCGTCGCGGTGTCGAGCAGGTGGCGGTAGACACGGACGGTGTCGCGGGCCGACAGGGCGGTGTACCCCCAGTAGCCGGGGTGGGAGGCGGGGGGCCGGGCGGTGTCGGTCAGGCCGAGGCGGGCGACCATGCGGTCGATCAGGGCGCCCTGGCCGCGCCCGGCCCAGTAGTGGCTCGCGGCGGCGTCGTCGCTGCCGCGCAGCATGGCGCGCACACGGGACCGGTCGGCCGCGGGCAGGGCGTCGGGGCCGCGGTCCCACACGAGGTCGAGCGCGATGAGGATCTTCACCACGGACGCCGACCGGAACCGCGCTGCGGGGTCGTGCTGCGCGGTGAACGCGCCGGTCCGCCGGTCGAGGACGGCGACGCCCGCCGTCACCCCGGCGGGCGGCTCGACCGCGGCGGCGCGGTGGGGGGACGGCTCGGGGTCCGCCGCCGCGGCGGCGGGCGGCAGCGCCACGAGGGCGAGGGCGGCGACGCCGGTCAGGGCGCGGCGGACGAGGTGGCGGGGGGCAGCCATGGCGTACGGCCTTCCAAAGTGGGTGGGGGCGAAGGCCGGCCCGGAGGGTGCGGGCCGGTGGGTCCGGGCTCGCCCGGGGCCCGTGGCACTGTGGCACGCGCGGACGGCCCACCACGAGCCCTCGCCCGCCATTCGGGTGACGCCCCGTCAGGGCGCGCGCGGGCGGCGCGACCACCGGCGGACGCGGCGTGGAGGTCGGCCGGAAAACGCCCCCCGAACCGGCGCGCGGGACGTGATCACGTCGCTACGGTGCGTCAGATCAGCCATCCCTCACCCGAGGAGCACCGCGACGTGGACCGACTGCGCGCCCTCCTGTCCGCACTGGCCCTGACCCTCACCGCCCTGTCCGCGACGGCGTCGCCCGCCGCCGCGGCGCCTCCGACCGCCGACGCTCGCGAGGAGCGTCCCGCCGCGTGCAGCGGGGAGTTCCAGTCGGACGCCCGACTCGGCCCGAAGTACCTGCCGCGACCGCCCGAGCGGCCGGTGGGCCCGCTGCTCACGGGCTGGCGGCGGACCGGCGGCATGTCGCCGCAGGCGTTCCTCGCCACCTACTGGAAGGAGGAGGGCCCGGACGGGCCGGCCGGTTGGAAGTACCCGCCTCACGACGGGTTCGCCGAGGTCAACGGCGAAGTGGACCGGCGCGTGACGACACTGCGCCCCGGCGAGCGGCTGGACCGGTTCGGCTCCGAGTACGGCGCCTACCTCGCCCCGGCGGGTGACGCGTACGCCCGGCGGGCCCTGCCGCCGCAGAGCCTGAACACCCGTGACGCGGCCGTCCCCTGCGACTACCGGGTGTACCGGGTCGAGCGGCCGTTCTCCGTGTGGCGCGGCGGCATCGCGCCGTGGTTCGGGCAGCCGGGCGGCGGACAGCAGATCAAGCTGGACCCCGCGCTGTTGGACCCGGGGCCGGGGCAGCGGCTGAACGTGCGCCGGCTTCTCGACCAGGGCTATCTGACCGCCGTCCGCCCCTGAGCCACCACCCCGGTCCCACCGGCCCCGGGTTCGGGGCCGGGTCCGGAGCCGGGTCCGGGGCCGGGGCGTCCTACCTGTCGGTCGGGCGGTGGGGTTCGCGCCACATCGCCCACAGGGTCGGCCCGCCCCCCGGCAGCCGCGCCTCCCCGCGCACCCGGAAGCCGAAGTGCTCGTAGAAGGGGAGGTTCTCCGGCTTCGACGACTCCAGGTAGGCGGGCACGCCGGCCGCGTCGGCGCGGGCGAGGCCCGAGCGCAGCAGCGCGGCGCCGTGTCCGCGGCCCTGGGCGGCCGGGTCGGCGCCGATGACCGCGAGGTACCAGTGGGGCTCCCGCGGCGTGTGCTCGCCGGCCGCCTCCACCGCGTCCCGGAAGGCGGGAGCACGGTCGCCCAGGATGTCCAGCAGGTCGCGGACGGTCTCCGCGTCGGGGACGGCCTTGTCCCGGGACTCCGGCGGGACCCAGAAGGCCGCGGCCGCCTCCGTGTGCTCGCAGACGCCGTGGCGCGCGTACTGGCGGGTGTGGAGCGTGGCGAAGTACCGTTCGACCCCCGCCGCGCGCGTCGCGCCGTCCGGGAAGAACCAGCGGATCATCGGGTCGTCCTCGAAGGCGCGGGCCAGGAGCCGGCTGACCAGCGGGGTGTCGTCGGCCGTGGTCGTCCGCGGACGGTTCGTCATCGACATGCGCCCCATTCTCCACTTGTGGATCTCGGACTCGCCGCCGGGCCCGTCCCGTCCGCCCTCCGGGCTCTCCGGCGGTGGGGGCGGCGTTGGTTCAGCCGGTGGGGTGCTCGGCGGTCAGCTCCGCCGCGCGGGCCAGCAGCGCGGCGCGGTCGACGGCGTCGGTCCGCGTCGAGGGCACCGTGCACGCGTGGGCGCCGGCCACGGCACCGAACAGGGCGCACCTGAGCGGCGGTTCGCCGGCGAGCCGGCCGAAGAGGTAGCCGGCGGCGAAGGCGTCCCCCGCGCCGTTGGAGTCCACGACGGGCGCGGGCGGCGCCACGGCGGGGACGTGGGTGAGTTCGCCGTCGGTCAGCAGGTAGGCGCCGTCGGCCCCGGCCGTGGCGACGGCCTCGACGGCCCGGCCGCGCGCGGTGATGTCGCGCAGGGTGCGCTCGGGGTCGTCGAGGGCGGCGGCGGAGACGAAGACGACGTCCGCCGCGAGGGCGAACGCCTCGTGATAGGGGTTCTCTCCGTCCCAGTCGTGCAGGTCGGTGGAGAGCGTCACCCCGGTCCGGCGCAGTGCGGGCAGGGCGTGGACGCACGGCTGGGTGATGCAGACGTGGACGTGGCGGCTGGCCGAGGCGAGCGCGGTGACGGTGCCCTCCGGGAGCCGGTCCGACTCGCCGCAGCGGGTCGCGTCGTAGAGGGAGAGCCGCCGCCCGTCGGGGCTGACGAAGTTGACGGCGCGCTTGGTCCCGGCGCCGAGGGGGACGGTGGTGAGGGGGATGCCCCGGTCCCGGTGGAGGGCCCGGACCAGGTCGCCCTCGGGGTCGTCGCCGAGCACGTCGAGGTGGTGGGTGCGCAGGCCCAGCGCGCTCAGGCCGAGCGCGAGGAAGTCGCCGGTCTGCCCGGCCCGGGTCCGGATCCCGGGCCGGATCATGTGGCTGTCGGCGAGGGGCAGGGGCAGGTCGGGCACGTACACGATGGTGTCGACACCCGCGCCCCCGAGGACGAGGACGTCGGTCTCCGGGGTGCTGCTCATGGGGTCCTCTCGGTGGGCCGCCCCCGCCCGGCAGGGCCGGAGCGGAGCGGGGCGGGGGCGGGGCGGTGCGATCAGAAGGCGCCGTAGTCGACCTGCCACGTCGGCAGGCCCATGCGGCGCCACACGGCGACGACGCGGTCGCGGTCGTCGAGGGAGACGCGGACGGCGTAGCGGCCGCGGACGTGGCGGTCGAACAGCTCCGCCTTCACCACGTCGTCGCGCCGGACGTCGCCGGCCGCGCGCATCCACAGCTCGTCGTACGGCACGTCGTGGTGGCGCAGCCACGCCTCGGTCATCGGCCGGTGCTCCTCGCCGCGGCCCGACAGCAGGACGACGGCGTCGCCGTCGGCGTGGCGGAAGGCGCGCAGGGCGTGGCGGACCGGGGCGTTCGGCAGGTCCTCGTCGCAGCGGGTGAAGTCGTACGGGCCGCGCTCGCCGCGGAGCGCGAGCGTGCCGTCGATGTCGCACAGGACGGCCGACGGCAGCGCGGGGTCCGCGGCGTAGGGCTCGACGGGCGGCTGGTCGTTCATCCACTGGTCGGTCAGCCGCCAGCCGCCCCTGCGCGCGGCGGTGTGCTTCTCGGCGAGGATCCGGATGATCTCCTCGCCGACGGGGCGGGCGCGTCCGGCGTCGCGCCGGAGGCACTCCTCCACGGGGACGTCGGTGAGGTCGTGGACGACGAAGGTGGCCCGGCCGAGGAGCGCGGCCTTGAGCCGCCGGGGTATGTGGGGCGTGAGGTGGGTGTTGTCGACGACGACGTCGAAGCCGTCCTCCACGGCCGCGCGGACGGCCGCGTCCTGCACGGCCAGGACGGTCTGCTCGTGCGCGCGGGACCGGCCGCGCTCCGGGTCGGGGAGGTCGAGCATGGTGCGCAGGTCGTCGAGGTTGACCCGGCGCATCCGGCCTCCGGACGCGGCCTGGATGCGGCGCGCCTCGGTCGTCTTGCCCGAGCCGGGCAGCCCGGTCATGACGTGGACGACGGGCGGGGCGGGCGGTGCGGACACGGGGTCAGTTCTCCTCGTCGCTGGTGAAGGGGGCGGCCGCTTCCGGCCGGACGGAACGGTACGTCATGAGGACGGTGGGCCGGCCGTCGAGGCGCTGGAACATCGCGGGGCGGACGGCCGGGTCGGGCAGGGCCCGGACGGCGCGGGCGAACGCGGCGCGGTCGGCGGCCAGGTGGGCGACGGTCCGGTACGCCTCGTCGATCGCCCGCTCCCGGTCCTCGACCTGCTTGTCGATCCGCGCGACGACGCCGCGGACCCACGCGTCGAACTCGTCGGGGACCTGCTCCAGCAGGGCGTCCAGCGGCCGGCCGCCGGAGGCGGCCGCGTACTCCGGCGGGCAGCCCAGCGCCTGGGCGACCTGCCGGACGGGGAGGCCGGCGAAGCGCTGGACGCCGTGTCCGCGCCAGAGGTCCCGCTCGGTGACGCCGGTCAGGATCCGGTGGAGGCGTACGTACTCGGAGAGCTTGGCCTTCGCCCGGAGCCCCGACGCGAAGCGCAGGACGAACCCCTCGGCGTCGGTGCCGGTGGCGGGGGTGCCGTCGGGGTGCTTGTCGGCCTCGGTGAGGGCGAGCAGTTCGGCGAGCGGCAGGGCGGGCCGCAGGGCGACGACCGAGCCGACGGTCCGCCAGGCGGGCGCGGCCTCGGCCAGCGGCGTCTCGGTGCCGTCGGCGCCGAACGCGGCGAGCAGCACCAGGTCGCGGCGGTCGCCGTAGTCGACGACGATGCGGTTCTCCGGGTGGACGATCTCCGCGAGGTACGTCGTGCCGGGGGTGAGGGCGCGGGTGTCGCGTCCGTCGAGGCGGCGCTGCGCCCAGGTCGCCTGGGTGCTGGTGAAGGACCCCTTGGTGGCGACGCGCCACCGGCCGGCGTAGTGGAAGACGACGGCGAGGCTGCCGTCGACCTTGTCGTACACCTCGAACGGCTCGTCCGGCAGCGGCGGCGCGTAGGGCTGTCCGGCGGTGTGCTCGCCCACATTGAAGAACTTGGGCAGGGGCAGGGCCACGACCTCGCCCGTGGTGTCGTCGGCGACGAGGCCGCGGCAGCGGACGGTGACGCGGTTCCACACCCGTTCGTACTGCGCCGTCCGCGTGTACGTGTAGAGGGAGAGCGGCAGTTCGGGGTGGCGCTTGCGGGCAACGTGGCCGGCCGCGACGGCCGCGGCCAGCTCGTCCGGCGGTATCAGGGCGTCGAGCGTCGGACGCGTCGGGCCGGTCATGGTGGTTCCCCCGTTTCGGTGATGCCGCATTCTCACCCGCCCGGGGGGCGCGTGAACAGCGAATATGGCGGGCCGCGCGCCCCACGCGCGGTGCACCGGCGGGGCGGTGGCCCAGGCGCGGGCCCGGCGGCGGGCGTCGTGGGGGCGCGCGGACGGCGTACGTTCACCGGTTCGCCGCGGAGCCGGCCGGTTGGCCGTCGCGCGCGGGGGGCAACTCTTCCGGGACCCGAGTGAGTTGTCCCTACCTGTGGGGGTTCGTGATCGTGAGACGTCTGTGGTGGCGGTCCGGTGTGCTCGCCGCGCTGCTGGGGTGTGCGGTGACGGGGGCGGGGCTCGCCACTCCCCCCGCGGCCGGTGCGGAGACCGCGTCGGCGCGGTCGGGCGCGGCCCCGGCGCCGGGGGCGGCGCCCGAGGCGCGGGCCGTCGCGGAGGGCGTGGCGTACCGGACGCTGGACGTGCCCTCGCCGCGCGGCACCGCCCGCGTCCACCTGGTCTCGGTGGACCTCGGTGTGGCGCGGGTGTCGACCGGTCTGCTGTACCCGGGGGTGGTGGCCGCGCGGGCCCGGCTGTCCGCGCTGGCGGACGGGGCGGGAGCGGTGGCCGGGCTCAACGGCGACTTCTTCAACCTCTCCGAGAGCCAGCACCCGGGGGTGACGCCGACCGGCGCACCGGTGGGCCCGGCGGTCGCCGACGGGGTGGCGCTCAAGGGGGCCGTCCCGCGCGGGCAGCGCTTCGGCCCGGCGCTGCCGCCGGGGACCAACACCCGCATGGTGCTGGGCGTCGACACCGCCGGGCTGGCCCGGGTCGGCGAACTCGTCCTGGAGGGAGAGGTCCGGACGCCCTCGGGGGCCTTGCCGCTCGGCGGGCTGAACCAGTACGCGCTGCCGGTCGGTTCGGTCGGGGTGTTCACCCGGCACTGGGGCTCGGTGTCCCGGCTGCGCGCCACGTGCGGCACGGACACCGACCGCGCGGCGCCGTGCAGCGAGGAGACGTACGAGGTGTTGCTGCGCGGCGGCAAGGTGGCGTCGGTGTCCGAGACGCCGGGCTCGGGCACGGTCGCCGCGGGGACCGAGGTGCTGGTGGGGCGGGAGGCGGGCGCGCGGCGGCTGCGGGAGCTGGCGGTGGGCGACCGGGTGACGGTGGCGCACCGGCTGGTGCCGTCGGGCACGGACGCGGGCGGCCCGTTCCGGTTCGCGGTGGGCGGGTTCCCGGTGCTGCGCGGGGGGAAGCCGCTGGCCGGGATGGACGCGGTGACCGCCGCGGTGCGCTCGGCGGCGGGCGTCGCGGACGGCGGGCGCCGGCTGCTGCTCCTCGCGCTGGACGGCGGTACGGCGTTCCGCTCGGGGCTGACGGTGGTGGAGCTGGCGGGGCTGCTGGGCGATCTGGGCGCGTCGGACGGCGTCAACCTCGACGGCGGGGGCTCGTCCACGCTGGTGGCCAGGACCGGCGGGGCCTCCGCGGTGCGGGTGCTGAACAACCCCAGCGGGGGCGCGGAGCGGCCGGTGCCGAACGGGATCGGGGTGTTCGTCGGCCCGTGACGCGGCGGCGCAGTCCCTACGGCTTGACGCTGCTGACCGCGTCGGCGGTGGCGGCGACCCCGTCGTAGATGGACGGCGCGAGGCTCGTCCCGGCGAGGAAGAAGCCGAGCAGGGCGCAGACCACCGCGTGGCTGAGCTTCAGGCCGCCGCTGCGCAGGAAGACCACCGCCAGGATCAGCAGAAGCACCAAGACGGAGATGGATACGGCCATGTGTCGCCCTCCTCGGCCAGGTGCCGCACGGTGCGTACGGCGTTCGGCGGCCAGTCTGGCCCAGGCCGGGCGCCGGACGGCCGTACGGCGCGACGGCCGAACGGGTGGGAATGGGCGGCGGCCCGTTACACGCCCGCCGGGACGGCCTTGCCGTGGCGGGCGCCGCCGGTCAGCGCGTCCCAGTGCACGGTGCGGTCGCACCAGCGGTCGAGGAGGACGTGGTCGTGCCCGACGGCGAGGAGCCCGGCCCGGTGTTCGCGCCGGTACTCCTCGACGACGGCGACCAGCGCCGCCGTGGTGGACGCGTCGAGCATGGCGGTCATCTCGTCGCAGACGAGCCAGCGCGGCCGGAGCACCAGGGCGCGGGCCAGGCAGGCGCGTTGCAGCTGTCCGTCGCTGACCTCGTGGGGGCGGCGGGCGAGCAGGTCGTCGGTGAGGCCGACGCGGCGGGCCAGTTCGGCGGTGCGGGCGGGGGCCTCGGCGCGGCGGCCGGTGGCGCGCAGCGGTTCGGCGATCAGCTCGCGCAGGCGCAGCCGGGGGTCGGCGGAGAGGCGCGGCTGCTGGAAGACGACGCCGACGGCGGTGCGCAGCTCGCGCGGGGCGCGGTGGCGCCAACCGGCCACCCGCCGGCCGTCGAGGGTGACGTGGCCCGCGTCGGGGCGGTGCAGCAGGGCGGCGACACGGGCGAGGGTGGACTTGCCGCAGCCGCTGGGCCCGAGCAGTCCGACGGCCTCGCCGGGGGCCACGGTGAGCGACACGTTCCGGAACACGGGGTCGCCCGGGTCGTACCCGGCGGTGAGGGAGGTCAGTTCAAGCACGGGGGGCCTCCTCGGCGGGGCGGGTCCGCGGGGCGTGGTGGCAGGCGACGCCGTCCTCCGAGCGCGGTACCGCCCGGCAGGTGTCGTCGCGCAGGGCGCAGCGCGGGGCGAAGGCGCAGCCGTCGGGCAGGGCGTCGAGTTCGGGGGGCATGCCGGGGATCGGGGTGAACTCCCGTTCCGGGAGGGCCGCGAGGAGGCCCCTGGCGTACGGGTGGCGGGGGCCGGGAGCGCCGAAGAAGCGGTCGGCGGCGGTCAGTTCGACGATGCGGCCCGCGTACATGACGGCGACGCGGTCGGCGATCCGCTGGGCCGCCGCCAGGTCGTGGGTGATCAGGAGCAGGGCGCGGCCGGTGTCGGTGTGGCGCCGCAGTTCGTCAGCGGTGCGCTCGACCAGGTCGCGGTCGAGGCCGGTGGTCGGTTCGTCGGCGAGGAGGAGCGGCGCGTCGCCGACGAGGGCGAGGGCCGTGGCGGCGCGCTGCGCCTGGCCGCCGGAGAGCTGGTGGGGGTAGTGGTCGAGCAGGTCGGCGGGGAAGGAGGCGCGCCCGGCGGCGGCCACGGCCGCGGCCCGCAGCTCCGCGCGCCCGGTGCCCGCCAGTTGGCGCAGGGTCTCCTCCAGCTGCGCGCGGACGGTCCGCACGGGCGTGAGGTGGGCGGCCGGCGACTGCGGGACGAGGCCGACGCGCCGGCCTCGGACGGCGCGGGCGAGGGTGCGCTCGTCGGCGGCGAGCAGGTCGATGCCGTCGACGACGGCCGTGCCGGCGGTCTGCGCGTTGCCGGGCAGCAGCCCGAGCAGCGCGGAGGCGAGGACGGACTTGCCGCAGCCGCTCTCGCCGACGAGGGCCAGACACTCCCCCGCCGCGAGGTCGAAGCCCACGCCGGTGACGGCGGCGACGTGGCGGCCGCCGCGCATCCGGAAGCGCACGGACAGGTCCCGTACGGAGAGGACGGGGCTCACAGCATCAGCTCCGATCGGCGGCGGGGGTTGAGCCGCTCGCGCCACGCGCCGGCGAGGCCGGCGATGGCGAGCGTGGGAATGATGAGGAACAGCCCGGGGAAGAGCGTCGGCCACCAGTCGCCGGCGAGCAGCGAACCGCGCGCCGTCTGCACGAGGTTGCCGAGGCTGGCCTGGTGGGCGGGGAGCCCCAGACCGAGGAACGACAGGGCGGACTCGTGCCACATGGCGTGCGGCACCATGAGGACGGCGGCGAGGCCGGCCTGCGGGAGGACCGCGGGCAGCAGGTGGCGGACGGTCACCCGCCACCGGGAGGCGCCGCCGGAGACGGCCGCGTCGATGTAGGGGCGCGAGCGCAGCGACAGCACCTCGGAGCGCACGATCCGGGCGGTGGACAGCCAGTGCGTCAACGCGACGGACACGATGACCGGCCAGACGCCGGGGCGGAACATCGCCACGATGAAGATGCCGAGCAGCAGGTGCGGTACGGACGAGAACGTGTCGACGAGCCGCATCACGAGCCGGTCGGTCCAGCCGCCGAACGCGGCGGCGGCCGCGCCGACGGCCGTGCCGATCACGGTGGCGACGAGCGCGGCGACCAGGCCGACGAGGAGCGAGACGCGCAGGCCGTACACGCAGCGCAGCAGCAGGTCGCGGCCGACGTCGTCGGTGCCGAACGGGTGCGCGAGCGAGGGCGGTCGGAGCTTCAGCGACAGGTCGACGGCCTGCTGGTCGAGCTGGACCAGCGGCGGTACGAGCAGCACGGCGAGGGCGACGGCCCCGACGATGACGGCGGACGTGGAGACGCGGACGGCGCGGGTGGAGCGGCGGGTACGCCCGCGGGACGTCCAGAGGGTTTCAGCCATCGAAGCCCACTCTCGGGTCGGCGAGTCCGTACAGCAGGTCGGAGAGGAGGTTGCCGAGGAGGACCGCCGCCGTGGCGAGCACGGTCAGCGCGGCCAGCAGCGGGAAGTCGACCGAGGTGGCGGCCTGCACGGTGGCGGCGGCGATGCCGGGCCAGCTGAAGACGGACTCGACGAGCAGGGCGCCGGTGATGAGTTCGGGGACGCGCGAGCCGATGAGCGTGAGCATGGGCAGCATGCCGGAGCGCAGGGCGTGCTTCAGCAGCACGGTGCGCTCGTCCAGTCCGCGGGCGCGGGCGCCCCGTACGGGATCCTCGTCGAGGGCGTCTGCGACGCCCTGGCGGACATAGAGGAAGAACCAGGGCAGTTGCGAGACGCCGAGGACCAGGGCGGGCAGCACCAGGTGCGTGGCGACCTGGTCGAAGGTGACGGTGTCGCTGGCGGTGTCGGTGAGCCCGCCGGCGGGCAGGACGCCCAGCTCCAGCGCGAAGAACCAGATGGCGAGCAGCCCGAGCCAGAAGGCGGGGGCCGCCTCCAGGGTGTACGCGGCGGAGCTGACGCACCGGTCGAGCCAGCCGCCGCTGCGGCGTGCGGCGAGGACGCCGAGCGCCGTGCCGAGGAGGATGGCGACGGCGAAGGCGGTGGCGGCGAGCAGCGCCGACCAGCCGATGCGTTCGGTGATGACGTCGGCGACGGGCTGGCGCATGACACTGGAGTCGCCGAGGTCGCCGGTGGCGGCGGAGGTCAGCCAGTGCCACCAGCGCGGGACGAGCGGCTGGTCGACGCCGAGGTTGGCGCGCAGTTGGTCGAGGTTCTCCTGGGAGGCGGTGAGTCCGGCGGTGCCGGCGTACGCCTTGACGGGGTCGAAGGGGGAGGCGGCGGCGACGGCGAAGACGCCGAACGTGACGACGAGCAGGACGGGGACGGCGAACAGGGCCCGCCGTCCCGCCATCCGTGCCATCGCGCCCCAGGGGAGGCGCCGCGTCACTTGTCGGCGCCCTTGGGGGTCCAGTCCTCCACGTTCCACCACGGGCCGGAGGCGAGGCCGTGGTCGTGCGGCTCGACCTGGGTGGACAGGCCGTCCCAGGAGTCGTCCACCACGTACAGGTGGTCGATGTGGGTGAGGAAGGTGTAGCCGGGGTTCTTCACCAGTTCGCGCTGGACGGTGTCGTAGGCGGCCTTGCGGGCGGCCTTGTCGTCGGTCCTGCGGCCGGCGTCAAGGGCCTTGTCGACGGCGGGGTTGTCGTACCGGCCCATGTTGTTGAAGCCGTCGCCGCCGAGGGTGGACTTCAGCAGCAGGTACTGGTCGAAGTCCGGGTCGCCGGGCGAGCCGCCGCCGGCGAGGACCGCGTCGGTCTTCATGCGCGGTTCGATGACCTCCCAGGTGCCGGCCTGGGTCTTGATCTCGATGCCGGCCTTCTTGGCGTCGGAGGCGTAGGCGAGGGCGTGGTCCTGGCGGAGCTTGTCGCCCGAGAGGTACCAGAGGGGGAAGGAGGCGCGGACGCCGTCCTTGACGCGGACGCCGTCGGGGCCGGGCTTCCAGCCGGCCTCGTCGAGGATCTTCCGGGCCCGGTCCAGGTCGTGGGGGCGCTCGGTGCCCTTGGTGAACCACTCGCTGTCGGTGGGCACCGGGCCGTAGGCGGGCTTCCCGGCGCCTTCGAGGATCTTGTCGACCATGGCGCGGCGGTCGACGGCGACGTCGAGGGCGCGGCGGACGGCGACGTCGCCGGTGACCTGGTGGTGCGTGGGGAGGGTCACCAGGCGGTAGTCGTAGGTGGTGGCCGCGTACGTCTTCTTGGCGCCGTCGCCCTTGAAGCCCTTGGCGAGGTTCGGCGGGAGGATCGCGCCGTCGAGGTCGCCGGAGCGCAGCCGGGTCGCGCGGACGTCGTCGTCCTTGATGATCGCCATGGTGAACTTCTTCACCTTCGGCGCGCCGCCCCAGTAGTCGGGGTTGGCCTTGAAGGTGATCTTCTCGCCCTTGGACCAGTCGGCGAGGACGTAGGGACCGGTGCCGATCGGCTTGGTGGTGAAGGGGCCGCTGTTGACGTCCTGCTTGCCCGCGACGTGCTCGGGGGCGATGCCGAGGACGGTCCGCTCGGCGAACGGCGCGTACGGGTAGGCGAGGGTGAAGACCACGGTGTCGTCGCCGACGGCCTTGACGTCCTTCAGGGCGTCCAGCTCGGTCTTCGAGGCGTTGTTCGTCTTCTCGTCGAGGATGGTGCGGTAGGTGAAGACGACGTCCTCGGCCGTGAGGGGCTCGCCGTCGCTGAACTTCACGCCGGGGCGGAGCTTGTAGGTGTACGTCAGGCCGTCCGCGCTGACCGTGGGCAGGGCGACGGCGAGGGCCGGCGTGAGCTTCAGGTCGCGGTCGAAGGCGAGCAGCCCGTCGAAGATCTTGGAGTTGCCGTCCTTGCCGTAGCCGAGGAGGGGGCTGAGCGACTCGGGCTCGTAGGCGATGCCGACGACCGCGCTGTCCTTCGCCGCGGAGGCGGAGCCCGTGGAGCCGGGGTTCGAGCAGGCCGCCGCGGTGATGGCCAGGGTTCCGGCCAGCGTGGCGGCGGCCATGCCGCGTATGGATCGGGCGGTCATGGTTCCACACCCCTCGGGTAGCTAGTGGAGATCGACTGTTGTTGCGAACGACTCGCAATTAAACAGTACGTAGAGGGGTGGGTTCCTCTTGTGCTCCTTACGTGGAGGCTGAGGGGGCGGGCAGGTCCGCGAGCCGGGCCAGCTCCTCCTTGTGGCGGCCCGCCGACCCGAGGGCGGTCTGATCGGCCTTGGCCCGCTTCAGGTAGAGGTGGGCGGGGTGCTCCCAGGTCATCCCGATGCCGCCGTGGAGCTGGACGCACTCCTCGGCGGCGTGCACCGCGACGCGCGAGCAGTACGCCTGGGCGACGGCCACGGCGAGCGGCGCCTCGGGGCTGCCGGCGGCGAGCGCGTCGGCGGCGTTGCGGGCGGCGGCGCGGGCGCCGACCACCTCCAGCCACAGCTGCGCCATGCGGTGCTTGAGCGCCTGGAAGGAGCCGACGGGCCGGTTGAACTGGTGACGTTCGCGGGTGTACCGGACCGTCTCCTCCAGGCACCACTCGGCCACGCCCAGCTGTTCGGAGGCGAGCAGCCCGGCGCCCGCGAGCAGTCCGCGGCGCACCGCCCGGCGGGCGGCGGCCGCGTCCGCGAGACGGGTGCCGCCGGCCTCGGCGGTCACGGTGGCGAGCGGACGGGTCAGGTCGAGCGGCGTCCGCGGGACGACCGAGGCGTCGGCGGCGTCGACCGCGTACAGCCCGTCGGGGCGGACCACGAGCAGGACGTCGGCGTGGACGGCGTCCGCGACGCCGCCGACGGTGCCGTCGGCGGCCGGGACGTGGTCGGGCCCGGCGGAGAGGGGGACGGCGAGCACGGCGACCCGGCGCCCGGCGGCCAGGTCGCCCAGCAGGTCGGCGGCGGTGCCGGTCCCGGCGGCGAGGAGCGCCTCGGTGGCGACGACGGCGCTGGTGAGGTACGGGACCGGCGTCACGGCTCGGCCCAGCTCCTCCAGGACGACGGCGGCCTCGCGATGGGAGGCGCCCTGGCCGCCCAGCTCCTCGGGGACGAGCAACCCGGCCGTACCCATGTCGGCGGCGAGCGCCTTCCACAGGGCGGGGTCCATGCCGCCGTCCTCGACGCGGCCGGGCAGGTCCGCCGGCGCGGCGCGGTCGGCGACGAGGGCGCGGACGGCGGCCCTGAGGTCGGTCTCCGTCTCGGAGTACAGCAGGTCCGGCCGATGCGCCCGGTCCGTGCCGTCGGGCTGCTCCGCCTGCTCGGGCCCTCCCGGCAGTTCCCGCTGTGCCTTCCGTGCCTGCTGCGCTGTCATCGGGTCAGGTCCTTCCAGGCGACGTCCTTGTCGGTGCGCGGTTCCGAGGGCAACCCGAGCACGCGTTCCGCGACGATGTTCAGCAGCACCTCGCTCGTGCCGCCCTCGATGGAGTTGCCCTTGGAGCGGAGGTAGCGGTAGCCGGCGTCGCGGCCGGTGAAGTCGACGCGGTCGGGGCGGCGCATCGTCCACTCCCCGTACAGCAGCCCCTCGTCGCCGAGGAGTTCCAGCTCCAGGCCGCTGATCTCCTGGTTGAGGCGGGCGAAGGCGAGCTTCATGGCGCTGCCCTCCGGGCCGGGCTGGCCGGCGACGAGCTGCTGGCGCAGCCGCTCGCCGGTGAGCCGGGCCACCTCCGCCTCCACCCACAGGTCCAGCAGCCGCTGGTGGAGGTCGTGGGTGCGCAACTCGGGCCGTTCGCGCCAGGTACGCGAGACGGGGCCGATCATGCCCCCCTCGCGGGGGATCCGGGCGCCGCCGATGGAGACCCGCTCGTTCATGAGGGTGGTCTGCGCGACCTTCCAGCCGTCGCCGACCCCGCCCAGGCGGTGGGCGTCCGGGATGCGCACGCCGGTGAGGAAGACCTCGTTGAACTCCGCCTCGCCGGTGATCTGCCGCAGCGGCCGCACCTCGACGCCCGGGTCCGTCATGTCGCACAGGAAGTACGTGATGCCCCGGTGCTTGGGGGCGTCCGGGTCGGTGCGGGCGATGAGGATCGCCCACCGCGCGACGTGGGCGCTGGACGTCCACACCTTCTGGCCGTCGACGACCCAGGTGTCGCCGTCGCGCACCGCGCGCGTGCCGAGCGCGGCGAGGTCGGACCCGGCGCCGGGCTCGCTGAAGAGCTGGCACCAGACCTCCTCCCCCACCCACAGGGGGCGCAGGAAGCGGCGCTTCTGCTCCTCGGTGCCGTAGGCGAGGATCGTCGGCGCGGCCATGCCCAGGCCGATGCCGATGCGCCGCGGGTCGTTGTCGGGTGCGCCGGCGGCTGCGAGTTCGGCGTCGACGACGGCCTGGAGGGAGCGGGGCGCGCCCAGGCCGCCCAGCCCCTCGGGGTAGTGGACCCAGGCGAGGCCGGCGTCGAAGCGGGCACGGAGGAAGGCGGCGCGCTCGGTGGTGGCGGGCGGGTGCGCGGCGAGCAGCGCGCGCGTGCGCTCGCGCAGGGCGGTGGCGTCGGTCACCTGCCGGCTCCTTCCGGGAGCACCACGACACGGCCGGTGGTGGTGCCGTCGGCGACGCGCTGTACGGCGGCGGCCGCGTCGGCGAAGGCGACCCGGTCGCTGATCAGCGGTTTGATCAGGCCCTTGGCCGCGAGGGTGGTGAGCGTGTCGTGGCAGCGGCGGACGGCTTCGGGGTCCTCGCGGTTGTACAGGCCCCAGTGCAGGCCCATGATCGAGTAGTTCTTGACCAGGGCGTGGTTGAGGGCGGGGGCGGGGATGTCGCCGCTGGCGAAGCCGACGACGACGATGCGTCCTTCGAAGGCCGTGCACCGGGCGGAGGCGGTGTACGCGTCGCCGCCGACCGGGTCGTAGACCACGTCGGCGCCCCGGCCGCCGGTGGCGTCCTTGACGGCCGCGACGACGTCCTCGGCGCGCCGGTCGACGACGACGTCGCAGCCGAGCTTCCGGGCGGCGGCGGCCTTCTCGGCGCCGCCGACGACGCCGATGACGCGCGCGCCGGCCGCCTTGCCGAGCTGGACGGCGGCGCTGCCGACACCGCCCGCGGCGGCGTGGACGAGGAGCGTCTCGCCCTCGCGCAGCCCGGCGCGGCGGTGCAGCCCGAACCAGCCGGTCTGGTAGCCGATGTGCAGCGCGGCCGCCTCGGCGTCGTCGAGCGCCTCGGGCGCGGGGAGGACCGCGGCCGCGTCGGCGACGGCGTACTCGGCGAAGCCGCCGTGCGGCAGCGCGGCCGTGGCGATCACCCGCCGGCCGTCCTCGGTGTCGGCGCAGACCTCCACGCCGGGGGTGAAGGGCAGCGGCGGACGGACCTGGTACTGGCCGCGGCACAGGAGCGCGTCGGGGAAGTTGGTGTTGGCGGCCCGCACCCGCAGGAGCAGCTGTCCGGGGCCGGGCGTGGGCCGGTCGGTCTCCTCGCGTCGCATCACCTCGCTCGGTTCGCCGTTCCGGTGCACGCGCCATGCCTGCATGGGGGCCTCCACAGAGAGTCGGGCTGTACCGCAGTGGCTCGCATACTAAGCGGTCGCTTGCCTTCGAGGGAACAGCAGGCCGCGGATTTCCGGCCGCCTGCCGCCCCGTCGGGGGGCCGTCCGGGGACGGCCCCCGCACGTCAGCGCGGGAAGAGCTCGAACGTGACGGCGGGGACGCCGCCGAACCGTTCGGCCGCGGCCCGCGCGTGGCCCGTGAGGAAGGCGCGGGAGTACTCCTCGGGATCCTCGTCCGTCAGCGCCTCGATGTACGTGCGGTGCTCCAGGAGGGAGCGGACCGCGCGTTCCATGCCCGGGGTCGCGTCCACGGCGTGGGTGGGATTCGGCGAACCCGCCACGGCCACCCAGCGCACCCCGTCCCACGGTTCGAGGCCCTGCTCGGCGAGGTCGGGGAAGATCCAGCGGTTGCCCGCGTCGGCCGCCGCGTCGAGGGTGGCGCGGCCCACCGCGACGTGGTCGGGGGTGTTCCAGGCGACGCCGCCCCAGGTGTCGCGGTGATTGAGGGTGACGAGCAGCTCGGGGCGGTGGCGGCGGATCGCGGCGGCGATGTCCCGGCGCAGCCCGGTGCCGTACTCGACCACGCCGTCCCGGTGGTCGAGGAACTCGACCCGCGAGACGCCGACGACCCGGGCGGCGGCCCGCTGCTCGGCCTCGCGCAGCGGTGCGCAGACGTCCGGGGCGAGCGTGGCGATGCCCGCCTCGCCGCGCGTGGCGAGGACGTACGCCACCTCCCGGCCCGCGTCGGTCCAGGCGGCGACGGCCGCCGAGCCGCCGTACTCCAGGTCGTCCGGGTGGGCGACGACGACGAGGGCGCGCCGCCAGTCCTCGGGCATGGGCCGCAGCGGGGCGGCTTCCTGACGGGGCGTCGGCCCGCTTTCCTGATCGCTCATGGGCGCAGGATAAGGGCCGGTGGGGGCCCTTCCGCCGTCAGACCTCGCCGCGGACCAGCGCCAGCAGCCGGTCCAGGACCCGGGCGCCGCCGGCCCGTACGCCGTCGTGCTCGTACTCGTCGGTCACCCAGGTGCGCAGGCCGCGGACGGCGCGGGCGGTCTCCAGCGAGTGGGCCGTGTCGACGTACAGGTCGTCGTGGTAGACGGCCGCGGCGGTGGGCACGGTGTTGGCGGCGAGGCGTCCCGCGTCGTAGAGGGGGGCCCAGTCGGTGCGGGCGGCGAGCAGTTCCGCCGTCTCGCGCAGCGGCACGAGGGCGGGGTCGGTGGTGAAGTGCCAGGGGTGGATCGTCTCGCCGGTCAGGAGCAGCGGCGCGTCCCCGGCGAGCGCGGCGGCGGCGTCGAAGTCGGGGAACTCGCCGCGCACCCGCTCGGCGGCCCAGTCGGTCGGGGCCCTGCCGTCGGCGTAGATGGACTCGTGGAGCACGGCGTAGAGGGGCCGGGAGGCGAAGGAGAGGTGGCCCCGCACCGCCTCCAGGAAGGGGTCGGACAGCTCGCGCCCGGCGGGGGTGCGGACGAAGGCGTCCTCCAGCAGGTAGTGGAGATGGTCGCCGCCGTCGCCGGTGCCGAGGAGGGCGCCGAGCGACTGGAACGCCTCGACGGTGAGCCGGTGCCCGCCCGGCAGCACCGCCGGGCGTTCGGCGAGGTGGGCGGCGATCCGCCGGGCCGCCTCCACGTCCTGCGGGTAGCGGTCGTAGTGGGCGAGGACCTTGCGCCGCATGCGCGGGTAGGCGGCCCGGTAGACCTCGTCGGCGCCGGCGCGCAGGGAGGGCAGGCCGCCGGTGACGAGCACCGCCTCCAGCCCCTCGGGGGCGGTGGAGAGGTAGTGGGTGGCGCAGAAGCCGCCGTAGCTCTGGCCGAGCACGGTCCACGGGGCGCCGCCGGTCAGCCGGCGGCGGACCAGTTCGCAGTCGCGGACGATCGCGTCGGCGCGGAAGTGCGCGAGGTAGGCGGCCTGTTCGCGGGGGCCGCCGCGCAGCGGGAGCGTCCGGCGGTCGGCGGGCGTGGAGCGGCCGGTGCCGCGCTGGTCGAGGAGGAGGACGCGGTACTCGGCGACGGCGCGGCCCAGCCAGGCGGGCGCGCCGCTGAAGCGCCGGACCGCGCAGCCCGGACCGCCCTCCAGGTACACCAGCCAGGGCAGGCAGTCCACGTCCCGCCGCCCGGCGGCGACGACCTCGCGCCCGTACAGCTCGATGGTCTCGCCGTCGGGGTCGGCGTGGTCGAGGGGGACGGTGAAGCGGTGGTCGGTGAGGACGACACCGGGCTGGCGGTACGTGGTCAATGCTCCTCCTGGCAGGCGGTCTCAATCGCCGGTCGGCCGGTCGCGGGAGGGGCGTGGGGCGCCCCCGCCCGCACAGTGGACCACAGGGGTCCGCGGCGGACGGGGGCGGGGAGGGGCCGGGGGGAGTGACCGTGTGGGGGGGCGGGGTCAGCCGGTGGGGAAGTCGTCCGGGGTCCGGATCCGGTCGCGGATCCACACGCCCGCCGGCTTGAGCGGGGCGGTGCCGGTCCACGGGCCGCCGGCGCCGCAGGTGCCGGGCTTGAAGACGGCTCCGGTGCGGTGGTCGTCGGAGAAGTTCCAGTTCACCCAGCTGATCTTCTTGGCGGCCATCAGGTCCAGGTAGCGCTGGGACATGGCGAAGTCGTCGGCGCCCTCGCCGGCGTAGTTCTGGGTGCCGAACTCGGTCACGAAGACCGGCAGTCGGTCGGCGGCCCGGGACAGGGTGTCGAGGTAGGCCTCGCGGTGGGACGAGGCGTAGAAGTGGAAGGTGTACATGATGTTGGAGGCGTTCACCGGGGCGGCGACGACCTCCGACTCGTTCGCGCCCTCCGAGACGCCGAACGACGACCAGGCGCGGGTGCCGACGAGGACGGGCGTGTTCGGGTCCTGCGCGCGGATGACGGGGATCAGCTGCTCCGCGTAGCTCTTGATCCTGGGCCAGCTGACGCCGCTGGGCTCGTTGGCGATCTCGTACAGCAGGTTGGTCTTGCCGCGGTGGCGCTGGGCGATCTCCGTGAAGAAGGTCTTCGCGCGGCTGAGGTTGTAATGCGGGTCGCCCGGGTCGAGCATGTGCCAGTCGACGATGGCGTACATGCCGCGCGCGGTGGCCTGTTCGATGACGGAGTGGACGAGGTCGGTGTACTTGCGCGGGTCGGTCTCGTACCCGCCCTCCTGCACGTACATGGAGACCCGCAGGACGTCCGCCTTCCAGTCGGTGGCGAGGGCGTCGAGGGAGCCGGACGTGACGCACTGGCGGTACCACTGCAGGCCGTGCGTGGACATGCCGCGCAACTGCACCGGCTTGCCGTACTGGTTGCACAGCTTCGTGCCGCAGACCCTGAGCCGGCCGTTGACCGCGGCGGGGGTGGCCGCCGCGGCGGTGCCGTCCGCGGTGGGGGCGGCCGGGGCCGCGGCGGTCGGGGCGGTGGCGGCGACGGTCGCGCCGGCCGGGGCCGGGCGGGCGGCCGGGGCCGCGGGCGCGGTCGGGGCCGTGGCGAGTCCGAGGAGGAGGGCGGTGGCGAGGGCGCCGGCTGCGGCGCCGGTGCCACGGGTCCAGGTCCGTGCCGATCTCATGGGATCTCCGTTGCGGATGGGGGCGTGGGAGCCGAGGACTGAAAGGAAACTTTCCTAACCAATGGGTAGCAGCTCCCTCGACGGGGCCGCAAGACCCTGTCGGGTGGGTGGCCGCACCACGTACGGTGAGGCCGTCCCGACCCGATGATCAAGGAGGCCGCGCGATCATGGCACGCTTCGACCTGCCCGTCGACGAGCTGCGTACGTACCGGAGTTCGTCCGAGGAGCCCGCCGACTTCGACGCCTTCTGGGCCGGCACGCTCCAGGAGGCGTCGGCCCACGCGCTCGACGCCCGGTTCGAGCCGGTCGCCACCGGGCTGACCGCCGTGGAGGTGCACGACGTCACCTTCGCGGGCTTCGGCGGCCACCCCGTCAAGGGCTGGCTCGTCCTCCCCGCCGGGACGACCGGGCCGCTGCCGGTGGTGGTGGAGTTCGTCGGCTACGGCGGGGGGCGCGGCCTGCCCCACACCCATCTCCTGTGGGCCTCCGCCGGATTCGCGCACTTCGTCATGGACACCCGCGGGCAGGGCGGCACCTGGGCGGGCGGGGACACCCCCGACCCGGTGGGCAGCGGCCCGGCCGCGCCCGGCTTCCTCACCCGGGGAGTCGAGGACCCGGCGACGTACTACTACCGCCGGCTGTACACCGACGCGGTACGGGCGGTGGCGGCCGCCCGGTCGCACCCGCGGGTGGACGCGGCCCGCACGGCCGTCGCCGGGGTGAGCCAGGGCGGCGGCATCGCGCTGGCGGTCTCCGGGCTCGTGCCCGACCTGCTGGCGGTCCTGCCCGACGTGCCGTTCCTGTGCGACTTCCCTCGGGCGACGACCATCACCGACCGGAACCCGTACCGGGAGATCGGCGCGTACCTGAAGACGTACCGCGGGCGGACCGGACAGGTCGGGCGGACGCTGGCCTACTTCGACGGCGTGCACTTCGCCGCGCGCGCCACGGCGCCCGCCCTGTTCTCGGCCGCGTTGGAGGACCTGACGTGCCCGCCGTCCACGGTGTTCGCCGCGTTCAACGCGTACGCGCACGCCGACAAGGAGATCGAGGTGTACGCCTTCAACGACCACGAGGGCGGTGAGTCGTACCAGCAGGCCGCCCAACTGCGGTGGCTCCCGGCACGGCTGACCGCCTGACACGGGGCGGGGACGGACCCGGCCGCGGGCGCGACGGGCCCGTCGGGGGCGGGCGGGCCGGATCCGGCGGGTCGGGACCGGGTCCGCGGTGGGTGGGGGGTCGCGGGTCCGCCGGCGCTGGATAGGCTCCCGGGGTGACCGGAGACCGGGCGGGACACTCGTCGGCTGCCGCGCGACGCGGCCCGACCGCGCCGGCCGTCCGGCGGGAAGGGCCAGTCAATGACCAGCGCACACCGTGGGGCGTCCACGTCCCGCACCCCCGTCCGACTCGCCGCGCTGCTGGTGGGGGTGGTCTTCCTGCTCATCGGCGGCCTGGGCTTCGTCCCCGGCGTCACCAGCGGCTACGACACGCTGGCCTTCGCCGACCACGAGTCGGACGCCCGGCTCCTCGGGCTGCTCCGGGTGTCGATCCTGCACAACGTCGTGCACCTGGTGTTCGGCGCCGTGGCGCTCGTCGCGGCGCGGACCCCGGGCAACGCCCGCCCGTTCCTCCTCGTCGGGGGCCTGATCTACCTCGCGCTGTCGGTGTACGGGGTGATCATCGACCTGGACAGCGAGAGCGGCGTCGTGCCCGTCAACACACCGGACACCTGGCTGCACTTCGCGTTCGGCGCCGCCATGGTCGCCCTCGGGCTCCTGCTCCCCCGCCCGGCCGAAACCGACCGGGACGCCGGGCCGAGTGGCACCGGGCCGGAGGGTGTCGGGCCCGGGGGCGACGCCTGAGCGCCGCCCCCGGCCCCGCACGCGGGCGTCAGACGGCCGCGGGCAGCTGCTGCCGTACGGCGACGGCGTCGACCCGCAGCGCGAACGGCGCCACGTCGTCCACGGTCAGGGCGCGGGCCGCGGGCCCGTCGAGACCGATCGTCGCGTCGAGGCGCAGGGCGACGGCGTGGACCGCGTCGCCGGTCTCCTCGTCCTGCAGCGCGAACAGCAGGTGGCAGCGGTACCCCGTGCCGCCGTCCGCCCCGTCGGCGCGGGACGGACGGGCGCCGCGCTGCCCGCCGAGGCCGACGAAGACGTCGGTGAGCGCCCGTTCGACCTTCCGCCAGAACCCCGCGTTGGCCGACGGCGCGGGCAGGGCCTGCCGTACGACCTCCCTCAGCGACAGGACCATGACGCCGACGGGGGCGGTCTCCCGCAGTCCCCAGCCGCGCACGGTCCGCACGGCGCCGCCGTGCGCGACGGCGGCCGCCGCGCGGCTGATCCGCCCGAAGTCGGCGTCGGCACCGGCACCGCCGCCGGTGGCGTCCGTGTCGGCCGGGCGGGGGGCGAGGGCCTGCCGGAAGTGGCCCGCCAGGGCCTGAGCCTGGGCGAGGTGGGACGGACCCACCTCGAAGACGGGCAGGAAAGCCGCCCGCCCGGCGTCGCCTTCACCCACGGCCCCTTCGGCGGCCGTCCCCGCGCTTGGCCCGGCGGCTTCCCCGACGGCCTCCGCGCCGGCCTCTCCGGTGGCCTCTTCGGCGGTCTCCTCGACGGTGGGCTGGTCGGCCATGTGGCTGCTCCTCTGGCTGGAAAGGGTCGCGCCGCGCCGCGGGCCAGTATGCCGCCCCCGCTGTCCGGGCCGCCCACCGGGCGGCCGGCTGCCCGGTGCCCCGCCGCGGTGACCCCGCCTCAGAGGGCGGCCGGCTCCGGCCGCACGCCGCCGCCGAGGTTGCTCTCCAGCAGCGCGGTCGACTCGGCCACGCCGACGCCGCCCGGCTCGGCGGCCGGGTCCGGGAGCAGCCCGTCGGCGGCCTTGAGGGCGGTGAGCGCCCCGTCGATCGCGCGGTGCGCGGCGAAGAGGCACGGCGTGCTGTAGATGGCGGCGTCGACGCCGAGCGCGTCCAGTTCGCTCAGGGACAGGCGGGGGGACCTGCCGCCGCCGATCTGGTTGAACAGCAGCGGCTTGTCGCCGGCCGCCTCGCGGACGCGGCGGATCGTGTCCACGCCCCGTACCCCGTCGACGAGGACGACGTCGGCGTCCGTCCCGGCGAAGGCCGCGGCCCGGCGCAGCATCTCCGCCTCGTCGACCGCGTCGGTGCGGGCCACCACGAGGAGGTCGTCCCGGTCCTCCAACACCCGATGCAGCTTGGCCAGGTACTCGTCCAGCGGCAGGATCCGCTTGCCGTCGGCGTGGCCGCAGCGGCGGGGGCGCCGCTGGTCCTCCAGGACGACGCCGGAGGCCCCGCACCGCTCCAGCCGCCGCACGACGTGGGCGGCCACCTCCGTGTCCACGTACCCGTCGTCGATGTCGACGAGGAGGTGCGCGGCGGGGAGCGCCGTGCGCAGCCGCTCCACGAACGCCACCATGTCCGGCCAGGCGATGAACCCGATGTCGGGCAGGCCGTAGTGGGAGGCGGCGAAGCCGAACCCCGAGACGAACAGCCCCTCGTAGTGGCGTGCCGCGAGGGACGCCGAGTACATGTCGTAGACACCGATGAGCGGTGTCGTGCCCGGCGCCGAGACGGCCTCGGCCAGCTTGCGCCCGTACTGCAAGGAGAACCTCCTGGGGTGTCGCGCCCTGTGCGCCCTGCCTGCCCTGTGCGCCGAAGCTTCGCGGGTGGGCGCGGGCCACGCCAAACGGGCAACACCCGGACGGATGAACGCGATACGGGCCGGAGGGCGGCCGGCCTTCGACCGGAGGCGGGCCGGAGACGGATCCGCGTCGGGTCGCGACCGGATCGGCCACATCTCGACCACCTCCCACCGCTCAGCGCACGCGGATTACCACTTTCCGATCATGAGGACAACCTGACCCGAACGGCCGCTGGCTGGTTATGATCGGCACCCCCATGCGTCACCGTAGCCGCACCGGCAGTCCCGCAGCCCCTCCGCGGGGCCGCGCCGGGGCGGCGGCCGAACGTCCCCGCTCCCCGCTCCGAGGGCTGATGTCTCCCACGCCACCCGAGGGCGCCCGAGGCCCGTCGACCCGTCGTCGACGGCGCACCGTGCGTCTGCGCACCCTGCTCGTCCTGCTCGCCGTCGTGCCCACCGCCGCGATGGCCGCCCTGGTGGCCGTGACCGCCGACCGCCTGCTGGACCGGTCGAGCCACCTGCGGTCCGACGTACTGGCCGGCGAGCGGCTCGGGCTGCCGCTGTACGAGCTGATGAGGGGGATGCAGGCGGAGCGCACCGCCGCCGCGGCGCGTTGGGCCGACCCGTCCGTACCCGCCTCGGCGCTGCGCGCCCACCGGGCGGCCACGGACCGCGCCGCGGCCCGGTTCCGCGCCGCCGCCGCGACCACCGGCGGCGGCTCCGAGGAGGCCGACCGCCGGCTGCGCGAGGTGCTCGACGGCCTCGACGCGCTCGGCGCCCAGCGCGAGCGGGCGGACTCCCGCACCGGCGGCCCCGACAGCACGGTCGCGTACTACGACGGCGTGGTCGGCCAGATGATCCGCTTCTACCAGGACGCGTTCGGCCACACCGAGGACGGCGAGCTCGGCCAGGAGAGCCGGGTCCTCGTCACGATGTTCTCCGCCTCCGAGATGGTGGCGCGGGAAGGCACGCTCCTGGCGCTGGCGGGCCCGTCGCGGAAGCTGGAGACCACGCGCTTCGCGGAGTTCGTCAACGCGGTCGGCGCGCACCGGTACCTGTACGACCGGTGGGTGGTCCCCCACCTGCCGCCCGCGGAGAGCGACCGGTACGCCCGGCTCGTCGGCTCCGAGGCGTGGCAGGCGAAGACCCGCGTGGAGGACCGCGTCCTCGCCGGCCACGAGGACCTGCCGTTCGGCGTGCGGCTGCCGCGGGAGGCGGAGGGCTGGACGGCAGCCCACGCCGGGTGGTCCGACGACCTGGCGGCCCTCGACGCCGCCCGTCTGCGCGGCCTGCTGGACCACGGGGACGCCAAGGCGACGGGACTGGAGCGGGAGGTCACCCGGCTCCTCGCCGTCACCGGCGGGGCGCTGCTCGCGGTCGTCGCCGTCGTCGCGGTCACCACCCGCTCGGTACTGCGCCGGCTGCGGCTGCTGCACGACCGCACCGTGGCCGTCGCCGAGCACACCCTGCCGGACGTCGTGGAGCGGCTGCGGCAGGGCAGGCGAGTCGACGAGGACGCGCTGCCCCGGGTGCGGGGCGAGCGGGACGAGGTCGGGCGGGTCAGCGACGCGTTCGCGCGGGTCGTCGCGGTCTCCGTCGACGGTCAGCGGCAGCTCGCCGCGGAACGTGACGGCTTCGGCGGCTTCGCCGCGGGCATCGCCTCGCGCACCGGGAACCTGGTCAGCCGTCAGCTGGCCCTGACCGAGGAACTGCAGGACGCGTTCGGCGGTGACGAGGCGCTGCTGGGCGGGTTGATGCGCGCCGACCAGCTCACGGTGGGCATGCGGCGGCAGGTCGAGAACCTGCTGATCCTCGCGGGCGGCGAGGTCCCCGACCCCCACACCGAGCCGATGCGCGTCGCCGACCTGCTGCGCGAGGCCGCGGCGGAGGTCGAGGACTTCCGGCGGATCGACCGCCACGCGCTCGACGAGATCAGCGTCGAGGCCGGCGTCATCAGCCAGGTCAGCCACCTGCTGGCGGAGTTGCTGGACAACGCCACCCGCTTCTCCCCGCCGCGCTCCCGGGTGGTGATCCGGGCGGAGCTGGTCGCCGACGGCCTCTCGGTGGAGATCGAGGACCGCGGACCGCGCGTGAGCGCCGAACGGTACGCGGAGATGAACGCCCGTCTGCACTCGGCGCCGCCGTACGCGGTGCTCGCGGAGAACGCGCACCGGCTGGGCCTGTTCGTGGTCGGGCACCTGGCCGACCGGTTGGGCGCGACGGTGACGCTGCGGCGCTCGGTGTACGGCGGTACGGCGGCGGTGGTGCTCGTCCCGCACGGGCTGCTCGTCCCCACGGGGCACGGCACGGCGGGGACGGCGGAGGGGGCGGCGGAGCCGGAGGCGGCCGCCGCCCGGCTGCCGGCGCGGTCCCCGAACCCGGCCCCGGTCCGCACCCCACCCCCGGCCGCGGAACGGGACCCGGTCGCGGGATCGGACCCGGGCCCGGAGCCGGGCCCGCAGCCGGAGACGGCCGCGGAGGCGGAACCCGCCGAGCGGCGGCCGACCGCCCGCGACGAGACGCCGCGGGCGGTGCCGCGGGCGGGCGCGGCGCTGCCCGTGCGGCGGCGCGCTGACGCGCCGCCTCCCGGCGGGAGCGGGGACGGCACCGCCCGGCCGCGCCTGCCGGAGCGCGTACCACAGACGCACCTGGCCCGGCAGTTGCGCACGCCGCCCGCCGCGGACGGCGGCGCGACCACCGGGGAGGCCGGGAAGGGCCCGGGCGCCGGCCACGACGGGGCGAGCCCCGAAGAGGTGGCCGACGCCTGGGCGGAGTACGAAGACGGGACCCGGAAAGTGGAAGAAGAGCTCCGACAGGATCAGCCATGACAACGACGAACGACATGATCTACAGCGTCCTGGACAACAACCTGAGCAGGATCGCCGGCATCGAGGGGGCGGTGCTCCTGTCCAACGACGGGATCATGCTCAGCGCCTACCTGCTGGACCGCGCGCAGGCCGAGCGCATCGCGGCGGCGTCCTCCGGCATCGCGGCGACGATGCGGGCGATATCCCGCGATGTCGACGGCGGCCGGGTGATCCGGCAGCTGGTCGAGATGGACGAGCGGTACCTGTGCCTCGTCGGGTGCGGCGAGGGCAGCACGCTCGTCGTCGTCACCAACCGCAAGGCGCGCCTCGGCGAGCTCGGCGGCGAGGCGGTGCGGACCGCGCAGGCGCTCGGCGAGTGGCTGGGCACGCCCGGCCGCGCGCAGCAGCCGTCGCCGCCCGCGCCGTAATGCCCGACGAGCCGCGCCGCGGGGGCGGCCGCCGACCGCGGCTGTACGCCCTCACCGACGGCCGTACGGCCTCGCCGCGGGCCGCCCTGACGATGGACACCACCATCACGGCGGCGGTCGGCGGCGACGCCCTCGACGGGCTCCCCACGGAGTGGCAGCTCGTCCTCGCCCTGTGCCCGGCACCGGGCGGGCGGGCGGTCGCCGAGATCGCCGCCCGGATGGGGATGCGGCTGACGCCGATGACGCTCCTCCTCGGCGAGCTCGCGGACCGCGGGCTCGTCCACCACCGGCCGCCACTGGAGGCGGCCGCGACCACCGACGTCCACCTGCTCATGAGAATCAGGGACAACCTTGCCCGGATGTGACACCGCCCCCGGCGGCCAGGAGCCGGCCCCCGTCAAGATCCTCGTCGCCGGCGGCTTCGGGGTCGGCAAGACCACCCTGGTCGAGACGGTCTCCGAGATCGAACCGCTCCGCACGGAGGAGCGCCTGACGGCCGCCGGCGTGGGCGTCGACGACCTCGACGGCATCGAGGCCAAGTCCGCGACGACCGTGGCGATGGACTTCGGCCGCATCACCCTCGACGACGCCGGTGTCGTCCTCTACCTGTTCGGTACACCGGGCCAGGAGCGGTTCTGGTTCCTCTGGGACGACCTGCTGCAGGGGGCGCTCGGCGCCGTCGTCCTCGTCGACACCCGGCGGCTCGACCGGGGCTTCCCCGCGGTCGACTTCTTCGAGAGCCGCGGACTGCCGTTCGTCGTCGGGGCGAACTGCTTCCACGGCCGGCAGCCGTACACCGCCGAGGAGATCAGGGCCGCGCTGCGCCTGCGCGACCCGGACACGCCCGTGCTGCTGCTGGACGCGCGCGTCCGGGACGAGGTGCGCACGGCGCTGCTGTCCCTCCTGGACACGGTCATCGCCCGGGCCCGCACCGCCTCACCCTCCTGACCGCCCGCTCCCCCTCGACCGCCCGCTCCCCCTGACCACCCGCCCCACCGGTCGCCGGGAGGGCGCGGACCGTCAGCCGAGGCGCATGGCGAAGGTGACGGTGCTGCCGCCCGCCGGGCCGGGGGTGACGGTCAGCCGGTCGGTGATCAACCGGGTCAGCCACAGCCCGCGGCCCGGACCGGCGCCGCCGATGCCCGGCGCCAGCTCGGGGATGACGTCCTCCGTGAAGCCCGGGCCCCGGTCCGATACGCGGCACTCCAGCTCGCGCGCGGTCCGGGCGAGCACCAGCTGACCCGAACCGCCCGCGTGCCGGACGGCGTTGACCGCCACGGCGTCGACCGCCACCACGAAGTCGCCGCGCCGCGACTCCGACAGCCCCACCTGTGCCGCGTGGCTCTCCACGAGCACCCGCAGCCGGGGGATGTCCGTGCCGGCGAACGGACACCGCAGCAGGATGTCCGCTTCCTCTCCGTTGCCGGGCACCCTCCCGGCCGTTTCCAGCGCCATCTGCCTATCCCGTCGTGTCCAGGACTGCCGGGTCCGCGCCCAGGCGCCGCAGCAGCAGCGCGTGCCCCGGCGAGCAGCGCACCCGGACGGACCGGAGGGGCGGCGGACCGGTGAGGGCGCCGACGAGCTCCGCCGCGCACTCGGGGCCGAGGTAGCCGGTGCGCCGCAGGTCGACCATGGCGGGCCGGCCCGGCGGAAGGCCGCGGAGCGCGCCGTCCACCGCCCGCCGGAAGCAGTCGTACGTGGCGGTGTCCGCGTCGCCGATGACCCGCAGGACGCCCTCGCCGTACGGGCAGCGCAGACGGCCCAGCGCCGGCAGGAGGTTGCGGGGATGGGCCCGGCACATCGCCTCCAGCACCGGCGCGGGGAAGCGGTCGCGCTCGTAGGCGCAGATCTCGCTGTAGAACCCGTCGGCGAAGAGGTGCCCGGCCCGGCGCTCGCGGTCCACCATCAGGTCGAGGTCCGCCCCGAGGTCCGCGACCCAGCCCATGTCGATGTAGGTGCGCAGTCCGCTGTACCCCTCGGCCCGGGCGGCGCCGATCTCCTCGGTGATCCGCTGCCACTGCCGGTCGGCGGTGAACCGCGGTGCGGGCCGGATCAGTTCGCGCATGCTGCTCATCTCCAGCTGCGCGCTCGCGAAGCCGGCGGCGACGAGGGGGCCGGGGGCGTCGTGCAGCCGCGTCCGCAGCTCCGCCTCGCTCAGCCGCGGGGGGCCGAACACGATGACCTTCTCCCCCCGGGCCAGTCCCGCCCACACGAAGGCCGTGAGGACGTCCCAGCCGGGGGCCTCCCCGTCGTAGCAGAGGAACGCGTGGTCCCCGGCCCCCATGTGCTGGACGGGCAGTGTCCCGGGATGGCGCTCCTCGCCGGCGATCACGCCCACGTCACTCACCCCCGTGTAACCGTGGCATGGCTCTACGTTACCGAACGGGCCGCGGTTCCGAGGAGGGACAATGAGCACGTACGTCCGGCCCACCGCCCACCGCGCCGCCCGCGACCGCACCCGGTCCGCGGACCAGGCGCCCACCCGCCCGCGCAGGAGAACCACGCCGTGCCACCGCACATCCCGCACACCGACCGTCCCGACCTGAGGGCCGACTGCGCGAACTGCTTCGGGCTCTGCTGTGTGGCGCTGCCCTTCGCCCGCTCCGCCGACTTCGCCGCCGACAAGCCCGCCGGTACGCCCTGCGGGAACCTGCGGGAGGACTTCCGCTGCGGCATCCACACGCGGCTGCGGGACAGCGGGTACACCGGCTGCACCGTCTTCGACTGCCTGGGGGCCGGACAGAAGGTGTCGCAGGTGACGTTCGGCGGCCGCGACTGGCGCGCCGAACCGGGCACGGCCGGCGCGATGTTCGCGGTCTTCCCGGTGGTACGGCAGCTGCACGAGCTGCTGCGGTACGCGGCGGAGGCGCTGGACCTGCCGGCCGCGCGGCCCGTGCACGGGGAGTTGCGCCGGCTGCACGACCGGATCGACGCGCTGAGCCGCGGCGGCGCCGACGAGCTGTCGGCCCTCGACGTGGGGGCGCTGCGGGCGGAGGTCAACGCCCTGCTGCTGCGCGCCGGCGAGCTCGCCCGCGCGGAGGTGCCGGGGCCGCGCAGGGACCACCGGGGCGCGGACCTGATGGGCGCCCGGCTGCGCGGCGCCCGGCTCCGGGGGGCGAGCCTGCGCGGCGCGTACCTGATCGCCGCCGACCTCACCGGCGCCGATCTGCGCCGGGCGGACCTGATCGGCGCCGACCTGCGCGACGCCGACCTGTCGGGCGCCGACCTGACGGGCGCGCTGTTCCTCACCCAGGCGCAGCTGAACGCCGCCCGGGGCGACGGGGAGACCAGGATCCCCGACGCGCTGGTCCGCCCGGCGCACTGGACGGCCCGCCCGGAGACGGGACGGCCGGAGGCGGGACGGCCGGGGACGGGGCGCCCTCAGCAGGGTCGGCCGAAACAGGGGGGCGCGAAGCGGGGGCGGCCGAAGCCGGGCCGCGCGGCCCGCGGGTGACACGGACGGAGTAGCCGGCGCCCCCCGTGCGGGTGCCGTCGCACCCGGACGGGTGGCGTGCCGGGCGCCCCGCCCCGTACCGGGTGCACCGTGGAGCGGCAGTTGTCCGCACACGTGCACACATCAGGAGGGCGCCATGCCGCCAAGTCCGTTCTCGCGGTCGTGGACGGACCGGTCGAAGCCCGGGTACAAGGTGCGCTACGCGCTGCGGCACCCGGACCGGGTGGTCCCCTACGTACGGCGTGCGGGGCGTGACCTGTGGCTGCGGCTGCGCAGCCGCGGCGACCACGTCGCGTACTACCGGGGGGTGATGGCGAGCGACACGGCCCGCAGCCCGGAGGCCGCCGTGGGCGGGGCTCCGTCGCACGAACGGTGGCTGGCGATCGGCCGGATGCAGTTCGACTACCTGGTCGGGCACGGTCTGCGGCCCGAGGACCGGATGCTGGAGATCGGCTGCGGCAACCTCCGGGCGGGTTGGCGCTTCATCCGGCACCTGGAGCCGGGCCACTACTACGGCATCGACATCTCCCCCGACATCCTGATCGAGGCGAAGCGGACGCTGGTGCGGTACGGGCTTCAGGAGCGGATGCCGTACCTGACGCCGGTCGACGACCTCACGCTGGACTTCCTGCCGGACGGCCACTTCACCGTGGTCCACGCGCACAGCGTGTTCTCCCACTCGCCGCTGGAGGTCATCGACGAGTGCCTGGCGCACGTGGGGCGGGTGCTGGCGCCGGGCGGGTTCTTCGACTTCACCTTCGACCGTACGGAGGGCGAGGAGCACCAGGTACTGAGGGAGGACTTCTACTACCGGACCGAGACGCTGATGGCCCTGGCCCGCAGGCACGGTCTGCGGGCGCGGTTCATGGACGACTGGGAGCGTCTGCCGCACGGCCAGTCGAAGTTGCGCGTGACGGGCCCGGAGCCGGATCCCGCCGCCCTGTGACGGGCCGGCCGGCCACCCGGCGGACCCGCTGACGGGGCCGGCCGACCGCGTGACGGGCCGGCCGACCGGGGTGTCGCCCCGGCCGGCCGGCCGGTCACCTGGCGGGTGGGGTCAGTGGCCGAGGGCGCGGCACAGGCCGAGCCGGTCGGTGCCGAGCTTGGTGAACACGGCCGACAGCAGCTCCGACACGGACTGCTCGTCGCTGCCCATCCGGTCGGCTATGGCGGCGTTGTCCAGTCCCTCGGCGGCGTGCCGGGCGGCGGCCTCCTCCAGGGTGGTGAGGGTGTCGCGTTCGGCGGGGAGGGGGCGCCGGGGCCTCAGTCCCGCCGCGGCGAGCTGGCCGCGGGCCCGGGCGGCGAGCGAGTCGGCTCCGCAGGCGACGGCGGTCTCCATGCCGCGGTACAGCTGCTGGGCGGCGAGGTCGAGGCCGCCGAGAGTGCGCAGCACGGTGCCGTGGTCGACGAGAGCGTGCGCCAGCTCGTAGGCCGCTGGAGACTGTTCGAGGTGGTCGACGGCCTCCCCCAGCAGGGCGACGGCACGGGTCGGCTCGGAGATCGCCGCGGCGACCCGCAGGGCCTGCCCCACGGCGCTGGCCGTGCCGAACGCGCGGGCGAGGGCCACCGCCTCGTCCGCGTTCTTCCGGGCCTCGTCCGGGCGGCGGTCGGCGAGGGCGAGCGCCAGGTCGAGCTGCCAGGGGCTCCACGCGGGGTTGCGGGTACCGCGCCGCTCCAGCCGCCGGCCGGCCGCGGTGAGCTGCTGGACGGCCTCGTCGGTCCTGCCCCGGGCCAGCAGCAGCTTGCCCCAGACGGCCTGCGGGTCGGGGTAGACCACGACCTTGGGGAAGTCGGCGCCGAAGCGGTACCGGGCGGCGACGCGCTGGGCCTCGTCGGCGCGGCCCCGGGCGAGGAGCGTCTCGATGAGGATGCCGACGGCGTACCACTGGGCGGGGATGCCGTGCCCGACGCGGTCGGCGATCTGCAGGCCGCTGCGGACGAAGTCCTCGGCCTCGGCGAACCGGCCCCGCCGGAAGCGGATGTAGCCGAGCAGGGTGTACGCGAAGGACAGGTGGGCGCCGCGCCAGCCCTTCGCCTCGAACTCGGCGATGCCGTCGTGGAAGAGTTCCTCGGCGCGGCCGGGCTGGTCGCAGTACATCAGGGTGAGCGCGACGACGGCCGGTACCTCGAAGCCGAAGTCCTGGTCGGTCCAGCTCATGCCGCCGCGCAGCGCCTGCTCGGCGTAGTCCAGGGACTGGGCGGCGGGCTCGGCGCGCATCACGACGTCCCAGGCGCGCAGCCCGAGGATGTGCCGCTCGGCGAGGTCCCGTCCGGTGAGGCGCTTGGCGAACGTGGTCAGCAGCCGCGAGCGGCCCGTCGAGTCGTGCTCGTCGACGTGCACGGAGTTCCACTTGAACTGCTCGGCCTGCATGCGCAGCCGGGTGCGGGAGCTGGTGGTGCGGCGGGCCTCCTCGGTGAGGAGTTCGGTGGCCTGCCGCATCTGGCCGGTGTGGGCGAGGGCCTGGGCGAGCCGGTAGGTGACGGCCTCGCGCAGCTCCTGCTCGATCTTGGGTTCCTCCAGCGCGGCGCGCAGCTGGTTGACGGTGGTGGCGGGCTCGTGCGGGAGGTTGGCGGAGCCCAGCTCGAAGAGGACCTGGGCGCGGTCCTCGACGTCCGGCGGTTCGCGCAGCGCGCGGGCCAGGTAGCGGCGTGCCGCGTCGGGCGCGCCGGCGGAGAAGCTGTCGCGGGCGGCGCGGCGCAGCTGCTGGACCACCCACGGGTCGCCCTCGGGGTGCATCTCCAGCATGTGGCGGGCGGCGGCCGAGGCGCCGAGCCCCTCGTCGACGAGGGCCTGGGCGGCGACGCCGTGCATGCCGACGCGGACGCCCGGCGGGATCGAGCGGTACACGGCGGTGGCGATGAGCGGGTGGTAGAACTCCACGACCCGCTCGTGGCGCAGGTGCGACATCACGGTGAGGATGCGGGCCGCCTGGAGCTGTTCCACGGCGTCGTCGAGCTGTGCCTCGCCGAGCGCGGCGACCGTTCCGACGACGGTGGTCGGGACGCCCGTGCCGACGACCGCGGCGGCCCAGGCGAGCCGGACGGCGGAGGGGCCGAGCTGTTCGAGCCGTTCTATGAGTCCACTGCCCTTGACGGCCGAGGCGAGGTCGCGGAGCTGGGGGATGCTCTCCTCCCGGGGCGCGAGGCCCCGGTCGCGGCCCTTCGCGGCGAGTTCGACGACCTCGAAGGGGTTGCCGCCGGTGATCGCCCAGCACTCGCGGCAGAACAGCTCGTCCGCGCCCTCTCCCAGGACCGAGCGGACGATCCGCGCGACCGCGCCGGAGGTGAGCGGGGCCAGCTCGTGCGAGCGGGAGCCGTTGCGCTCGGCGAGGGTGTGCAGGGGGACGGCGTCGGGCGGCAGCTCGTCGGGGCGGCAGGCGACGACGATGAGCATGCCCAGCTCCTCCGCGCGGACGGCGAAGGCGGTGAGCCAGGCCAGCGACTCGGAGTCGGCCCAGTGCGCGTCGTCGAGGACGAGGACGACGGGGCCGCTGCGGACGGAGAGGTTGGTGATCACCCAGTCCAGTCCGTCGCGGACGCCCTGGGGGTCGGGGTTGGCGCCGGCCTTGGGCGCGGACAGGCCCGTGGCCGGTGCCACGATGTCGTACCAGTCGCCGAGGATCTGGCGCCGCTCCTCCTCCGTCATGGCGGCGAAGACCGGCTGGATCAGCTGGCGCATCACGTGGAACGGCACCTGCCGCTCCTGCTCGCCGCCGCGCGCGGACAGCACCGTGCAGCCGCGTTCCGCGGCGTGCCGGCGGAGCTGGGTCAGCAGGGTGGTCTTCCCGAGCCCCGCCGGTCCCGCGAACGCGACGACGCCGCCCTGCCGCGTGGTGTGCGCCCCGTCGGCCGAGGTGCCGCACAGACCGTCCAGCGCGCGCCGGATCGCGCGGAGTTCCGATTCCCGCTCCAGCAGTGGCGCTTCCAGGAGCGGCGCGGTGTCCCGTTCCTGCTGTTCTCCGGCCGTTGTCATCACTTGCCCCCTCCAGCACGTGCGGCCGAGTGTAAGGGCAAGGCGACGGGTTGTTACGACCGATGACCATTCTTTCCGGAACATCGCCACTCGATAGGGGTCGGCGGTGTATTCTCCGCTGACCCTCGCTCAGAAACGGCTCGTCAGCGGCGTGGTACGGGCACCATGGGCAGCGCGTCGGGCAGCGGGATGCCGGCGGGGACCTCCTTCACGACGCTGCCGGGGGCGGGGGTCAGGTGCCACCGCGAGGCCACGCTCGCGACCGCGCTGAGGATCTCCGCGACGGCGAAGGCGTCACCGATGCACTTGTGCTGGCCCGCGCCGAACGGGATGAAGCTGTTGAGCCGCGGGAGCCTCGACGGGTCGGTGCCGCTCCAGCGGTCGGCGTCGAACGTGGTCGGGTCGCGGAACAGCGCGGGGTCGCGGTGGAGCGCGTAGGGGCTGTAGGCGATCTCGGCCCCGGCGGGGATGGCCACGCCGCCGAGGGTGACCGGCGTGAGCGTGCGGCGGGTGAAGAGCAGCGGCGAGTGCAGCCGCAGCGACTCCTCGAAGACGCTGCGGGTGTACGTCAGCGCGGGGAGGTCGTCGGGGCGCACGGGGCGGTCGCCGACGACGGCGTCGACCTCGGCGTGGACCCGCTTCTCCACCTCGGGGTGGCGGGCCAGTTCGTGGAAGATCCACGACAGCGTGGTGGAGGCCGTCTCGGTGCCGCCGAAGAGGATGGTGATGAGTTCGTCGCGCACCTGCTCGGCGCTCATCGTCTCGCCCGTCTCGGTGTCGGTGCTGGCGAGCAGCAGCGAGATCAGGTCGTCCCGGCCGCGGTCCTCCGGGCCGTACTCGGCGATGACCTCGTCGATGATGGCGCGCAGGCGGGTGGCGGCCGCGTCGAAGCGCCGGTTGAGGGGGATGGGGAGCCGGTCGAACGCCTTGGGCATGACGGTGCGGACGAGCATCCCCTCCAGGATGATCGGGAAGGACCGGTGCACCTCGCGCACCGCGGGCTGCGCGACGTCGCCGGAGAAGATCATGCCGGCGACGGCGGAGAGCGCGAACCGGCGCATCTCGCGGTCGACGCGGATCTCCGTGCCGGCGGACCAGGAGGAGGCCATGGCGTCCGCCTCGCGGCACATCAGCTCCGCGTACCGGCTCATGCGGCTGCGCTGGAACGCCGGCTGCATGAGGCGGCGCTGCTTGCGGTGGAACGCCCCGTCGGTGGTGGCGATGCCGTTGCCGAAGAGGGGGCGGAGCTTCTCGAAGATCCGGCCGCGCCCGTAGTCCTGGGCCTCGCCGACGAGGACGGTGTGGATGAGGTCGGGGTCGGTGAGGACGTGCAGGGGCCAGCCGCCGAGGTCGACGCGGACGACGGCCCCGGCGGGGCGCAGCGACTCCAGGAAGGCGATGGGGCCGCGCCACAGTTGGAGGGCGTGGCCGAGGACGGGCAGCCGCCCGGGCGCCATGGGCGCGACGGCGGTGGGGCCCGGCCGACCGGCGCCCGGCTTGTCGGCGCCGGGCTTGTCGGCGCCCGGCTTGTCGGTGCGGGGCCCGTCGGTGCGGGGCCCGTCGGTGCGGGGCCCGTCGGTGCCGGTTCGGGTCGGGCCGTCGGGCCGGTCGGGGCCGTCGGTGGACGTGCGGTGGCTGGTACGGGCCACGGGATTTCCCCTCATGCCGCGGAGAGCAGGTCCGGTCGGGTGTACGCGGCTTCGAGGCCGGCGGCGAACCGCTCGTCCCGGTACCGCGTGCAGTCGTAACGCTGCCAGAGGTCGGCGCCGATCATCCAGTCCTCGTAGCTGCGGACGCAGCGGTCGACGGCGGTGCGCGCGGCGGTGTCGCGGACGCCGAGCCGGTCCAGCGCGGCGGGCAGGCGCCGGGCGGCGGCGAGGAAGTCCTCGACGCGGGCGTGGACGCGCTCCTCCACCGCGCGCACGGCGTCGGTGAGGGTGAGGCCGTGCCAGGCGGCCAGCAGGGCCGCGAGGTTGTTGGTGTCCCCGCAGGAGTACTCCTTGGGCAGCGAGAACACGTCGTTGCCCCACGAGATGACGTCGATGGCGCTCCAGGCGAGCTCCTGGAAGGCGGGGCTGCGGCGCACTCCGGAGGGCACCTCGATGCCCTGGTCGGCCTCGACCATGTCCATCATGGGCAGGAGTTGGGAACTGTGCCGGCGGGTGAGGACGTACTCCTCGACGGTGGGCCGGTGGCCGGGGCGCCGGTTGGCGGCCTCCTCGTCCAGGGAGCGCAGCATGCGCGGCACGTGGAGCCGGTAGCGGTCCTGGATCGAGGGGGGCATACCGGCCAGGATCCGGTCGCAGAGCTCGACGAAGGTGTCGACCAGCGCGCTGGGCGGGGCCGCGCCCGGCCGGCCGGAACGCTCGCCCGTGACATGGCGGGTGATCGCGTCGGAGACCGGCTGCCAGCCGTCGAGGCGGCCCTCCCTGATGAGCAGGTCGTGCTGGTCGTCGAGGACGAACGACCAGGCCATCCACGCGGACAGCAGCACGATGCGCTCGTACGGGGCGCCGCGGTCGACCCGCGCCGTCAGGTGCCCGAAGCCGATGCCGGCGAACTGTTCGGCGGCGCCCTCGATCAGCCCCCGCTCCACGGCCCAGGCGGTCGCCTCGGCGTTGGCGCGGTCCGCGGCCGGGTCCTTGGAGTTCTCAAAAGGAAGATGAAATTCCGGAATCGTGAAAGAGTCGAGATGGGGCATCGATGTCCCTCCGAAGGAAATCCCGGTCCGCCATTCTCCGCGCACGTGCCATGCGGCCCGCGACCGCATTCGGGCTCACGGCCGAGCTGTCACAACACCGTGGCAACCTCGCCTGCTCCGGTCGCGGAGCGGCTCGATTCCCCCTTGCGCGAGAACGACGAGCCGCGCTTTGAAGCCATTCGTCTCCATTAACCCGTACCGCTGACTGCACTGTCAATATAATCCCACTCGCAGCCCGAAGTGTGCTATGGGCAAATGCGGGGCGGGTAATCGGAAAGGCATATGCGGGCACGATATTTCGACCGTTCGGTGCCGTTTTCGGGGGTGCGGTCGCCGGCGCGCCCCCCGGCGCGCCGGGCGCGGACCGCAATCCGGCCGCCGGTCGGGTGCACCGGTACGCCGGTGGCGCGGCGGCCCGTCCCGGTACGGTGAGGGTCGCGCCGACGCCCCAGGTCAGGAGGTTCGCAGGTGTCCGACGACGGGACGTGGAGCATCGGCGAGCTCGCCGAACGGGCGGGTGCCACCGTGAAGACCGTGCGCTTCTACTCGGACCTCGGCCTGCTGCCGGAGGACGGGCGCAGCGCGGGCGGGCACCGCCGCTACGGGCCCGGGGCGCTCGACCGGCTGCGCCTGATCCGTTCGCTGCGCGGCCTCGACGTGCCGGTCTCCGCCGTCGGCCGGGTCCTGGAGCGGGAGGTGGCGCTGGAGGACGTCCTCGCGGAGCACCTGCGGGAGGTGGGTTCGCGCATGGCGGCACTGCGCTGGCGGGAGGCGGCGCTGCGACTGCTGCAGGAGAGCCCGGCGGAGGAGCGCGCCGAACGGCTGAGGCTGGTGGGGTCGTTGGAGACTCCGCCCAGTACGGCGCCGGTGGCGCGTTTCCTGCGGCGGGTCCTCCCGCCGAGGTTGCCCGCCCGACTGTTCTCGGCCATCTGCGACGCGGCGGTCCCGCAGCCGCCCGCGGAGCCGACGCCGGCCCAGGTGCTGGCCCTCGCGCGCCTCACCGCCCTCGCGGCGGACGCGTCGGGCACGGGGGGCGCGGGCGGCGCGGTCACCGTGTGCCGGAGGGTGCCGGCCGACCCGGGCGGCGCCTGCCGGCCCGCCGTGCTGTACGAGGCCCTGGCCGAGGTGTACGCGGCGGCGGCGCCCGGACTGCGGGCGGCGCGGCAGCCAGCCGGCGGGGCGCTCGACGCCTTCGTGGCGGCCCACGCCGGGGCGCGCGGCCTGCGGGACACGCCCGCCTTCCGGCGCCGCCTCGCCGTCTACCTCGACGAGCTCGCCCAGCCGAGCGTCGACCGCTTCTGGCGGCTAACGGCGGAGTTGGCCGCGTCGCCCGAGCCGACGTTCGGCGCCACCGACGACTGGCTCCGGGCGGCGCTGGCCGCCGAGGTGTCGGCCGCCGGCTGAGCCGGCTGAGCCGGCTGAGCCGGCCGAATCGGGGGAACGGCGGGCGGCGTCCGGCGGGGGCCGCCCGACGGAGGGGGCGGTTCCACGGCGGCGGGGGTGCCGGGTGCCGAGACGGGCCGCCGATTCGGCCCGCCTTTGCCGCACTTGGGCCGCCTATGTCCGTCCGGAGGGCGAACAACCGATGGCGAAACGGTACTTCCCTTGACGTGCCCACATCTGAGATCTTGCGGCTCGACCACTTCTCATCCCGGCCCGTCCGACGCCTCCCGTGTCGCCGGGCCTTCGGAGGACTCATGCTTCCCCACATATCCGCCGGGCTCAGACGCTCGGTCGCCGCCGTCGCCCTCGGCGCGGCCGTCGCCCTCGCGGCTCCCGCGGCCCCGGCCGCCGCCGCACCGCAGGCCGCGGCGGCCGCGCCGACCGCCGTGACGGCGCCCACCGGCGCCTGGGCCGCGGGCACCCGCGCCTACCTGGTGATCACGGCGCCCGGCGACACCTCCGCGGTCCGTGCCGCCGTCACCGGCAACGGCGGCACGGTCTTCGCGCACTACGACGCCATCGGCGTCGTGGTCGCCCACTCCGCCTCCGCGTCGTTCGCCACGACGATGCGCGGCGTCAGCGGCGTCCAGCAGGTCGGCGCGACCCGCACCTCGGACGTGCCCGCCGACGCGTACTCCCCCGCGCTGCCGCCCGCCCCGACGCAGAGCGCGACGACGCTCACCGAGTCCAACCGCTGGGACATGACCCAGATCAGGGCCGACCAGGCGTGGGCCGTCACCACCGGCTCCGCCGCCGTGAAGGTCGGCGTCCTGGACACCGGCGTCGACGACCGTCACCAGGACATCGCCCCGAACTTCAACGCCGCCGACTCGGTCTCCTGCGCCTACGGCCGGGCGGACACCCGGGCCGGCGCGTGGCGCGACGTCGGCACCCACGGCACGCACGTGGCGGGCACCATCGCCGCCGCGAAGAACGGCAAGGGCGTCATCGGCGTCGCGCCGGGCGTGCGGATCTCCTCCGTCCGCATCGCGGAGCCCACGACGTCGATGTTCTTCGCCGAGAACACCATCTGCGGCTTCATGTGGGCGGGCGACCACGGCTTCCGGGTCACGAACAACAGCTACTACACCGACCCGTGGATGTTCAACTGCCCCGACGACGCCGACCAGGCCGCCATCATCGAGGGCGTCCGCCGGGCCCAGGCGTACGCCGAGGGCAAGGGCTCCCTCCAGGTCGCCGCGGCGGGCAACTCCAACTACGACCTCGCCAACAAGACCACCGACACGTCGAGCCCCAACGACTCGACCCCGGTGAGCCGCCGCATCACCAACGCCTGCGTCGACATCCCCACCGAGCTGCCGGGCGTCGTGACGGTCGCCGCCATGGGCCGCGGCAACGTGAAGGCGTCGTACTCGAACTTCGGCCGTGACGTCATCGACGTCGCCGCGCCGGGCGGCGACGGCTCCAACGGCGTCTACTCCACGCTCCCGGGCGGCAAGTACGGCAACATGAACGGCACCTCGATGGCCTCCCCGCACGTGGCCGGCGTCGCCGCGCTGATGGCCAGTGTGGACCCGTCGCTCACCCCGGCCGACATCCGCGCCCGCCTCGCGTCGCAGGCGACCGACACCGCCTGCCCGTCCGACAGCCGCTGCACGGGCACCACCGCGAAGAACGGCTTCTTCGGCGAGGGGCAGACCGACGCGCTGAAGGCCGTCGGCGGCTCGACGCCGACACCGGGCGCGTACTTCGAGAACACCGCCGACGTGACGATCGTCGACAACGGCACGGTGGAGAGCCCCGTCACCGTCACCGGCGTGAGCGGCAACGCCCCGGCCGCCCTCAAGGTCGGCGTGGACGTCAAGCACACCTACCGCGGCGACCTCGTCCTGTCGCTGGTCGCCCCGGACGGCACGGTCTACCTGTTGGAGGACTTCGCCAACAACGACAGCGGTGACGACGTCGTCAAGACGTACACCGTGGACGCCTCGGCGGAGACCGCCGCCGGTACGTGGAAGCTGCGCGTGCGCGACGTGGCGACGCAGGACACCGGACGTGTCGACGCCTGGAACCTCACCTTCTGACCGGTTCGCGCCGTGGTGAGGTCCCCACGCCCCCGGCCCGTACTCACCGGTACCCACCGGTGGTCGACGAAGGGATCGGGAAGAGTCATGGGACGACCGTTCGCCCTGCGGTACGCCGTGCCGGCCGGCGCCGGCGCCGGCACGCCCCCGCCGTACGCGTACGACGCCGCTCGCCAGCTGAACGTCCTGCCCGACGGGCGGCCCGCCGTGGCCGACCCGGAGGTGCTGCGGGCGGCCGGCACGACGACGTCGACGGCCGGGTCCCAGACGCACTTCGACGACTGACCGGCCGGCCGCCGCGATGACGGTACTGGTGCTGACGTGCGAGGAGGACGTGACGGCCGACCTGGTGGTCGCCGAACTGGACGTCCTGGGCGTCCCCCTGGTCCGGTTCGACCCCGCCGACCTGCCGGGCCGGGTCGCGCTCTCCGCCGAGTACGCGCGCGGCGACTTCCACGGCCACCTGTCGGTGGACGGGCGGCTGGTCGGCACGGCGGCGGTGCGCGGTGTGTGGGTGCGCCGGCCGGGCGCGCCGGCCTCGCGGGCGCCGGGGGCGACGGCCTGGCTCGCCGCCGAGACCGGCCAGGCCCTGTACGGGATGCTGTCGTCCACGGCCGCCCGCTGGATGAACCATCCGGCCGCGGCCGAGCGGGCCCGGCTCAAGCCCTGGCAGCTGAGGGTGGCGCACCGCAGCGGTCTCGCCGTGCCGCCGACGATCGTGACGACGTTCCCCCGGGCCGCCGAGGAGTTCGCCGCCCGGCACCGGCGGGTGGTGGTGAAGACCCTGTCCGGGCCGCCGCGCGAGGAGCCGGGACTGCTCGTGCCCACCGCGCTGGTGGGGCCGGACGCGGACTTCGCCGCCGTCGCCGCCGCCCCCACCCTCCTCCAGCGGTACGTCCCCCGGCGGGCCGACGTGCGGCTGACGGCGGTGGGCGGACGGTTGTTCGCCGCGCGCAAGCGGTCCGCGCCCGGCCAGGTGGACGGCCGGTACGGCGACACCGGCCACGGCTGGGAGCCCGCGGAGGTACCCGAGCGGGTCGCGGGCGCCGTGCGTGCGTACACGGCGACGGCCGGACTCGCCTACGGCGCCTTCGACTTCGCCGAGGACGCGGACGGCGTGTGGTGGTTCCTGGAATGCAACCAGGGCGGCCAGTTCGGCTTCGTGGAGCTGGAGACGGGGCTGCCCCTGGCGCGGGCGGTCGCGTCGTGGCTGGCCGGCGTGGACCGGCGGTGAGCGGCGGGCGCGCCGCCGGCCGACCGGCGGCGCGGCGCGGCTGAACGGGTCGCCCGCGCACCCCGTAGGAGAGGACGCAGCCGCTCCACCGCACCGAGGAGGCCCCCACCGTGACACGCGTCCGTCTCGACTACCCGCGCCGGGGGCGCCGCGGCCCCGCGCGGTTCCTGCCGTCGTGGCGGCAGTGGCTCGGCGTCGCGCTGCTGGGCCTGGCGGCGGTCGTCGGGCTGGCCGGGTGGGTGTACGCCACGACGCCCATCCCCGACGTCAACGCCGAGGCGCGGTCCGAGGCCACCGTCTACTACTGGGCCGACGGCACGCAGATGGCGAGCGTGGGGCCGGTCAACCGGCAGAACGTCCCGCTGTCCGACGTCCCGGGACCGCTGCGCGACGCCGTGATCGCCACGGAGAACGCCACCTTCTACAGCGACCCCGGGTTCTCGGTGCGCGGCCTGGCCCGCGCCGTGGTCGCCACGGCCCGGGGCGGCGAGCTCCAGGGCGGGTCGACGATCACCCAGCAGTACGTGAAGAACACCTATCTGACGCAGGAGCGGACGGCGTCCCGGAAGGTGCGCGAGCTGTTCCTGTCGGTGAAGCTGTCGCGGACCCTGTCGAAGGACGAGATCCTCCAGGGGTACCTCAACACCAGCTGGTTCGGGCGTGGCGCGTACGGCGTGCAGGCCGCCGCCGTGGCGTACTACGGCACCGACGCGCGGGACCTGGACCCTTCCCGCAGCGCCCTGCTCGCCGCCCTCCTCAAGGGCGGCGACCTGTACGACCCGGCCCTCGGTGAGGAGCACCGGCGGCGGGCGGAGGCGCGGTGGCGGTACGTGCTGGACCGGCAGGTGGAGCTCGGGCTGATGACGCCGGACGAGCGGGCCGCCCACACGGTGTTCCCCGAGCCGCGGCCCCGGTCGGTGGCGAACGGCCTGGCGGGCCAGGTCGGCTACCTGGTCGACGCGGCCGACAAGGACCTGCGCAACCGGACGGGTCTGACCCCGGAGGCGCTCGGGCGCGGCGGGTACCGGATCCGCACGACGTTCGACCGGGCGGCGGTGGAGCGGCTGCGGCGGGCCGTCGAGGACGCGGGCCCGGCGGCGGACGCCGGGGGTCCCGGGGCGGACGCCGGAAGTCCCGGGGCGGAGGGGGCGAGCGGTGCGGCACGGGACGGCGCGGTGCAGGTGGGCGCGGCGTCGGTGCGGCCGGGCGACGGGGCGGTGCTGGCGCTGTACGGGGGCCCCGACGCGACCCGGCACTTCTCCAGCAACGCCGACACGGCGGGCGTCCCGGCCGGATCGGCGTTCACCCCGTTCGTCGTGGCGGCCGCCCTGCAGCGGGGCCTCGTCGGCGACGACACGCCGCGCCGCGCCCTCGCGCTGCGCCGGGCGCTCGTGCGGGGCGACCCCGGGGCGTTCCTGCGGCTCGGGGAGGCCGTCGGGCCGGCCGGGGTGCGGGAGGTCGCGGTAGACGCGGGGTTGCTGCCGCGCAGCATGGCGCCGTTGGAGCCGGCGTTCGCGCTCGGCACGTCCACGCCGAGCGCGATCCGGATGGCCGGGGCGTACGCCACGTTCGCCTCCGGCGGGCGGCGCGCCGATCCGTACTCGGTGACGGCGGTGACGTACCGGGGCGTGCCGGTGGCGGGCCTGGAGCGACCGCCCGCCCGGCAGGTGCTCGACCCGGACGTGGCACGGGAGGTGGCGCGCGGGCTGCGGGACGTGGCGGTGGACGCGGTGGACCCCGCGACCCTGGCCGCCCTCGGTCCGATCGCCGCCGGCCGCACGGGCGACCGGGACCGGTCGCCCGCCGCGTGGTTCGTCGGTTACGGCGAGGAGCTGTCGACGGCGGTGACCGTCTTCCGCACCCGCCCGGACGGCGGCGGCCTGCTGCCGCTCACCGGGGCGGGTGCCGGGGACTCCGGGGGCGCCGGGGAATACGGGGGCGCCGGCGGTTCCGGGAGCGCCGGGGACTCCGGGGCGGAGGACGCGGGTGCCGGGGCGGCGGGTGCCGGGGGCGTGGATCCGAGCGCCGGCGGGCCGGCGCTGCGGGTGTGGTCGGCGTACATGGCCGCGAGCGCGGCGGCCGGCGAGGGCGGGGGCGGAGCCGGGGCGCGGGCGGCGGAGTGAGTGGGGCGGGCGGGTGCGGGTACTCCGGGACTGCGGAACCCCGAGAACCCCCGAGAACCCCCGAGAACCGGCACCGGAGGTACGTGTGCACACCAAGGGCCTGGTCGTCGTGATCACCGGGGCGTCCAGCGGCATCGGCCGCGCGGTCGCCCGGGACTTCGCCCGGCGGGGCAGCTCGCTGGTGCTGGCCGCCCGCGGGACGGAGGCGCTGGAGGCGGCCGCGCGGGAGTGCCGGGCCCACCGGGGGACCCGGGCGGTGGTCCAGCCGACGGACGTGTCCGACGAGGCGGCCGTGGAGGCGCTCGCCCGGCGGGCGGTGGCCGAGTTCGGCCGGGTCGACGTGTGGGTGAGCGCCGCGGCCGTCGCCGTCTTCGGCGCGGTGGAGGACGTACCGCCCGAGGACGTGCGCCGGGTGCTGGACGTCAACGTCGTCGGCTGCGTGAACGCGGCCCGCGCGGCGCTGCCGCTGATGCGCGCGCAGGGCGCCGGCGTCCTGGTCGACGTGGCGTCGGTGCTGGGCCTGACCGGCTCGCCGTACAACAGCGCCTACACGATGTCGAAGCACGCGCTGCGGGCGTTCGACGCGTGCCTGAGACAGGAGCTGCGCCTGGAGGGCGTGCGCGGCGTACACGTCTGCACGGTGCTGCCGCCGACCGTGGACACCCCGTTCTTCCGGCACCTGGCCAACCGCAGCGGCCGCGAGGTGCGCGCGATGCCACCGGTGTACACGCCCGAACGCGTCGCCCGGGCGGTCCGCGGCGCCGTGCGCAGGCCGCGCGACGAGGTGGTCGTCGGCGCGGCCGGGCACGCGGTGCGGCTGGCGGCGTCGGTCGCGCCCGGCCCGCTCGGCCGGGCCCTCGCCGTCAAGGTGGACCGGACCCACTTCGTACGCGGGCGGAGCGCCCCGCAGCGCGAGGGCACCCTGTACGCGCCGCCGTCCGGGCCGGGTTCCGCGCGGGGCGGCTGGCACGGCGCGGCGCGCACGGCCGGCCGGCGGCTCACCGGGGCCGCCGTACTGGCCGCGGCGACCGCCGCCGGTGCGGTACGCCGGACACGTCCGCGGTAGGGCCCACGGCTGTCCCGTCGGAAGGCCCCACGGCGGGCCCTGTCCGTGTCGCGGGCGGGTCGTCCGGCGCGGGCCCGGTCGGTGGTGGGTCGTCCGGCGCGGGCCCGGTCGGAGGCGGGCCGTGCAGGCGCGGCCCGGATGCTCAGGCGCGGCCGGTCAGGAGGCGCTGGCCCGCCGTGAGCAGGCTCGCGAACGGCGCGCCGCTCGCGTGCAGGGCGGCCCGCGCCGCGTTGGCGCCGGGCGCGCCGTGCACGCCACCGCCCGGGTGGGCGGAGGCGGAGGCCAGGTACAGGCCCCGCACGGGCGTCTCGGGCCGGCCGGTCCCGGGGACGGGGCGGAACACCAGCTGCTGGTGGAGCGCGGTGGTACCGCCGTTGACGGCGCCGCCGCGCAGGTTGGCGTCCAGGGCCTCCAGGGTGAGCGGGGTGAGGACGCGACGGGCCCGTACCGTGCCGCGGAAGCCGGGCGCGAACCGCTCCACGACCGCCTCGACGCGGTCCGCCATGCGCTGCCCGTCGGCGGGGGTCCAGGCGCCGGTGATGCCGTCGGGTCCGGCGTCGCCGGTGATGCTCCTGGGCACGTGCGTGTACGCCCAGGCCGACTCCGTGCCGGCGGGCGAGCGGGAGGGGTCGGCCGTGGTCATCTGCCCGAAGAGCAGGAACGGGCGGTCGGGGACGAGGCCCATGGCGATCTGCGCGGCGAAGCGGGTCAGTTCGTCGACGCCGTCGGCGAGGTGGACCGTCCCGGCGCGCGCGGGGCCCTCCGTCGCCCACGGGACCGGCCGGTCCAGCGCCCAGTCCACCTTCACCGTGGCGAAGTCCCACTGGAAGCGGCGCATGTCGTCGCGGACGCGGTCCGGCAGGTGCTCCCAGGCGACCAGGTCGCCGTAGAGGGCCGGCGCGGGCACGTCGGCGAGGACGGCCCGGCGTGCCGTGACGGTCTCGCCGTCGGCGGTGCGCACGCCGTGCGCCCGCCCGTCGCGGACGACGACCTCCGTGACGCGCCGCCCGCAGCGCACGGTCACGCCGCGGTCGGCCAGGCGGCGGACCAGGGCGTCGGTGAGGGCACCCGCGCCGCCGGTGGGCACGGGAAAGCCCACCGTCTGGCCGAGCATGCACATGAGCCAGCCGAAGCCGCCGCCGAGTGCCGTCTCCGGGGACAGGTCGGCGTGCAGGGCGTTGCCCGCGAGCAGCAGCCGCCCGCCGTCGCCCGCGAACGTCTCCTCGCCCATGCGCCGGGCGGGCAGCAGGGCGGTGCGCAGCAGGCGCAGCCCGTCGGGCCCGCGCAGCCGGGCGGCGAGGCGCAGCCCGGACCGTACGGGCGGGAAGGGGGTGAACAGGGCGCGCAGCGCGTCGTCACCGACCCGGTCCCACAGCGCGCACAGCTCCCGCCAGGCGTCGCCGTCGCCGGGGGCGAAGCGCTCCAGGTCCTCGGCGGTGCGGTCCGGGTCGCGTTCCAGGACGGCGCAGCGCCCGTCCGTGAGCGGGTGGGCGACGACGGCCGGCGCGTGGCTCCAGGTGAGCCCGTACTCGTGGAGGCGCAGGCCGCGGACGACCGGGGAGGCGGCGGCGAGCGGGTAGAAGGAGCTGAACAGGTCGTTGACGTGGTCCGGGTGGACGCCGCGGTCGCTGCGCACGGCGCCGCCGGGCGCGTCCTGTGCTTCCAGGACCTCGACCGTCCAGCCCCGGTCGGCCAGGAGGTTGGCGGCGACCAGCCCGTTGGGCCCGGCTCCGATGACGACGGCGTCGGGCATGGGGGGGGTTCCTTCCACGGGGTCCAGGGGGTGCAAGGGGTTTGGGGGCCGGGGCGGGATGGGCCGGCCGGGTGCGGGCCGGTCGGTCAGACGGACGCGGGGTACGTGGCCTCGACGACCTCGGCGAGGCGGCGGAGCATGCGGCGGTGGCGGAGCTGGAGGAGCGCGTCGAAGACGGCGTTGTGCATTCGCGCGCCGGGCCCCCGCAGGGGGTGCTCGTCGACGATGACGAGGGTCTCGTCGCCCCAGGGGGCTATCTCGATCGCGACGCGGGCGGTGCCGGTGGGCTCGCTCTTCACCTCCAGCTCCAGCCGGTGCGGCGGTTCCGACCTGCGGACGATCGTGGAGCCGGCGAACCGGGCGGGGCCGAGCGCGACGGTGTAGCGCAGGGAGGAGCCGACCTCGGGCCAGTCGCCCTCCAGCGGCTCGGTGTCGTGCGTCCCGACGACCCACTCGCAGTACCTGTCCCGGTCGCTGAGCACGTCCCACACCGCTGCCGGCGGGCGTTTGATCACGTGCTGCCGTACGGCCATGCCTGGCTCCTCCGCGGGCGGCGGCCCCCCGGGGTGCGCCGGGTGACCGAGAGCGTCGAAACGGACGCCTCCCGGGTGTCCCGGAAGCCGGGTGATCAAACCGCCCGCCGCCCACCCGGTCGACGGGGGCCCGGTGCCACGTCTCGCGCCGGCCACCCGCCGGGGCCGTCGGATCCCGGGTTGCCGGTCAGTGCCCCAGTGCCCGTACGGCCGCGGCCGCCGCCTCCGCGACCAGTTCGTCGCGGCGTTCCGCGCCCTTCTCGTCGCGGCTGGACATGACCGCGATGACCAGGGGGGCCCGTCCGCCCGCCGGCCACACCACCGCGATGTCGTTGCGCCCCCCGTACCCGGCGGTGCCGCTCTTGTCGGCGACGGTCCACCCGGCGGGCACCCCGGCGCGCACGAGGGTGGCGCCCGTGGTGTTGGTCGTCATCCACGTCCTCAGCTGCTCGCGCTCGGCGGGCTTCAGCGCGTCGCCGAGCAGGAACGCCCGCAGGTCGCGGGCCAGGGCGCGCGGGGTGCTGGTGTCGCGGACGTCACCGGGCCTGCCCTCGCTGAGGTCGGTCTCGCGGCGGTCCATCTCGGTGACGTCGTCCCCGAGGGCCTCCAGCCTCCGCTCCAGGCCGTCGGGGCCCCCGAGGGCGTCGAGGAGGAGGTTGGCCGCCGTGTTGTCGCTGTACCGGAGGGTGGCCGCGCACAGGTCGCGCAGGCTCATCCCGGTCCCGGTGGACCCCTCGGTGACGGGCGAGTGGTCGACCAGGTCGTCGCGCGAGTAGCGGACCACCTCGTCGAGCCCGTCGAGCCCGCGTTCGCGCAGCAGGGCGCCGACCGCCAGCGCCTTGAACGTCGAGGCGTAGGCGAAGCGGTCGTCTGCGCGGAAGGCGACCTCGCGTCCGGTGCCCGTGTCGACCGCGTGGACGCCGAGGCGCGCGTCGAAGCGGCGCTGGAGGTCCCGGAACGCGCGGTCGGCAGAGGCCGCCGCACCCGGCGGCCCGGAGGCCGGGGACGTACGGGAGGGCGTGGGCGCGGGAGCGGTGGCGCGGTCCCCCGCCGCGCCCGGTGCGCACCCCGGGAGCAGGACGGCGAGGGCGAGAACGCCGGCCGCCCGGACGGCGTACGCGCGCGGGCGGGGTCGAGAGCTCATCGGACGGGCCTCCACAGGGTCGGGGAGCGGCGCGGCAGGGGCACCGGGCCCGGTCGCCCGTGATGCCCGGTGTCGCCCACCAGTGTCCGTCCTACGACCCCCGGGCGTCCGAACCGGGCAGGCGCGGCCGGTGCTCCGGCAGAGCCGGGGGCGCGCCCCCATCGTTGCGGCGCGCACCGTCCCACCGTGCGGGCGCCCGGCGCGGTGCCGCACGGTCAGGCGCGGTCAGGCGCGGTCAGGCGCGGTCAGGCGGGGTCAGGTGCCGGTGGCGGGGCCGTCCTGGCGGTCCGGGCGGACCGACTCCTGGGCGGTCGGGCTGGGGGTGAGGGAGTCGGCGGCCTCGCCGTCGTCCTCGTCCGCCCGTCCGTCGTCGAGACGGAGTTCCGCCTCCTCGAACTCGTGGAGGACCTCCTCGGTGGCGGTTCGCGGCCGGTGCTCGTGCTTGTCGGTGGATTCCATGGGTTCTCGTGTTCCTCATGGGACGCCACTCAATCCGCGCCCTCCGCACCCGGTCGCGGCCCGGGTGTCCGCGCGCACCGGGCCGCTCCCCCATCGGAGGGGCGGGGCCCGGCACGCGGCCGGGGCCCGGCACGCGGCGGGGCCCGGCACGCGGCGGGGCCCGGTGGTGGCCCTCGTGGGTGAACCCGCGGGGCGCGCCCGGTGCGGGCGGGCCCCGCGGCGTAGCGTCACGGTGTGACACCGAGGATGACGGCAGGGGAAGCGGGCCGGGTCGGCCGGCGGAGCGCGCCGGACGGCGGTGGGCGCGCCGGGCCCGCGCGGGCGGGCGCCCGGTGACGGCCGGGGGGCCGCGCGTCCTGCTGAACGCGCAGCCGTTCGGCTTCGGCCCGTCGGCGGCGGCGGCCGTGATGGCGGACGAACTGGCCGGCCGGTGCGGAGGATTGGGGTACGTCGGCGGTGACCACACCCTGGACCTCCAGCACGTGCCGCCGTACGCGGAGGTGCACGACGTCACCGGGGCGTCGGAGGCGGCGGCGCTGGCCCGGTTGCGCGCGCTCGCCGCCCGCTATGACGTGCTGCTGACGGCGATGGACTTCACGGTGGCCGGGCTGGCACGGCGGGCGGGCCTCGGGGTGGTCGTGTACGACGCGCTGGCGTGGTACTGGCCGCGGATCCCGCCCGTGGCGCGGGACGCGGCCGTGCTGTACGTGGCTCAGGACTTCTTCGGCGTGCGGGAGCGGCTCGCGGCGGACCCGGTGCTCGCCGGCCGGGCGGTCGTGGTGCCGCCGATCATCGTGCCCGGCCCGCCGTGGCGGCCCGGCGGCGACTACGTCCTCGTCAACCTGGGCGGGCTGCACCACCCCCTGTGGCGCCGGAGCGACGCCTTCGCGTACGCGCGGCTCGCCGTGGCGGCCGTGCGGGCCGGGACCCCGCCGGACCTGCCGGTGGTGGTGGCCGCGAGCGGCACCACGGCCCGCGCCCTGCACGGCCCCGCGGGCGGCGGGGCCGTGCAGGGCGACGGCGGGGGCGGTACGGGCGGGTGCGGCACGGGCGACGGAGAGGGTGGCGGCACGGTCGTGGCGGACGGTACGACGGTCGTGGGCACCTACGGGCGCCAGGAGGTGCTGCGGCTGCTGCGCGGGGCGGCGTACACGTGTATGACGCCGGGGCTCGGCAACGTCTACGACGCCGCGGCGACCGGAGTGCCCACGGTGTGGCTGCCGCCGGCGAACAACACGCAGGGACTGCAGGCCGTGTCGCTGGCCCGGCACGGCTGCTGCGACGCGCGCGTCGACTGGGCGGACCTCGGCCGCCCGGTCGACTACCGGGCACCGGAGAGCGAGGTCGTCGCCCGGCTCGCGGCGGCCGTGCGCGAGGCCGACGGCGACGGCGCGCTGCGGGCCCGTCTGGCCGGGCGCCTGGCGGAGGCGGCGGCCTCCCTCGGCGGCGGCCCCGGCCGGGCCCGGTCCCTGGCGCGCCGCTTCGGCCACGGCGGGGCGCGGGAGACGGCGGACGCGGTGGTGGAGTGGGCCGGGCGGTGGGGCGACCGGCCGCCCGGATGACACGGGTCCGGACGGCGTGCGGCCGGGGGGGTTCCCCACGCGGCGGGCGGGCGGATACTTGAAGCATGAACGTCCACGTGCCCGGACTCTCGGGCGGACGGGAGCGGCTCGGCCAGGCGCTGTTCACGCGCGTCGCCGGCCCCGAGGGCGAGGCCAACCGCGCGCGGATCCACGGCACTCCGGGGCCCCGCTGGTTCGGGCCGGACCGCCCCGTGCGGACCGTGCACGGCGACGCCTCCATGTTCGTCGGGGGGCTGCGGGCGCTGCTGCTCCAGTCCCTGCACCCGCTGGCCATGGCGGCGGTCGCGGCCCACTCCGGGTTCCGGGGCGACCCGTGGGGGCGGCTCCAGCGCACCAGCACCTTCCTCGCGGTCACGACGTACGGCACCGCCCGGGACGCCCAGCGGGCCGTGGACCGGGTCCGGGCCGTGCACGGGGCGGTACGCGGGCGGACCGCGGACGGCACGCCGTACCACGCCGCGGATCCGCACCTGCTGGAGTGGGTCCACGTGGCGGAGGTGGACAGCTTCCTCACCGCGCACCAGTGTTACGGCGCCCACCCGCTGGACCGGGACGGCTGTGACGCGTACGTCGCCGACACGGCGCGCGTGGCGGCCGCTCTGGGGGTGGCGGACCCGCCGCGGAACCTGGCTGCGCTGGCGGAGCGGATGGCCGCGTACCGGCCGGAGCTCACGGGGTCGGCGGAGGCGCGGGAGGCGGCCCGGTTCCTCCTCCTCCACCCGCCGCTGCCGTGGGCCGCCCGGGGGCCGTACGCGCTGCTGGCGGTGACCGCCGTGTCCCTGCTGCCGACGTGGGCGCGCGCACCGCTCGGCCTGTCGTCCCTGCCGCTGCTGGAGCGGACCGTCGTGCGCGTCTCGGGCCGTGCCGTGGTGGGGACGATCCGCTGGGCGCTGCCCCCGCGCCCGCCCGCCGCCGAGGCCGACTGACCGCCCGGGCCGCCGCCGGGCCGTTCAGCGCCCGCGGGCGAGGGTGCCGAGGACGCGGACGTACGGGCGGTCGCCGCCCGGCGGGGTGGTGATCTCGGCGCGCACCCCGTAGACGTCGGCGACGAGGGCCTCGGTCAGCACCTCGCCGGGCGTACCGGCGGCCACGACCCGGCCGTGGGCGAGGACGGCGACCCGGTCGCAGTACATCGCCGCGAGGTTGAGGTCGTGCAGGGCGACGACGCTGGTCACGGGCAGTGCGGTGACCAGTTCCAGCAGGTCGAGCTGGTGCTGGATGTCGAGGTGGTTGGTCGGCTCGTCGAGGAGCAGCTCCCTCGGCTCCTGCGCGAGGGCCCGGGCGATCTGCACGCGCTGCCGCTCGCCGCCGGACAGGGTGTGCCAGGACTGGTCCGCCCGGTCGGTGAGGCCGGTCCGTTCCAGGGCCGTCCGCACGGCCTCCTCGTCGGCGGGCGCGGGCGGCGTCCAGGCGCGGCGGTGCGGGATGCGGCCGAGGCGGACGACGTCGGCGACGGTGAGTTCGACGAGGGTGTCCGACTGCTGCTCGACGACGGCGACGCGCCGGGCGACGTCCCTGCGGCGCAGGGCCGACAGCGGCAGCCCGTCGAGGGTGACGACGCCCGAGGCCGGCGCGAGGAATCCGGCGAGGAGCCGCAGCAGCGTGGACTTGCCGGAGCCGTTGGGTCCGAGCAGCCCGGTGACGCCGCCCGGCTCGGGGGTGAGGCTCACGCCGTCGAGGATCAGCCGGCCCCCGGCGGCGCGGGTGACGCGGTCGGCGGCGAGGGTCATCGGGCGGCCCTCCGGGTCCGGTACAGCACGAGGACGAAGGCCGGCACGCCCAGCAGGGACGTCATGACGCCCACCGGTACCTCCTGCGGTTCGAGGACGGTGCGGGCGAGGGTGTCGACCCACACCAGGAAGACGGCGCCGCCCAGGGCGGTGGCGGGCAGCAGCCGGGCGTGCCCGGGGCCGACGAGGGCCCGGGCGGCGTGGGGCAGGACCAGTCCGACGAAGCCGATCGCCCCGGCCGCGCTGACGAGGGCGGCGGTGAGGAGCGCGGTGGCGCACAGCAGGACGAGGCGGGTGCGGGCGACGTGCACGCCGAGGCCCGCCGCCGCGTCCTGTCCGAAGGCGAACGCGTCGAGGGTCCGGCCGTGGGCAAGGCACACGGCGAGGCACACGGCGAGGACGGCGGCGCACAGCCAGACGTCGTCCCAGCCGGCGCCGCCCAGCGAGCCGAGCAGCCAGAACAGCACGCCGCGGGTGGTCTCGGCGTCGGCGGAGGTGACGACGACGAAGGAGGTGAGGGCGGAGAAGAGCTGCATCGCGGCGACACCGGAGAGGACGACCCGGTCGGTGGTGCCGCCGAGGACGTGGCTCAGCAGGAGCATCAGGGCGAAGGAGCAGACCGCGCCGGCGAACGCGCCCGCGGAGAGCGACAGCGCGCCGCCGCCCACGCCGAGGACGACGACGAGCACGGCGCCGGTCGAGGCGCCGGAGGAGACGCCGAGGACGAAGGGGTCGGCGAGCGGGTTGCGCAGCAGGGACTGCATGACGGCGCCGCACACGGCGAGCCCGGCCCCGCACACGGCGGCGAGCAGGGTGCGCGGCAGCCGCAGGTTCCACACGATGCCGTCGCGGATCGGGGACAGCCCGGAGGGGGCGCCGCCGAGGTGCGAGGCGACGACGGACCACACCTCGGCGACGCCGAGGTCGGCGGGGCCGATGGTGAGGGTGAGGGCGACGGAGAGGGCGAGCACCGCGAGCCCCGCCGCCGAGCGCAGCAGGGCGGCGGTCATCGGGACAGCCCGAACCGGCGGATCGCGGCGGCGACCTGCTCGACGCCCTCCACGGTGCGGATCGTCGGGTTCATGGCCTGCCCGCTGAGGAGCACGTACCGCTTGTGCCTGACGGCGTCCATGGTCCTGGTGACGGGGTTCGACTCCAGGAACGCGATCTTCTTGGCGGCGCTTTCCGCGGTCTGCGACCGGCGGGTGAGGTCGCCGATGACGAGGACGTCGGGGTTGCGGTCGGCCACGGTCTCCCAACTGACCTGCGGCCACTCCTCGGTGGTGTCGTCGAGGACGTTCTTCGCGCCGAGCGTGCGGGTGATGATGCCGGGGGCCCCGCAACAGCCCGCCATGTACGGGGACTCGGCGTTGGCGAACCAGTACATGAGGGTGACGTCCGACGCGTCGAGGCCCTTCTTCGCCGCGGCGGTGCGGGCGTCGAGCCGCGCGACGAGCTCCTCGCCGCGGTCCTCGACGCCGAAGACGCGGGCGAGGTCGCGCACCTCGCGGTGGATGGTGTCCATGGTGAGCGGCGAGGTGCGGACGCCGTCGCCGCCGCCGGTGTTGTCCTTGCCCGCGCAGTCGGACGGGGACAGGTACGTCGGCACGCCCAGCTTCTCGAACTGGTCGCGGGTGGCGACGCCGCCGGTGCCGAGGGTGGAGGCGAAGGAGGCGGCGACGAAGTCGGGCTCGGTGTCGAGGACGCGCTCGAACGACGGGTTGTTCTCCGCCAGCCGCCGGACGCGGGCGTTCTCCTTCTCCAGGCCCTTCATCACCGGGTCGGTCCAGGTGGCGGTGCCGGTCATACGGTCGGCGAGGCCGAGGGAGAGCAGCGTCTCGGTGGTGCCCTGGTTCAGGGAGACGGCCCGCCGGGGGCCGTCGCCGCGGATCTCCACGGTCCGGCCGCAGTTTTCGAGCGTGCGGGCCTTCGCGCCGGAAGCGGAGGCGGACGCGGACCGGTCGGAGGAGCCGCCACCGCCGCATCCGGTGAGCAGCAGGGCCCCGCAGAGCAGGGCGGCGGGCAGGCGGTGGTGGCGTGGCAGGGGCACGGGGCGTCCTCGGTTCGTGGCCCATGCGCGGGGCCGTCCGTAACGGGCGCCAGCAGGTCTTCGGACTCGGGGTCGGCCGGACGCGGCGCCTTCCCGGGCCGGTCGCTGCCCAGTGGCTTCGTGCTGCCACGCCCGTCACCCTCACCGCTGCGCGTCAGTTCCGGATTCGCACCGGATTCCCTGACCCAGGTACCGCAGGTACTGAGTTCGACTGGCACCGCAAGGTAACACGGTGACGGAAAGGAGCCGCAGGCCGGGTGGGGCCTTACCGGCAGCGGCGGCTCGGGGCGTGCGGCGCCCGCCCCGCGCGGGCGGGGCGGGCGCCGTCGCGCGGAGGTCAGCCGGTGGGCCGGGCGTAGTCGCCGAAACCGGTCCAGTCCAGGGCGACGCAGGGCTCGTCCCCCAGCACCCAGGCGTCGTGGCCGGGCTCTACGGTGAAGAAGTCGCCGGGCCCCACCTCGGCGCTCTCCCCGCCGCCGTCCATCGCGATCCTCATCCGGCCGCTGATCACGTAACCGGTGTGCGCCGCCTGGCAGCTGTCGGTACCGGCGAGCGGCCTGACGTGCTCGGTCCACCGCCAGCCGGGTTCGAAGACGGCGCGCCCGACGGGGCCCCGCTCGGTGGTGATCAGGTCCAGCCTGCCCTTGCCGTCCTCGAAGGGACGGGTCTCGTCGGCGGCGTCGAAGTTCCTGCAGACGATGGCTGTCATGGTCGTCCGCCTCCCCGGGTGAGGGTCGGCCCCCGAGTCCTCCTCCAGGCTACGCCGCCCCGGTGCCCGCGGAACGCTCCAGGTAGCGGGCGAGCGTGCCGCGGCTGCGGCGGAGGGCGTCGATGCGCGCGTCCACGTCCGCCAGCTCGCCCCGCAGCACGTCCCTGAGCTCGGCGCACCAGTCGAAGCCCAGGTCCGGCCCCTCGCCGCGGGCGCAGGGCAGCACCGCGCGGATCACCTCGGTGGTGAGCCCGGCACCGAGCAGGGCGCGCACCTGCCGGACGGTGAGCACGGCGTCGTCGCCGTACTCGCGGTACCCGTTCCCGCGCCGGACCGAGGCGAGCAGGCCCTGTTCCTCGTAGTACCGCAGCAGCCGCGCGCTGACGCCGGTCCGCCGCGACAGCTCCCGATCAGCATGGCCCGCCCCTCCTACTTGACCTTCGCACCGGTGTGAAGCCCTAACGTCGGCCGCGGGCACGGGAATTCCGCGGCCGGCGCCGCGGGCACCGCCTGCCCTGCCTTTCCCCCCTCCCCTCACACGATTGGAGTCAGCCATGACGTCGACGACGGCGTTCGCCGTGCACCGCGACGGCCGGGCCGCGACCGCCGGGGACCTGGCGCCGCTCGCCTTCGCCGGGTACGCGCACTTCACCGCCGCGCAGGTGCGCGGCGGTCGGATCCGCGGCCTCGACCTCCACCTGGAGCGGCTGCGATCGGCGTCCCTGGAGCTGTTCGGCAGGGCGCTGCCCGACGCGACGGTCCGCTCCCACCTGCGGGCCGCCCTGGACGCGGGGCCCGCCGACGTCTCACTGACCGCCACCGTGTACTCCCCGGCGGGCGAGTTCACCGCCGCCGACCCCGACGTGGCGCCCGCGCTGCTGGTCCGCACCGGGCCCCCGGCGCACGGCCCGGCCGGTCCGTTGGCGCTGGACACGGTGGTGCACGAGCGCTTCCAGCCGGGGATCAAGCACGTGGGCGAGCCGGCCAAGACGTCCCTGCTGCGTCGGGCCGTCGCGCGGGGCTTCGACGACGCCGTGTTCCTCGACCGGCGGGGCCGGATCAGTGAGGCGACCATCTGGAACCTGGCCTTCTGGGACGGCACGTCGGTGGTGTGGCCGGCGGCGGACGTGCTCCACGGCACCACCATGGGCGTCCTGCGGCGGGCCCTGGACCGACTCGGCGTCCCCCAGCGCCGCCGGGAGGTCACCCCCGCCGACCTGCCCGAACTGGCCGGGGCGGTCGTCATGAACTCGTGGACGCCGGGGGTCCCGGTCCACCGGATCGGCACCACGGAGCTGCCCGAGGCCCCGTCCTTCGTGGCGCTGCTGCACCGCGCGTACGCCTCCGAACCCCTCACGGCACCCTGACGTCCGCCCCGACCGCCGGACCAGGCGCCGGAGCGGTCGCGCCGGCTCGGACGCGCCGACGGCGCCCCGGCGCGCGCGCCGGGGCGGTACGGATGCGTGCCGGGGGCGCGCGGGAACGGCACGTACCGGTGGCCGTACATCCATCCGGGCGACCGTGGCGCGGAAACGCGGACGGCGACGGGCCGCGGGTGGCAGCCTCACCGACTGACCAGCCGCCGCGCGGGCGGCGTCCGGAGAGGAGTTCCCCAGGTGACAGGCAGCAGCATGCGGGTCGGTGGACGGCGGGTCGCGGCCGTCCTGGCCATGGGCGGCGGGCTCATGCTCGGACCGGTGGTACCGGTCCAGGCGGACGCGCCCGACGGGCTGGGGCTGTCGGCACGCACCACCGCCGCCGACCGCCTCGCGGAGCCGGTGTCCGCCGCCGTGGGAGCTGCGGAGGGCCTCACCACCCTCACCCCGCCGACCGGCGGCACCGCCTGACGTACCGGCGGCGACCACCCACCGGTACCGGGGAGAGCCGGGCCCCGGTCGGCGGACCGGGTCCCGCTGGACCCCGCCGGCGGACCGGGCGACGGCAACGGGCCGGCAACCGCCGTGATGGGCCGCCACACGCGGCGGGGGCAGGGGCGACCCGTCAGCCGAGGTCGGCGAGGAGGCGGCGCGCCTGCTCGGCGGCGTACGGATGGCCGGATTCGGCGGCGGTGCCGAGCGCCGTGCGCGCCCCTTCGCGGTCGCCGTGCGCCGCCAGCAGCAGACCGAGGTCGAGGGCGGCGCGCGGGGCGACGTCCCGGTGGCCGAAGTCCACGGCTCGCTGGTAGGCGGCCCGGGCCCCGTCGACGTCGCCCTGCTCCTTCAGCAGGAAGCCGAGGTTCGCCGCGGCCAGGGGGCCCGCCTCGGGGTGGCCGGAGTCGATCGCCCGCCGGTACGCCGCCCGCGCTTCCTCGGGGCGCCCCTGCCGCTTGAGGACGTAGCCGAGCGCGAAGGCCGCGCCCGGCGCCTCCTCGGGGTGGCCGGAGTCCACCGCCGTGCGCAGCGCCTCCCGGGCGGCGTCCATGTCGCCGAGCTCGACGAGCAGATTGCCCAGCAGGGCGGCGGCCCGTGGGGCCGCGTCGGCGTGGCCGGAGTCGACGGCCGCGCGGTAGGCCGCCCGCGCGCCCTCGGTGTCGCCGAGCCTGCGAAGGAGGGAGCCCAGGTTGGCGCCGGCCAGCGGGGCGGCGTCCGGGTGGCCGGAGTCGACGGCCGTACGGCAGGCGGCGACGGCCCCCTCCGGGTCCCCGTGGGCCGCCAGGAGGGCGCCGAGGTTGGTCGCCGCCATGGCCGCGGGGCCGGCGCACCCGGAGTCGAGGGCCTGCCGGTAGGCGGCCCGGGCGCCCTCGACGTCCCCGGCCTTCTCCAGCCACATGCCGTGGCTCAGCGCGTAACCGGCCGCGCGGTACGCGTCGCCGCCTTCGTCCATGTCCCCCGCGTGTCCTTCCCGGTCGTTCCGCGTGCCGCCGACCGCGTGGCTCCTTTGGGCCGGACCGCGAGCGGGCGGACCGGGAGCCGGCGGGCGGTGATCATCCTGCCATGGAGCCGTTCGACGGCCACGGCGCGTCATCGAACACCGAACCGCCCGCCCGGGGGCGCGGCCCGTGACCGCGACGACCGATGGAGCCGTCCTCGTCCCTGCGCCGAACCCTCGCCACCTCCGCCACCGCGCTGGCGGCGCTCGCCGTGGTCGCCGTGCCCGCCTCGGCGGAGGCGTCCGTGATCCAGGTGTGCGGGGTCAGGTCCAACGCCGTGCGGTGGTGCGGCAACGACGCCCCGACCTCGATCCGCAACCACCAGGACCGGACGGACAGCTGGCAGATGGACACGCTGCGCACCACCTACAGCTGGTTCGACTGCTGGACGCGGGGCTCCCTGCACGCGGGCGGCAACCACACCTGGTACAGGACCACCGGTGACGACCGCGGAGCCTCCGGTTTCGTTCCCGCCTCGGCGGTGCACACCCCGTCTTCGCTCGACGCCGACCCGTCCGCGCACGGCCTGCGTCGCTGCTGACCCCCATACCGAAGGCAACCTGCCCGGCACGCCTTCGAGTTGAGCCGTCCGACCCACGCGTTTCGGACTTCGCGAGATTTCCGCGGAGTGCCGGGAACTCCCTCCGGTTCTCCCCCGACTCCTGAGATGGGGCCGTCATCCGGCGGCCCGGGCAGATGGGGGAGGGCCGAGGGTGTCAGAGCACCGTGCCGGTTCGGAAGCGCCGGGTCACATACCGGAACCCGGCGATCGCTGGCTCCTGGTGGCCGTGGCGGGCATGCTGTCGTTCGTGGCGATGCTCGACATGAACATCGTCAACATCGCCCTGGCGGCGATCTCCGAGAGCCTGGACGTGTCGGCCGCGACAGCGCAGTGGGCCGTCCTCGGCTACCAACTGCCGGTGGTGGCGCTGCTGCTGCCCGTCGGGCGGTGGCTCGACGGCGTCGGCACGCGGTCCGCGCTGCTCGTGTCGGCCGGCGGGTTCGCGCTGTGCAGCGCGCTGGCGGCCCTCGCCCCCTGGGCGTCCTGGCTGATCGCCGCGCGCATCGCCCAAGGGGCCTTCGGCGCGGTGCTGTTCGTGCTCATGCCGGTGCTGGCCATCCGGTCCGTACGGCCCGAGGCGCGCGGTCGGGCCATGAGCGTCCCGGCGACGCTCGGCCCGCTGGGCGCGGTGACCGGGCCGGCGGTGGGCGGGTTGCTCCTCGACCACCTGGGCTGGCGGGCGGTGTTCCTCGTCAAGATCCCGTTCTGCCTGCTCGCGCTCTTCGTGGCGTGGCGGGCCATGCCGAAGGACGGGCGGCTGCGCGCGCTCGACCGCAGGGCGCTCGCCGACACGGTCCTGGTCGCCTCCGGTGTGACGTTCCTGCTGCTGTCCCTGACCCTCGCCTACGACGACCGGGCGTGGCTGCTGCTCGCCCTGGCCGCGCTGCCGCCGCTGTGGTGGTGGGCGCGCGGCCCGAGCGGCCGCCCGGTGACCGCGGCGATCAGCGCGTCCCGCTCCTACCCGGCGCACGGCGCCGTCCTGGCGCTCGCGGCCGCGTTCGCCGCCATGCACTACGTCACCGCGCTGCACCTCCAACGGGACAGCGGCTTCAGCGCCACCGCGACGGGTGTGGCCCTGCTGGCGTTCCCGCTCGGCATGGGCGTGGCCGGGCCCGTCGGCGGACGCCTCGCGGACCGCTACGGCGCCCGTCCCGTGGCGGTCGTCGGCGCCTGCCTCACCGCCGTCGGGCTCCTCCTCCTCGTCCCCTTGGGCGACGGCTGGTCCCTGCCGGACATGGCGTGGCGGCTGGCGCTCGCGGGTGTCGGCATGGGGCTCAACGGCGGTCCGACGCAGGCGCTCGTCATGAGCTCCGCCCCCCGGGAGCGGACCGCCACCATCGCCTCGACGATGCAGCTCTCCCGCAGCGCCGGCTTCACCGTCGGGCCGGCCCTGGCCACCGCGGCGTGGGGCCTGGGGGGCGCCGACGGCGGCGTCCGCGCGGGGCTGGTGCTGGCCGCCGTCGCCGCGTGCGTCGCCGTCCCCTTGATCTCCGTCCGGGGCGGCCGGTCCGCCTCGTCGACCGAGCCGGGGGCCGGACCGAAGGCGGGCCCCGAGACCGACCCGGCGTCCGGCGCCGCGCCCGCCGCGCGCCCCTGAACGCCTGACCCCGACCCGACCGACCGACCACTGAGCCGCCGCCCCGGCCGACGGCCGACGGCCCATGACCCCACGACGTCCCGACCACCGACGTCCGGACACCCCGTCCCGACGTCCCGTCCCGATGTCCCGATCCGGCCCGTACCGCAGAACGTCCCCCGAACCAGGAGTCACCCCCCATGTGCGGAATCACCGGCTACGTCTCCTTCCACGGCGACGCCCGACGCGAGAAGCCCGTCATCGACGCCATGACCGCCACCCTCACCCCTCGCGGCCCCGACGCCGGCGGGGTGTGGGTCGGCGAGCACGCCGCCATCGGACACCGCCGCCTGGCCGTCATCGACCTCACCGGCGGCGTCCAGCCGATGCTGGACCGGCCGCAGGACCCGACCACCGTCCTCACCTACAGCGGTGAGGTGTACAACCACCACGAACTCCGGGCGGAGCTGCGCGGCCTCGGCCACGCCTTCCACACCCGCAGCGACACCGAGGTGGTGCTCCGCGCCTACGCCCAGTGGGGCGAGGGGATGGCGGACCACCTGGAGGGCATGTTCGCCTTCGGCATCTGGGACGAGCGCCGGCAGCGGCTGGTGCTGGTGCGCGACCGGCTCGGCGTCAAGCCGCTGTTCTGGGCCGCCGTCGACGGGGGCCTGGCCTTCGGGTCCGAGCCCAAGGCCCTCTTCGCCCACCCGGAGATCCGGCCCCGTGTCGACGCGGACGGCCTGCGGGAGGCGTACAGCCTGCTGTTCAACACCGGTCCGACCGTGTGGTCCGGCGTCCGGGAGGTCGAGCCGGGCGGGGTGCTCGTCCTGGACCGGGACGGCGTCCGCGAGCGCCGCTACTGGGAGCTGCGGGCCCGCCCGCACGGCGACGACCAGGACGCCACCGTCGAGCGGGTGCGCGAGCTGGTCGGCGCGGCCGCCCGCAGCCAGCTGGAGGCCGACGTCCCCCTGTGCAGCCTGATGTCCGGCGGCCTGGACTCCACCGTCCTCACCGGCCTCCTCGCCGACGAGCTGCGCCGGCGCGAGGGCGAGGACGCCCGCATCCGCTCGTACGCGGTCGACTACAGCGACCAGGCGCAGGAGTTCACCGGCGACGTGCTGCGCACCGGGCACGACACCCCGTTCGCCAACGAGGCGGGCGAGTTCATCGGGACCGACCACAGCACCGTCATCCTCGACCCGCGCGCCCTCCTCGACCCCGAGCACCGCAAGGCCGTCGTCGTGGCCCGGGACTCGCCGATCGGCGTGGGCGACATGGACACCTCGCTGTACCTGCTCTTCGGCGAGATCCGCAAGCACTCGACCGTGGCCCTCTCCGGCGAGGCGGCCGACGAGGTCTTCGGCGGCTACCCGTGGTTCCACAACCCGAAGGCGCTCGCCGCGGAGACCTTCCCCTGGCTGCTGGTCACCGGGGACGAGGCCGCGATGCCGATGAACCCCGAACTCCGCCTGGGTCTCACCGAGTTCCGTGAGAACACCTACCGCGCCGCCCTGGACGCCGTCCCCCACCTCGACGACGAGACGCCGGCCGAGCACCGCCAGCGCGTCATGCAGCACGTGTCGCTCACGCGGTGGCTGCGCCAGCTCCTGCACCGCAAGGACCGGCTGAGCATGGCGCAGGGGCTGGAGGTGCGCGTCCCGTACTGCGACCACCGCCTCGTGGAGTACGCGTTCACCACCCCCTGGTCGCTGAAGAGCTTCGACGGCCGGGAGAAGAGCCTGCTCAGGGCGGCGGGCGCCGGGTACGCGCCGGACTCGGTGCTGTACCGGCCGAAGAACCACTACCCGGCCACCCACCACCCGGACTACAACCGCGGGCTGCAGGCCATGGCCCGCGACGCGATGTCCCTGGAGCAGGTGCGCACGCTGGCCGACGAGCGGCTCGTCAAGCCGTGCCTCGACACCCCGGCCGAGCAGTTGGAGTGGGGCCACCGCCTGCGCCTGGAGCGGGTCGTCGACCTCGCGCTGTGGCTGGACCACTACAAGCCCGAGCTCTCCCTCTGAGCGGTTCCCCGGTACCCGGCCGTGGCCGCGCCCTCCCTCCCCGGGGGCGGCCACGGCCGTGAGGAGCCCCGGCCCTCACCCGTCGGAGTGGTCGGCGGGGCGGCGGGGAACTCCCGTTCGACCTGGGACGTGGAGAGGGCGGAGGGCCCGTCGCGGCCCCCGGGAGACGACGGGACGGGGGCGGCGATGACCAGAGCCGAGGACGAGAAGGCAGCGGACGACGGTGGCGGGGGCACGGACGTCGCACACGGCGACAGCGGTACCGGACGGGACGGGGGCGGTACCGGAGGCGAGTCCGGCGGGGCGGCTGCGGACGCCCCGCCCGGCCGGCGGTGGCGGCGCGGGGGCGGGCCGCGGCGGCCGTGGTGGAGGGAACTGCCGGTCCTGATCGGTATCGCCCTTCTCCTCGCGTTCGGGATCAAGACGTTCGGGGTGCAGCCCTTCTCCATCCCGTCGGGGTCGATGGAGAACACCCTGCGGGAGGACGACCGGGTCCTGGTGGACAAGTTCACCCCGTGGTTCGGCTGGACCCCGCGGCGGGGGGAGGTCGTGGTGTTCCGCGATCCCGGCGGGTGGCTCCCGAAGGAGCCGGCGGAGGCGGACGGCGCCCTGATGCACGGGGTGCGCACGGCCCTGGGCTTCGTCGGGCTGACCGCCCCGCCGGACGAGCGGAACCTCATCAAGCGGGTGATGGCGGTGGCGGGTGACACCGTGACGTGCGAGCGCGGCCGGCCGCTCCGGGTCAACGGCGCCGCGCTCGACGAGCCGTACCTCCACCCGGGCGCCACGCCGTGTGACGACGCACCCGTCGGCACGGTCACCGTGCCCGCCGGGCAGCTGTGGGTGATGGGTGACCACCGCGACGACTCCCGGGACTCGCGCGCCCACGCGCACCAGCCGGGCGGTGGTTTCGTCCCCGTGGAGAACGTGGTGGGCCGGGCCTTCGCCGTCGCCTGGCCCGTCTCCCGCTGGGCGCCCCTCCCGATACCCGACACGTTCACCGGCCCGGACTCCCCACGCGGCTGACTCCGCGAGCGCTGACGCCCCGCCTGGCTGACGTCCTCTCAGGTGGACGCGGGCCGTGAGGTCCGCGCCGGGTGGGGCCGGCCGTCGGTCAGCCGTGCCGTTGCAGGTCGGCGCGCATCCGGACGAAGAGCTTCCCGGCCGCGGCGGGGGTGCTGCCGTGGAAGACGGCCACCGCGGCGGTGCCCTCGTCCGCCCAGCCGCAGACGACGTCGCCGTCCTCGCCGAGGGAGGCGAGCAGGCACTCGACGGAGCCGCCGGACGGGCCCGGGTCGACCGGTTCTGCGGTGGGCTGCCCCGGCTCCGGGTCCCGACGGATGTGCTCCAGCGCGCCCCTGAACAGGTGCTCGCGACGGACGGCGGTGTCCTCGGGCACGCCGTCGACTCCCTCGAAGAGGACGGGTGGGCCCTGCTCGCCGGGGGCGCGGTAGTGGCCGGCGACCAGCGTCATGCCGTCCCGCATCTCCCCCGGGTCGACGGGGACGTCGCGCAGGGCCCCCTCGCCGGTCAGCTTGTGCAGGCCGCCCGCCACACGCGCGTCGACGAGGGAGCGCCGGCCGTTTCCCGCCATGGGCGAGGAGGCGGAGGCCGCGGAGGGCGGGGGTGCCGTGGCGGGCGAGGAGTTCGCGGGAGGCCCCGGGGCGGGGGGTGTCGCGGCTGACGGGCGGCGGGGGGCGTCGCTCGCCGGACGCGGTTCGTCCTGGCAGCCCGTCAGCGCCAGCAGGGTCAGTACGGTGGCGGCCGCGGAGCATGCTCGCAGGACGCGCGTCCGGTTCATCTCGGTCCTCCCGGTGGTGGGGCCCGCCGAGGCGGCGGGCCCCACCAGGGACGCCGTCGGGAGCGGCGCGGTTGCGCGCCGGCCCCCGGCGCGTCCGCGTCAGGACCCGCGGCGCTTCTTGTGCAGGGAGTCGGGGCGGTGCACCGCGGTGCGGCCGGACTTCTCGCTCTCCACCTCGTACTGCGGGTCGTCCTTCGAGGCGTCGACGGTGCGGCCCGACGCCTCGGTGCGCTTGGTGATCTTCTTCTTGACCTTGCCGGGGACGGTCTGTCCGTGGCTGCGCCAGGTGACCTCGTCGCCCTTGCTCAGGTCGTCGTCCTTCGCCATGGGTCTTCCTTCCGCGGGTGCGCCGGCGCGGGCCCGCGCCGGGCCCGCGCTCCCCAGCTTCCGACGCTCCCTGGGCGCCCGCACCCCGGACGGCCGCGGCAGGGGCGGTCGGATCAGGCGGGCGCGGCAGGGTGTGGGCCCGTCACCGCCGCGAGGCGGAGTCGGGGCGTCCGGTGACCGCGGTGCGGCCCACCGCGGCGGCGAGCTTGCGCAGGCGCCGCCAGTCGAGCGGGGGCCGGGCCTCGGGGACCCCGGGCCGGTGACGCGGTACGCGCACCCGCAGCACGCCGGGCGCGGTGCGGCAGCGTACCGGCGAGGGCAGCACCAGGGCCTCCCCGTCGATGCCCACCTCGATCGAGGAGGCGGCGCCGGCCACCGGGCCGTCGCCGGGCGCGGCGCCGGGCGCGGGCCCCTCCCCGGCCGTGGGCTCCTGGCTCCCGGCGCGCACGACGACCTCCCGGGCGGTGGTCACCGTGATGCCGTTGGCCTGCGGGTCCAGCAGCAGTCCGGCGGCCGCGACGGGTCCGTCCACCCGCACACCGAGCACGCCGAGCGTCCCTGAGTCCAGGCGTTCGCGGCGGCCCAGGCCGAACGGGTCGTCCCGGCGGTAGGGGTTGTTGCTGACGAGGAGCGCCTGCGGGTCGGTCAGGAGGGTGTCGCCCGCGCGGGCGGTGAGCCGCTGGCCGCCCTGCCCGGCGAGCAGGTCGGGCAGCATGCCGAGGAGGGTGCCGACCTTGTCGTCGCGGTACGCGGGGCTCTGCACGACCGCCGCGTAGACGCCGAAGGAGACGTTGTTGACGAAGGGCCGTTCGCCGGCGAAGCCGAGATCGACGCGCAACTCGACGCCGTCGCGGAGCGCGTCCAGGGCGGCCGCCGGGTCGTCGCGGTCCAGGCCGAGGTCCATCGCGAAGTGGTTGCGGGTCCCCGCCGGGACGACCAGGAGCGGCACACCGTGCTCGGCGGCCACGCCCGCCACCAGCGCCTGAGTGCCGTCACCGCCCGCGACGCCCAGCAGGTCGGCTCCCTGTGTGACCGCTTCGCGCGCCGACGCGGCGACGTCGTGGTGCCGTTCGCGGTCGAGCAGCACGACGCGGGCCCCGAGCCGCTCGGCCACCGCCTGGAGCCCCAACCGCTCCACCTTGCCGCCGCCCGAGCGCGGGTTCATGAAGACGACGGGCCGGCGGGGCGGCGGTGTCCGGTGTTCCCGGACCCGGGGCGGTCGCAGGCCGGTGCTGCGCAGCGCGTACCGCCCGGCCCAGACGGCCAGCGACCACAGGGCGAGGCACACGACGACCGTCCGCAGCATGCCGGCCGCCGCGAACAGGCCGACGACGGCGAGCGGGGCGGCCACCGCGAGCGCCGCGGCGCCCGCGCGTACCGGCCCGCGCGTCGTCAGCGTCCACCAGACGGCGGCGGCCCCCACGGCGGTGGCGGCCGCCGCGCAGAGCAGCAGCAGGATCCCGCCGAGACCGCCCTGGAGCAGGGGCAGCAGCACCGCCGAAGCGGCGGCGGCCAGCGCGAGGCGCGCCGACCACCGCTGTGCGCGCCCGGCCCGCCCGTACGCGTCCCACCCGACGCTCATGCACCCTCCTCGTCACGGTCCCGGAACGTCGACCCGTGTGACGGGCGGACCGCCCGGTCGACTCGGGCCGGGCGCCGTGCCGGCCACTCAGTCGAGACAGAACTCGTTGCCTTCGACGTCCTGCATCACGAGGCAGGACTCGTTGACGCCGTCGGCACGCAGCAGGCGCACGCGCACCGCGCCGAGCGCGACCAGCCGGGCGCATTCGGCCTCCAGCGCGGCCACGCGCTCCTCCCCCACGAGCCCGGTGCCGACCCGCACGTCGAGGTGCACCCGGTTCTTGACGACCTTGCCTTCGGGAACGCGCTGGAAGAACAGTCGCGGGCCCACGCCCGAGGGATCGGCGCAGGAGGCGAACGCGGGACCCCGGTACCCGGCGGGCAGGGCGCGGTCGAAGTCGTCCCACGTGGCGAACCCCTCGGGTGGGGGCGGTGCGGTGTACCCCAGCACCTCGGCCCAGAAACGAGCGACCCGCTCCGGTTCCGCGCAGTCGAAGGTGACTTGGAAGTGCTTGATCGACGCCATCGGCCCATCATAGGAGCGGGCGCCTGCGCCGACTCCACGAGCCCGCCCCGTCAGCCGGCGGCGGCCCATGGCCCGCCGCCCGCCCGCCGCCGGGCGTCCCGGCCACCCGGATGCCGTACGGCCGCACCGCCGGCCCCTTCCGGAACGGGGTTGATCTGGCCTTTCGAGGAAACCCGGGTGACGCGGGCACACCGCTGCCCGACCCGAGCAAGAGGAGGCGACATGGGTGACGACCAGATGGCGGACGACGTCTACCAGCCCACCGGTACCAACGAGGAGCAGGAGGACGGTGCGCCGCTCGACCTCCAGGACGCTGTGGACGAGCGGACGTACGACGACATCCTGGACGAGGGCTACTCGCCCCCGGAGCGGCCGCTCGGCGTCACCAAGCACGGCACCACGGCGGCCGAGCAGCACGAGGGCGAGACGCTGGACCAGCGCCTGGAGCAGGAGGTCCCCGACGTGGCGCCGCAGCCCGGCGACGGGGTGGGGGACCTGCCGGGGGGCGAGGGCGAGCCGGTCGACCCGGAGGCGGGCGGAGCGCGCGCCGGCAGGCTCACGGCACCCGACGAGGGTGCCCGCACGGACACCACCAAGGAGCTCGTCGCGGAGGACCAGGGCATCGACGGGGGCGCCGCCGGCGCCGAGGAGGCCGCGATGCACGTCGTGGAGGACGGTCCGGCCGTGGAGCCGGACGACGGCCGGACCCGCTGACGGACCGACGGACCGCGCACCGGCCGGTACGCGCGGAGCGTGAGCGCGTACGCCTGACGCCCGGGGCCGCCACGCACGGGGAGTGCGTGGCGGCCCCGGGCGCGTGCCCGGGCCGCCGTTGTGCTCAGGTCGTGTCGCGCGTGCCCTCACTCAGGTCGTCGTGGCGCGCGCGGCGGCCGTGCTCAGCGGAGCGGCCGTGCTCGGCGGACGCGGCGCGTCGCGCGGGTGAGGGTCCAGGCGGCGGCCAGGCAGGCCAGTGCCGCCGCGGCCCTCCTGCCGGCAGGGGAGCCGACGCCCGCGGGCAGCAGGTCCCTCGCCCGGTCGAAGGCGCTCAGCGGTACGCCGAGGAGCGCGTTGCCCGGGGGCCTGCGCGGTACGGCGGGGTGCGGGCGGGTGGGGGCGGTGCGGCGAACGGTCTCCCAGGCCGAGCCCAGTCGGCGCAGCCGGGCCCGGTCGAGGTGCTCCTGCAGGCGGGGCAGGAGGAGGTCCTCCTCGTCCCGGATGTCCTGGCGGATCAGGGCGAACGCCTCGGCGGCGAGCTCGTCGTGGCGCGGGTCGTCGGCGCCGATCCGCTCCATCTCGGTGACGAGGTCGTTGATCCGCTGGTGCTCGTCCTCCACCCGTGCGGTCAGCGCCTCGCCGTCGGGGGCGAGGCGGCGCAGCGCGGGCCACAGGACGGTCTCCTCGGCGAAGGCGTGGCTGAAGGTGAGTTGGACGAGGTCGCGCAGGACGCGCTGCCGCTCGGCGGGCGGTCCCCCGCCCGACTCGTACCGACGCATCAGCTGTTCGAGAGCGGCGTGGTCCCGGCGCTGTCGCGCCAGGACGCTGGCCTCGCCTCCCAGTTGCTCGACGCTCTGCCGCGCGATCGACGGATTCACGGACGGGTCACCTCGGTCATCGTGTGTCGGGGTGGGTACGGCGGGTCAGGGCGACACCCAGGGCGATCATGCCGAGGCCGAGCACCAGGTGCAGCCAGTTGTCGGCGTTGTTCACCGGGATGAAGTTGGCGCTGCTGTCGTGGTCGATGATCAGCCCGTACAGCCACAGCACCAGGTAGACCACCCCTCCGCCGATGAGGTACGTGCGGGCGGTGGAGGCGGCGCGGGCCATGGCGATGCCGGCGACGCCGAACAGCAGGTGCACGATGTTGTGCAGGATCGACACCTGGAAGACGCCCAGCAGCTTCGCCGTGGAGTCGTGCTCGGCGAACTTGAGCGAGTCGTAGTCCGTGGTGACGCCGGGGATGAACCCCAGGATGCCGACCAGCAGGAACACGGCTCCCACCAGGAGCGCGGCCTGCTGGACGCGGGAGCGAGCCGTCATCGGCGCACGGTGCGTAGCCATCATGATCGAACCACCTCTCTACCGGGGCCCCGCGGGGTCGCGGCGCCGCCCGGCGTACAGGTCACCTCGCCGATTACCCACGGCGGACGCGGCTAGGCCGCCTGCCCCCGCGCGGATTCCGCTTCCGCCTCCGCCGGCCGTGCCGGCGCCGCTCGCCGGGGCGCTTCGGGTCCTTCCGCGGGGCGGGTTCGCGCCCGGTACGGCGAACCGGTGGCAGTTCGTACCGATGGCTCGGCCAGATGCGGGTACGCGGAGGTGGAACGCAACCCAATCCATTCCATTTCGGGAGGATTCATGAGCGGCTTCGAAGAGCCAGGGCGCCGTGAGGACAGTGCGCCCCGCGCGGCAGCGCGTACGGCGCAGGACAAGGCGGTCGAGAGCGCCGGGATGGTCGGCGACAAGGCCGCGGAGGTGGCCGGCACCGCGAAGGAACAGGCTGCCGGTGTCGCTCACGAGGCCACGGCGCAGGCGCGCGATGTCGTCGGTGAACTGCGGGACCAGCTCCAGGAGCAGGCGAACACGCAGACGCGGCGGCTCGCCGAGAACGTGCGCCGGCTCGCGGACGAGTTGCGCGAGATGAGCGACCACGGCAAGCCCGACTCGGGCGTCGGCGGCGTGGTGCGGCAGATATCCGACGGCGGGCACCAAGTCGCCTCCCGTCTGGAGGAGCGCGGCCCCGACGGGCTCGTCACCGACCTGCGGGACTTCGCCCGGCGCCGGCCGGGGGTGTTCCTCGCCGGAGCGGCGCTGGCCGGCTTCGTCGTCGCGCGTGCCGGCAAGGGCGTCAGCGCCGCCGGTTCGCCGGGCTCCGGTTCGTCCGGCTCCGGCGGGTCGCCGGGCACGTCCGGGCCGACGGGCACCACCGGGTCGTCCGGGGTCGTGCAGGAGATGCCGCCCGCCTACCCGCCGGCGCCGGCCGGCGGCGGCGGCCTGGGGACGCCGGCCGCGTCGCCGCCGGTACCGCCCACGCCGACCACTCCCGCCCCGCCGCCCGTGGCCCCGCCCGTCGTGCCCCCGGCACCGCCGTCCTCCCCGAGCACGCCGTACCCGGGTGAGGGGGGCCTGCGATGACCGCGCTGTACGAGCACGACGACCGGTTGCGCGTCCGCGACCTCCAGCCGCCGCCGGCCACCGCGGGCGACACCTCGATCGGCGACCTGATCAGCGACATCAGCGCTGACGTGTCGCAGCTGGTGCGCGACGAGATCGAGCTGGCGAAGGCCGAGATCAAGGAGGAGTCCACCAAGGCCGGCAAGGCCATGGGCATGCTCGGCGGCGCCGGCTACGCGGGCCACCTCGTGCTGCTGATGGGCAGTCTCACGCTGGTCTTCGCCCTGGGCAACGTGATGGACCTGGCGTGGGCCGCCCTGATCGTCACCGCGCTGTGGGCCGTGGTGGGAGCGGTGCTGTACACCACCGGCCGCAAGCGGCTGCGCACCGTCAACCTCAAGCCCGAGCAGACCATGGAGAGCCTTAAGGAGGACGCCCGATGGGCGCGACACCCCAGGAACTGAGGACCGACGTCGAGTACCGCCGGGCCCACCTGGCCCGCAGCGTGGACCTGCTGGCCGACAAGGTGACCCCGGGCAGGGTCGTACGGCGCAAGGCGGGCTCGGCCCGCGACCGGTTCACCGGAGTGAAGGAGCGTGTGATGGGCACGACCCGCGACACCGCCGGCGGCATGGCGGAGTCCGCACACGGGATCGCCGACAGCGCCGGCCAGACGGCGGGCAGCGTCGCGCGGTCCGTGCAGGAGACGACGAGCCGGGCGGGCGAAGCGATCCAGCAGGCCCCCGAGCAGGCCCGGCGGCAGACGCAGGGCAGCCCGCTCGCCGCGGGTCTCATCGCCTTCGGCGCCGGCATGCTCGCCGCGGCGCTCCTGCCGACCACGAGCGCCGAGGAACGCGCCGGGCAGCAGCTGCGCGACCACTCCGACGAGCTGCTGGGGCCGGTGAAGCAGCAGGCCGTGCAGGCCGCCCAGGAGGTCAAGGAGGAGCTGCGCGAGCCCGTCACTCAGGCCGTGGAGTCCGTGAAGTCGACGGCGCAGGACGCCGTGGGCACCACCAAGGAGCAGGCGCAGACGGCCGGGCAGGACACCGCCCAGGGGCTGCGCCAGGCGGGCCAGGACACGGTCGCCGAGGTACGCGACCAGTCGGGGCGCTGATCGCGTCACGGGGACCGACCGCGTCACGGGGAAGGGTGCGGTGCCGGCGGGTGACCCCCGGCACCGCACCCTTCCGCTCGCTCGGGCCCCCTCCCCCGGATCGTCTCCGGGGGAGGGGGCCCGCGTCCTTCCCGGGGAGGGGTTCGCGCCCCGGGGCAGCGGGCTCGACGGCGTCCCGCGGGAACGCCCCGGGTCGGGGCCGCCGGCCCCCGGACCGGCCGTGGCCGTCGGGCCGCCCGCTCCGGGTCAGCCCTGCCGCGTCGCCCCGTCCACGGTGTCGTCGTGGACCGGCTCCGCGGGTCGCGACGCGCGCCGGCGGGCGGCGGACGCGCCGAGGACGACGCCCACGGCGAGCACGAGCAGGCCCCGCGCCCACACCTCGCCCTCGATGCGGGTGGCGAGGACGACGCACGAGAGGGCGCCGAGGACGGGGAGGACGGCGGGCGCCCGGAAGTGGCCCGGTGTGCCGGGGTCGCGGCGCAGGACCAGGACGGCGGTGTTCACCAGGAAGAAGACCACCAGCAGGAGCAGCACCAGCGTGGAGGCGAGGGTGGCGACGCCGCCCGTGAGCGCCAGCAGCATCGACAGGGCGGTGGTGACCGCGATGGCCACCCACGGCGTGCGCCGGCCGGGCAGGACCCTGCCGAGCGCGGAGGGCAGCAGCCCGTCCCGGGCCATGCCGTACGCGAGGCGCGAGGACATGATCCCGGTGAGCAGCGCGCCGTTGGCGACGGCGACCAGGGCGATGGCGCTGAACAGCCACACCGGTACGCCGCCCGCCGCCCTGACCACTTCGAGCAGGGGGCCGCTGGACGTCGCCAGCGTGTCGGTCGGCACGGCGGCCGAGGCGGCGACCCCGACCAGGACGTACACGGCACCGGCCGTGGCGAGCGCGCCGAAGAGGGCGCGCGGGTAGGAGCGGCGGGGGTCGCGGGTCTCCTCGGCGACGTTGACGGACGTCTCGAAGCCGACGAAGGAGTAGTAGGCGAGGACCGCGCCGCTCAGCACGGACGCCACCGCGCCCTGCCCGCCCGCGCCGAGCCGGGTGAGCCGGCCCGGGTCGCCGTCGCCGCGCAGCAGGAGCCACGCGCCGAGGACGACGATGATCGCCAGCCCGCCCACCTCGATGAGCGTGGCGACGACGTTGGCGCGGGTGGACTCGCGGATGCCGCGGGCGTTGAGCAGGGCGAGGGCGGCCAGGAACAGTACGGCGACGACCGCGACGGGCACGGTGGCGAAGGCGGAGAGGTAGTCGCCGGCGAATCCCCGGGCGAGCGCCGCGACGGAGACGATCCCCGCGGCGAGCATGCAGAACCCGGCGACGAAGCCGGCGAAGGGCCCGTAGGCGCGGGTGACGTAGTGGGACGCGCCGCCCGCCCTCGGGTACTTGGTCGCGAGTTCGGCGTACGAGGCGGCGGTGAGCAGGGCCAGGCCCAGGGCGGCGGCGAGCGGCACCCAGACGGCGCCGCCCGAGTCGGCGGCCACCTGGCCGATCAGGACGTAGACCCCGGCGCCGAGGACGTCACCCAGGATGAAGAAGTAGAGCAGGGGGGTGGTCAGGGCGCGTTCGAGCGGCTGCCCGTGGTCATGGGTGGTGGACATGGGTGCCGTGTTCCCCGGAGCCACTCCCGCCACGCGGGTCACGGACCGCCGTCTCGACCGGCCCCGATCCCGGCCCCGGTCAGGGGCGCAGGGCCCGGCGTACGGACATGCCGTGGTGGTGGCGCAGCCGGTACACCTCCCAGCAGGACAGGGCCGTCACCGTGACCGGGGCGCCCAGGACGAACACCAGCCTGACGCCCGGCGGGATCCGGCTGTAGGCGCCGGTCGCCAGGTCGAGGACGGCCATCTCCCACACGAGCGTGGTGGCGAGGACCGGCGCGAGGAGTTCGTGGACGTCGGCGGTGCGGAAGACGTGGACGAGGGACAGCCCGATGCCGTACACGGCGAAGCCCAGCGACCACAGGCAGAGCACGCCCATGACGATCTTGCCCGGCAGGCCGACGGCGTCCCGGATGCCCTGGGTCTCGGGGGCCATGGCGAGGGGGAACGTGGCCATGGAGGCCATCAGGGCGAGGATCGCGCCGAGCGGGCGCAGGGCGCGCCGCAGGTAGACGCGGCGCGCACCGCCCCGGGCGGCGAACACGAACGCGGCGACCACGACGGGGAAGGTGCAGGCCAGGACGAGGGCGCTGGTCCAGCTCTGGTCCAGGCGGTCCCCGGCGACCTTGCCCGCGTCCTGCGCGCTGGTCACGGCGGAGTAGGTGAGCGTCAGGGCCAGCCAGGCGGTGGCGCCGAGGAGGGACCGCCACAGCTGGAGCCTGCGGACCGTTCGGTCCTCGACGATGCCCGGGCGGGAGGGGCGGAAGGCCCGCTGCGCGGCGTACAGCGGGTTGTAGACGAGCCGCGCGAGCCGCCCGGCCCGGCTGGACCGCGCCGGAGGGAGCGGCGGGTGGGGGTGCCCGTGCGGCGGGACCGGCGCGTACGGCCGCGGGTAGGGGGGCGGGTACGGGTGGCCGTGGCCCTGCGGTGGGACGGGCGGGACCGGTGGTGCCGGTGGATTGCCGGGCCACCCCCCGTACGGCCCGTCGCCGTTCGGTGGGCCCTGGTGGCCGGCCCCGCCGTAGCCGCTCGCGCTCATGTCCCGCCCCCGTCGTACCGCCCGATCGAATCTCCGCATGGTATCGGCGGGCGTCGGCGCGCCGTCCCGGTGCCGGCGGGCCCGCCCGCGCCCGTGTCCGCGCGGCGGCCGTACGCCGTCCCGGTGCCCGGCGCTCGTTGCGCACCGGCGAACGGGGGTACCCGACGCGGCGAGACGACGCGCGCCCGACGCGGCCGCGGCCCCGCCGGCGTTCCGGCCGCGGCCCGCGCGTCCCCCGGCTACCGCCCTGGAGGCAACGCATGAGCAGTACCAGGCACCGGCTCCTCGCCGCCACGGCCGTCACCGCCGGCACGGTGGCGCTGTGGCGCCGGGCGACCGCCCGGTCGGCGGAGCGGCCGGAAGGAGGTGACCGGTGGCTGACGGTCACCGTCAACCGGCCGCCCGACGAGATCGACCCGGACGACCCGCCCGAGCCCCTGCGGCGGTACGCGGACCGGATCGAGGTACGTACCCGCCCGGCCCCCGGCGGGCGGGGCACGGAGCTGGCCGCACGACCGCGCGGGGGCACGCCGCCCGCGGCCGCGTCGCCCCTGGCGAGGCTCGCCGGCGACGACCCGCGCCAGGACGTGCGCCGGGCGCTGCGCGACGCGAAGGCGCTGCTGGAGGCGGGTGAGGTGCTGGAGCCCGACGCGCCGCCCACCACGCGGGACACCCCGGGCGGACGCCTCGTCGGGCTGGTGACGCGCAGGTCGGGCGGGGAGGGAGTGCTGTGAAGGCGCTGTGCTGGGAAGGCGTGAACAAGCTGTCGGTGGAGCAGGTCCCGGACCCGGAGCTGCGCAACGACCAGGACATGATCGTCCGGCTCGTCGCAGGGACGACGTGCGGGTCGGACCTGCACCTCATCGGCGGGTACATCCCGGCGATGCGGGCCGGCGACGTCATCGGCCACGAGTTCGTCGGCGAGGTCGTGGAGACGGGGCCCGGGGTGCGGCGCCACAAGGTGGGCGACCGGGTCGTCGTCTGCTCGTTCGTCGGCTGCGGCCGGTGCTGGTACTGCGCCAACGACCTGTGGTCGCTGTGCGACAACACCAACACCAACCCCGGGATCGGACAGGCCATGTTCGGCTACGAGTCGGCCGGCATCTTCGGCTACTCGCACGCCATGGGCGGCCTGCGCGGCAGCCACGCCGAGTACGTGCGCGTCCCGTTCGCCGACTACGGGGCCTTCCCCGTACCCGACGCCGTCGACGACGTGAGCGCCCTGTTCGTGTCGGACTCCGTGCCCACCGGGTGGATGGGCGCCCACCTCGGCGGGGTGAAGCCGGGTGACGTGGTGGCGGTGTGGGGGTGCGGCGCCGTCGGGCAGATGGCGGCCAAGGCGGCGGCCCTGCTGGGCGCCGAACGCGTCATCTCCATCGACCGCTTCCCCGAGCGGCTGGCCATGGCGGAGCGGTACGTCGGCGCGGAGACGATCGACTACTCCTCCACCGACGTCGCCGCGGAGCTGCGCGAGCGCACCGGCGGCCGCGGCCCGGACGTGTGCATCGAGGCGGTCGGCATGGAGGCCCACAGCACCGGGCCGATGCACGTGTACGACCAGGCGAAGCAGCAGCTGCGGCTCCAGACCGACCGGCCCACCGCCGTCCGGGAGGCGATCCACGCCTGCCGGAAGGCGGGGACCGTTTTCGTCCTCGGCGTGTTCGCGGGCGCGGTCGACAAGTTCCCGCTCGGCGCGGTCGTCAACAAGGGGCTCACCGTGCGGGGCGCGCAGATGCACGGCCAGCGGTACATCCCGATGCTGCTGGACCGCTTGGCCGCCGGGGAGCTGGAGACGGCGCACCTGGCCACGCACACCGTGTCGCTCGATGAGGCGCCGACGGCGTACGACCTGTTCAAGAAGAAGACCGACGGCTGCGTCCGCGCCGTCATCCGCCCGTGAGGCGCCGTCGGAAGGCGCCCGTACGACCAGAGGAGTCCGTCGTGAACCAGCCTGAGAAGTCGCGGGACGAGAAGGCGGCGCCCCGGGAGCGGGTCCCCGGTGAGGAGGGCGTCACCCCGGAGGAGGAGCGGCTCGGGGAGCCCGCCCGGGAGCGGGACGCAAGCGCGGCACGGGAGGCCGGCGCCCCGACCGAGGGCGCTCCGGAGGACCTGGACGTGGGCCCCTCGGCGTGACGCACGCACACACACGGCCCGGCCCGGCCCGCCCGAAGCGGACCGGGCCGGGCCGTGTGCGGCGTGCTCAGCGCGGGAGCCGGCCGGCCGGGACGGGTACCTCCCCGGCGGGGTCCGGGCGCAGGAGGCCGTCGGGGTCGGGGCCCAGGCCGAGCATGGCGAGCGCCGCCGCGGTGGTGAGGCGGTGCCAGGCGGCGGCGTCGCCCAGCATGGCGTGCCCGCCACGGGGCATCGAGACGCCGACCGCGTGGGCGCCGGCCTCCCGTGACCGGCGCACCAGCTCCCAGGAGCCGCGGGCGGCGGTGACGCGGTCCCGTTCGTCGTGGAGGACGACGACGTGCCGTCCGCGCAGGTGGGCCACCGGTTCGCCGGGCGGGCACCAGGGGGCGAGGGCGACGACGCCCCGCACGTGCCGGTCGCCCGCCAGGCGCAGCGCGGCCCGGCCCCCCATGGAGTGCCCGACGAGCACGACGGGTACCGGGCCGGCGTGCCGGTGCAGCTCGGCCAGGGCGCGGCGGGCGTCGTGCAGGGCGTCCTCGCGGGAGCCGTTCCAGCCGCGGTGGCGGTAGCGCACGCCGGCGACGGCCACGGCGTCCCCGCGCGTGGCGCGCAGGACGGCCGAGGCGAAGGGGCGCAGGCGCAGGGCGGGCGGGTCGAGCGGGCGCGGCGCGTCGAGCGCGTCGGCCCGCCCGCCGTGCAGGAACAGCACCGCCGCGGCCGCGTCCCTCGGCGCGCGCCGGACCACGAGCCGCCCTTCGCCGCCGTCACCGGTCGGCGCGCCGTCCGCCATGGGTCCTCCCGCCGTCGTCGCTCCCCGTCCGGGCGGACCCTACCGGGGCCGCCGGTGCCCACCCGTCCCGGGGGTGCCGCCCCCCCCGTACCGGCGGCCGGGCGGGAGGTCGGGCGGGGTCCGGGTGCGGACGGCGCCCCGCCCCGGGCGCACGGGGCGCGGTGTGTACGGAGCGGGCGCTTACGCCGCTACGGACCGGGCGGACAACGGGGTGGCGCAAGGGGGCGAGGGGCGAGGCGGGGGCCAGGAGCAGGCGCAGACGACGGGCGCGGGAGGCGATTTCCAGCCGGAACGGCGTGATCCAGGGCATACCGCGCGGGACCGGTTGTTGTTACTTTGGGCGACTTGCCTGACGGAGCCAGCCGTCACCATCCCTCCCCCTCGCCCCCTCTCCACTCCCCTCCCCCGCCGTCACCGCACACGCGCCGCCACCGATCCCCAGGGAGACCCATGCGCCGCCCGATACACCCCGTACGGCCCGCCGCCTGGACCGGCGGTGCGCTCGCCGTGGGCCTCGGCGGTCTGTACGCCGCCGGCCTGCTCCTCACCGGCGGCGAGATCGACGCCGGGACCACGATCGGCGGGGTGGAGGTCGGGGGGCTCACCCGGGCGGAGGCCGTCCGCAAGGTGGAGGCCCACCTCGCGGCACCCGCCGCACGCCCCCTGGACGTGCGGGTCGGCGACCGCGACGCCGTGGTGGACCCGCGCCGGGCCGGCCTCTCCTTCGACGTGCCCCGCTCCGTCGACCGGGTCGCGCGCTCCGGCGCCGATCCGGTCGCGGTGATCGGCGGGCTCTTCCGCACGGGCCGGCAGGTCGACCCGGTGGTGCGGGTCGACGAGGACGAGGCCCGCGGGGCCCTGACCGCCCTGGCCGGCTCGCTGGACCGGACGGTGCGCGACGGCGCGGTGGTCTTCGCCGACGGGAAGGCCCGGGAGGTCCCCGCCCGTACCGGGTACGCCCTGGACGTCGACGCCGCGCTCGCCCCGCTGCGGGACGCGTTCCCCGCGGAGAAGGCCGGACCGGCGACGGTGCTGCCGAGCCGGCGGACCGACCCGAAGGTGACCGCGGAGGAGACCCGGCGCGGGATGCGCGAGTTCGCCCGCCCGGCCATGTCGGGGCCGGTCACGCTGACCCTGGGCGGTGAGCGCGTCACGATCAGCCCGACCGTCGTCGGGGCGCACCTGGAGATGCGGCCGGACCCCGCCGGCCGGCTGGTCCCCCGGCTCGACGGCAAGGGGCTGCTGGCCGCCCCGGAGGTGGCCCGCCCGCTCTCCGCCGTCACCGGCCCCGCCGAGAACGCCGTCCTGCGGCTGGAGGGCGAGCGGGTCGTCGTGGCCGCAGACGCCAAGGTCGGCCGGCGGGTGACGCCCGGGGCGCTGAGCGGGGCGGTCCTGCCCCTGCTGTCCCGGTCGGGCGCCGAGGCCCGTACCGGGGAGCTGCCGGCGCAGGTCACGCAGCCGGCGGTGACCCGCGAGAACGCCTCCCGCCTGGGCCTGAAGGAGGAGATGTCCTCCTTCACCGTGGGCTTCGAACGGGCGGCGTACCGCACGAAGAACATCGGCCGGGCCGTGGAACTCATCGACGGCTCGGTGGTGCTGCCGGGCGAGACGTGGAGCCTCAACCGGACCGTCGGCGAGCGCACCGAGGCCAACGGCTTCACGGAGGGCGTCATCATCCTCGACGGCAAGTACACCAAGGCGGCCGGGGGCGGCGTCTCCACGGTGGCCACCACCGTCTTCAACGCGGTGTTCTTCGCCGGGCTGGACCCCGTCGAGTACGGCGCGCACTCGTTCTACATCGAGCGCTACCCGGAGGGCCGCGAGGCGACGGTCGCGTGGGGCCACCTCGACCTCCGGTTCCGCAACGACTCCGGGCACGCGATGGCCATCCGCGCCCAGGCCACGGACACCTCCGTGACCGTCACCTTCCTCGGGACGAGGAAGTACGACGAGGTGACGGCGGTGAAGGGGCCGCGCACCCGTGTGCAGCAGCCGGCGAAGAAGGTCGGCACCGGTGAGGCGTGCGTGCCGCAGACCCCGCTGGAGGGCTTCGACGTGACCGTGGACCGGGTGTTCCACCGGGGTGGCCGGGAGGTCGGGCGCGAGCCGTTCCACACGCGTTACACCCCGCGGGACGAGGTCGTCTGCCGGCCGGCGGAGGACCGGCCGGCACCGAGCACCACGCCCCCGGCGCCCCGGGGCCGCTGACGCGGGGCCGGCGGCACCGGCCCGCGACGCCGCCCCGGGGACGGGGACGGGAGCGACGACGGGAGCGGCACCCCCGGCGTGGGCCGGGGGTGCCGCGTGGGGGGTGGTGTGTCCGCCCGTCAGCCGGTGAAGCCGGCGGTGATGGCGGTGAACTCCCAGTTCGGGCGGTCCCGGTTGACCGACCAGAAGGCCAGGCGGCCGATGTCGTGGGCGTTCGCCCAGTCCCGGATCCGGGTCCAGATCAGCGGCGTGGTGATCTCACCGGTGTCGCTGCTGCCGTTCATGCCGGAGATGCCGATGTGTGCGTACGCCTGCGCGTCGGTCCAGCCGAAGACGGACGTGAGCTTGTTCTTCAGGCCCTCGGTGGCCTTGACGGTGCTGCCGTACATGTCGGCGCCGCCGCCGAAGTTGAACGGCATGATGGTGAAGTTGTCGATGTCCGCGTCGAGGGCGTGGGCCCGCTCGATGAGGCGGTCGCCCCAGGAGTTGGGGCCGCTGACCAGGGTGGGGAAGGTGAGGATCGTCCGCAGGCCGGGGTTGTTCCGCTTGACGATCCTCAGCGCGGTGAGGATGCGGTCCTGGACCGCGGCATTCTCGAACTCGTCGGTGTTCTCGATGTCGACGTCGATCGCCTTCAGGCCGTAGGCGTCGATCACCTTCTGGTAGGCGCCGGCCAGGGCCTCGGGGGTGGAGCAGTTGGGGCCGAGCTTGTTGCCGCTCCAGCCGCCGATGGACGGGACGATGTCGCCGCCGGCCGCGCGGATCGCCTTGATGGTGGACTCGTCGATACCGCCGGTGAGGGGGCGCTGGCTGTCCCAGGCCGGGTTGCAGCCGTTCCGGGCGAGGATGAACGCCATGGTGAACCACTTGGTGCCGGTGGCCTTCATCACCTCGGTGGCGTCGGGCGGGTTGCCCCAGCCGAGGTAGAGGTACGGGGCGGCCTGGACGAAGCGGCTGCCGCCGGTGCCGCCGGTGGTGGTGACGGTCCTCGTGCCGCCGGCGGGGCCGACCTGGCCGGCGGTGTCGCGGGCGCGGACGCTGTAGGCGTACGTGGTGCCGGGCGTGAGGCCGGTGTCGGTGTACGCGGTGGCGGCGACCGTGGCGACCCTGGTGGCCCCGCGGTAGACGTCGTAGTCCTTGACGCCCTTGTCGTCGGTGGCGGCCGTCCAGGTGAGGCTCACCGCGGTGTCGGTGACGGTTCCCGCGGTGGGGGTGCCGGGTGCGGACGGCGGGGAGTCGTCCGGGGCGCCGGAGCCGTCGCAGGGGGCGCCGTTGAGCGTGCAGCCGGTGGCGGTGGCGCCGCCGCCGCCGCTGCCGTTGAAGCCGAAGGAGACGGCGGCGCCGGGGGCGAGGGTGCCGTTGTAGGAGGTGTTGCGCGCCGTCCAGCGGGTGCCGGAGCCGGTGACGGCGGCGTCCCAGGCGGAGGTGACGGTGGTGCCGGCGGGGAAGTCCCAGGAGACCGTCCAGCCGTTGACGGCGGTGGTCCCGGTGTTCCTGACGGTCCACTGCCCGGTGAAACCGCCGCCCCAGTCCTGGGTCATGCGGTAGGTCGCCTGCGCGTCGGCGGCTTGCGCCGGCGCGGCCAGGCCGACCATGGCGGCGAGCGGGAGGACCAGGCAGGCGAGCAGCGCCGTGGCCCGTGTCCACGGACTTCTGACGGTGGGGGATCTCAAGGCGTCTCCCTCGAGTGTCGGTTGCGGGGGGCGGGCGGCGCGCCCGCGCGTGCGGCCGTCCGTCGTTCGAGGCATGCGGGGACCTGCTTGGCCGTGCCATGACACTCACACGCCATGGAGGCTATTGGTATGAACCAATCCGGTCAATAGGTCTGGACCAATTCCGGGGGCGGGGGCCCGGGGAGCCGGCTGTCCGCCGCCGTCGCGACGGCGGCGCTCCCCGCCGACCCACCCGGGCAGGCGCCCGGGGCCCCGCCGCGCACCTGACCTGACACGCCGCCGCTCACCGGCCCGAGGGGGCGGCCGGGCGGCGGGCGGCCGGACCCAGCGCGCCGGGCCCCGGGCGCCGGACGCCGGCGCCGCGTGGGGAGGAGCGGCCGGATGCCGCTCAGCCGGCGCCGTCCTGAGCCGACGGCCACGCCCAGTGCAGGCCGTGGACCCCGGGGGTGCACTTGGCGGGGTACAGGTGGGCGGTCCGCGACGCGTCGACGACGAGCCGGGTGACCTGCTCCCTCGGCGCGTCGGTGCGGCGCCGGTAGTACTTGTGGCAGGACGCCGGAACCGCCCCCGGGGCGAAGGAGACGTGGAGCAGGTACTCGCGCAGGTTCGTACGCACCCGGCGTTCGTAGAAGGAACTGGCGGCGGGGCCGGACCGGAAGTCCACCTCGTAGCGGACGACGGCGGTCTCGCCCCGCCTCAGCGGGCGGCCCAGCAGGATGTCCGCGACGACGCACCGCAGGGACTCCTCCGTCCGCACCGCGCCGAGGCTGCCGCAGTGGACGGTGATGTCGACGTCCGGCGGCACGCCCTCGTCGACCTGGTGCACCAGGGTCAACCGGTCGGGGCCGTCGCAGACGGCGCGGAGCACCTGCGTCACCGACAGGTGGCGGACGCAGCGGTCCTCGGCCACCCGCACCGCCTCGTGGACGGAGACGGGGGCGATGTCCCGGTTGAAGAGCGCGAACGCGTCGCCGAGGGCTCGTTCCACCTCGGAGCCGGGGGCGAACACGCGGCGCGAGACGGCGACGTCCTGCCCCCTGGTGCGCGCCCTCCCCCGGGGCCGGTGGGGTTGCAGCAGTCCGACGAGATGGCCGTGCGGTACGGCCAGGATCTCCTCCAGCTTCCGCACCGCCCGCAGGGACTGCGGGCGTTCCGGCAGGCTCCGCCCGCGCTGCCAGTGGCTGAGCGTGGCGGGGCTGATCCGTATGCCGCGCTCGGCGAGCCGGTCGCACACGCGTTGCAGCGGCAGGCCGCGCCGGCGGATGGCTTGCCGGAGCGCCGCGTCGAAGGTTGCCGGGGCTTCGGGGGGATCGTCGGCGGAGAGGTGCGGCATGTGACCTTCACGAGCGGGGCCGTGGTGGCGGGGGGGGGGTGAGCGGGTGCGGTGCGGGTGCGGTGCGGGTGCGGGTCGTACGGGGTCGCGCCGCGGCCCGCCGGGG
>NZ_JAHWGT010000199.1 GCF_020873895.1 Streptomyces sp. DH12 | reverse complement strand
ACGGGGCCGGCGCAGTTGACGACCGCCGCCGCGCCCGCCAGGGCCCGCTCCAGCGAAGCCGGTTCCTCGACCGAGGCCACCCGGGCCTCCTGCCCGTGTCTGTGGGCCATCTCCTCCAAGGCGCGTGCGTTGCGCCCGGACAGCACCGGGACGAACCCGCGGGCGGCCAGCTCCGCGACCACGAACCGCCCGGTGTGACCGTAGGCGCCGAACACCGTGACCAGCTGACCTGTCCCCATGGTGGACTCCCCCGTGTAGTAGAACTCGAACACGCCCGCTGCGAGGTCGATCCGCTGCGGCCTGACATCCCCATCCTGTCCCTGCGGCAGCCACTGGCAGGAGCGTCGGAAAGGACACCTCACGTACAGTTCCGGACATGCCCTCCGTCGCGCTGGCCGTCACCGACGGCATGCTCCACTACGAACTGTCCGTGGCACTCGAGGTCTTCGGGGCCGACCTGACCCACGTCGTGGACCCCTGGTACGACTTCTCCCTCTGCGGGAGCGGTCTGGTGTCCGTGGACCGCTTCCGTCTGGAACCCGACCGGGGACTCGACCACCTCGCGCACGTGGACACCGTGATCATCCCCGGCTGGGCCGACACCGACCGCGACCCGCCCGCCGAGCTGGTCGAGGCGGTACGTGCGGCCCACGCGGCAGGCGCCCGCGTGGCCTCACTGTGCACGGGCGCCTTCATCCTGGGCGCGGCGGGACTGCTCGACGGCAGGCGCGCCACCACACACTGGGCCCACACGGCGGAACTGGCCCGGCGTCACCCGGCGGCCACCGTCGACCCGGGCGTCCTTTACGTCGACAA
>NZ_JAHWGT010000198.1 GCF_020873895.1 Streptomyces sp. DH12 | reverse complement strand
CCGCTGGACTGCTCGTCTACCAGGCCGTGGTCGTTGTACCGGGTGTCCGTGACGACCCGGCCGGGGCCATGGGCCTCGGACTGTGTCTGCACGGGGCGCATCAGGCCGTCGTAGATCGCCACCTGACGGCTGTACGTCCCGTCGTCCTTGAGGGTCTTGGTGGTGACGGCGGCGGGGCGGGTCGTCTCGGCGGTGGCGATCGCCGGCTGGTACGAGATTTCCATATCGGGTGACTTGCTGCCGGAGGAGCGGGACGGGGACCAGCCCTTCACCAGGCGCCCGAGGGCGTCGTACTCGTTGCGCGTGACCCGGGCGTTGGCGTCGGTGATCGTCAGCGCCAGGCTCCGACCAGGGTCGAAGGTCGTCGTGACGGCATGGCCCTTGGAATTGATCACCTTGGTGGCAGTGACCGGCCCGCCGGCGTCCGCGGGCGTGTACTGCGTCTCGGTCGTGCCGACCCCAGGACTGGTGACCGTGCGGACGCGGCCCAGCGGGTCGTACGTCGTGCTGGTAACGACCGAGTAGGAGGTCCCGGCACCGTCGACACTGGCCTGCGAGGTGAGCAGGCCCTTGGCCGGGCTGGCGCCGTAGGACAGGTTGTCGTAGCTGTTGTGGACCGCCTTGACGAGCTTGGTCGCGGGGTCCGCAGTGTCGTACGCCGCGCACGAGGTGCCGGTGGTCCGCTGTTCCTTCGTCAGGCCGATCAGCCACGCCGTGGTGTTGTGCACGTAAGACGTCTTGGTGCAGCTCTGGTCGGACAGGGACTCGCCGGTGCTGTTCGGCTTCACCACGGACGTCTCGACCTGAACCGGCAGAC
>NZ_JAHWGT010000197.1 GCF_020873895.1 Streptomyces sp. DH12 | reverse complement strand
ACCATGAGCGGCACGCTAGGGCGCTCATGGTCCCGCACCGGGAGTTATCGGGGCGCGTTCACCCGTTCGAGGTTGAGGGAAACGTTCGCGCCGGTCAGCGGGCGACGAACTGGGTGAGGATGGCCTGGACCTCGTAGATGTCGACGCCCTTCGTGAAGGTCTTCTGGATGGGGGCCGGGGAGCCGGAGATCCAGATCTTGAGTTCGGCGTCGAGGTCGAAGTGGCCGGCGGTCTCCACGGCGAAGTGGGAGATGCTGCGGTACGGGATCGAGTGGTACTCGGTCTTCTTGCCGGTGATGCCCTGCTTGTCGACCAGGATCAGGCGGCGGTCCGTGAACAGGATCGTGTCGCGTATCAGCAGGAACGCCGCGTGCACCTGCTCGCCGTGGCCCAGGAGCCGGGCGTAGTCCTGCTGGGCCTTGGCCGGGTCGACGGTGTGCGCGTTGCCGAAGAGTGCCATGGTTCGTGTCCCCCCACGTGTGGTCGTCTGCGGCGGCCGGACGTTCGGCCGCCTTGACGCGATCTTCGCAAGCCGGACGGCCCCGGGAGAAGGGATGTTCTCTCCCGGGGCCGTCCTGTGGCGAGCGTGTTACGCGGTGGGCTTCTCCTCGAGGCGGGGGAAGAGGACCGCGCCCTTGGTGACCGTGGAGCCGGCCGGGAGGAGGCCCCAGGTGCCGGCCTCCTGGACCTTCTGGCCGGCGAGGGCGCCCAGGGTGGGCTCCGCGCCGAGGGAGTCCCAGAGCTTCTGGGAGGTCTCCGGCATGACCGGGTTGAGGAGGACGGCCACGGCGCGCAGCGACTCCGCCGCCGTGTAGAGG
>NZ_JAHWGT010000196.1 GCF_020873895.1 Streptomyces sp. DH12 | reverse complement strand
ATATCCACACGGAGCGGGGCACACCATGTCCAACCGTTTGACGCAGGTCGGGTGCGGCACCCGCTCCCCGCAGTACTCGCCCGACCCAGGGACGGAGCCCACTCCCCATGCACGACCGAGGTGACCACGCCCCGTTCCCCGAGCGCCGCCCCGCCCCCGCGGGCCGGCGTCCGGGCGGGCCGTGCGCCGGGTGCGGAGGGAGGGCGCCGTGACGACGCCGTACGCCGTCGTGATCCCCACCCTGGTACGGGACACCCTCGCCGACTGTCTCGCCGCGCTGGCCGCCGCGTACGGACCGCGCCCGGAGCGCATCGTCCTCGTCGACGACCGCCCCGCCACGCCCGTCCCCGACCCGGAGCCCCTGGAGCACGCGCTGAGCGTCCTCGGCGACCTGCGCGCCCGCACCACCGTGCTGCCGGGAGAGGCCCGCGGCCCCGCCGCCGCCCGCAACACCGGACTGCGCGCCGTCACCGAGCCCTGGGTGGTGTTCGTCGACGACGACGTCCAGGTCGGGCCGCACTGGTGCGCCCAGCTCCAGCGGGACCTGGACGAGGCGACGCCCGACACCGCGGGCGTGCCGGGCGTCATCACCGTGCCGCTGCCCGGCGGACGCCGCCCCACCGACTGGGAACGCGGCACCGCGGTACTGGCCCGCGCCCGCTGGATCACCGCCGACATGGCCTACCGCACCGAGGTGCTCCACCGGGCCGGAGGCTTCGACGAACGCTTCCCCCGCGCGCACCGCGAGGACGCCGACCTCGCGCTGCGGCTCCTCGACGCCGGCTGGCGCATCCGCCGGGGCTGCCGCACCACCCTGCAC
>NZ_JAHWGT010000195.1 GCF_020873895.1 Streptomyces sp. DH12 | reverse complement strand
CTCGGCGGCGTCCTCGGCCTCTCGGCGGTGATGCGCCAGCCGGTGGCCGAGGTCATCGGCGAACGCCTGGTGTGGTCCACGGTGTTGTGCGCCGTCGCGTTCGCCGCGGCCGTGCTGCTCGGCACGGTGCTCGGCGTGCTCGCCGCCCGCCGCCCCGGCTCCCTCGTGGACCGTGCGGTCACCTCCGCCGCGTACGTCCTGGAGGCCGCCCCGGTCTTCTGGATCGCCCTGCTCGCCGTCTGGCTGTTCGCCCTCCAGCTGGACGTCCTCCCGGCGGGCGGCCTCACCGACACCGGCAGCGACCGGGTGACCTTCGGCGGCCTGGTCCAGCACCTGGTGCTCCCCGCCGGCGTCCTCGCCGTCTCCCAACTGCCCTGGTTCACGCTGTACGTCCGCCAGGGCGTCGGCGACGCCCTCGCGGAGGACCCCGTGCGCGGGGCGGCGGGCGGCGTGCGGTCACGCGGTTCCTCGGCGGGAGCCGCTGCCGTGTCGTCCGCGCCAGGCGCCTGATCCTGTCGCGCGCGCCGGCTCGCGGAGCCCTCGGACGCGGACCGCGCCCGGCGGGGACCGCCCGTGCCCGGGGCGCCTTCGCGCTGCGACGCCGAACCCTCGCTCGCGCTGCGCGACCGGCGGGCGGGGACGTCCGCCTGTTGGCTCGCGGACCCTTCGGACGCCGAACGGGAACGACGAGGCGCAGGGGCTCCGCTCTCAGCGTCACCGGCACCGGCACCCGAGCCGCCCGTGCCCCTCTGGCTCGCGGACCCCTCCGACACCGACCGGGCCCTGCGCGGGGCGGCCGGCGGCCGGTCCGTCCTCGCGTC
>NZ_JAHWGT010000194.1 GCF_020873895.1 Streptomyces sp. DH12 | reverse complement strand
ACGTGTCCGTACAGGTCAGGGCGGAGATCCGCACGCCGGACGGCGGAAGCCGCACCACCGGCTGGTACGACCTGTCGGCGCAGGACGGCCGGGACATCGACGGCAACCCGGCCCCCAGCCACACCCAGCAGAACGAGCTGCGCCGGGCCTGGGACTTCTACCTCTCCACGCACGACGACGACAACCGCCCGGTGGGCCTGCGCGGGGCGCTGTCCGAGTCGTACCTGCGGCGGATCATGGTCATGCGCCTGGACCGGGCGGACGCGGCGGGGCGGGACGGCGAGGTCGCGCGCGTCCAGGTGCGCTCGCGCACCACCCAGGTGCCGCCGCCGTCGTGGAGCGGGGAGAAGGTGTCGGACAAGGCCGTGTACCGGGTGCTGCCCTGGTGGCTCCTGCCGGAGGACGAGGCCCGGGGAGGCATCGGATGAACCGCCTGTCGATGGCGGTCTCCCGGGCGATCGCCCGGGTCGCCGACTCCGCTCTCGCCCCCTACCAGACAGCCGTGCTGCGCATCGGCTTCGGCCTGACCTGGCTGCTGTTCCTGCTGCGGGAGTACCCCCACCGGCAGGAGCTCTACGGCCCGGACAGCCCCTGGTCCTGGGACCTCGCCGCCCAGCTGGTCGGGTCGAACGACGCCTTCACCGTGCTGCTCTGGTCGGACAGCCAGGTCTGGTTCGAGGCGGTCTACGCGCTGGCCGTGCTGTTCAGCCTTCTGCTGCTGCTCGGCTGGCGCACCCGCACCATGGCGGCGCTGTTCATGGTCGGCGTCCTCACCCTGCAGAACCGCAGCGTCTTCATGGGCGACGGCGGTGACAACGTCC
>NZ_JAHWGT010000193.1 GCF_020873895.1 Streptomyces sp. DH12 | reverse complement strand
CCGCCACGCGGTCCCGGTTCTCGGACGCGATCCGGTCCAGCCCCTCGTCCTTCGGCCGGTCGCCGTGGGCGGGCACATCGACCGCCACCACCGCGAAACCGCGGTCGGCCACAAAGCGACGGGCGCGGAACAGGACGCCAGGGGCCTTCTTGTGCCGGCCGCCGCCGTGCCCGATCAGAATCAGGGGACGCGTACCGGTGGCGCCTTCCGGCGTCCACAGCACACCGGGGATCTCACCGAGGGTGAAGAGCTGCTCGGACACGCCGTCGGACGACGTGCGAGAGGTGAAGCGCATGGCGTTGCAAGCCTTTCGGGATGCCTCTGCGGGCACTCCCTAAGCCGCGCACGGGAGGGAGCCCCGACCTGTCACAGCGTGGATCGGACTCACCTCCTCGGTATGCGGGAACGCACAACGGCACCGAACCTAGCAGGCGGGGCCGCCACTAGGGCAGGAATTCCTCGAACTCCTGGACCACGACGCGCCAGGGCGACGAAGGGCCCTCGGGAACGCACAGAAAGACCGCCTCGCCCGTCACGGCCGTGGCCACGGGTATCAGCTCCCCGGGGCCGCCGCCCACCGCAGCCCACTGACGCGGGAAACGGGCGCGCACGGCGTCGACGCAGATGTCGCGGGACGTGGGTCCGCCGAAGCGGAGACGGTCGTAGGCCGTGAACGCCGGTTCCAGGGCGTCGAGCTCGTCGACCAGGGCGTGCAGCCGCTCCGACCACCGCACCGAACCGGCGTCCGGCTCGTCCACCGCGGCGCCGATCGCAGCCGTCAACCGGTCCTTCCGACGGATGGTGGCCGGGGTCACCGAGTGC
>NZ_JAHWGT010000192.1 GCF_020873895.1 Streptomyces sp. DH12 | reverse complement strand
CCGTATGGGAGCGCTCCCACAAGGGTGGTGCGGCCGGCTTCGCGCCCGGCCGCGTCACCCGTGCACCCGTGCGTGACGTGGCGGACCGGGGGCACCCGGTGGCCATGAAGCTGCACATCCCGGGCCGGGACGACCGGTCGGCACATCAGAAAGCACCGGACGAGTCCGCAACCTCGCGGCGGGCCGGGCAGTCGGCTGAGGAGCCGGGCCCGAGCGACGCGGTGGAACATGCGGCGCCGGACAGTCCGGCCAAGCTGCCCAAGGGCGCATGGAAGGCGGCACTGAAGGGCAGTGTGCGCGAGTTCAAGGACGACGAGCTCACCGACCGCGCCGCCGCCCTGACGTACTACGGGATGCTGGCGCTGTTCCCGGCGCTGCTGGCCCTGGTGTCGATCCTCGGCCTCACCGGCCGGTCGACCACGGACAAAGTGCTGGAGAACGTCCAGGAGCTCACCGCCCCCGGCGCGGCGCGGGACATCATCACGCAGGCGGTCCAGCAGCTGCAGGGCAGCGCGGGCATCGGGTCGCTGGTGGCGATCGTCGGTCTGCTGCTCGCCATCTGGTCGGCCTCCGGCTACGTGGCGGCGTTCATGCGCTCGGCGAACGCGGTGTACGACATGCCCGAGGGACGCCCGGTGTGGAAGGTGCTGCCGGTCCGGGTGGGCGTGACGGTGGCGCTGCTGCTGATGGCCGGGATCAGCGCGCTGATCGTGGTCTTCACCGGCGGGCTGGCCCGTCGGGCCGGTGATCTGCTGGGGCTGGGCGACACGGCCCTGACGGTCTGGTCGATCGCCAAGTGGCCGGTGCTGGTCCTGCTGGTGAC
>NZ_JAHWGT010000191.1 GCF_020873895.1 Streptomyces sp. DH12 | reverse complement strand
ACCACAGCATGCGCGACCTGGGAGCCAACTCCATCGACCGCATGGACGTCGTCATCGCCGCCCAGGAGGAACTCGGCGTCAAGGTGCCCAACAGCGAACTGACCGGCGCGGGCGACCTGCGGTCTCTCGTCGGCGTGTTCCGCCGGTCCCTCAGCGCCCGCGCATGACCCCGCCGGTTCCCGGCGCCGTGGCCGTGACCGCCGCCGCCGTCCTCAGCCCGCTCGCCGACGACCTGGACGGTTTCACCGCCGCCCTGCTCGACGGCCGCAGCGCGGTGACGCTCCCGGACGGCGCACCGGACACCCTGCCCGTCGCCGCGCTCGACGGGTTCACCCTCGGCGGCTGGGCCGGCCGGCATCTCGCCGACGCCCCGGACACCGCGGCGCGCCTGCGCAGGACCGCAGGCCGGGCCGCGCTGCCCGCACGCAGCGCCGCCTGCGTGGCCCTCCGTGCCGTCAGGGACGCCGGCCTGACGGACGACCAGCTCGCCGAGGGCACCGCCCTGCTCGTCGCCGGCGGCAACCTCGCCCTCGCGCACCAGGCCGAGACCGTGCTGGGCCACCACCGTGCGCCGGGCCGGCTGCGCGCCTCCTACGCGCTCACCCACCTCGACGCCGACGTCATCGGCACCGTGAGCGAGCTGACCGGCATCCGCGGGGAGGGCTGGCTCGTCGGCGGGGCGTCGGCGGCAGGCGCCCTCGCTCTGATCCAGGCGGCCCGCACCGTCGCGGCCGGCTGGGCCGACCGGGTCCTCGTCGTCGCCCCGGCGGCCGAGCTGTCCCCGGTGGAGGCCGAGGCGTTCCGCCGTGCCGGGGCGCTGGCCCA
>NZ_JAHWGT010000190.1 GCF_020873895.1 Streptomyces sp. DH12 | reverse complement strand
GAGGACGACACGGAACCCCTTCCCTCCGTGCCGTCCGCAGCCGCCGAACCGCCGCGCGCCCAGGGGGATGCCGACAGCGACGCGTCCGAGCGGGCCCGCTCCCTCCTCGTCCCCATCGCCGACAGCGAACCCCGCGAAGGCCCCGAGGACCCCGCCGTCGCCCCCGTCCTTCCCGGCCGCACGGCCGCCCGCCGCCCCCAGGTCCGCGCCGTGGGCCCGCAGGCGGACGCGGAGGGCGGCGTCCCGTGCCCCTGGTGCTCCACCCCCAACCGCCCCGAACGGCACTTCTGCGCGCGCTGCGCCATGTCGATGACACGGGGCGAGGACGCCCCGCGGCGCCTCCCGTGGTGGCGCCGTATGTTCGCCGACCGCAGCGCCGAGTCGGCGTGGGCGGGTGAACGCCCGCGCCTGCGCCGGGGGTTCGGCCGGGTGTGGAACTGGGTGGTCGGCGCCGTGGTGATCGGTCTGGTCGTCGCCCTGGTGATGAACCTCGGCACGATGATCCAGGCCACCCGCGACCACTTCGCCAAGCGCGCCCCCGTCGGCCCGTCCGCCGTGAAGGCGTCCCGCTCGTACACCGGGCACGGCGCGGGTCTCGCCTTCGACAAGCTGAACAACACCTGGTGGGGGCCCGGCATCTCGCAGGCGGCCGAGGGCGAGTGGCTGGAGGTCACCTTCGACCAGCCGACCCGCCTGCTGGACCTGGTGATCACCCCCGGCACCTCCACCCGCGCGGACCAGCTGTCGGAGTCGGCCCTCCCGCGCCGTATCGACGCGCAGATCACCCTCGCCGACGGCGAGAAGATCACCCGTACCCTCACCCTGGAC
>NZ_JAHWGT010000018.1 GCF_020873895.1 Streptomyces sp. DH12 | reverse complement strand
GTGCCCGCCGTGCCCGCGTCCGCCGCCCCCGCGGCCGCCGTCAGCCCGGTGCTGCGTGTGCCGCCCGCCGCTCCCGCCGCGGCGGCCGCGTACTTCGCGGCCGGCCTGGCCTTCCACACGGACGTCTCCGACGTCGCCGCCGCCCTCGCCACCGGCGGGGACCCCGGGTTCGTCGTGCTCGACTCCCGCTCGACCGAGGCGTGGGACCAGGGGCACGTCCCCGGGGCCGTCCACCTACCGACGGCCCTCGTCGCCGAACGGGCCGAACGGCTCCTCGACCGGGACGTCCCGGTGGTCGTGTACTGCTGGGGGCCCGGATGCGACGGCGCCGCCCGCGCCGCCCTGGCCCTCGCCGAACGGGGCTTCCGGGTGAAGGAGATGCTCGGCGGCTTCGAGTACTGGGCCCGCGAGGGGTTCCCGTACGAGACGCGGGAGGGCCGGCGCCGCCAGGACGCCGACCCCCTGACCGCACCCGCCGGCACCGACCCCTGCGGCTGCTGACCGGGCCCGCGCCCCGGGGCCGGGCGCGGTCAGCAGCCGGGACAGCTCGTCAAGGCCGGGAGGGCTCGTCAGAGCCGGGACAGCTCGTCGACGAGGTCGTCCAGGCCGAGGGGGCCCTGGGAGAGCGCCGCCATGTGCCACTTCTTCGCGTCGAACGCGGCGCCGTGCGCCCGGCGGGCGTTCTCCCGGCCCAGCAGCCACGCCCGCTCGCCGAGCTTGTAGCCGATGGCCTGCGCCGGCATGGAGAGGTAGCGGACCATCTCGCTCTCGACGAACTCCGGCGGCCGGCTGCTGTGCCGCTGGAAGAACTCCTGCGCCAGCTCCGGCGTCCACCGCTCACCGGGCCGGAACGGCGAGTGCGCGGGGATCTCCAGCCCGAGGTGCATGCCGATGTCGACGATCACCCGGCACGCCCGCATCATCTGCGCGTCGAGGTAGCCGAGCCGCCGCTCCGGGTCGGGGAGGAAGCCCAGCTCGTCCATGAGCCGCTCCGCGTACAGCGCCCAGCCCTCCGCGTTGGCGCTGACCATGCCGACCGTCGCCTGGAAGCGGGAGAGCCGGTCCGCCACGTGCGCCCACTGCGCCAGCTGGAGGTGGTGCCCCGGCACGCCCTCGTGGTACCAGGTGGACACCAGGTCGTAGACGGGGAACCGCGTCTCGCCGTTGACGGGCAGCCAGGTCCGGCCGGGGCGGGAGAAGTCCTCCGACGGTCCCGTGTAGTACGGCGCCGCGGCGCTGCCGGGAGGCGCGATGCGCGACTCGACGCGCCGGACCCGCTCGGCGAGTTCGAAGTGCGTGCCGTCGAGGGCGTCGATCGCCTCGTCCATGAGCTGCTGGAGCCAGGCCCGGGCCTCCTCCGCGCCCTCGATGTGCGTACCGTGCTCGTCGAGGTGGGCCAGGGCCTCCCACGGGCCGGCGCCCGGCAGGATCTTGGCGGCCTCCTTCTCCATCTCGCCGAGGAGGCGGTGGTACTCGTCCCATCCGTACGCGTACGCCTCGTCCAGGTCGAAGTCCGTGCCGTTGTGGTACCGGGACCAGCGGGCGTACCGCTCGCGGCCCACCGTGTCCGGCGCGCCCGCCACGGCGGGGGCGTACACGTCGCGCATCCAGTCCCGCAGCCCGGCGACGGCCGCGGTGGCGCCGCGCGCCGCCACGTCCAGCTCCCCGCGCAGCGGGGACGGCCCGCCCGCGGCGAACTCCTCGAACCAGCCGCGGGCGCCCTCACCGCTGCCCGCCCACTTGCCCAACTGGTCCACGAAGGTGGCCGTGGCGCGCGGCCCGCCCGGCAGCCCGCGCTCCAGACCGAGCGCCAGGGACTCCCGGTAGCCGTCGAGCGCGGCCGGCACGGCGCGCAGCCGCTCGGCGACGGCCGCCCAGTCCTCGTGCGTCTCCGTCGGCATCACCGTGAAGGCCATGCGCACACTGTGCGCGGGCGAGCGGAGGTTGCTGACGGTGCGCAGGCCCTCCTGCGCCTCGTGGACGGCCAGTTCGGCGGTGAGCCGCTCCCGCAGGAGCCGCCCGCAGCGGCGCTCGGCGTCGCTGCGCGCGCCCGGCAGGAGTTCCGCCGCGTCGAGCCGGGCGAGCGTCTCGCGGGCCAGGACGGCCAGTTCCTCCTGGCCGGCGGGGGAGAAGTCGGGCAGGAGCGCGGAGCACTCGCGCACGCCCAGGTACGTGCCGGTGACCGGGTCGAGGGCGACGAGGGCGTCCACGAAGGCGTCCGCGACCTGTCGCGGCAGAGCGCTGCTGGGGGTATCTGGCATGCCCCCATCCTGGTACGCGTCCGCCGCCCGCGTCACCTCATTCGATCACAGTCGGCTGACAAATGAGCGACGGTCGCGTGCCCCGGTCGCGCGGTCCGGGGCGCCGGACCCCCGGCGGGCCGGGCGGCGCCGGGACGCCTGCCGCCGCGCGGTGCCGGTGCCGGGCGCGCCGCCGGTCGGCGCGACCTGTGGCGCAGCCCGAGCGGAGCGCCCCGCCGTCCGGCCGGCGGGCCCGCGGGGCGGGGGCCGGTGTGCCGGCGGGGGCGTGGCGGCCGGGCCGCCGGGTGGCCGCGGTGGGGGCGCGGTCCGGTTCGCCGGGTGGCCGACTTTGGCCGGATCGCGTCGATACCGGAGCGGGGGAGGCGGGGCTACGGCCGGTGCGAAGCGCCCTGACCGGCGGGACCCTGCCCGGTGGACCGGTCGGCGTACGGGGCGTGGCGGCCCTGCTCCCCGGCCGACTTGTGACGTTCGGCGTGCGGGCCGCCGAGCCGCGCGGTGATCACCAGGGTGCCTTCCTCGATCTGGTAGTCCAGCGGCAGGTGCAGCGCGCGCATCGCGGCGACCATGCCCGTGTTGGACGACTGGGTGACCGCGTACACGCTGTCGCACCCGGCGTCGACGGCGAGTCCCACCAGCCGGCGCAGCAGCTCGGAGCCGATGCCCCGGCGCTGCCAGTCGTCCTCGACCAGCAGGGCGACCTCGGTCTCGTCGCCGTCCCAGAGGAGGTGGCCCAGGGCGACCAGCCGGCCCGACCCGGACCGGACGGCGAGCGTCTGCCCGAAGCGCGGGCTCAGGAGATGGCCGAGGTAGCGGTCGGCGTCGGCGACCGGGCCGTGGTACCGCAGCCCGAGGGTGCGCTCGGAGCAGCGGTCGTGCATGGCGCGCGCGGCCGCCAGGTCGTCCTGGTCGGCGCGGCTGACGGTGATCTCGCCCCCCTCGGGCAGCGTCAGGACGTCCTGGCCGCGCGGGACCCGCGGCCCGAGCCGGGCGTCCAGCTCGACGAGGGCGCGGGCGCGGGCGAACTCGCTGGGGGTGAAGGGCAGGTAGGGGCGCTCGACGGTGAGCACACCGCCGTACGGGTCGCGCAGCAGCATGACGGTGTCGTCCTGCTCCAGCGCGCCCTCCACCGGAGCCGTGCGCTCGCTGCGGCGGCCGGTCGGGGACACGGGCGGGTGGGAGCGGATGGCGCAGCGGCCGAGCAGCTGGCGCAGTGCCAGGGGGAGTTCCGCGGCGTCCAGGGCGGTGCGGGTGGCGAGGGTGAGGACACGGGTGGGGGAGTCGACCAGGTCGTGGGCGTCGGCGCGTTCGACCCAGGTCCGCGCGCCGCCCGCCGCGGCGACCCGCCGGGTCAGGTCGGCCGGACGCAGCGGTTCGGGGGCGCGCAGCAGGAACTCGTCGACCGTGCCCTCGGCCAGGGGGTGGGTCTGCAGGGTGAGGATGTCGACCCGCAGCTCCGCGAGGGCGGCGCACAGGGCGGCCAGGCTGCCGGGCTCGTCACGCACGGTGGTCCGCATCCGCCACAGGGCGGTCTCCTCCCTCCCGCGGACCGCCCCTGCCGGTGCCGGTGTCGGTGTCGGTGCGGCCGAGGGCGCGGATGCCGGCGTGCTCGCGGTGGGCCGGGAGGGTGATGACGCGGGCGGCGCATGGCTGTGCCGCCGTGCCCACCAGGTGTGGAACGCGGCCGTCGCCACCAGCGCCACGGCGGAGACGGCCAGCAGGTACGGCCCGTCCGGGCCGTGCGCGATCGTGTTCGCGACCGCGTCCGCGACCGCCACGGCGGTGAAGAGGGCGGCCAGCTCTACGAGGTCCCGCCGCCAGTGGTGCTGACGGCGGGTACGCTGCGCGGGGGCGACGGTCGTCGCGGGAGTCGTGTCGGTCATGGCAGCACTCTCGCGCAGTGGTGTTGCGCGATCACGAACGGTCTGTGACCGATGGGTTAAGCATGCGTCTGTACGCTTAGTGGTTGATTTTTCCACTTTGCGCAGTCCGGGTCGATCGTGGCGCCGAGCGCTTGAGGACACCGGCGCCCGACACCGGCGCCCGACACCGGGGCCGCCTCCGACTCCGCCGGGGCGGCTCACCGAACGCCTCACCGACTGCTACGCCGATCGCTTCGCGGGCCGTCCCGCCGGCCGCTGCTCCCCGGCCCGCAGCGCCTGCGCGAGCCGTCTCGCCTGGACGGCGAGTCGTGTGGACCCCCGCCGCGCCGCCACCTCGGCCAGCCCCTCCGGCGGCCCGCCGGGAAGGTGCCGCGCGTCACCGCACCGCTCGGCGCAGTCGCCGCCCACCGCCAGCAACTCGCCGAGCCCCCGCGGCGGTTCGCCGCCGGTGAGGAGCGTCGGCAGCGCCGCCCCCAGCACCGTCCACACCGTCGCGTACGCGCCCGTCGCCGCCGCGGTGCGTACGGCGTCGGCCAGCCGGTTCACCTTGACCGTGCCGAGGCGGACCAGCTCGGCGAGGTCCCGGCCGAGGCGGGCCGCGTCCAGCTCCCCGCGCGTCGCCAGCACCAGCAGCGCGTCGACGGCCGCGAGCCGGTCCTCCGAGTGCCGCGCGCCGAGCCCGTACGCCACCGCCAGGTGCAGCGAGGGCCCCGCCTCCCCGCCCGCCTCGGCGAGGACCGGCAGCCACCGCGCACCGTCCGGCTCCTCGGTCTCGGTGGCCCGGGCGACCCGGGGCAGCAGCCACGCCGCGAGCGTCTCGCGGTCCTCGGGGAGCACCGTCAACTGGAGCCCGGTCACCGGCCCACGGCAGGAGCAGCGGTCGTCCGTCCCCGCGAACGGTTCGGCCAGGGCACGCAGGGCGGGCGGGAGACCCGCGCACAGCGCGGGCCGGCCCGGTGTCGCCACGGCCACGGGGACCACCGGTGGGCGCCCCGCCTCCCGGGCCCGGCCGGGCCGCGCGGCCTCGGTCGGCACCCGTGTGCCCGGCCCGTACGGCGCCGGGCCCGCCAGCCACGCGGCGAGGCGGTCGCCCGCCCGAGTGCCCAGCGCGCCGGCCGCCTCCGCGGCGGCGGCCGCCCCCGGGCCGGTCCGCTCGACGCGCAGCAGTGCCTGCGCGAGGTCGCACTCCGCGGGCCGCGCGTCCAGCCGCCGGTACTCCGCCAGCCGGGCCACCAGCTCGCCGGCGTCGACCGACCCGGTGTGCCAGGTGGGCGTCGCCAGCAGGAAGGGCAGCGGCTCGGTGAGCACCCGAAGCGCCGCCTCCTGCGTCCGCGCGAGCCAGACGAGCGCGAGCCGTTCCCCGGCGCACACCTCCGGCCCCGCCTGCCGGCGCAGCGCACGGCGCAGGTCACCGGGGTCGACCCGGCCCAGCAGCGCGGCCAGCACCAGGTGCAGGCCCTCCAGCCGGTCCGGGCCGAGCCGTGTCTCCCGCTGCCACCACAGGCCCGGCAGGAGCGCCGTCAGCGCCTCGCGGAGCGCGGCCGGGTCCGTGTGGGCGTGGCGTACGAGCCCGGCCAGCACCCGCTCGACGCCGATCGGGTCCGGGTCGCCGGGGCGGAGCGCCTCGGCCAGGTCCCCGACCAGCTCCGGCAGCGCCCGCGGGGCCGGAGCGACGCGCCCGCGCTCCGGGGCCGGCGGCAGCAGCTCCTCGTACGGGCCGTCCGCGCCGGCCGGCTCGGGCAGATCGCCGAACACGTCGACCGCCGCGGCCCGGTGTACCGGGCTCAGCAAATCGGCGGCGGTACCGGCCAGGGCGCGGCGCACGTCCGCGTCCACCGCGCCCAGGTGCCGGCCCACCAGCCCCAACGCCTGCTCCTGCATGCCGGTGTCCTCGTGCCCGAACAGCTCGGCCACCACCGGCAGCAGCTCCCCGGCCGCGCCGGCGTCGTCCCGCAGGATCCGCGCGAGCAGGGACAATTGGGCGCGGACCAGCTTCTTCTCCGGGCGGAACAGGACCGAGGCGGACGCCTCGGCGGCCTGCCGCACCGGCAGCCGGCCGGCCTCGGCCAGCCGGGACAGCACCTCCAGGGCGTGCCCCGCGACCGGCGACGGGGCTTGTGCCGCCAGCGCCGCCCAGTCGGCCGTGTGCGCCGCCTCCTCGTCCGCCGTCGGCTCCAGGGCCGTCAGCAGACCGAGGAAGAACCGCAGGTCGGCCTGACGGCCGCCGAGCAGCAGCCGCGCCACGCACCCGTCCACGAGGACTGTCCGCGCCACGGTGCCCGTGGCCGGGAGGGCCGCGAGGGCGTCCGTCCACTCCTTGCGCCACACCAGGGCCTGCGCCGCCCCGACGGTCTCGAACAGCCGGGGCACCAGGTCCGGCGCCTGCGGGTCGGACGCCAGGTCCGGCCGTGCCCCGTGCCGCGACAGCGAGTCCACCCAGCCGTGCAGGTAGCCGTCCGTCCTCGGCACCGCGCACCCGGCGCGCCGTACCAGCTCGTGGATGAGGGGGTAGTCGTCCCGTGCCGTGGCCGAGCGGCGCGCCAGTCGGTGCGCCACGTCCCCGAGCCACGCCCGGTCGCGGTCCGCCACCGCCTCCACCACCTGCTCGTAGGGGACCGGCACCCATCGCCGCAGGTCCCGGGCGGCGATCCAACCGGCCGCCGCGGCGGCGTCGTCGTGGCAGGCTGCCCCCGCCACGAGGAGGGCCCGCTGGGCGGCGCACCCCTCGTCCCACCGGTCCCAGCCCCAGTCGCGCACCTCCGCGCGCAGCGCCTTCAACCCGCGCAGCGCGGCGGCCCGGTCCGCCGGGGAGAGCCCCCGCACCACCGCGGGAACGTCCCGGAACCGGCCCTGCCGCACCGCGTCCGGCAACTCCGTCACCGCGCACCCCCGCCGACCGCCGTGCCGGGACGGCCCCCCGGAACGGCCGCGGCCGGCGTCCCGACCGGTCCTTCCGAACCGGGCGACCGGGCCGGGCGGGAGGAGCCGGGGGGTGTCTCGCCGATCATGCCGGGCTCCCGGCGTCCGGTGCCGCGCCTCGCCGCGTCGTCGTCGGTCGCCGATGCTCCGCATCGGCTCCCTCCTCCGCCCCGCGCCGCACGGCACCGGACACCGCTCGCCGATCCGGCCCGATCGACAAGGCACCCCCTGGGGGCGGACGGGCGTGCGGGGGCGAGTGCCTGAACGGATCGCGTCATGTCTCCGACCGTAGGCCCCGCCACTGACAACGCGGCCACGAGCCCGACCGCCCCGCGACCGGGGTCGCTCAACGTCGCCGCGGGCCGCATCGCCCGCCCGTCACGCGCCCCATGGGCCGCCGGGCGACCCACATCTACGAAGTGCCCGGTCCCCTGCCGCGCACCGCGTCGGCCAGGGCGCGGACCCCGCGCGCGATGTCGGCCGGGGAGAGGTGCGCGTACCCCAGCACCAACGCCGCACCGCCCCCGCCCGCCCTTCCCTCCGCGCCCCCGCCCGTATGCGCGCCCCCGCCGGCCTCCCGGTCCGTGCCGTAGTCGGTGAGTGGGCGCAGCACGACGCCCGCCGCGGCCGCGCGCTCCAGGAAGGCGGCCGCCGGCCCGTACCGCGCCGGTACGCGCGCGATGACGTGCAGCCCCGCGGCGATGCCGGTCACCTCCGTACCCGGCAGCGCGGCGGCCAAGGCGCGCACCAGGGCGTCCCGCCGCTCCCGGTACGCGCTGCGGCAGCGCCGCAGGTGCCGGTCGTAGCCGCCGCGCGCGACGAAGTCCGCCAGCACCGCCTGGTCGAGCACCGGACAGCCGAGGTCCGCCATCCGCTTCCGCTCGACCACGGCCTCCGCCAGGGCCTCCGGCAGCAGCAGCCACCCGAGCCGCAGCCCCGGGGCGAGCGACTTGCTCACCGAACCGGTGTGGACGACCCGCTCCGGGTCGAGCCCCTGCAGCGCGCCGACGGGCTCCCGGTCGTAGCGGAAGTCGCCGTCGTAGTCGTCCTCGACCACCCACCCGTCCACGTCGCGCGCCCAGTCGAGCAGCGCGGCCCGCCGCCCCGCCGAGTAGCCGATGCCCAGCGGGAACTGGTGCGCCGGCGTCGTCACGACCGCCCGGACGCCCGACGCGGCCAGCACCCCCGGCTCGGCCCCCTCCGAGTCCAGCGGCACCCCGACGGCGCGCAGCCCGACCGCCGCGAAGAGCGCGCCGTGGTTCGGGCTCCCGGGGTCCTCGACCCCCACCGACCGCTCGCCGCGCTCCCGCAGGACGGACCCCACCAGCGTCAGCGCCTGCGCGACGCCCGCGCAGACCACCAGGCGCTCCGGGTCCGCCACCACGCCCCGCCGCCGGGTGAGGAGCGCCGCCAGGGCGGTCCGCAGCTCCGGCAGGCCGCGCGGGTCCGGATAGCCCAACCGCCGGTGCGCGAGCCCGCCCAGCGCCGTCTTGTACGCCGCCGCCCACGCCGCGCGCGGGAACAGCGACAGGTCCGGGACGCCCGGCCGGAAGTCCACGCGCACACCGGGGGAGTGCGGCGCCAGGTCCCGCGCGCCGCCCGGGGCGGGGGCGCGCGCCGCGTCGCCGACCCAGGTTCCCGAACCCCGGGCGCTGCGCAGGTACCCCTCGGCGGTCAGCTGCTCGTACGCCTCCGTCACCAGCCCGCGCGACACGCCCAGTTCGGCCGCCAGCTCCCGGGTCGACGGCAGGCGCGTCCCGGCCGCGAGCCGTCCGCGGCGCACCGCGTCGCGCAGCGCCTCCCGCAGGGCGCGGCCCCGCGCGCGGGCCGGCGCGGCCGCCACCGGGGCCAGCAACTCCCACGTGCCGCCGCCCTCTTCGCGTACCGACATGACCGTGACCCTACAAGGCGCCGACGCGGCGGCGTTGTCAGTGCCGCGCACTAGGTTGCGGAGCAGAAAGTGGTCCCCGAAGAAAGGAGGAAAGTGGTCCTCAAGCAGGACAACCACGTTCCCTAGCGTCGACGTCATGAACGCCACCTCACGGAGCGGCGCCCTCCTCGCGGCCCTCGCCTGCGTCCTCGTCGGCGCCTCCTTCACCGCCAACAGCGTCCTCGGCTCCTACCCGTACGCGGGCGGCCAGGCCCTCCGCTACGGGCTCGCCTGCCTGCTCCTCCTGCCCCTGCTGGGCCGTGGCGGACTGGCGCCCCTGCGCGCCCTGTCCGCCGCCGCGTGGATCCGCCTCGCCGCCCTGGCCGCCATCGGCATGGTCGGCTTCAACCTCGCCGTGCTCGCCGCCGAGCGCACCGCGGAGCCCGCCGTGCCGGGCGTCCTCGTCGGCTGCGCGCCCGTCGTGGTCGCCGTCCTGGTACCGCTCCTGGCCGGCCGCGGACCCACGCGGCCCGTCCTGTACGGGTCGGCACTGGTCGCCGTCGGCGCCCTCACCGTGCAGGGGTGGGGGCGCACCGACGCGGCCGGTGTCCTCTTCTCGGTGTGCGCCCTGGTGGGCGAGGTGGGCTTCGCGGTGCTGGCCGTCCCGGTCCTGAAGCCGCTGGGCCCGAGGCTGCTGGCGGCGACGGTGTGCGGGGTCGCCGCCGCGGAGTCCGCCCTGCTCGCCGCGGTCACCGGTGGGGCGGACGCCCTGCGGCTCCCCGCCCCGGCGGAGGCGGCGGCGCTGCTGTGGCAGGCCGCCGTCGTCACGGTCGTCGGCTTCGTCTGCTGGTACACGGGCGTGCAGCGGATCGGCGCCGAGCGGGCGACGCTCTTCTGCGGACTGATCCCGGTGTCCGCCGCGCTCACCGCGCCGCTGGTGGCCGCCGGTTCCTACGGACCGGCCCAGGCGGTGGGCAGCGCCCTCGTCGGAGCCGGGGTGGCGTACGGCTCCGGGGCGCTCACGGGCACCGTCCCGCGCGGCCGGTCAGCGCTGCGACGGGCCTTCGCCGGCCGCGGCGCCGCCGCTCCGGCGGTCGGCCCCGCGGCCGGTGGGGCGGGCGGTCAGGCCGCCGCTGCCGTCCAGCAGGACGCGGGCGACGAGCGCCGGGTCGTCGTGCATGGGGACGTGCCCGCACCCCGGCAGCCGCACCAGGCGGGCCCGCGGCAGCACGCCCCGCGCCCGAAGACCCTGCCGCGGCGATAGCAGACGGTCCCGAGTGCCCCAGCCGATCGTCACGGGCACGCCGGGCACGTCCTCCCGGTACGGCACGCCCCGCCCGGCCGCCAGCGTCCGCTCGAAGCCGACGGCCGCGCGCAGCGCCAGTGCCTCGGCGACCACCGCTTCCGGCGAGCGGCGGGCGGGCCGGGCGTAGATGGCGCTCGTCAGCGCCACCCGCCCGGCGGCCGACCGCGACAGCCGCTCGATCAGCGGTACCGGCAGCGCGCGGGCCCCCAGCCGCATCGCCCGCAGGGCCGCGTAGGCGTACCTCCGCTCCGCCTCCGACCAGAACCCCGCCGGCGACAGCGCCGTGACCGACCGGGCGAGCCCCGCCCGGCCCATCCCCAGGGCCAGCAGGCCCCCCAGGGAGTTGCCCGCCACGTGCGGGCGCTCGACGCCCAGCGCCGCGCAGAGCGCCCCCAGGGCCGGCACGACCGCCACCGGGTCGTACGCCACCCCGTCCGGCAGCGCCTCCGACCCCCCGAAGCCGGGCAGGTCCGCGGCGATGACGTCCCGCTCGCCCGCCAGGACGTCCAGCACCGGTTCCCACGCCTGCCAGTGGTGCCCGATCCCGTGCAGCAGGAGGAGCGGCTCCCCCTCACCCCTGCGCTCGTAGCACACGGACAGCGCGCGCGGCCCCCGCGGCGTGTCCACCGTGAACGAGACCTCCGTGGCCATGTCGCCCCTCCTTGTTCGTCCGACCGTCGGGGCCCGGCGCCGCGGACACCCGCGGCCGCCCGGCCCGCTTGCCGGACCGCCCCGCGCGAACAGCTTGTCAGCCCCGATTACCGTGCGGTAGCCCCGCGTTCAGGCGCGGATCGGCCACACCCCGCCGCCGCGTTCCCCCCTTCGGCCACGATTGGTCTTGACCAAGCGGGTGGCCCGTCCTATGGTCGCAGGGATAGTGCAGGGACCTTTAATAAACAAGGGCAAGGAAAAGTCGTCCGGTACACGGCGATCGCGGAGGATCAGGGTGGGGACCACGCAGCTGGAAACGGTGCCGGAGCCCAAGTACTGGCACCTGAAGACCGTGCTCGGTGAGGCGCTCGACTCCGAGTTCCAGGTCGGGGAGGTCCTGCCCAACGAGCGGGAGCTCGCCGCGCGCTTCGGCGTCGCGCGCGCCACGCTCCGCCAGGCGCTCGAGCAGCTGGAGCTGGAGGGCCGCCTGCAGCGCCGCCGCGGCGTCGGCACGACCGTCGCCCCGCCGCGCGTAGGCGTCGACGTCTCCACCGCCCGGCACCACTGGCCCACCGCGGGCGACGAGAGCTGGCAGGCCGTCGACTGCTCCGCCGCCCGGCCGCCCCTCGCCGTCCTGCGCCTGCTGGACGCCGAAGCCGGTGCCCGCGGCGGCGCGGGCGCGCCCGCGGACCGCCCCGTGTACGTCGTGCGCAGGCTGCGGGCGACGCACGGCCAGGCCGTTGCCGCCGAGCAGCTCTACGTGCCCGCCGCCTCGGTCCCCGGCCTGGTGGCGCCCGGGACGCTGGGTGGCACCGCCCTGGCCCGCGGCGTCCTGCGCGAGTTGGAACGGCTGCCCCTGGAGGGCCAGGACCGCGCCGTCGAGCTGGGGTCGGCCCGCGCGGACGACGCCAAGGAGCTCGACCGCCTCCCCGGCGCGCCGGTCCTCGTCGTCACCACGCGCTACCTCTCCGGCGGCCGCACCGCGGCGGTCTCCGTCGCCACGTACCGCGCCGACACCTGCCGGCTCACCTTCGGCGACGCGGGCGACTTCCAGATCGCCTCCTGAACGCCCCCTGAGCGCTTCTTCCTGGCCCGGGAGGCCGGGTTCCACCCGGGGGCACGTGCCGTAAGGCCCGCCGGCCCGGGACGTGCCGTAGGGGTCCCGCCGGCCGGCCGCGGGCATCCGCGGGGGACACCGGCGCGGCCGCACGCGCCGCGGCGGGTCCGCGCGGCCGGCGGCGGTGCGGTCAGCGCCGGGCGGTGACCGTGCCCTCCACGGCGAACAGCTGCTCCTCCACGTGGTCCAGGGCCAACCGCAGCGCGCCCGTCGCCACCGCCGCCTCGCCCAGCAGCGACAGCGCCACGCGCGGCGGCCGCAGGCAGAACCGCGCCAACTCCTCCCGCAGCGGCGGCAGGATCCCGTCCAGTCCGGCGGCCCAGCCGCCCACCACGACCAGCTCCGGGTCGAGCGCCAGCACCAGCGCGCCCACGTCGTGCACCAGCCGCTGCGTGAACCGGTCCACCGCCGCCAGCGCCCCGGCGTCACCCCGGCGCGCCCGCGCGAACACCTCGGCCACGGCGTGCTCGTCCAGCGGGTGCAGCGGCTCGTCCGTCGTTGACAGGAGCGTCTCGGGGGTCGCGCCGCGCCCCAGCAGGTGCAGCGCGCCGATCTCGCCGGCCGCCCCGCCGAACCCGCGGTGCAGCCGCCCGCCGATCAGCGCCCCGGCGCCCGGGCTGAGTCCCGCGAGGACGAAGACGACGTCGTCGGAGTCGATCGCGGCGCCCTTCCAGTGCTCGGCGACCGCCGCGGCGTTGGCGTCGTTCTCCACCAGCACCGGGCAGCGGAAGGACCGGCTCAGCCGTTCGCCCAGCGCCAGCCCCGTCCACCCGGGCAGCGCCGTGCCGAGCCGGACCCTGCCGTCCGCCTCGACGATCCCGGGCGTGCCCACGCCGACCGCCCGCAGCATGCCGCGCGCGACGCCGGTGCGGCGCAGCACGTCGGCGACGGCCGCGCGGACCCGTTCCAGCCGCTCGTCGGCCGACGCCGTCTCGGATACCTGCCGGGTGCCCGCCCCGATGATCCGGCCGTCGAGCCCCGAGAGCAGCGCGGCGACCCGGTGGGGGCCGATCTCGATGCCCAGCAGGTGCCCCGCCTCGGCCCGGAAGCGGAAGCGGCGGGCCGGCCGCCCCTGGCGCCGCACCTCGCCCTCCTCGGGGCCCGCCTCGATGACGAGACCCGCCTCGATCAGCCCCTCGGTCACCCCCTCCACCGTGGGTCGCGAGAGGCCGGTGAGACGGGTGAGATCGGTCAGCGTGCGGGCTTCACCGCCGCGCAGCGCATGGAGTACCACCGCGGAGTTGATCCGCCGCAGCAGCGACGGGTCACCGCCGGTAAGTCGCCCCACCGTCTGTCCTCCCAGCTCGTGCCGCGTGTCTGCCGGATCGTACTCAATGTCGAGTGGAGCGGCGAGCGCGGGCCGCCCAGCGGTCCCGCCGCCCCGCGCCGGCGGCCGATCCCCGGCGGCCCCTGTACGACGGGCCCGTACCCGGCGGCCCGTGGTGCTCCTGGCGCCGTGGTCCCTGTGGTCCTGGGGTCCTGGTGGTCCTGGTAGTCCCGGTGGCCCCGGTGGTTCCCGTAGCCCCGGTGGTTCCCGTGGTTCCCCTGGCCCCCGTGGTCCCCGGGGCGCCGGCCCGTCGCCCGCGGCGCCCGAAGCGGCGCCCGCGGCCCGCAGCACGGAACCGCGCGGCACGCCGACGCGGGGCCCGTACGCGGGTGCCTGACGCGCCGCCAGTTGTCAGTGGCGGCCGGTTTACTGGAGCCATGACCACGGCCCGGCACCTGGCGACCATCGACCTGCTGCGCAGCCGCCCCTTCCCCGGGCGCCGCGGCAGATCGGACGCGGGCGACAGCGGCCCCGGCTACCACGTCGCCGAACTCGCCACGAGCGGGGACTTCTGGGAGGACCGCGACCGGGCCGAGGAGGTGGCGGAGCAGTACGAGGCGGAGCGCGACGCCCTCGGGGCGTCCCTGAGCGCGCGGTGGGGGCAGCCGCAGGTGTTCAGCCTCTGGTCGGTGTTCGTGCGCGGTGAGGAGGGCGAGGAGCTGCCCGAACCGTGGGACGGACTCGCCGCCCACGTCCCCGACGTCCACCTGTGGCGGGCGGGGGACCGCTGGATAGCCCTCGGCGTCTCGCAGTGGGACCGGGAGCTGCCCTACCAGCTCCTCGCCGTCGTCACCGAGACGGATCCGCCGTAGCGGCGACGCGCAGCCGGGCGAACTCCTCCGCCATCGTCGCCGCCGTCCAGTGCGCGTTGAGGCCGCTGGGGTTGGGCAGCGCCCAGATCCGGGTGTCGCCGATCGTCCGCTCCTGCGGCCCGATCACTGCCTTGGGCTCCCCGAAGGCGGTGCGGTAGGCGGTGATGCCGACGACCGCCAGCCACCGGGGGCGCAGGCGCTGCACCTTCGCGGTGAGGATCCGGCCGCCCTCGCGGAACTCCTCGGCCGTCAGCTCGTCCGCGCGCGCCGTCGCCCGCGCCACGACGTTGGTGATGCCCAGCCCGTACTCAAGGAGTTCGCGCTCCTCGGCCGGCGCGAGCCGGCGCGGAGTGAACCCCGACAGGTGGAGCACGGGCCAGAAGCGGTTGCCGGGGCGGGCGAAGTGGTGGCCCGTCGCCGCCGACATCAGCCCCGGGTTGATGCCGCAGAACAGCACGGACAGACCGCCCGCGGCCACATCGGGGACGACGCGGTCACGGGCGGCCTGGAGTTCCTCAGGTGTCATACGGGTCGTGTGCCCCGGGTCAGAGGATCGCACCGGGGACGTAACCGGCGGCCTCCGGGTGCCGCTTGGCGATCTCCTCGATCCGGGCGACGACCGCGCCGACCTGGTCGGCGGCGGCGCCCGTGAACGACAGCTTGTCCGCCATCGCCGCGTCCAGCTGCGCGCGGTCCAGCGGGATGCGGTCGTCGGCGGCGAGCTTGTCGAGCAGTTCGTTGCGCTCGGCGCCCTGCTCGCGCATGGCCAGCGCCGACGCGACGGCGTTCTCCTTGATGGCCTCGTGCGCCACCTCGCGGCCCACGCCGGCGCGCACCGACGCCATCAGCACCTTGGTGGTGGCGAGGAACGGCAGGTACCGGTCGAGCTCCCGGGCGACGACCGCCGGGAAGGCGCCGAACTCGTCGAGCACGGTCAGGAACGTCTCCAGCAGCCCGTCGAGCGCGAAGAACGCGTCCGGCAGCGCGACCCGGCGCACCACCGAGCACGAGACGTCACCCTCGTTCCACTGGTCGCCCGCCAGCTCGCCGGTCATCGACGCGTAGCCGCGCAGGATGACCATGAGGCCGTTGACGCGCTCGCAGGAGCGGGTGTTCATCTTGTGCGGCATCGCGGAGGAGCCGACCTGACCCGGCTTGAAGCCCTCGGTCACCAGCTCGTGCCCGGCCATCAGCCGGATCGTCTTCGCCAGCGAGGACGGGGCGGCAGCCAGCTGCACCAGCGCGGTGACGACCTCGTAGTCCAGCGACCGGGGGTAGACCTGGCCGACGGAGGTGAAGGCGTGGGCGAAGCCCAGGTGCCCGGCGATCCGCTGCTCCAGCTCCGCCAGCTTCGCCGCGTCGCCGCCGAGCAGGTCCAGCATATCCTGGGCGGTGCCGACCGGCCCCTTGATGCCGCGCAGCGGGTAGCGGCCCAGCAGCTCCTCCAGCCGCGCGTACGCGGTGAGCAGCTCGTCCGCCGCGGTCGCGAAGCGCTTGCCGAGGGTCGTGGCCTGGGCGGCGACGTTGTGCGAGCGGCCCGCCATGACCAGCTCGCCGTGCTCGCCGGCCAGCCTGCCGAGCCGCGCCAGGACCGCCACCGTGCGGTCGCGCACCAGCTCCAGGGAGAGCCGGACCTGGAGCTGCTCGACGTTCTCCGTCAGGTCGCGGGACGTCATGCCCTTGTGGACGTGCTCGTGGCCCGCGAGGTCGTTGAACTCCTCGATCCGCGCCTTCACGTCGTGCCGCGTGACCTTCTCCCGCTCGGCGATCGACGCCAGGTCGACCTGGTCGAGGACGCGCTCGTAGTCGGCGAGGGCGGCGTCCGGGACCTCGATCCCGAGGTCCTTCTGGGCGCGCAGCACGGCGAGCCACAGCCGGCGCTCCAGCTTCACCTTCTGCTCGGGAGACCAGAGGACGGCGAGCTCGGCGGAGGCGTAGCGGCCGGCGAGGACATTGGGGATGCGGGGCTTTGCAGTCACGTGGACGGATTCTACTGGCGGTTCGTGCAGGCCGGCGCGCCGGCCCGGCTTGTGCCTTGCTACGAGATCCACACCACGGCCCGGCCGCGCCGCCCCGTCCACGCCGCGGCGCCCACCATCCCGTGCCCGCGCCCCCGCGCTGTCCGCGCCCACCGGCCGGGGCGGTCGGCTCCGCCGCCGGGCGGTCCTACGCCGTCGGCCCTTCGCACGGCACCGTCGGCCCCTCGAACGGCAGCAGCTCCGGGCGCTTCGCGGGCCGGCCGTCGCCGGACGAGCGGCCCGTCAGCCGCCGGGCGATCCACGGGCCCAGGTGCTGCCGCGCGAAGCGCAGGTCCGCGCGCCGGCGGTCCGCCCACGGGCCCGGCACGTCCGGGCCCAGCGGCGCCCGCCAGTCCTCCTCGGCGTCGAGGCCGAGGGCCTGCCACACCGCCTCGGCGACCCGGCGGTGGCCCTCCGCCGTCAGGTGCAGCCGGTCCACGTCCCACATCCGCGGGTCGCCCATGACGTACGCGCCGTACAGGTCCACCACCAGCGCGTCGTGCCGCGCGGCCAGGTCGTCGACGTGCTGGAACAGCTCCTCCATGCGCGGGCGGAACCGCTCCATGACCGGACCGCGGCGGCCGGGGCTGCGCATCAGCACCAGCCGCTTGCACGACGGCGCGAGCCGCTCGACCGCCTCCTCCAGCAGCCCCCGCACGCGGCCCATGTCGCACTTGGGGCGCAGGGTGTCGTTGAGCCCGCCGACGAGCGTGATCACGTCGGCCCCCATCGCGGCCGCCGGTCCCACCTGTTCGGCGAGGATCTGGCCGATCAGCTTCCCGCGGACCGCGAGGTTCGCGTAGCGGAACCCGGGCGTACGGGTGGCGAGCCGGGCGGCGAGGAGGTCCGCCCACCCCCGGTAGGAGCCGTCGGGCAGCAGGTCCGACATGCCCTCGGTGAAGCTGTCGCCCACCGCGACGAAACTCGTGTACGTAGCATTCATCTCCATGGCGGAGCGATCGTACCGTCCGGACGGTGCGGCGGCTCAGGCGGCCGGCCCGCCCACCAGCTCCCGCAGCACGTCCTCCATCGTGACCAGCCCCGCGAGCCGGCCGTCCTCGTCGAGGACGGCGGCCAGGTGCGTACGGCTGCGGCGCATCGCCGTCAGCACGTCGTCCAGCGGGGTCGCGGCCCGCACCCGGGCGATCGGCCGCATCGCCGCCACGGGGAAGGGCAGGTCCCGGGAGGTGACGTCCAGCGCGTCCTTCACGTGCAGGTAGCCCAGGATGCGGCGGGTGGCGTCCACGACGGGGAAGCGGGAGAAGCCGGTGCGCGCGGCGAGCCCCTCCACCTCCTCCGGCGTGGCGCCCAGCCGGACGTAGACGACCCGCTCCAACGGCATGACCACGTCCCGCACCGGGCGCCTGCCCAGCTCCAGGGCGTCGTGCAGCCGCTCGGCGGCGCGGTCGTCCAGCAGGCCCGCGTCACCCGCGTCCGTCACCATGCGGGCCAGCTCGTCGTCCGAGAACGTCGCCTCGACCTCGTCCTTCGGCTCCACGCGCATCAGCCGCAGCAGCGCGTTGGCGGACGCGTTCACCGTGAAGATCACCGGGCGCAGCGCCCGCGCCGCCGCCACCAGGGGCGGGCCGAGGAGCAGCGCCGTGCGCACCGGTTCGGCGAGCGCGACGTTCTTCGGCACCATCTCGCCGAGCAGCATGTGGAGGTACGTGGCGACCGCCAGGGCGATCACGAACGAGATCGGGTGCACGAGGCCGTGCGGCACGCCCACCGCCTCGAACACCGGCTCCAGCAGGTGCGCGATGGCCGGTTCGGCGACGATGCCGAGGACCAGCGTGGAGAGCGTGATGCCCAGCTGGGCCGCCGCGAGCAGCGCCGAGACGTGCTCCAACCCCCACAGGACGCTGCGCGCCCGGCGGTCGCCGGCCTCCGCCCGCGGCTCGATCTGGCTGCGGCGGACGGAGATCAGGGCGAACTCGGCCCCCACGAAGAAGGCGTTCAGCACCAGGGTGAGCAGCCCCACCAGCAACTGGACCGCGATCATCGTCCCGCCCTCCCGCCGGTGCGGCCGGCGCTCCGCGCGCCGTCCCGAGGAGCCCCGCCCTCCTCACGCTCCCGGCCGCCGTCGCCACCGCCGTCGCCGTCGCCACCGTCCTCGGCGGCCGGGGCGTGCAGCAGGACGCGCGCAGCCCGGTGCCCCGAGGCGTCGACCACGTCCAGCAGCCAGCCGGCGACGACGACGGCGTCGCCGACCTCCGGGATGCGGCCGAGCTCCGTGGCCACCAGCCCGGCCAGCGTCTCGTACGGGCCCTCCGGCGCGTTCAGCCCGAGGGAGCGGAGCTGGTCGGTGCGGACGGCGCCGTCGGCGGACCACAGCGCGCGCCCTTCGGCGTCGTCGCCCGCCCGCAGCAGCCCGGGCATCTCGTGCGGATCGTGCTCGTCGCGCACCTCGCCGACGACCTCCTCCACGATGTCCTCCATCGTCACCACGCCCGCCGTGCCGCCGTACTCGTCGATGACGACGGCCATGGTGGCCCTGCCGTACATGCGGTCGAGCAGCCGGTCCACGGTGAGGCTCTCCGGCACCAGCACCGGTTCCCGCAGCAGCTCCACCACCGGAGTCCACGGGCGCCGCTCGGCGGGCACGGCGAGGACGTCCTTGATGTGGGCGGTGCCGATGACGGTGTCGAGGCCGCCGCGGTACACGGGGAAGCGGGACAGGCCGGTCGCGCGGGTCGCGTTGGCGACGTCCTCGGCGGTCGCCCGCGCCTCCAGGGCGATGACCTGGACGCGGGGCGTCATGACGTTCTCGGCGGTGAGTTCGGCGAGGTTCAGCGTGCGGACGAACAGCTCGGCGGTGTCCGGCTCCAGGGCTCCCTCGCGCGCGGAGTGGCGGGCCAGGGCGACCAGCTCCTGCGGGCTGCGGGCCGAGGCCAGCTCCTCCGCCGGCTCCATGCCCAGCCGGCGCACGATGCGGTTCGCGGTGTTGTTGAGATGGCTGATCAGAGGCTTGAAGGCGGCGCTGAAGACCCGCTGCGGGGTGGCCACCACCTTGGCGACCGCGAGGGGGAAGGAGATGGCCCAGTTCTTCGGCACCAGCTCGCCGACCACCATCAGCACGACCGTCGACAGGGCCGTACCGATGACCAGCGCCAGGGACGAGGCCACCGACGGCGACGCGCCGAGGCCGCGGATCGGGCCGCTGATCAGACGGGCCACGGACGGCTCGGCGAGCATGCCGACGACCAGGTTGGTCACCGTGATGCCCAGTTGGGCGCCGGAGAGCTGGAAGGTCAGCGACCGCACGGCCCGCAGCGCCCCGGCGGCGCCGCGCTCACCGCGCTCCACCGCCTCCTCCAGCGTGCCCCGCTCCACCGTCGTCAGCGAGAACTCCGCCGCGACGAACGCCCCGCACGCGAGCGCGAGCAGCAGCGCCAGGAGCAGCAGCAGTACTTCCGTCATCGGTTCACCTCCGTCCCATGATCGCCCAGAGGGCGGATCCCCGCGACGCCGGCCGCGGCCACTGGGAGCGTCGCCCGTGCGCGCGGGTTCACACCCCTCCGCGCGGCGGTCGGGCGGTGCGCCCGTCCCGGTACGGCCGCGTCCGGCACCCCGGGGCGCCGGTCAGGGGGCGAGCGGCTTGACCCAGCGGCTCCACTCCGGCTGGGGCGCGTACCCGGCCGTCCGCCAGGCGTGGTGGGCGGTGCCGTTGCGGTCCAGCACCATGGCGTCGGAGCGGCGGCCGCCCAGCCGGGCGAAGCGATCCTCAGCGGCGGCGATCAGCGCCGTCCCGACGCCCCGCCGGCGGCGCTCCGGGTGGACGGCGAGCCGGTACAGGTGGCACCGCCAGCCGTCGAACCCGGCGATGACGGTCCCCAGGAGCACGCCGCCGGCGTCCTCGGCCAGCAGCAGCGCCTCGGGGTCGCGGGCGACCAGCCGCTCGACGCCCTCCCGGTCGTCGCTGATGCTCGTGCCCTCGGCGGCCGTCTTCCAGAAGGCGAGGACGGCGTCCAGGTCGGCGGGGGCGGCGGGACGCACCCGCAGGTCACCCGCGCCGCCCGCGCTGCCCGTGTCGTACGCGCCACCCGTGCCGTACGCGCTGTCCGTGGTGTGGGGGGAGGGAGGTGGGGGAGTGTCGTGCTTCCGGAGATCGCTCACCTGTGACATCCCATCACCGGCCACCCGGCCGGGGCGAAGGGATTTCGGCGCCGGCGGAGAGCGGCGGAGGGGCCGGCCCTTGCCAGTGCTAGCGCCATCGCGCTAGCGTGGTGGGGTGGCGAAAACTCAGCTGAACGTACGGGTGGACGAGGCGACGGCCGAGGCCGCCCGCCGCAGGGCGCAGCAGCGGGGGGTCAGTGTGAACCGGTACATCGAGGAGCTCGTCCAGCGTGACGTGGGCGAGGCGGGCCGCACCTTCGTGGACGCGGCGGCCGACTTCATGAAGCAGTACGAGTCGGTGTTCGCCGACGAGTTCCGCGGCGACCCGTCGCTCGGCCCCGCCCCCCGGCCGGAGGGCGGTCGGTGAGGTCGTCCGCGCGCGCATGAACCTCTCCATCGACCTCGCCTGGCTGTTGATGGTCGCCGAGCAGAAGGCCCCGGGCGACCCCCAGGTCGTCGACTGGGGCGCCCTCGTGGCCGCCGTCGGCCGGCACGACGCGGAGATCTTCGGCATCCCCGTCTACGACGACCCGCACGTCCGGGCCGCCGCACTCCTCCAACTGCTGCTGCACGTACCGGCGCTGGAGCACTCCAACGCGCTGTTCGCGTCGGCGGTCGCCTACGGCTACCTCGTCGCGTCGGGCCTGCGCGTGACGACGTCACCGGAACGGGTCAGGGACCTCGCGCGGATCGTCAAGGGCAGGGGTGCCGACATCCGCGACATCGCGGCGGAACTGGAGCGCTGGACCCTCTGACCGGCCGTCACCGGGCCGGGTACGACCTCACCCCGGCCCACGGCCGTGAGTACGCCGGGCCCGCGGCTGAGTACGCCACCGGATGTCCCCGCCCCCGCCCGGCCGGTCGAATGGCCCCATGACCCGCGCACCAGTCCGCCGCCCCGCACCCGGGCAGCTCGTCACGCTCGGCACGGCCCTCGCCGGAGCGCTGCTGCCGCTCGCCCTCGGCGTCCTGTTCGCCAAGGCGATGGCCGCCGACCCCATGGCCCCGGTCAACGCCCTCATCACCAACGGCGGCCGCGCCCGGCTCACCCCGGCGCACCTGCGCGGCCGCGCCCGCGGCCGGTTCAGGCGCCACCCGAGGCGGGCGGCCGACGCGCCACACCCAGCACGCACGGCGACGACGGCAGCGCAACGCCCCGCTCCGGCAGACGCAGCCGCCGGAACGCGACGATCTCGAATCCTGCCGCGGCGATCGCGCCCAACGGGTCCCGCGCCGTGTGACAGCCGCCGAACAGCCGAGGCCACAGCGTGAGGTCCAGCCCGCGCTGCACCATCGGCACCACCCGGCCCCGCGCGCGGCCGTGCTCGAAGAACCGCAGCTCGCCGCCGGGTCTGAGGACCCGCCACACCTCGGCGAGCGACCGCCGCACGTCCCGCACGCTGCACAGCACCAGCGAGGCCACCGCCGCGTCGAACGCCTCGCCCTCCACCGGCAGGGCCTCCGCCACCCCGGGCACCACGTCCACGGGCACCCCGGCGCGCAGCCCCGCCTCGACGGCGAGCCGCCGCAGCACCCGCTCCGGTTCGACCGCGACGACCTCGGAGACGGCGGCGGGGTAGTGCGCGAAGTTCAGCCCGTTGCCGGCGCCGATCTCGACGACCCGGCCCGACAGCCCGTCCAGCAGCTCCCGGCGCAGCGGCCCCACCCCGGCGCCCGTCTCGGCCCGCACGCTGAGTCGGGCGTAGCAGCGGGCGAACAGCGGGTGGGCCACGGCGTCCCCGCCGGTCCTCGTACGGCGCTCCGACATCACGGTTCCTCCTCCGGCAGCGTGCCCACCACCACCCGCGCGTCGCGACGGGCGCGGCCCCGACCGGTTCCGCGTGCTCGATCCCGCTCCCGCGGCCCGGTCGGGCCGGTCAGCCGCTCACGAAGCAGAACTCGTTGCCCTCGGGGTCCCGCAGGACCTGGAAGCAGCCGTGCTCGTCCTGCACGAGCCCGCCGACCCGCTCGGCGCCCCGTGCCACCGCGGCCTCGGCGGCCGCGGCCACCTCCCCCGCCTCCAGGTCGAGGTGGAGCCGGTTCTTCACCGCCTTGCCCTCGGGCACCCGCTGGAACGCCAGCCGCGCGAACTCCGGCGGGTCGACGTAGGACCAGTCCGCCGACCGGTCCACCGGCTCCCCGCCGAGCAGCCCGGCCCAGAACCGCACCTGCGCGGCCGGGTCCGCGCAGTCGAAGACGATCTCGCTCACAGTCGCACGCATACGGCCCAGCGTAGGCGCCCCGCGCCGTGCGCGGGGCGCCCACGCCGGGGCGTCGGTCAGGCGTGCGCGGCCCGGGTGAACGCCGCCGCGTCCCAGTCGCCGCCCAGCGCCGGCGCCAGCCACGTCGGCGCGGCGGCGCGGAACGACGCGGGTGCCAGCGCCCCGGCGCCCCGCGGGACCACGCCCAGCAGGGGGGCGCCCGCCGCGGTCGGCAGGTCGGCCAGGTTGCACCGCTCGGCCAGACCGGGCGCCTCGGGCCAACTGCCCACCACCACCCCCGTCTGGGTGATGCCCCGCGCCCGCAGCGCCTCCCCGGTCAGGGCCGCCAGGTTCAGCGTGCCGAGCCCGGCGGCGGCCACGACCAGCACGGGCGCGCCCAGCAGCCGCGCCGCGTCCGCCAGGGTGGCGCCCTCCCCGTCGTACCGGACCAGCAGCCCGCCGGCGCCCTCGACGAGTACGAGGTCGTGCCGCGCGGCCAGCTCCTCGGCGGCCTCGGCGACGGCCGCCGGGCGCACCGGCGGCATGCCGGCGCGCCGTGCCGCGGTCTCCGGGGCCAGCGGCTCGGGGAACCGGGCCAGCTCCCGGCCCGTCACCCCGTCGCCGACCAGCCGTACGACCTCGTCCGCGTCGCCCGGCTCGCCCGGCGCGACGCCCGTCTGGGCGGGCTTCAGCACGGCCACCGTACGGCCCGCCGCCCGCGCCGCCGCGGCGACGGCGGCCGTCACCACCGTCTTGCCGATCTCCGTACCGGTACCGCTCACCACGAGGACCGGCATGTCACCCCTCCCTCGCGGCGGCGACGACCGCGCCGCAGATCCGTGCCACGTCGTCGTCGCCCGTGACGTACGGCGGCATCACGTACACCAGGTCGCGGAAGGGCCGCAGCCACACGCCCTCCCGCACGGCCGCGGCGGTGGCGGCGGCCACGTCCACCGGGTGGTCGAGCTGGACCACGCCGATCGCCCCGAGCACCCGCACGTCCCGGACGCCCGGCACCTCCCGCGCGGGGGCGAGCCCCTCGACCAGCCCGGCCTCGATGCGCCCGACCTCCCTCTCCCAGTCCTGACCCAGCAGCAGGTCGATCGAGGCGCACGCCACCGCCGAGGCCAGCGGGTTCCCCATGAACGTCGGGCCGTGCGCCAGCACCGGCACGTCGCCGCGCGAGATGCCCCGCGCCACCCGCGGGGTGCACAGGGTGGCCGCCATCGACAGGTATCCGCCGGTGAGCGCCTTGCCCAGGCACATCACGTCCGGCGCCACCCCCGCGTGCCCGGCCGCGAACAGCCGGCCCGTGCGGCCGAAGCCCGTCGCGATCTCGTCGAACACCAGCAGCACGTCGTGCTCGTCGCACGCCTCGCGCAGGTCCCGCAGGTAGTCGGGGGAGTGGAAGCGCATCCCGCCCGCGCCCTGCACCACCGGCTCGACGATCACCGCGGCCACCTCGTCGGCGTGCTTGGCCACCAGGGCGCGCAGCTCCCGCGCGTACCCCTCGTCGTACGCGACCGGGGGCGGCGGGGCGAACACCTGCCGCTGCAGCACCCCCGACCACAGGTCGTGCATGCCGCCCTCGGGGTCGCACACCGACATCGGCTGCCAGGTGTCCCCGTGGTAGCCGCCCCGCCAGGTCAGCAGCCGCCGCTTGGCGGGGCGGCCGGTCGACCGCCAGTACTGCAGGCACATCTTCACGGCGACCTCGACGGAGACCGAGCCGGAGTCGCTGAGGAAGACGTGCCGCAGCGGCTCGGGGGTGATCTCCACCAGGCGGGCGGCGAGGCGGACGGCCGGCTCGTGCGTGAGCCCGCCGAACATCACATGGCTCATCCGGTCGAGCTGGCCGCGCACGGCCTCGTTGAGGACCGGGTGGTTGTAGCCGTGCACCGCCGACCACCACGACGACATGCCGTCTACCAGCTCCGAGCGCCCCTGCGCCGGCTCGGCGAGCCGCAGCCGCACCCCGGACGCCGACTCGACCACCAGCGGGTCCTCGCGGCCGGGCATGGGGCCGTACGGGTGCCAGACGTGCTCCCGGTCCAGGGCGAGCAGCTCGCCCGGGGTGCGGCGGGGCTCAGGCATTGGGCGCGAGGTCCGTGCCGGCGCCGCGGCGGCGCACCGCCACCAGGTCGGGGCGTGCCGCCGTCGCGGCCTCGTCCCCACCGGCCGTGCCGTTCGTGCCGTCGGCCGCGGCGTCCCCGGTGACGGCTGCGGCGCCGACCGTCTCCGGGCCCGTGGCCGCGGACCCGCACACGCCGCCGGCGTCGTCCGAGCCGCAGCCGCCGCCCGTGCCGCAGCCACGCGCCGCCGCGTCCGCGCGGTGCTCGGGCAGCGTCGTCGTCTCCGCGCCCTCCACCTCGAACCCCGCGTCGGCGATCATCTCCAGGTCCGACGCGCCGGCCTGGCCCTCGCTGGTCAGGTAGTCGCCGAGGAAGATCGAGTTGGCCAGGTGCAGGGCGAGCGGCTGGAGCGTGCGCAGGTGCACCTCGCGCCCTCCGGCGAGCCGGACCTCGACGTCCGGGCAGACGAAGCGGACCATCGCCAGGATGCGAAGCGCCCGCTGCGGGGTGAGGTTCCACTCCTTGGCGAGCGGCGTCCCCTCGAAGGGGATGAGGAAGTTCACCGGCACCGAGTCCGGGTCCAGCTCCCGCAGCGCGAAGACCACGTCGACCAGGTCCTCGTCGCTCTCGCCCATGCCCGCGATCAGGCCCGAGCACGCCGACAGGCCCGCGGCGTGCGCCTTGCGCACCGTGTCGACCCGGTCCGCGTAGGTGTGGGTGGTGGTGATCTCGCCGTACGTGCCCTCGGAGGTGTTGAGGTTGTGGTTGTACGCGTCGGCGCCCGCCGTCCGCAGCCGCTCCGCCTGGCCGTCGGAGAGCAGGCCGAGGCACGCGCACACCTCGACGTCCTCGTTCTCCTCCTTGATGGCCGCGATCGTCTTCGACACCCGGTCCACGTCCCGGTCCGTCGGCCCCCGGCCGCTGGCGACGAGGCAGACGCGCTTGGCGCCGCCCGCGATGCCCGCGGCGGCGGCCTTCGACGCGTCCTCCGGCTTCAGCCACGTGTACTTGAGGATGTCCGCCTTCGACCCGAGCCGCTGCGAGCAGTACGAGCAGTCCTCGGGGCACAGCCCGGACTTCAGGTTGACCAGGTAGTTGAGCTTCACCCGCCGCCCGAACCAGTGGCGCCGCACCTTCCCGGCCGCGGCCACCACGTCCAGCAGCTCGTCGTCGGAGGTCGCCAGCACGGCGAGCGCCTCTCCACGGGTCGGCAGCTCCCGCCGCAGCCCCTTGTCCACCAGCGTGTTCAACAGGTCCATGGCGCTGATCCTGGCCTACGGCACACCCCGCGGCCAAGGAGGAAGCCGACAACGGAGCCGGTCTGGGGTGTGTGGATGACCACACTCTGACCACGGCCGTTCTTCGTTAGGGTCTGTGCGCTGCCTACAAAGGGGACCCACTCATGCCGATGGACGCGCCCGGTGACGCCGCCGTGCCCCAGGCCCCGTTCGACTGGACCGGCGCCGAGGCCCGCCGCCGGGCCGACGCCGGGCTCGTCCGCACGCTGCGCCCCCGTGCCGCCGAGGCGGACGCCCTCGACCTCGCGGGCAACGACTACCTCGGGCTGACCCGCCACCCGGACGTCACCGAAGCCGCCGCGCGGGCCGCCCGCCGCTGGGGTGCCGGGGCGACCGGCTCGCGCCTCGTCACCGGATCGACCGAGCTGCACGCCGCCCTGGAGCGGGAGCTGGCGGCGTTCTGCGGCTTCGAGGCGGCGCTCGTCTTCTCCTCCGGGTACGCCGCCAACCTCGCCGCGCTCACCGCGCTCACCGCGCGCGGTTCGCTCCTCGTCTCCGACGCCGGCAACCACGCCTCGATCGTCGACGGCTGCCGCCTCTCCCGCGCCGACACCGAGGTCGTCCCGCACGCCGACCCCGACGCCGTGCGCAAGACCCTGGCGGCCCACCCGGGACGGCGGGCGCTCGTGGTCAGTGACTCGGTCTTCTCCGTCGACGGCGACGCCGCCCCGCTCACCGCCCTCGCCGCCGCCTGCCGGGCGCACGGCGCCGCCCTCGTCGTGGACGACGCCCACGGCCTGGGCGTCCTGGGCGCGGGCGGACGCGGCGCCCCGCACGCCGCGGGCCTCGCGGGCGCACCCGACGTGGTCGCCACGGTCACCCTCTCCAAGTCCCTGGGCAGCCAGGGCGGCGCCGTCCTCGGCCCGGCGCGGGTCGTCGACCACCTGGTGAACTCCGCCCGGACCTTCATCTTCGACACCGGCCTCGCCCCGGCCGCCGCGGGCGCCGCCCTCGCGGGGCTGCGCCTGCTGCGCGACCGGCCCGGGCTCGCCGACCGGGTCCGCGCGGTGGCGGCGGCCCTCCACGGGCGGCTCACCGCCGCGGGCCTGTCGGCGGTACGGCCGGACGCCGCGGTCGTGTCGGTACGGGCGCCCTCGGCCGCCGCGGCCGTGCGCTGGGCCGCGGACTGCCGCGCCGAGGGGCTGGCGGTCGGCTGCTTCCGGCCGCCGTCCGTACCGGACGGGGTGTCGCGGCTGCGGCTCACGGCCCGCGCTGACCTGACGGACGATCAGATCGCCTCGGCGGTGGCCACGGTGGTGCGGACCGCGCCGGTCGGCGCGGTGCGGCCCGGTTGACCGCCCGTCAACCGCGCCGACCGGCCGGTTGCGCCCCGTCCGATCCGCTCTCCCGTCGCAGAGTTCACCGCATCGAGCGACAGATATCTCCCTATCCCGGTGGATCCCTCCCCCGGGGGCGACAGGAGTGGCAGTCTGGCGCGAAGCGCAATCCGGGGCCGTCCGGCCTGACCTCCACGACCTGTCGGAGTCGGGCCCCGGTGGGAAAGGGACAGCGTCGCCATGGCAGACCACCAAGAAGCGTCCGTCACTCTGCCGAGCGATCCCGCCTCGGTCTCCGCGGCCCGGAGGTACGTGTCCGACGTGCTCGCCCAGTGGGGCCTCCCCGACGGCGCCGACGCCGCGGACACCGTCCGGCTGATCGTCTCCGAACTCGCCACCAACGCCGTGCAGCACACCTTCGGGCTGTCGCCCACCTTCACCGTCGACCTCCGCCTCGACCGTGACGAGCGGCTGCGCATCGGTGTGACGGACAGCCACCCGCGCTGGCCGCAGCGGCTCCCGGCGGCCGTCCAGCAGGACAACGGCCGGGGGATGGTCATCATCCGCTGGCTGACCGCCGAGTGCGGCGGACGCCTGTCGGTCACGCCGACCGACGAGGGCGGCAAGACGGTCTGGATCGCCCTGCCCTGGACGGCCGCCGTCCAGGGCTGATCCCGAGCGGCCCGCGCCCGCCCCGGTCGCGCCCCACGGCCCGCGGTGCGGGGGCGCCGGCCCGGCGTCGCCGGGTCCCCGCACCGCGGGTCACGCGGTGCCCGTGCCGTGGCGGGTCGTCAGCGCACGCGGCCGTAGGAGACCGAACCCGACCAGATCCGGTCGAGCTTCACCCACGAACCGGTCTTGGGGGAGTGCCAGATCTTGTTCGACCCGGCGTAGATGCCGACGTGGTACACGCCGCCGCGGCCGTGGAAGAAGACCAGGTCGCCCTTGCGCCGCTCCGAACGCCCGACGCGCCGCGTCTTGTTGTACTGGGCCTGCGCGGTGCGGGGCAGCTTCTTCCCGGCCCGCTTGTACGAGTAGAGCGTCAGCCCGGAGCAGTCGAAGCGGTGCGGGCCGCTCGCCCCGTACTGGTAGGGGGCGCCCCGCTTGGACTGGGCGACCTTCAGCGCCTTGCCGGCGGCGGCCGGAGCGGCGTGCGCGTCGGGCGCCGCGCCGGGCGCGAGCATCGTGCCGCCGACCGCGGCCAGGGTGAGGGCCGACAGCGCCCGGGCCATCCGGGCGGGCAGCGGGTGGGTGGGGGAGGGGGCCGGGGAGGACTGCCCGACCGGAGCGGGTGCGATGTCGTCGGAGGGCCGGACCGGGACCTGATTCTGCGCGGACAATGCAGTACCCTTCGTCAACCCGCCTGTGAAGGATTGCCTGTCGGGTTCGGACAGGACGAAGATGCCCGGCCGCTGACGCGGCTTCACCCCAAGGGGGACCGGCCCGCACCACGTGCGGTGGCCTCCCCGTACTGCTCGGGTCCTCCACTCCTGCCGATCCACTGGTGTCGACCAGGCGTCCGGACGGCGGCAGGACTCGGCGTCCACCCGGACCGCCCCGCCGGGGTGGCGGGGGCTTGTCGTCGAGACGGATCTTTCCCGCCGGCTGCCGGATTCCCGAGGTCCGACGGGTCTGTGTGAGCCTCGTCACGACTGATCCGATCGGGTGGACACGGCCCGTCCCGCGCCCGCCGGTGGCGCGCTGCCGACCCCCGCACCTGCGGTGGAAGGCCCGCCGGCCGAGCGCCACGTACACGCGGTCCGCAACTCGTCCGGGACGAAGTTCGTCCCTTTGCCTCAGCCGAACGGCCGAGGGGCCTTCCTCCGTGCGGGTCCGAAACCGGTCACCCGCAACGATCGTGAGGCAGCGTCACGTGTGCGGTGCGCCGCTCACCGTCCGGCGCACGCAGCGCACGCCCCAGGGTCCGCGCGTGCACCTCGGCCCCGCTCCTGCCGTGCCTCGGCGTCAGTGCCGCGCGCAGCGCCTCCGCCCCCGCGACCAGCGCCCGGGCGGCCCGCAGTGCGCCGTAGGTGTGTGTGGCGCGGGCGGGGTCGGGGCGTCGCGGCTGGTCGACGGCGTCGAGGCAGGCGTCCGGGTGGGCGCCTTCGCGGGTGAGCGCCGGCCGGGGCGGGGGCTCCGGAGGGCGCGCGGCCGGCTCCGGCGGCCGGGGGCGACATGGTCCACCAGGCCGTGCGCCCGTGCGCCGGTCGCGTCGAGTACCGGCTCCCGGTCGAGGTCCGCCTCGACGCGGTCGCGGCCGGTGTGCCGTACCGGCAGCCCGGGGAGGAACTCCCGCTGCCTCGGCACCTCGTGGGCGGGGGCCTCCAGGTCCGAGGGGCGGCCCCGCAGGGGCTCGTCGAGTGCCGGCTGCCGTCAGGACGACCCGGGTGCCGGGGAGCGCCGCACGCTTGCCCGGCGCACCGGCGGCGAGCGGCAGCGCGGCCGTGGACGCGGCCTGGCCGACGTAAGTCGTGGCCACGTCGCAGGCGATGACCCGCATGGCGTCGTGGATCGCGGTCATCGCGTCGAACGGGCCGCCGACCCCTGGTCGCGCTCGTCTCCGCCGCCGACATCCGAAGACTTCAGGCGGACCGGGACTACGTGCCTGCTCGGCCGCCGGCTCGGTGGTGGAGTTCGGGAACGCGCCGCCCGCTCCCGGCGGACACCGCCGCCTCGGCATCGCGGCGGAGCACCGGTCCCGCGGCGGCTGACCCGCTCTCCGCCGCGCGCACACGAAGGCCGCGCGCCCCCGCCCGGTGGGCGAAGGGCGCGCGGCCGTCCACGCCCGGGGTCAGCCGACGGGTGCCGGCTCCTGCGTAGGCGTACCGGGCGCCGGGCGTCCGGCCGGGGCGCGGCGGGCGCCCAGGAAGACCAGCGCCAGCCCGAGCAGCGCCCACACCACCAGCGTGGCCAGCGGCGCGGCGGCCCCGGCCCCGTCGAAGAACGCCACGGAGCGCAGCAGGGACGCGCCCGCCCCCGGGGGCAGCAGCTGGCCCAGCGTGCCCACCGGCTCGGGCAGCATCTCCGGCGCGCTGGTCACCCCGGAGAAGGGGTTGCCCAGCAGCACCATCAGGACGGCGCCGATCCCGATGCCGGGCGGGCCGATCAGCGCCGCGAACCCGGCCACCGCCGCACCCGTGGCCAGGACGGTCAGCCCGATCACGCCGGCCTCGGCCAACCAGGGCCCGTCGACCGTGCCGAGCCAGGTGTCGGTGATGGCGGCCGCGACCAGGCCCACCAGGGCGGACGCGCCGACCAGGGCGACCGCGCCCCGCCGGCCCCGCAGCCCCAGCAGGGTCACCACCGCGCCGGCCGCGAGACCGGCCAGGGCGAGCGGGAGGATGCTCGCGATCATGCCGCTGCCGCGGGGGTCACCGCTGGGGGACGGCACCACGTCGGTGACCTTCACCCGGCCGTCCGGGCTCTGGGCGGCGGCCGCCTGCTGGAGCAGCTGCGCGACGGCGGGGCCGGCGGCCGACGCCACGAGCACCTCGGGGCCGGCCGGGCCCGCGACCACCGCGCCGTACACGGAGCGGTCCTCGATCGCGGAGCGGGCGGCGTCGGCGTCGGCGTCGGCGTAGCGGTGCAGTTCGAACCCGCCGCCGGCCTGCCGGAACCCCTTCTCCAGCTGCGTGACGGCGGACTCCGGGCCGGCCAGGCCGACGGGGAGGTCGCGGGGGGCGACGCGTGCGGCGGGCCAGACGAACGCCCAGACGGCGAGCGCGGCGAACACCGGGACGAGCACCATCGCCGCGGTCATGCGGCGCTGGGGCGTGGCGGACATGGGGAGCCTCCAGGGCGATAGCCAGCAAAAAGAAGGATCGTTCGTTTTAGGGTTCCCAATCTGGCGCCGCGCGGGTCTCCTTGTCAAGAATGAACGTTCGTTTTATCCTTTTGATCATGGCTCGCGTATCCCAGGAACACCTCGACGCCCGCCGCCGCCAGATCCTCAACGGCGCCGCGCGCTGCTTCGCGCGCAACGGCTTCCACGCCACGTCGATGCAGGACGTGCTCCGCGAGGTCGACCTGTCCGCCGGAGCCGTCTACCGCTACTTCCGCGGCAAGGAACAGCTCATCGAGGCCATCGTCACCGAGGTGCTCGACGCGATCCGCGACACCTTCGAGTCGGCCGCGGCGCAGACCCCGCCGCCCCCGCCGGACGTCCTCGTCGGCCGGGTCATGACGGAGGTCCTCACCGAACGCTCCGGCCTGCCCTACGAGGGCGAGGAGAGCCTGCCCCGCCTCATGATCCAGGTGTGGACCGAGACCCTCCGCAACGACCGGCTCTCCGCCACCATGCGCCAGGGGTACTCCCGCGTCCACGAGGCGTGGGTCGGCGTCGTCGAGGCGTACCAGGCGTCCGGGCTCATGCGCGGCGACGTGCCCGCCGAACACGTCGCCCGCACACTGATCGCGGCGGCCCAGGGATTCGCTGCCCAGCAGGCCCTGTTCGGCGCGGCCCCGGTCTCCGTGCTCCAGGACGGCCTGCGCGGGCTGATGTCCATGGGGCGGCAAAAGGCTGGTTAACGCGCCGGAAAGACTTCTGCGAGAGATGGAAATAAATCCCTGTCACAGTCGTGCCCGCAGGTCAACAGCGTGTTGAAGCCGGATAGTGTCCCGCTGCGCCCGGGACGCCGCCGGGCGGGAACTGTGAGGTGGAGCCGTGCGACTGACCCCCCATGAGCAGGAGCGCCTGCTCCTCCACGTGGCCGCCGACGTGGCCGAGAGGCGCCGGGCCCGCGGCGTACGGCTCAACCACCCCGAGGCCGTCGCGCTGATCACCGCGCACGTCCTGGAGGGCGCCCGGGACGGCCGTACCGTCACCGAGTTGATGGCGTCCGGCCGGAAGGTGCTCAGCCGCGACGACGTCATGGACGGCATCGCCGAGATGATCCCCGACGTGCAGGTGGAGGCCACCTTCCCGGACGGCACCAAGCTCGTCACCGTCCACGACCCCATCGTCTGAGGGGCCGCCGTGATCCCCGGAGAGATCCTGTACGCGGACGGGCCCGTCGCCGTCAACGAGGGCCGACCCGTCACCCGCCTCACCGTGCTGAACGCCGCCGACCGCCCGGTCCAGGTGGGCTCCCACTACCACTTCGCCGAGGCCAACCCCGGACTCCGCTTCGACCGCGCCGCCGCGCACGGCCTGCGGCTCCACGTCCCCGCCGGCACCGCCGTCCGGTTCGAGCCGGGCGTACCGGTCGACGTGGACCTCGTCCCCCTCGCCGGCGCCCGGATCGTCCCCGGGCTGCGCGGCGCGACCGGAGGTGCCCTCGATGGCTGACCCCCGCCCCCGCCCCCTGCTCCTCGACCGCGCCGTCCACGCCGACCTCTACGGCCCCACCACCGGCGACCGCGTCCGCCTCGCCGACACCGACCTCCTCGTCGAGATCGAGGAGGACCGCTGCGGCGGCCCCGGCCGCGCCGGGGACGAGGCCGTCTTCGGCGGCGGCAAGGTCATCCGCGAGTCCATGGGGCAGTCCCGCGCCACCCGAGCCGAGGGCGCGCCCGACACGGTCATCACCGGCGCCGTGATCATCGACCACTGGGGCGTCGTCAAGGCCGACGTCGGCATCCGCGACGGGCGCGTCACCGGCATCGGCAAGGCCGGCAACCCCGACACCATGGACGGCGTCCACCCCGACCTGGTCATCGGCCCCGAGACGGAGATCATCGCCGGCAACGGCAGGATCCTCACCGCCGGAGCCGTCGACGCGCACGTCCACTTCATCTCGCCCACCCTGGTGCACCAGGCCCTCGCCTCCGGGATCACCACCCTCGTCGGCGGGGGCACCGGACCCGCCGAGGGCAGCAAGGCCACCACCGTCACCCCCGGCCCCTGGCACCTCGCCCGCATGTGGGAGGCCCTGGACGGCTTCCCCGTCAACATCGGCCTCCTCGGCAAGGGCAACACGCTCTCCCGCGAGGCGCTCCACTCCCAACTGCGTGGCGGAGCCCTCGGATTCAAGATCCACGAGGACTGGGGCGCCACCCCCGCCGCCATCGACGCCTGCCTGGAGGTGTGCGAGGAGACCGGCGCCCAACTGGCCATCCACACCGACACCCTCAACGAGGCCGGCTTCGTCGGCGACACCCTCGCCGCCATCGCCGGGCGCACGGTCCACGCGTACCACACCGAGGGCGCGGGCGGCGGCCACGCGCCGGACATCATCACCGTCGTGTCCGAGCCGTACGTCCTGCCCAGTTCCACCAACCCGACCCGCCCGCACACCGTCAACACCGTCGAGGAGCACCTCGACATGCTGATGGTCTGCCACCACCTCAACCCGGCCGTCCCCGAGGACCTGGCCTTCGCCGAGTCCCGCATCCGGCCGACCACCATCGCCGCCGAGGACGTCCTGCACGACCTCGGCGCCATCTCGATCATCTCGTCCGACTCCCAGGCCATGGGGCGCATCGGCGAGGTGATCACCCGCACCTGGCAGACCGCGCACGTCATGAAGCGGCGCCGCGGCGCCCTGCCCGGCGACGGCCGCGCCGACAACCACCGCGCCCGCCGCTACGTCGCCAAGTACACGATCAACCCGGCCGTCGCCCAGGGCATCGACCACGAGACCGGCTCCGTCGAGACGGGCAAGCTCGCCGACCTCGTCCTGTGGGAGCCGGCCTTCTTCGGCGTCAAGCCGCTGCTCGTCCTCAAGGGCGGCCAGATCGCCTACGCCCAGATGGGAGACGCCAACGCCTCCGTCCCCACCCCCCAGCCCGTCCTGCCCCGCCCCATGTTCGGCGCCCACGGCCGCGCGCCCGCCGCCAACTCCGTCAACTTCGTCGCGCCCGCCGCCCTGGAGGACGGACTGCCCGACCGGCTCGGCCTCGGCAAGCGGTTCGCCGCCATCACCAGCACCCGCGGCGTCACCAAGGCGGACATGCGCGAGAACGCCACCATGCCCCGCGTCGAGGTCGATCCCGACACCTTCACCGTCACCATCGACGGCGACCCGGTCGAACCCGCCCCCGCCGCGGAACTCCCCATGGCGCAACGCTACTTCCTCTTCTGACCGGGACGTACGCCATGAGCCGATCCGCACTCCTCGTCCTGGCCGACGGGCGGTTCCCCGCCGGCGGGCACGCCCACTCCGGCGGCGCCGAGGCCGCCGTCAAGGCCGGCCGCCTGCGCGACGCCGCCGACCTGGAGCACTTCTGCCGCGGCCGCCTGCACACCACCGGCCTCACCGCCGCCGGCCTCGCCGCCGCGGCCGCCCTCGGGCACGACACCGCCGCGCTGGACGCGGCGGCCGACGCCCGCACCCCGTCACCGGCCCTGCGCACGGCGGCGCGGCGGCTCGGACGGCAGTTTTTGCGCGCCGCGCGCGCCGCCTGGCCGTGCCCCGAACTCGACGCGCTGGCGCGCGACTTCCCCCGGGGCACCCACCAGCCCGTCGTCCTCGGCACCACCGCCCGCGCCGCCGGACTCGGGCCCGGCGACGCCGCGCACTGCGCCGCGTACGAGACGGTCAGCGGGCCGGTCACCGCCGCCGTGCGGCTGCTCGGCCTCGACCCGTTCCACGCCACCGCCGTCCTCGCCCGGCTCGCCGCGGACACCGACCGCGTGGCCGACCGCGCCACCGCGGCCGCCCAGCGCGTGCCCCTGGGCGGCACCGACGCGCTGCCCGCCGCGTCCGCGCCGCTGCTGGACATCACCGCGGAGCAGCACGCGGCCTGGCCCGTACGCCTCTTCGCCTCGTGACTCTGAACGGAGCCCCCAAGTGCACCTCGACCACACCCACGACGGCCCCGCCGCCGTCAGCGCCGACGCCCACCGCCGCGACGGCACCCGCCGCGCCCTGCGCATCGGGCTCGGCGGGCCCGTCGGCTCGGGCAAGACCGCGACCGTCGCCGCGCTCTGCCGCGAGTTGCGCGACCGGCTGTCGCTGGCGGTCGTCACCAACGACATCTACACCCGGGAGGACGCGGAGTTCCTGCTGCGCGAGGCGGTGTTGCCGCCCGAGCGGATCGCCGCCGTGGAGACCGGGGCCTGCCCGCACACCGCGATCCGCGACGACATCTCCGCCAACCTCGAAGCCGTCGAGGACCTGGAGGACGCCGTCGGCCCCCTGGACCTCATCCTGGTCGAGTCCGGCGGCGACAACCTCACCGCGACCTTCTCCAAAGGGCTCGTCGACGCGCAGGTCTTCGTCATCGACGTCGCGGGCGGCGACGACATCCCCCGCAAGGGCGGCCCCGGCGTCACCACCGCCGACCTCCTCGTGATCAACAAGACCGACCTCGCCCCCCACGTCGGCTCCGACCTCGACCGGATGGCCCGCGAGGCCAAGGCACAGCGCGGCCACCTGCCCGTCGCCTTCACCTCGCTGAAGGGGCAGGACGGCGTCGCCCCGGTCGCCGACTGGGTCCGGGAGCGGCTCGCCGCCTGGACGTCGGCCCCCGCCGCGTGAGCGTCCGCGCCACCGCGCGGATCGTCGCCGCGGCGGGCGGGGCGCTCCCCGTCCTGGAGAGCGAGGGCCCGCTCGCCGTGCGCCGCACCCGCGCCCGGCGGCCGGGTGCCGCGCGCGTCACCGTCGTCGGCGCCATGAGCGCCCCCCTCGGCGGTGACCGGCTGGCCCTGGAGGTCCGCGCCGGCGACGACGCCCGGCTCACCGTCGACGCGGCGGCGGCGACCGTGTCGCTGCCCGGTCCGAGCGGCGCCCCCGCCCACTACGACGTGCGCCTCGCCGTCGGCGAGCGGGCCCGGCTGGACTGGCTGCCCGAGCAGCTGATCGCCGCGAGGGGTTCGTCGCTGCGGACGCGCACGACGGTCGACCTCGCCGCGACCTCCCGCCTCGTCCTGCGCGAGGAGCAGGTGCTGGGCCGCACCGACGAGGAGCCGGGCACCCTCGTCACCCGCCTCACCGTGCGGCGGGCCGGGCGCCCCCTCCTCGACCAGGAGCTCGCCTGCGGCCCCGGCGCGCCCGCCGGCTGGGACGGCCCCGCCGTCCTGGCGGGCCACCGGGCGGTGGGGCAGCTCCTCGTCGTGGACGGGGCGTTCGAGACCGGACCGGTGGCGCCGCGGCAGCTGGACACGGCGGCCGTCCTCACCCCGCTGGCCGGCCCGGCCGCACTGGTCACGGCCCTGGCCCCGGACGCCCGCGCCCTGCGCCGCGTCCTCGACGACGCCCTCGCCGAGCTCACCGCCGGCGACGGCGGGTAGCGTCAGCCGTCCTGCCCCCGCGAGGGCTCGGGTCCGGCCGCGGCGGCCCCCGGCTCGACCGCCGACGCGCCCGCCCCGGCCGCCGTCGAACCCGCCCCGGCCGCCGTCGCCCCGGGACCGGCCTGCGCGGCGCCAGGGCCGGGGCGCCGGCGGCCGGCGAGGAGCCCCGCCGGCCGCTCCTGCGCCGCCGCCTTCACGTCCGCCGCGTAGTCGTCCACGTACTCCTGCCCCGACAGCTCCAGGATCCGGTACATGATCTCGTCCGTCACCGCGCGGACGACGGTCCTGTCGTTCTCCATGCCCGCGTACCGCGAGAAGTCCAGCGGCTCGCCGAAGCGGATCGTCACCCGCCGGATCCTCGGGACGACCTTGCCGGGCGGCTGGATCTCGAACGTGCCGACCATCGCGCAGGGCACGACCGGGACGCCCGCCTTCAGGGCCATGACCGCGACGCCCACCTTGCCCTTGTACAGCCGGCCGTCGTGCGAGCGGGTGCCCTCCGGGTAGATGCCCAGCAGCTCACCGCCGTCGAGCACCCCGAGGCCCTCCCGGATCGCCGCCTGCCCGGCCGCCTTGCCCGAACGGTCGACCGGGATCTGCCCGGCGCTGCGGAAGAACGCGGCGGTCAGCCGCCCCTTCAGACCCGGACCGGTGAAGTACTCCTGCTTCGCCAGGAAGGTGATGCGGCGCTTCAGCACCGCCGGCATCAGGAAGTGGTCCGAGAACGACAGGTGGTTGCCCGCCACGATGGCCGCACCCGTCTCCGGCACATGCTCCAGCCCCTCGGTCCTCGGGCGGAACAGCAGCCGCAGCAGCGGTCCCAGGAGCACGTACTTGAGCACGTAATAGAACACGGTCCTGCTCCCTACTGCGGCCACGACCGCGGCGGAAAGGTCTCCTCCTGTGCATCTTCCCGGGACGCCCGGTTCCTCTCATCCGTACGCGTACTCAATCGCCGACCGCACCACCCCGTTCGGCCCAGTGCCCGGCCGGCGCGTACGCCGGGGGGCCGCGGCGGATCTCCGCCGCGGCCCCCCGGGTCGCTCGCCTGCGTGGCTCCCCGCGCCGCTCGGGCGCGGGTCACGTCACCGGTGGGTGACGTCCGACGCCGCGTACCGGCAGAAGCTGCCGTCCGGGCCCTTGCCCAGCTGCTTCGGCTCCTTGCCGCTGCTGTTGCCCTGGTAGTGCGCGCACGGCTGGAGCTTGCGGCTCTTGTCACCGTGGATGCGGACGTTGCGCAGGGTGGCCGTGTCGCCGTAGTTGGAGTTGATGCCCACCAGCTGCTTGCCGGGGGCGGTCGCGTCCACGCCGTCGATCACGATGGTCCGCTTGTACTGCTTGGAGCAGTTGCCGCAGCTGCGCACCAGCTTGCCGAAGTCCGCGACCTGGAAGCCGGTGATCCGCAGGGTGCCGGCGCCATTGAACTGGAAGACCTTGTCGGACGCCTTCCGGGCGCCGCCGCCCTCCACCCGGTAGACCGCCGAGGCGGACTTGCCCTTGAAGGAGGCGGCGTCCTCGCCGACGTCCTCCCACCAGACGTTCTGCAGCGTGCAGCTGCCCAGGCAGTGGACGCCGTCACCGGCGGGGGCGCCGATCACGACGTTCTTGAGGATGGCGCCGTCCTTGAGGGTGAACAGCGGCTTCTGGTTCTCGTCCTGGCCGCCGTCGCCCAGCGCGCCGCTGCCGTGGAAGCGCTTCAGCTTGCCGTCGTACGTGCCGCCGAACTCGATCGTCTTCGTGACGGGCGCGTTCTCCTTCGGCGCGGGCCAGGAGGAGGCGGCGCCCGCGGGGCTCAGCAGACCCGTCCCGGCGAGCGCGGCGCCGGTCAGGCCGAGCGCGGCGGCCCCGCCGACGAGCGCGCGGCGGCGGGTGAGCGTGCGGCGGTGCCGGGCGCGCGGCTGTGTGGTCGAACTCATGTGATTCCTCTGCTGGGGGGTACGTGCACCCGGTGGTCGCCGCCGCCACCGGATGGGTTGCCGCCCCGCGGAGAGAATTTCGAGGAGATCCTTCCCCGGCCCCCGCTCAGCCGTCGCGGGTCGCGACCATCCCGAGCGTCACCAGCCCCAGCACGATCCAGGCGAACCACAGCCAGCCGCTGCTGCCCAGCGCGACCGTGTACGCCGTGATCACCACCAGGGCGCCCACGGTGATGGTCCCCATGGTCCTCGTCGCTGACATGGTGCCCTCCTCCCGGCCGCCGGCCTGCTGCCATGGTCACCCGGAAGGGGCCTCCCGCGCTACCGCCCGCGCGCCTGGAGCGAGGCGAGGTAGGCGTTGTACGCGACGAGCTCCTTGTCGCCGTCCCGGTCGGCGGCCCGGTCGGCGCGCTTCGCCACCCGCTGCTCGGAGCGGTACCACTGGTACAGCAGCGCGACGAGCACCACCACCGACGGGATCTCGCTGAACGCCCACGCGATGCCGCCGGCCGCGTTCTGGTCGGCCAGGGCGTCGATGCCGAGCGAGGCCGGCGGGTTCGCGTACGTGCCGACCATCGGCTCCGAGCCCATCATCAGCGCGATGCCGAAGAAGGCGTGGAAGGGCATGCCCGCGAAGAGCTCCAGCATCCGCATGACGTATCCGGGCCGGTGCGGGCCCGGGTCCACGCCCATGATCGGCCAGAAGAAGACCACGCCCACCGCCAGGAAGTGCACCATCATCGCGATGTGCCCGGCCGTGGACCCCATGAGGAAGTCGAAGACCGGCGTGAAGTACAGCGCGTACAGGCTCGCGATGAAGAGCGGGATGGTGAAGGCGGGGTGCGTGATCACCCGCATGTACCGGCTGTGCAGCAGCCAGAGCAGCAGCTCGCGCGGCCCCTTCCCGCGGCCGCGGCCCGCGACCGGCAGCGCCCGCAGGGCCAGCGTCACCGGGGCGCCGAGGAGCAGCAGGATCGGCGACAGCATGCTGATCACCATGTGCTGCACCATGTGCACGCTGAACATGACCATGCCGTAGTCGTTCAGCCCCGTGCACATCACCAGCGCCACGGAGAGCACACCGAGCGTGAAGAAGACGATACGGCCGACGGGCCAGGAGTCACCGCGCCGCCGCAGCCGCAGCACGCCCCAGCCGTACAGCGCCAGTGCCAGCACGCAGCCGACCAGGAAGAACGTGTCGGGCGAGTACGCGAGCCCCCGCTCCAGCGTGAACGGCGGCAGGTCCGACGTCATGCCGTGCCCGTGATCCATCCGGCGGCTCCTGGTTCGTGCTGGCTTGTCCGCTTGCGGCACCAGACTAGAACCGCCCCCGGCCGCGTCGGCGACCGGGGGCGGCTTCCCGGTGCGGCGGCGGCCCGGACCGGTCGGACCCGGCCGGGAGAGCGGCCCGCGGCGCCGGACCGTACGGGTCCCGCGACACCGGCCGGCCGGGTCAGAGGACGGTCTCGGCCTCGGCGTACCGCTCGGTGGGGACGGTCTTGAGGGTCTCGACGGCCTCCGCGAGCGGCACCATGACGATGTCCGTGCCGCGCAGCGCGGTCAGCATGCCGAACTCCCCGCGGTGCGCCGCCTCCACCGCGTGCCAGCCGAAGCGGGTCGCGAGGACGCGGTCGTACGCGGTGGGCGTGCCGCCGCGCTGGACGTGGCCGAGGATGACGGGGCGCGCCTCCTTGCCGAGGCGCCCCTCCAGCTCGATCGACAGCTGCCGCGCGATGCCGGCGAACCGCTCGTGGCCGTAGATGTCCTTGCCGCCCTCGTCGAAGTCCATGGAGCCGGCCCGCGGCTTGGCGCCCTCCGCGGCGACGACGATCGCGAACCGCTTGCCGGCCGCGAAGCGGGCGCCGACGCGGGCGGTCAGCTCGTCGATGTCGAACGGCCGCTCCGGGACGACGATGGCGTGCGCGCCGGCCGCCATGCCGGAGTGCAGCGCGATCCACCCGGTGTGCCGGCCCATCACCTCGACGATGAGGACGCGCTGGTGCGACTCCGCCGTCGTCTTCAGCCGGTCCAGCGCCTCCGTGGCCACGCCGACGGCCGTGTCGAAGCCGAAGGTGACGTCCGTCGAGGCGATGTCGTTGTCGATCGTCTTCGGCACGCCGACGATCGGCAGCCCCGCCTCGGAGAGCAGGTTCGCGGCCTTCAGGGTGCCCTCGCCGCCGATCGGGATGATCGCGTCGAGGCCGAGGTCGGCGACGTGCCCCCTCGCCCGCTCCACCCCGTCCACGAGGTGCGCCGGCTGGACCCGGGAGGAGCCGAGGATCGTGCCGCCCTGGGCGAGGATGCCGCCCACCGCGTCGAGGTCGAGCTTGCGGTAGTCGGCCTCCAGCAGGCCCCGCCACCCGTCGTGGAACCCGATGACCTCGTCGCCGTGGTCGACGACGGCGCGGTGCACGACGGAACGGATGACCGCGTTCAGACCGGGGCAGTCGCCGCCGGAGGTGAGCACGCCAATGCGCATAGCCCGAAATACCTTTGCAACGTGGGCCGACACCCGGACCACGTCGTCCGGCCTGGATCACCGCCACCCTACCGGCGAGGGGCAGGGCAGCCGAACCGGACGTCCGACCCGTGGACGGAGTTCGGAGGAACAGACGAAGACGGTGCGCGCGGGGGCGGCCGCCGCCCGCTCACGGGTCGGTCGGCCGCCCCCGGGGCGTCGCGGGCCGGCGGGTCAGGCCGGCTGGCTGGCCGCCGCGATCCGCTCGGCGCGCAGCGCCTCGTACCACCGGTCGTCGGTCGGCGGCAGCGCGTTCACGTCCAGGGCCAGCTTCAGCAGCAGATCGGCGATCTGCGGGTTGCGGGCCATGACCGGGCCGTGCATGTACGTACCGAAGACGGTGTCGTTGTACGCGCCCTCCGTGCCGTCGCCGGTGCCGTTGCCCTTGCCGAAGACGGTGCGCGCGAAGGGGCGCGCCGACGGGCCGAGGTGCGTGACGCCCTGGTGGTTCTCGAAGCCGGTCAGCTGCGGCAGGCCCAGGCGCGGGTCGATGTCGGCGAGCACGTCACCGACACAGCGCTCGCCCTCGCCGCGCGTGGAGACCACGTCGATCAGGCCGAGGCCCGGCTCCCGCTCGCCGAGGTCGTTGATGAACTCGTGGCCGAGGATCTGGTACCCGGCGCAGACCGAGAAGATGATCGCGCCGTTCTCGGCGGCGCGGCTCAGGCCGCCGTCGCGCCGCAGCCGCTCGGCGGCCAGCCGCTGCGGCCGGTCCTCGCCGCCGCCGATCAGGTAGATGTCGCCGGAGGTCGGCACCGGCTGGTCGCTGCGGACGTCCACGCGCTGCACGTCCAGGCCGCGCTGCCGGGCGCGGCGCTCGACGACGAGGGCGTTGCCCTGGTCGCCGTAGGTGCTGAGCAGGTCGGGGTAGACCCACACCAGACGCAGACTGCTGTCGCTCATGCTCTCTCGTCCTATCGGAGGTCGGGTCAGTTGCCGACGCGGCGGCGTACGTCCTGGAACGCGGTGTAGTTGGCGATCAGCTCGATCCGCCCGGGCGGGGCCAGCTGCACCGCCTCGTCGAGCGTCTCGCACACCCGGAAGTCCAGGCCCGCGACCTCCAGCCGCACGGCGAGGTCCAGCCGGCGGTCGCCGATCACGAAGAGCGGGTGGCCGGCGAGCCGGGTGTAGTCGACGTCCCACAGCCACGACGTGTCCGTGCCGTCCGCGCCGCGCGCGTTGACCGAGAGCACCACCGGCGTCGGCGGCCGGTCGATCAGGGAGAACGTCTCCAGCCACCCGGCGGGGTTCTTCGCCAGCAGCAGCCGCACGTCACGGCCCTCGAAGGACACGACGTCGTAGCGGCCGGCGACGGCCTGCACCTGGTACATGCGCTCCAGGGCGACCTGGGGCGGCACGCCGAACACGGCGGCCACCGCGGCCGAGCTGGCGGCGTTGGCCTTGTTGGCGCGGCCCGGCAGCTGCAGGTGGATCGGCCAGGCCGAGCCGTGCGGGTCGAGGACGTGGTCGCCGCTGAGCGCCCAGGTAGGGGCCGGGCGGCGGAAGCCGCACTCGCCGCAGAACCAGTCGTCGCCGGGGCGCTGCATCACACCGCCGCAGGCCGGGCACGACCAGGCGTCGTCCTTCCACTCCTGGCCGGCCGCCACCCACACCACGTTCGGGGAGGAGGAGGCGGCCCAGACGACGAGCGGGTCGTCGGCGTTGGCGACGACCACGGCCTTCGTGCCGGCCAGGCCCTCGCGCCACTTCTCCGCGAGCATGCGGGTCTCGGCGGCGCGGTCCAGCTGGTCGCGCGAGAGGTTGAGCAGCGCGATCACCTTCGGGGTGGTGTCACGGGCGACCCCGGCGAGGTACTTCTCGTCCACCTCGATGACGCCGTACTTCGCGTCCGATCCGCCGGCCAGGGCGGAGGTGATGCCCGCGGGCATGTTCGCGCCGAGCGCGTTGGAGACGACCGGGCCGCTGGCGCGCAGCGCCTCGGCGATGAGTCGCGTGGTGGTGGTCTTGCCGTTGGTCGCCGACACCAGGATGACGTCCAGGTGCTGCGCGAGCCGGCCCAGAAGGTCGGGGTCGAGCTTGAGCGCCACCCGGCCGCCGATCACCGATCCGCTGCCGCGTCCCGCCGCGCGAGACACCGCCGCCGCGGCCTTGCCCGCCGTCACGGCCAGCTTGGCGCGCGGCGACAGCGGCTCCGAGTTGCCTGCCATCGTCCTTGTTCCTCCTAGCGTGGGTCCGACCTCAGCCTATCGAGATCCGGTCGTGGTCCCGCACCCCGCTACCTGCCGGGAGGCTGGTGGCGGGCCGGAACGTACCCTGACGCCATGCGAAACCGGCCGATCCCCGGCAGTTCCGGCGCCGTGCGGGCGATGAGCCTGCTCGGCTCGCCCGTGCTGCACGCCCCCTGTGAGACCGTCACCGACTTCGGGCCCTCGCTCGTCCGTCTGGTGGAGGACCTGTTCGCCACGATGTACGCGGCGAACGGCGTCGGTCTGGCGGCGAACCAGGTCGGGGTGGCCTCGCGCGTCTTCGTCTACGACTGCCCGGACGACGAGGACGTCCGGCACCTCGGGCACGTCGTCAACCCCCGTCTGGTCGAGGCGGACGGCCTCGTCGTGCGCGGCCCCGAGGGCTGCCTGTCGCTGCCCGGTCTGGAGGCCGGGACCGAGCGGTTCGACCGGGCCGTCGTCGAGGGCGTCGACGTGCGCGGCGAGCCGGTGCGGGTCGAGGGCACGGGGTTCTTCGCCCGCTGCCTCCAGCACGAGTGCGACCACCTGGACGGGCTGGTCTACCCCGACCGCCTCGGCGGCTGGCGCCGCGCCCGGGTGCTGCGGGCGGCCCGCCGGGCCCCGTGGGGCGGAGCCCGCTGACCCTCCGCCACGGGCCGGGGCCGCGCGGCCGGGCCCGCGCGGGCGGGTCCCCTAGAAGCGCGGGCCGCCGGCGCGGTCCTCCGCCTCGGCGAGCCGCCCCCACAACAGGTCGGCCAGGGCCGACACCAGCGCGGCGCGGCCGCAGGGGCGCTCGCCGAGCCACCAGTCGCCGGCCGCGTACATCATGCCGACGATGCCGTGGCCCCACATCCGGGCCACGGCGTCGCCGTCCTCGCCCAGGTCGACGCGCTCGGCGATGACGTCGGCGAGCTCCTCGCCCATCCGCCGCAGCACCGGCGCCGAGTGGCGGCCGACGTCGAAGCCCTGTTCCTGCTGCGGGGCCGCGTCCTCGGAGGGGTGCATCAGGAAGCGGTACACCTGCGGTCGGGCCTCGATCGCGGCGAGGTACGTGTCGAGCGTCGCCTCGACGCGCTGGCGGCGCCCGGCGGGGGCGTCCAGCGCGGCCCGCAGCGCGCCGAGCAGGGCGTCGGTGTGGCGTTTGGCGAGGGCCCGGTACAGGCCGCCCTTGTCGCCGAAGTGGCGGTACAGGATCGGCTTGGTGATGCCGGCCTCGGCGGCGATGGCGTTCATGGACGCCTGCGGACCGTCGCGCAGGACCACCCGGTCGGCCGCCTCCAGCAGTTCGCGTCGCCGCTGTTCGGCCGACCGCTGCTGCTCGGTCCGGTGTGTGGTCTCCATAGCGTCTCTCCCCGCCCGTCGATGTTCCCAAGGCCAGCGCAACGTAACACCGCCCCGGCGGCCGCTGCCGGTTGACAGCTTCTACTTACCGGTAACAGACTGCGGTTACCGCTAGTAACAATGTACGCCGCAGGAGGACGCATGTCCGGGTTCACGCTCGAGCTCAACGACGACCAGAAGCAGGTCCGTGACTGGCTGCACGGGTTCGCCGCGGACGTGATCCGGCCGGCCGCCGCCGAGTGGGACGAGCGCGAGGAGACCCCCTGGCCGATCATCCAGGAAGCCGCCAAGGTCGGCATCTACTCCCTGGACTTCTACGCGCAGCAGTTCTTCGACCCCACCGGCCTCGGCATCCCGGTGGCGATGGAGGAGCTGTTCTGGGGCGACGCCGGCATCGCCCTGTCCATCGTCGGCACCGGCCTCGCCGCCGTCGGCGTCCTCACCAACGGCACCGAGGAGCAGATCGGGACCTGGATCCCGCAGATGTACGGCGACGCGAACGACGTGAAGGTCGCCGCCTTCTGCTCCTCCGAGCCCGACGCCGGCTCCGACGTCGCCGCCATGCGCACCCGCGCGGTGTACGACGCGGCCAAGGACGAATGGGTCCTCGACGGCACCAAGACCTGGGCCACCAACGGCGGCATCGCCGACGTCCACGTCGTCGTCGCCGTCGTCGACCCCGAGCTCGGCTCCAAGGGCCACGCCTCCTTCATCGTCCCGCCCGGCACCCCCGGCCTCGCGCAGGGGCAGAAGTTCAAGAAGCACGGCATCCGCGCCTCGCACACCGCCGAGGTCGTCCTGGACGGCGTCCGCGTCCCCGGCTCCTGCCTCCTCGGCGGCAAGGAGAAGCTGGACGAGCGCCTCGCCCGCGCCCGCGAGAAGGCCCGCAGGGGCGGGGGCGCGGAGCGGGTGAAGAACGCCGCCATGGCTACCTTCGAGGCGTCCCGCCCCGCCGTCGGCGCCATGGCCGTGGGCACCGCCCGCGCCGCCTACGAGGTCGCCCTCGACTACGCCACCACCCGCCACCAGTTCGGCCGGCCGATCATCGACAACCAGGGCGTGGCCTTCCAACTCGCCGACATGCGCACGCAGATCGACGCCGCCCGCCTCCTCGTGTGGCGCGCCTCCTGGATGGCCACCGCGGGCAAGCCCTTCACGGCCGCCGAGGGCTCCATGTCGAAGCTGTACGCCAGCGAGGTCGCCAAGAAGGTCACGGCCCAGGCGGTCCAGATCCTCGGCGGCAACGGCTACACCCGCGAGTACCCGGTCGAGCGCATGCACCGGGACGCCGGGATCTACACGATCTTCGAGGGCACGAGCGAGATCCAGCGCCTGGTCATCGCCCGCACCCTCTCCGGCGTGCCGATCCGCTGACGGCTCACTTCACCGAACCGGCCATCACCCCCCGCACGAAGTGGCGCTGGAACACCAGGAACACCACGACCGGGACCACCAGGGAGAGGAAGGCACCCGGCGCCAGGACGTCGACGTTGCTGCCGAACTGACGTACCTGCGACTGGAGTTCAACCGTCAGCGGCTGGGAGGACGAGTCGGCGAACAGCAGCGCCACGAGCATGTCGTTCCAGACCCACAGGAACTGGAAGACGGCGAGGCTGGCGATGGCCGGGCGGCCCACCGGCAGCACCAGCCGGGTGAGGATCCGCCACTCGCCGCCGCCGTCCATCCGGGCCGCCTCCAGCATCTCGCGCGGCATCTCCGCGAAGTAGTTGCGGAGCAGGAAGACGGCGAAGGGCAGCCCGTAGGCGACGTGGAAGAGGACGACGCCCGGGATGGTGCCGAACAGGCCCAACTGCCCGAAGAGCTTGGCCACCGGCAGCAATCCCACCTGGACCGGCACCACCAGCAGGGCCACCACCAGCAGGAACAGCCAGTCGCGGCCCGGGAACTCCAGCCAGGCGAAGGCGTACCCGGCCAGCGCCGCGATGACGACGACGAGGACGGTCGTCGGCACCGAGATCAGCACGGTGTTCCAGAACGCCTGCGTCATGCCGGCGTTCTCCAGCAGGGACGCGTAGTTGGCGAACGACAGCGAGCCCGGGTCGGCCAGCGCCGTCCACCAGCCGCTCGACGCGCTGTCCTGCGCCGAGCGGAGCGACGACAGCAGCAGGCCGGCCACCGGAGTGATCCAGACCAGCCCCACCACCAGCAGGAAGGCCTGGACGAGTCCGTTGCCGAGCCACTGCCGCAGCCGGCGGCGGGGGCGGTGGCGCGGGGGGCGGGGCGCCGGCGGGGCGGGCGCGGCCGCCGGCGGTGTCACGGGGGCGGTAGCGGTCGCGGTCATGACTGGCTCCTGCGGAAGCGGCGGACGTTGAAGACCATCGCGGGGACCACCAGCAGCAGGAGCAGGACGCCCAGCGCGCTGCCGAGCCCCTGGTCGTTGCCGCCGCCGAACGACACCAGCCACATCTGGGTGGCCAGGACCGTCGCGTCCTGCTGCACCGGGCCCGGTGCGATGATGTAGATCAGGTCGAAGACCTTCATCACGTTGATGACGAGGGTGACGAACACGACCGTCAGCACGGGCGCCAGCAGCGGCACCGTGATCAGGCGGAACACCTGCCACTCGCTCGCCCCGTCCATCCGCGCCGCCTCCAGGGCGTCGCGCGGCAGGGCCGTCAGACCCGCGCCGATGAGGACCATGGCGAAGCCGGTCCAGATCCACAGGTACGCGCCGATGATCGCCGGGGTGACCAGCGCCGGACCCAGCCACGACACGCCGGAGAACGGCGCGGCGAAGTTCTCCGCCGGCAGCCGCACCGTGTACGTGCCGCCCGCGTCCAGGCCGGTGAAGCGGAACGCCCCGTCCGCGCCCGTCGTGGCGGTGGCGACCTCGCCGCCCCGCACCGCCTCCACGGTCAGACCGGGCAGGCCGCGCTCCGCCGGGTCGACCCGCCCGGGGTGCCCCCCGCCGCCCGGGGTGAAGTCCAGGTAGGCCACGCCGCGCAGCTCGCCGGGGCCGGCCGGGGCCGAGGCCGCCCCGGCGGCGGGGCGCGCCCCGTCCGGGACGTCCGCCGGGCTGACGCCGACCAGCCCGAGGAGGAGCGGCGCGCCGCCGGGCGCCACGGGCCCGGCCGTCTCGTACGCCCCGTCCGCTGCGGTGCGCACGCCCTCGCCGTCCCGGGCCCGCGCGCCGGGGTACGAGGGTCCGTCGGCGAACACGTCGTGCACGCCGACCACCGCCGCGTTGAACACGCCCTTGTCGGGGTCCTCCTCGTAGGCGAGCCGGAAGATGATGCCCGCGGCGAGGAACGACACCGCCATGGGCAGGAAGAGCAGCAGCTTGAAGGCGGACGCCCAGCGGATCCTCTCGACGAGGACCGCGAGGACGAGCCCGAGACCGGTGAGCAGGGTCGGGGCGACGACCACCCAGATCGTGCTGTTGCGGACGGCCTGCAGCGTGGCCGGGTCGCGGAACATCGCCGTGTAGTTGTCGGCGCCGACGAAGCGGGTCCCGGACGCGTCGAAGAAGCTGCGGCCGACGGAGAAGAGGACGGGGTACACCACCAGCGCGCCGAGCAGCAGCAGCGCGGGCAGGACGAAGGCGACGGCGGCGTTCCGCCGGCGCCGCCCGGCGGTGGCCGCGGGGTCGGACGGGTCGCGCAGGAAGTCCTGGAGGATCTTCCACTCGCCGGCGCCCTTCGTCCCGCCGAACGCCGCCGGCGCCTGGTCCGACATGTCGAACCGGACGGTGTCCCCGGCGTCGACGAGGGACTTGGCGGTCGCCCGCAGCGTGGCGTCGCCGTACGCGCCGAGGTCGAGGCCCTTGTTCGGCGAGATGAAGCCGCCCTCGGCCGCCCAGACCGCGGCCGCCTGCGGCGTCGCGAGGAACTCCAGGAACGCCATCGCGGCCTCCTGGTTCCTGCCGTCCTTCAGGACGACGGCCGCGTCGCCCCCGCTGACGACCGGCGCCGCGCCGGTGCCGACAGGCGGGAACGGGAAGAACGTGGCGTCCTCGCCGATCTTCCGGCCGAACTCGTCCTCGGCGACGCCGGCCACGAAGTCGCCCTCGTAGACCATCGCGGCCTGCGGCTTCGGGCCGAAGACCTGCTCGACCGAACCGGGGAAGTCGGTGGAGAGGGCGCCCTTGCGGCCGCCCGCGAGCAGCCGGTCGTCGGAGAAGAGCGTGGCGAGCGTCTTCAGCGCCCGCACCACGCTGGGGTCGGTCCACGGGATCTCGTGCCGGGCGAGCCGGTCGTACTTCTCCGGCCCGGCCTGCGACAGGTAGACGTTCTCGAACCAGTCCGTCAGCGTCCAGCCGTCCTCGCCGGCCACCGAGAACGCCGGCAGGCCGGAGTCGGCGACGGTGCGGCCGGCGGCGAGCATCTCCTCGTACGTCCTGGGCGGCTCGACGCCCGCCTGGTCGAGGGCCTGCGGGCTGTACCAGACGGTCGACTTGTTGGACGCCTTGAAGTACAGGCCGTACAGGGTGCCGTCGACGGAGCCGTACTCCTTCCACACCGGGGCGTACCCGGAGTCGACCTTCGCGCCCACCGTCGCGGAGAGCGGCTTGAGCCACTTGCGGGCGGCGAACTGCCGCAACACCCCGACCTGCGGGACCATCACCACGTCCGGTGCGTTGCCGCCCTCGATCTTGCTGCCGACGACGGTGGAGACGTTGTCGCCGGTCGACACGAACCGGGTCTGGGCGCCGGTCCTCTCGGTGAAGGCGTCGAGCACCTTCTGGAAGTTCTTCTGCTCGGCGCCCGACCAGACGCCGGCGACGGTCAGGGTCTTCCCGGCGAACTCCTTCCCGCCACCGCCCGCCGCGGTCACCGGGTCGCCGCCGCAGGCGGTCGTGGACAGGGCCAGGGCGAGGGTGAGGGCCGAGCAGCACGCGGCGGTGAGGCGTCGTCTCATCATGTCCGTACCTTTCGAAGGGGGTTCGGGGCCGGGAGGCGGTGGTGCGTCAGGGGGCGGGTGCGGGGGAGGGGGAGGGGGCGCCACCGGAGATCCACCAGGCGGCGGTGGAGCCGGGCAGCGTGCCGGGCGGGCACGGCCCGCTCGACAGCAGCGGCAGCCCGGCAGCGGGGGAGGGCACCGGCGCGGTACCGAAGTTGACGGCGCACACCAGGCCCTCGCCGCGGGTGAAGGCGAGGACGCCGGGCGGCGCCTCCAGCCAGCGCAGCGGGCCCTCGCCCAGCTGCGGCAGGCCGCGCCGCAGCTGGAGGCCCTCGCGGTACAGGTGCCAGGACGAGCGGGTGTCGGCGAGCGCGCGGTCCGTGGCGTGTTCGGCGAACCATCCCGGCTGCGGCAGCCACGGCCGGGCCTCGGCGCCCGCGCTGAACCCGAACGGCGAGGCGTGCCCCGACCACGGCAGCGGCACGCGGCAGCCGTCGCGTATCCGGGCGCGGCTGCCGGTCCTGCGGAAGATCGGGTCGGTCAGCACCTCGTCGGGCAGGTCGACGACCTCCGGCAGTCCCAGCTCCTCGCCCTGGTAGATGTACGCGGCGCCGGGCAGGGCCAGCATCAGCAGGGCGGCGGCGCGGGCGCGGGCGGCGCCGAGCCCGCTGCCGGCGGTGCCGGACTCGCCGTACCGGGTGACGGTGCGGACCTGGTCGTGGTTGTTCAGCACCCACGTCACGCTGGAGCCCGTGCCGGCGATGTCGCGCAGCGCCTCGTCGATGACGCCGCGGAAGGCGGCGGCGTCCCAGGGCGCGCCCAGCAGGTCGAAGAAGAACGCCTGGTGCAGCTCGTCGGGGCGGACGTACAGGGCGTGCTCGCGGGCGGTCGGCACCGACACCTCTCCCACGAGCAGCCGCTCGCGGCCGTCGCGGGCGGCGTACTCCTCGCACACCGCCCGCCAGCGGCGCCACACGCCGTGCACCTCGGGCTGGTTCCAGGCGAGCGGGTTGACGGAGTCGCGGGTGCGGGCGTCGGCCTCCGGGTCGGGGGAGTCCGGCAGGTCCGGGTGCTTGAACAGGCCCGCCGCCACGTCGATGCGGAAGCCGTCCACGCCCCGGTCCAGCCAGAACCGCAGCACCTCCTCGAAGTACGCGCCGACCTCGGGTTCGCGCCAGTTCAGGTCGGGCTGCTCGGGGGTGAACATGTGCAGGTACCACTGGCCGGGCGTGCCGTCCGGCTCGGTGACCCGGCTCCAGGCGGGCCCGCCGAACATCGCGTGCCAGTTGTTCGGGGGCTCCTCGCCGCCGGGCCCGCGGCCGTCCGCGAAGTGGAACCGGGCGCGGGCCGCCGAGCCGGGGGCGGAGGCGAGCGCCTCGCGGAACCAGGGGTGCTCGCTGGAGCAGTGGTTCGGGACGACGTCGAGCAGCACCTTGATCCCCAGCCGGTGGGCGTCGGCCACCAGCAGGCCGAACTCGGCGAGGTCGCCGTAGACCGGGTCGACGTCGCGGTAGTCGGCGACGTCGTAGCCGTGGTCGTGCTGCGGCGAGGGGTAGAAGGGGCTCAGCCAGACGCCGTCCACCCCGAGCTTCTTCAGGTACGGCAGACCGGTGCGGACGCCGGCGAGGTCGCCGATGCCGTCGCCGGTGCTGTCGAGGAAGCTGCGGACGTACACCTGGTAGATCACTGCGTCGCGCCACCAGGGGTGCGTGAGGCGGTGCGAGAGGCCGTCGTCGGCCGGGGCTGTGAGCATCACCCGTTGACCTGTTCTGCGTGAAGGGTGCGCGCTGCTCAGAGAGGCAGCGGTTATGCATGCATGTTAGGTAGCGCGGTTCACCTCGTGTCAACGGCGAAGTCATAAACACCGGCTGGTAACGGGGTTTTGTGGGGGTTTGCCCGCGCCGGGGCATGAAAAAAGAGCGCCGCAGTGCTGCGCTCATACCTAACGGGTAACCAGCGAGAGGGGAGGTGAGGGGGGAACGGGAGAGGGGGCCGGGCGGTCAGCCGCGACGGGCGATCGCTTCCAGCTCCCCCGCGAGGCGCCGCACCGCGGCGGCGGGCGTCAGGCGCTGCGCCAGGGCGTCGTGCAGCACCGCCTGCACGGCCAGGCTCACCTGCTCGTAGCGGGGGCTCTTGGGCCGTGGCCGCGCCGAGAGCACGCTCTCCCGCAGCGCCGGCAGGTACGGGAACCGCGCCACCAGCGCCGCGTCCCGGTACAGCGCGGCCCGCACGGGCGGCAGGGCGCCCTCCGTCAGGACCCTGCGCTGCACGGCGTCGCTCGTCAGGTACGCGATCAGCTCCGCGGCCGTCTCCGGATGCCCCGACCGCTGCGACACGGCGAGGTTCGACCCGCCGAGCACGCTCGTCCCCGGCCCGTCCCGACCCGGCAGCGGCACCGCGCCGAAGCGGCCCGCGACCTTCGACCCGGGACCGGAGGCGCCCGCCCAGGCGTACGGCCAGTTCCGCAGGAACAGCAGCCCGCCGTCCTGGAACGCCCGCCGGGACTCCTCCTCCGTGTAGGTGAGCGCCTCCCGGGGGATCCAGCCCTCCCGCACGCCCCCGGCCAGGAACGCCAGCCCGGCGCGCGCCGCCGGCGAGTCCACGGCCACCCGGCCGCCCTCCCCGTCGAGGACCGCGCCGCCCGCCGAGTACACGGCCTCCGTGGCGTTGACCGTCAGCCCCTCGTACGGCAGGAACTGTCCCGCGTACCCGTCCATGCCGTGGCGCGGCGCGAGGACGCGGGCCTGCCGCGCCAGCTCGGCCCAGGTGCGCGGCGGCCGCTCGCCCTCCGCCCGGAGCACGTCCGCGCGGTAGAACAGCATCCCGGCGTTGGTCACGTACGGCACGGCGTGCAGTCGCCCCTCGTACGTCGCGGTGTCCACCACCGGCGCCAGGAACGCGTCCAGGGGGAACCGCCGGCGCTCCAGCGGGGCGATCCAGCCGGCCGCGGCGAACTCCGACGTCCACGCCACGTCGATGTTGAGGACGTCGAAGCGGCCGCCCTCACCCGACCGCAGATCGGTGATCATCTGCGCGCGCGTCTCGTCCGCCGAGTCCGGCAGCTCCACGAGCGTCACCCGCTCCGCGGGCCGCCGCCGGTTCCAGTCCTCCAGCAGCGGGCCGAGGTAGCCGGTCAGGTCGCCCGCCGTGGCCAGCGTCACCGGGCCGCGCCCGCCGTCCCGCCGCCCCTCGCCGGGCACGCCGGACGCCACCGCCGCCACCAGCAGCAGGGCCGCGACCAGGAGACCCCTACCCGCGGCACGCGTCCACCGCATAGGTTCCTCCCTGTGGCACCGGCACCGGACGTCCTCGTCAGGTCAGGGGCATGTATACCTGTTAGGCATTGCGCGATACTAGGGCGCACAGCACATCGAGCCCGTATCGCGACCGAAGGAGAGCCCCCGCGTGCGCATGCAGCTGCTCGCTCTCCTCGCCGGCGGGCCCGCGCACGGCTACGAGCTCAAGCAGGACCTTGAGCAGCTGCTGGGCGCCGCGTACCCTCAGCCCAACGTCGGCCAGGTCTACGTCACCCTCGGCCGGCTGGAGAAGTCCGGGCTCATCGAGGGCGAGGAGATCGCCCAGTCGAGTCGGCCCAACAAGAAGATCTACCGCCTCACCGCCGCCGGCCGCGAGGCGCTGCACGCCTGGTTCGAGGAGACCGCGGACGAACCGCGGGTGCGGGACGAGTTCTTCATGAAGCTCGCCCTCGCCCCCCGCACCGGCCTCGCCGACCAGATCACCCTCATCAACCGACAGCGACGCGAGTACCTCAGGACCATGCGCACCCTCTCCAAGCTGGCCGCCACCGAGAACCGGGACAACCGCACGGCCCACCTCCTCATCGAGGGCGCCATGCTCCACCTCCAGGCCGACCTCGACTGGCTGGAGCGCTGCCAGGAGGAGTTGGAAGGGACGGAGGGCCCGCGATGAGCGACACCCCCGCGCCCGCCGCCTCCGCGTCCGGCGGCCCCACCGCGCCCCCGCCGCTGCTGGAGGCCCGCGGACTGGTCAGGACCCACCACGGCGAGGGCGGGCCCGTCCACGCCGTCCGGGGCGTCGACCTGACCGTCCGGCGCGGCGAGTTCGTCGCCGTCACCGGCCCCTCCGGCGCCGGGAAGTCCACCCTGCTGCACCTGCTCGGCGGGCTCCAGCGCCCCGACGCCGGCACCATCCGCCTCGACGGCGAGTCCACCGACGGCTACACCGAGGCGCGCTGGGCGGTGGCGCGCCGCCGCAGCATCGGCTTCGTCTTCCAGTTCTTCAACCTGGTCTCCAACCTCACCGTCGCCGACAACGTCGAACTGCCCGCCCTGCTCGCCGGGGCCTCCGCGCGGCACGCCCGCGCCGAGCGCGAACGGCTCCTCGACGAGCTGGGCCTCGCCGCCAAGGCCCGCAGCATGCCCGGCGAGCTCTCCGGCGGCGAGCAGCAGCGCGTCGCCCTCGCCCGCGCCCTGGTCAACCAGCCGCGCCTGCTCCTCGCCGACGAGCCGGCCGGCAGCCTCGACAGCAAGGGGACCCGCGAGGTGATGCGGCTCCTCGCCCGCTTCCACCAGCGCGGCCAGACCATCGTCCTCGTCACCCACGACGCCCGGCTCGCCAGCGCGGCCGACCGTGTGATCAGCTTCTTCGACGGCCGCGTCACCGACGACGTGACCTTCGCCGACGAGGACGCCACCGGACCCGCCCGCGTCGTCGAGCCGAGGGACTGACCGCCGTGCGGGCCGTGCTGCGCTGGGCACACGCCGACCTGCGCACCCACCGCGGCGAAGCGCTCTTCCTCGTCTGCGCCACCGCCGGGATCGTCGCCTCCCTCCTCCTCGCGGCGGCCCTCTTCGGCTACGCCACCAACCCCTGGCAGCGGGTGTTCGCCCAGTCGCACGGCGCCCACGTCTGGCTCCACACCGGCCGCGCCGCCGACCCGGCTCGTACCGCCGACCCGGCGCGTACCGTCGACCCCGCCCGCCTCGCCGCCCTGGACGGCGTCGCCGCCGTCGCCGGCCCCTACGACACCGTCGCCACCACCGTCGCCTCGCGCGGCGCCCGCGCCGCCGTCGACCTGCGCGCCGCACCCGCACGGCCCCCCGCCACCGGCCGGCCCCTGATCACCGCCGGGCGCTGGCTCGACCCCGCCGCCCCCGGCGGCGTCGTCCTGGAGAGCGGCCTCGCCGCGGCCCTCGTCGTCGGGCCGGGCGACACCCTCACCCTGCCCGGCGGCGGCGCCCGCGGCCCCCGCGCCCTCACCGTCGTCGGCGTCGCCGACACCGCGGAGCCCCGCTACCGCCCCGGCGAGCGCCCGGGCACGGTCTGGGCGAGCGCCGACACCGTACGCGCAGTCCCCGGCCGGCCGGGCCGCGTCACCGGACTGCGCCTCACCGACGGCGACGACACCGAGTACGCCGTGCAGCGCGCCGTCACCGCCCTCGGCGCCGGCGCCGTCACCGACGTCACCCACTGGCAGCAGGCCCGCGCCGAGGCGCAGGGCGACACCCGGCTCCTCGGCCGCGTCCTCGGCCTCTTCGGGCTGGGCGCGCTCGCCGCCGCCTCGCTCGCCGTGTTCGGCGCGATCAGCACCCGCGTACGCGGCCACCTCCGCGACATATCCGTCCTCAAGGCCATCGGCTTCACCCCCGGCCAGGTCGTCCGCGTCTTCCTCGCCCAGCACCTCGCCTACGCCGTCCTCGGCGCGGCCCTCGCCACCGCGGCCGTCCAGGCGCTCGGCAGCCGGCTACCCGGGCGGCTCGGCGACGCCGTCGGCGTCTGGCAGGGCCTGCCCGGACACACCGCCGCGCTGCTCGGCGTCCCCGCCGCCGTCGTCGCCCTCATCGGCGCCGCCACCGGCCTCGCCGCCTGGCGCGCCGGCCGCGTACCCCCCGTACCCGCCGGCTCCGCGGCCGCCGCCCCGGCCGGACGCGGCCTGACCCGGCCGGCGCTGCGGGCGCTCGCCCTCCCGGGCGTGCCCCCCGCGCTCGTCCTCGGCTGGCACCGCGCCTTCGGCCGCGGCCGGCGCGCCCCGGCGACCGTCGCCCGGCTCGCGCTGCCCCTGCTGCTGATCACCCTCGTCCTCAGCGCGTGGAGCACCGTCGAGCGCTTCGATTCCCGGCCCGAGCAGCTCGGCCTGCCCGCCGCGCTCACCGCCCGCCCCGCCGACGGACTCGGCGACCGCGAGGCGCGCGCCCTCCTCCAGCGCAGCCCCGACGTGCTCGCCGCCCACCGCGGGCTGGAGGTCGCCGCGCTCGTCCCCGGCCAGACCGGCACGATCGCCCTGCGCGGCCTCGGCACCCGGCAGGACCCCTACCCGTACACCGTCGCCGAGGGCCGCCCGGCGCGGGGACCGGACGAGGCGGTGGCCGGGCAGGGCCTGCTCGACCTGCTCGGCGTCGGGGTCGGCGACTGGGTGCGGCTCACTGTCGGCGGCCGGCCGCAGGTGCTGCACCTCGTCGGCCGCAGCATCGAACCCGGCAACGGCGGCCGGACCGTCTCCACCTCCCTCGACACCCTCCGCGAGAACGACCCGGCACTCGAACCCACCGTCTACCACCTGCGGCTGCGCCCCGGCGCCGACCCCGGCGCGGTCCGCGCCGACCTGCTGGACGCGGCGCGGGGCCGCCTCGACATCCACGAGGTCTCCGGCCCCGCCGACCGGCTCACCGCCCTGCGCGGCGTGGCGGCCGGACTCATCGCCGTGCTCGCCCTCATCGGCCTGACCGAGGTGTCCACCGCCATCGGCGGCGCCGTGCGCGAGGGCGAGCGCGACCTGCTCGCCCTCAAGGCCGTCGGCCTGTCGCCCCGGCAGGTCACCGCGGTGACGGTGACCGCCGTCGGCCTCACCGTCCTCGCCGCGGCCGCCGCCGGCACGGCCCTGGGCGTACCGCTCGCCCACTGGCTCATCGACCAGGAGGGCCGCGGCAGCGGCGTCGGCGCGGGCATCGCCCACGGCCCGCCCGCGCTCCACCTCCTGGCGCTCATCGCGACCGCCGTCGCCGGCGCGGTCGCCCTCGCCGTCCTCCCCGCCGCCCGGGCCGCCCGCCGCCGCCTGGCGGACACCCTCGGCGCGGTCGCGTGACCCGAGCCACGGTGCTGTACTGAGTGGGGGAACCCGGACGAGAGGGGGCGACATGCACCTTTCCACAGGGCACCCGGGGGACTCGGGGCACTCGCGGCGCCGCAGGAGCCGGTCCGGCGCCGTCGCGGTCTCCCTCGCCGCCGCCGTGGGCCTCGCCGGACCGCTGCCTACCGCGACCGCCGGCGAGCCGGATCCGAGCAGGCCGCGCGGACCGGTCGTGCTGCGCGTCATCGACGGCGACACCGTCGAGGTGCGGGGCGACGGCAGGGTCATCCCCGACGGCACCGTCGCGCGCGTCCGCCTGCTGGAGGTCGACGCCCCCGAGCGGGGCGACTGCTTCAGCCGCGAGGCCACCGCCCGGACCGCCGAACTCCTGCCCGTCGGCAGCAGGCTGCGCACGGAACGCGACGTCGAACTCAAGGACCGCTTCGACCGGTACCTGCTCTACGTCTGGAACGACAGGGGCGTCTTCGTCAACGAGTCCCTCGTCCGCAGCGGCCACGCCACCAGCGTGCTGTTCGAGCCGAACGACAAGCACTGGAAGACGATGACGGAGGCCCAGGCCGCGGCCCGCCAGGCCGGCGCGGGCCTGTGGTCCGCGTGCCCGGCCCCCTGACGCCCGTCAGGCCCCCGGCAGCCGCGCCTCGATCGCCGCGACCAGCTCGGCCGCGTCCGGCTCCGTGCGCGGGCGGAAGCGGGTGACCTCGCCCTGCGGGGAGATCAGGAACTTCTCGAAGTTCCACTGGACGTCCCCGGCCTGGCCGTCCACGTCCGCGGTCTTCGTCAGCTCCGCGTACAGCGGGTGCCGGCCCGGGCCGTTGACGTCCGTCTTCTCCAGCATCGGGAACGTCACGCCGTACGTCGCCGAGCAGAACGCGCCGATCTCCTCCGCCGTGCCCGGCTCCTGGCCGCCGAACTGGTTGCACGGCACGCCCAGCACCGTGAAGCCCCGGGCGCCGTACGCCTTCTGGAGCCGCTCCAGGCCCTCGTACTGCGGGGTCAGGCCGCACTTCGAGGCGACGTTGACCACCAGGACCACCTGGCCCTTGTACTCGGCCAGGGTCGTCGCCTCACCGGACAGACTGCGCAGCGGGATGTCGTACAGGGACATGCGGGACTCCTCCTCGGACGGGCACTGACAACAGGGTCGATCAAAGCACGCCCCGCCTGGTAGACAGGCGGGTGTGGACCAGGAACAGCCTCCGCTGGAGACCGAGACCGTCGCCCCCGGCCCGCGGCCGGTGCGGTGCCGGCTGTGCGGGCGGCCGCTGACCGGCGCCGCCTCCCGGCGCACCGGCCTCGGGCCCGCCTGCGATGCCAGACTGCATCCGGCCGGGCCCGACATCAGGGCGCGGCGCCACGAGGTCGATCAGGAGGCGTTGCCGGGCCTGTGACGCTCAGTGGCGGCGGAACAGCCCCTCCTGCACCACCGACACCAGCAGCCGGCCCTCGCGGTCGTAGATCCGGCCGCGCGCCAGGCCCCGGCCGCCCGTCGCGATGGGGGACTCCTGGTCGTACAGGAACCACTCGTCGGTGCGGAAGGGGCGGTGGAACCACATCGCGTGGTCCAGCGACGCCATGTCGAAGCCCCGCGGCCCCCACAGCGGCTCGACCGGGATGCGGACCGCGTCCAGCAGGGTCATGTCGGAGGCGTACGTCAGCGCGCACGTGTGGATCAGCGGGTCGTCGCCGAGCGGGCCCACCGCGCGCATCCACACCGCGCTCCGCGGGTCGGCCTCCTCGACCTCCTCCCGCGTCCAGCGCAGCCGGTCGACGTAGCGGATATCGAACGGCTGGCGGCGAGCCATCCGCTCCAGCGACTCCGGCAGCGCGCCCAGGTGCTCGCGGATCTCGTCCGTGACCGACGGCAGCTCCTCCGGCGGCGGGAAGTCGAGCCGCGGCGGCAGCTGGTGCTCGAAGCCCGCCTCCTCCGGCTGGTGGAAGGAGGCCGTCAGATTGAAGATCGTCCTGCCCTGCTGGATCGCGGTGACCCGGCGGGTCGTGAACGACCTGCCGTCCCGTACCCGCTCGACCTGGTACACGATCGGCACGCCGGGGATGCCCGGCCGCAGGAAGTACGCGTGCAGCGAGTGGACCGGCCGGCCGCCGTCCGTCGTCCGGCCGGCGGCGACCAGGGCCTGCCCGGCGACCTGCCCGCCGAAGACCCGTTGCAGGGACTCCTGCGGGCTGGCGCCGCGGAAGATGTCGACCTCGATTTGCTCCAGGTCGAGCAGGTCGACGAGTCTCTCGGCGGGGTTCGTCATCCACGGGTCCTTTCAGAGCTGGCCGACGTCGGTGACGCGCAGGACCGCCCGGCCCTCCTCGTCCGAGGCCGCCAGGTCCACCTCCGCGCTGATGCCCCAGTCATGGTCGCCGTTCGGGTCGGCGAAGGTCTGCCGGACGCGCCACAGGCCGTGCGCGGGGTCCTCCTCGATCGACAGCAGCTTCGGGCCGCGCGCGTCCGGGCCGGTGCCGAGGTCGTCGTACTCGTCCCAGTACGCGTCCATCGCCTCCGCCCACCGCTCCTCGTCCCAGCCGGACTCGCCGTCCATCTCGCCCAGTTCGGCGAGCTGGTCCAGCGCGGCCAGCTCCACGCGGCGGAAGAGGGCGTTGCGCACCAGGACCCGGAAGGCACGGGCGTTGGCCGTGACCGGCTTGACCTGGTCGGCCTTCTCCTGCGCCTCCTCGGCCGTCTCGACCTCCGGGTTGGCCAGCTGCTCCCACTCGTCCAGCAGCGAGGAGTCGACCTGCCGCACCATCTCGCCCAGCCAGGCGATCAGGTCCTCCAGGTCCTCCGTCTTCAGGTCGTCCGGGATGGTGTGGTCCAGCGCCTTGTACGCGGACGCCAGGTACCGCAGGACGATGCCCTCGGTCCGCGCCAGCTCGTAGTGCGAGGTGAACTCCGTGAAGGTCAGCGCCCGCTCGTACATGTCGCGGATGACGGACTTCGGGGAGACGGGGTGGTCACCGACCCACGGGTGCGACGTCCGGTAGGTGTTGTACGCGTGCCACAGCAGCTCCTCCAGCGGCTTGGGGTACGAGACCTCCTGGAGCCGCTCCATCCGCTCCTCGTACTCGACGCCGTCCGCCTTCATCGCGCCGACCGCCTCGCCGCGCGCCTTGTTCTGCTGGGCGGCGAGGATCTGGCGCGGGTCGTCCAGCGTCGACTCGACCACCGACACCATGTCGAGGGCGTACGACGGGGACTCCGGGTCGAGCAGGTCGAACGCGGCGAGCGCGAACGTCGACAGCGGCTGGTTGAGCGCGAAGTCCTGCTGGAGGTCGACGGTCAGCCGGATCCTGCGCCCCTCGGCGTCCGGCTCGTCCAGCTGCTCCACCACACCGCCGTCGAGCAGCGAACGATAGATCGCGATGGCGCGGCGGATGTGCCGCAGCTGGTTCCTGCGCGGCTCGTGGTTGTCCTCCAGCAGCCGGCGCATGGCGGTGAAGGCGTCGCCGGGGCGGGCGATCACCGACAGCAGCATGGTGTGGGTGACGCGGAAGCGGGAGGTCAGCGGCTCGGGCTCGGAGGCGATCAGCTTCTCGAAGGTGGTCTCGGTCCAGCCGACGAACCCTTCCGGGGCCTTCTTGCGGACCACCTTGCGGCGCTTCTTCGGGTCGTCGCCCGCCTTGGCGAGCGCCTTCTCGTTCTCGATGACGTGCTCGGGCGCCTGCGCCACCACGAACCCGGCCGTGTCGAAGCCCGCCCGCCCGGCGCGGCCCGCGATCTGGTGGAACTCCCGGGCCCGCAGCGTGCGCACCCGGGTGCCGTCGTACTTGGTGAGCGCGGTGAACAGCACGGTGCGGATGGGGACGTTGACGCCGACACCGAGGGTGTCCGTCCCGCAGATGACCTTCAGCAGCCCCGCCTGGGCGAGCTTCTCCACCAGCCGCCGGTACTTGGGCAGCATGCCCGCGTGGTGCACGCCGATGCCGTGCCGCACGTACCGCGAGAGGTTCCTGCCGAACGTGGTGGTGAAGCGGAAGCCGCCGATCAGCTCGGCGATCCGGTCCTTCTCCTCGCGTGAGCACATGTTGATGCTCATCAGCGACTGCGCCCGCTCCACGGCCTGCGCCTGCGTGAAGTGGACGATGTAGACGGGCGCCTGCCTGGTCTCCAGCAGCTCCGTCAACGTCTCCGTGATGGGCGTGAGCCGGTACTCGTACGAGAGGGGGACCGGCCGCGTCGCCGAGCGGACCACCGCCGTCGGGCGGCCCGTGCGGCGGGTGAGGTCCTTCTCGAACATCGACACGTCGCCGAGCGTCGCCGACATCAGCACGAACTGCGCCTGCGGCAGCTCCAGCAGCGGGATCTGCCAGGCCCAGCCGCGGTCGGGCTCCGCGTAGAAGTGGAACTCGTCCATGACGACCTGGCCGATGTCGGCGTTCCGGCCGTCGCGCAGCGCGATCGAGGCGAGCACCTCGGCCGTGCAGCAGATCACCGGGGCGTCGGCGTTCACCGACGCGTCGCCGGTGAGCATGCCGACGTTCTCGGTCCCGAAGAGCTTGCACAGGTCGAAGAACTTCTCCGACACGAGCGCCTTGATCGGCGCCGTGTAGAACGTCACCTGGTCGTTGGCGAGTGCCGTGAAGTGGGCCGCCGCCGCGACCAGGCTCTTGCCGGAGCCGGTCGGCGTGGACAGGATCACGTTGGCGCCCGACACGACCTCGATCAGCGCCTCCTCCTGGGCCGGGTAGAGGGAGATGCCGCGGCCCTCCGCCCAGGACGAGAAGGCCTCGAAGAGGGCATCGGGATCGGCGGTCTGCGGCAGCTGATCGATAAGGGTCACGCCCCCATCTTGCCTGGCTTCCGCCGCGAAGGCGGAACCGGCCACCGGGTCCAAGATCATGAGCGGTAGCCTGTGCCGTCAACTCGGCACCACCACACGACACGGGGGCGGCTCGCACCATGATGGGACCGGCGCACTCACTCTCCGGGGCGGCGGCCTGGCTCGGCGTGGGCGCCGCCGCCGCGGCGGCCGGCCACGCCATGCCGTGGCCCGTCCTCGTCGTCGGAGCGCTGATATGCGCCGGCGCGGCCCTCGCCCCCGACCTCGACCACAAGTCGGCGACGATCTCGCGCGCCTTCGGACCGCTGTCCAAGTGGCTGTGCGAGGTCGTCGACAAGCTCTCCTACGCCGTCTACAAGGCCACCCGCACCCGCGCCGACGCGCGCCGCAGCGGCGGCCACCGGACCCTGACGCACACCTGGGTGTGGGCGGTCGCCATCGGAGCCGGCGCCTCGGCGCTCGCCGTCGAGGGCGGCCGGTGGGCGGTCCTCGCGCTCCTCTTCGTCCATGTCGTCCTGGCCGTCGAGGGGCTGCTGTGGCGGGCCGCCCGGGTCTCCAGCGACATCCTCGTGTGGCTGCTGGGCGCGGCCGGCGCGTGGATCCTCGCGGGCATCCTGGACCAGCCCGGCAACGGCGCGAACTGGCTGTTCGACGCGCCGGGGCAGGAGTACCTGTGGCTGGGGCTGCCCATCGTGCTCGGCGCGCTGGTCCACGACGTCGGCGACGCCCTCACCGTCTCCGGCTGCCCGATCCTGTGGCCGATACCGGTCGCGGGCAAGCGCTGGTACCCGATCGGCCCGCCCAAGCCGCTGCGCTTCCGGGCGGGCAGCTGGGTCGAGGTGCGGGTCCTGATGCCGGTGTTCATGGTGCTCGGCGGCGTGGGCGGCGCCTTCGCGCTCGGCGTGGTCTGACACCCGCCTCGCCGCCGTCCGCCTCGCCGCCGTCCGTCGGAACGCCGTCCGTCGGAACGCCGTCCGTCGGAACGCCGTCCGTCGGAACGGCTCCCGCCTTGCCGCCGCCCGCACCCGGCGGGCGCCACGGAGGCGGGCCCACCGCCGGGGGAGGAGGCGGGCCCGGGGGGAGGAGGCCGGCCCACCGCCGGGGAACGCCGTTGCTACCCGTGCCAGGACCTCCACAGCGCCGCGTACGCCCCGTCCGCGGCCACCAGCGCGTCGTGGCCGCCCAGCTCGGTGATCCGGCCGCCCTCCACCACCGCGATCAGGTCCGCGTCGTGCGCGGTGTGCAGCCGGTGCGCGATGGCGACGACCGTACGCCCCTCCAGCACCCGGGCGAGCGACCGCTCCAGGTGGCGCGCGGCGCGCGGGTCGAGCAGCGAGGTCGCCTCGTCCAGCACCAGGGTGTGCGGATCCGCCAGCACCAGCCGGGCCAGCGCCACCTGCTGGGCCTGCGCCGGGGTGAGCCCCAGCCCGCCCGAGCCGACCTCGGCGCCGAGACCGCCCTCCAGCGCCCGCGCCCAGCCGTCGGCGCCGACCGCGGCCAGCGCCGACCACAGCTCGCCGTCGTCCGCGCCGGCCCGCGCCAGCAGCAGGTTGTCCCGCAGCGACCCGACGAAGACGTGGTGCTCCTGGTTGACCAGCGCCACGTGCTCCCGGACCCGCTCGGCCGGCATCCGCGCCAACTCCGCCGCCCCGAGCGTCACCCGCCCCGAGCCCGGCGCGTAGATCCCGGCGAGCAGCCGGCCCAAGGTGGACTTGCCGGCGCCCGACGGACCGACCAGCGCGAGCCGCGTCCCGGGCGGCACCTCCAGCGACACCCGGTGCAGCACGTCGACGCCCTCCCGGTAGCCGAACCGCACCTCGTCCGCGCGCACCTCCCGCCCCTCGGGCCGCACCGACGCGTCCCCCGCGTCCGGCTCGATCTCCCGCACGCCGACCAGCCGGGCCAGCGACACCTGCGCCACCTGCAGCTCGTCGTACCAGCGCAGGATGATCCCGACCGGCTCCACCAGCATCTGCGCGAGCAGCGCCCCGGTGGTCAGCCGGCCGACGTCCAGCCAGCCCTGGAGGACGAACGTCCCGCCGATCAGCAGCACCGAGGCGAGCACCGTGGTGTGGGTGAGGCTGATGACCGGGAGGAACACCGAGCGCAGCGCGAGCGTGTACCGCTCCCACGCCGTCCACTGCCCGATCCGCCGGTCGGAGAGCGCCACCCGCCGCGCCCCGAGCCGGTGGGCCTCCACCGTGCGGCCCGCGTCGACCGTCTCGGTGAGCGCGGCGGCCACCGCCGCGTACCCGGCGGCCTCCGAGCGGTACGCGGCGGGCGCCCGCCGGAAGTACCAGCGGCAACCCGCGACGAGCAGCGGCGCCGCGACCAGGACGCACAGCGCCAGCGGCGGCGCGGTGACCGCGAGCCCGCCGAGCAGCAGCGCCGCCCAGACCACGCCGATCGCCAGCTGCGGCACGGCCTGCCGCATGGCCTCGGCCAGCCGGTCGACGTCGGTGGTGACGCGCGACAGCAGGTCACCCGTCCCGGCGCGCTCCAGCACGCCGGGCGGCAGCCGGACCGACCGGACGAGGAAGTCCTCGCGCAGGTCCGCCAGCGTCTCCTCTCCGAGCATCGCTCCGCGCAGCCGCACCAGCCGCACGAACACCGTCTGCACGGCGAGCGCCGCGGCGAACAGCAGCAGGGTCCGCCCCAGGTGCAGCTCCCGCGCGCCGGCCGCGAGCCGGTCCACCAGCGAACCGAGCAGGTACGGACCGGCCATGGAGGCGACGACCGCCACGGCGTTGACCGCGACGAGCACCGTGAACGCCCGCCGGTGGCGGCGCAGCAGCTCCCGTACGTACCGGCGCACGGTCGCGGGGCTGCCGACGGGCAGCGTGGTGGCGGAGCGCGGCGCCGCCGGGTCGTACTGCGGCGGTACCAGGCCGGAGCCGGTCATGCGGACTCCTCCCATCCGGAGGGCGGTGCGGCAGGGGCACGGGTGCGGGCGGCGGACTCGGTGGCGGCGGACTGGGCGGCGGGCACGGGAGCGGGAGCGGGCAGGGCCTCCGCGCGGGCCGCGCCGCCGGGTACGGCCTCACTGCCGGGTACGGCCGTGCCGTCGGGTGCGACTCCGGCGTCGGGTTCGGTCTCCCGGGAGACGACCGCCCGGTAGCGCGGGTCGGTGCGCAGCAGCTCCCGGTGCCGGCCCGCCGCGACCGCCCGGCCCCCGTGCACCAGGACCACCCGGTCGGCCACGTCCAGCAGCAGTGGCGACGAGGTGAACACGACCGTCGTGCGCCCCTCGCGCAGCCGCCGGACCCCGGCCGCGACCGCCGCCTCGGTGTGGGAGTCCACCGCCGACGTCGGCTCGTCCAGGACCAGCACCGGCGGGTCGGTCACCAACGACCGGGCCAGGGCGAGGCGCTGGCGCTGCCCGCCCGACAGGGACCGGCCGCGCTCGGTGATCGGGGTCTCCATCGGGTCGCCGTCCGGCTCGGCCGACGCCTGCGCCAGGGCGTCCAGCACGTCCCCGCACCGGGCGGCCTCCAGCGCCTCCGCGGCCGTCACCGCACCGGACGAGGGAACGTCCAGCAGCTCCCGCAGCGTCCCCGAGAGCAGCACCGGGTCCTTGTCCTGCACGAGCGCCGCGGTGCGGGCCGCCGACAGGGGCAGCCCGTCCAGCGCGACGCCGCCCCACAGGACCGGGACGTGCCCCGCGCCGCCGTCGGCCGGATGGCCGCCCAGCCTCTCCGCGAGCCGCCCGGCGGCGTCCGGGTCGCCGCAGACCACGGCGGTGAACCGGCCGGCGGGGGCCCGCAGCCCGGTCAGCGGGTCGTGCAACTCCCCACCCGGCGGCAGCGATCCGACCCCGCCCGGCGGCGGGGACGCGTCCGCGCCCGGCGGCGACCCCGTTCCGGCCGCCGGCACGGCACGGCCGCGACCCGCCCCCGGCCCGGTCCGCGACAGCGCCAGCACCCGCGCGGCCCGCCGCGCCGAGGGCCGCGAGAAGGAGTAGGCCATGGCGATCTCCTCGAACTGGCGCAGCGGATGCTGGACCAGCAGCACCGCCCCGTACACGGCGACCAGTTCACCCACCGCGATCCGCCCGTCCAGCGCGAGCCGCGCCCCGTACCCGACCACGCCGATCAGCAGCAGGCCCGGGAGGACCACCTGTACGGCGGCGATCAGCGCCCACGAGCGGGCGCTGCGCACGGCGGCGCCGCGCACCTCCTGCGAGGCCGCGCGGTAGCGCCCGAGGAACAGCTCCTCGCCGCCGATGCCGCGCAGCACCCGCAGCCCGGCCACCGTGTCGGTCGCCAACTCCGTGGCCCGGCCCGCCTTCTCGCGCTGCTCGTCGGCGCGGCGGGTCGCCCGGGGCAGCAGCGGCAGGGGCGCCAGCGCCAGTACCGGCACCGCCAGCGCGACGACGACGCCCAGGGAGGGCTGGTACAGCACCAGGCCGACGCAGACGGCGACCAGGGTGGCGGCCGCCGCGGCGAACCGGGACAGGGCCTCCACGAACCAGCCGATCTTCTCGACGTCACCGGTCGACACGGCGACCACCTCGCCGGCCGCGACCCTGCGGGTCAGCACGGAGCCCAGCTCGGCGGCCTTGCGGGCGAGCAGCTGCTGCACCCGGGTCGCCGCGGTGATCCAGTTGGTCACGGCGGTGCGGTGCAGCATCACGTCCCCGACGGCGATGGCCGCTCCGAGCAGGGCGATCAGCCCGCCCGCGAGGGCGAGCCGGTCACCCGAGCGGTCCACGACGGCCTGGACGGCGAGGCCGACGCCCACCGGCAGTCCCACGACGCCCAGGTTCATCAGCAGACCCCAGCCGAGCGCGGCGAGCTGCCCACCGAGTTGGCGCCGCCCCAACCAGAGGAGGAAGCGGGCACCGGAACGGACGTCGGGTTCACCGGGGTCGGCGTACGGGAGATGGCGGATCTGCATGGCGTCCCAGACATTCTCGACAGGCGCGGACGGGGTGGGGAGCCGGCGGCGGGCGGGGCGGGCGGTAGCGGCGCGGAACCGGCGGCGGGGGCGGCGGCGGGCAGGACGGGGCGCACCGCCGACGGCCGGGGCCCGGCGGAGACGTGCCAGGTTCACCCCGCCGACGGGCCGGGGGCAAAGGGTTTTCCGCCGCGCGCACGGAACGCGCCACAGCCGCCCACCCGCGTCTGGCGCCGTGCCCCGTCCGGCGCTTCACTTCCGCCCCATGAGACGACGCCCAGTCATGAGCACGCTCAGCGCCCTGGCACTCGCCGCCGGCGCGCTCCTCACCGGCCCGCCGGCCGCCACCGCCGGGCAACACCCGCAGCGCCGGCGGAGTTCGGCACCGACTGGCACGACCCCGTCACCGCGGCGCCCCCGGTGCACCGGCCTCGCGGGGTACCGTCCTGCGAGGTCACCGTCGCCCGCGCGCAGTTCCGCGACTTCACCCCCTACCGTGGCGCCTACACGCCACCGGAAGGGTGCGGCGACCGCTGGAGCGCGGTCGTCCTCCGGCTCGACGGCCGCGTCCGGGGACGCCAGTACGACCGGCTCGGCCACCTGGCCCTCGGCGGAGTCGAAGTCCTGCGCACGTCCACGCCCCAACCGTCCCCCGACGGCATCACCTGGTCGGTGGAGAAGGACCTCACCCGCTACAGCGACACCCTGAGCCGGCCCCAGCCGGTGGAGATGCTCATCGGCAACGTCGTCGACGACACCCACACCGGCGTCATCGACGTCACCGTCACCCTCACCTTCCACGCCGCCGGCGCCGCCGCCCCCGATCCGTCGGCCGTGCCGGAACGCGTCCTCCCGCTCGCCGACGGGGGGTCCGTCACCACGCCGCGCAACACCGAACGGATCCTCGCCGAGGTGTACGCCACGGGCTCGGGCGGCGGTTGCGAGGAGTACTGGTACCTGGCCGCCCCCACCGGGGCCCCCTACGGATGCACCGCCGAGGGCGGCCCGAACCGCGAGGTCCGCGTCAGCGTCGACGGCCGGCTCGCCGGCATCGCCGCGCCCTTCCCGACGGTCTGGACGGGCGGTTGGTCCAACCCGTTCCTCTGGTACGTCGTCCCCGGCCCCCGCGCCTTCGACGTCCGGCCGGTCCTGTTCGACCTGACTCCGTTCGCCGCCCTCCTCAACGACGGCCGTCCGCACCGCGTCGAGGTGACGGTCGCCGGGGTGCCCGCCGGACGGCCCGGCTGGAGCACCCCGACCAACCTCCTGCTGTGGCGGGACGAGGGCCGCGCGGTCGTCACCGGCGCACTCACCCGCCACGAGGACGGCGGCGCCACCGGCACCTCCCGCCACACCCCCGGCGCCGAGCACCGCGTCGACACGAGCGCGGCCCACCGGCTCACGGTGGCCGGACACGTCGACACCTCCCGCGGCCGGATCGCCACCACCGTCACCCGCGCGCTCTCGCACACCTCCGTCCACCGCTGGGGCACCGACGAGAACCCCGACGCCCTCGACGCCGCCTGGACCGACCACGAGACGGTCACCGCGGGCGGCACGACCACCCGCGTCCGGCGCGCGTACACCATGGACGGCGCGACGACCGTCGGCGCCGGCGACCGGCTGCGGACGGTGCTGGCCCTCGGCGACCACGCCCACACCGTCACGGCCGGCGGCGGCCGGCCACCGTCCTGGTCGCGGCTGGACGACACGTACACCGGCGACGCGACGTACACGACGGGCGTCCCGCGCGACCGGCGCCGCGCGGTCGGCACGTCCGCCGAGCACTACCGGCTCCGCGGCTCCGCCGGCTGCCACGACCGCCTGCTGCGCACCGAGCAGGGGACGGTGACGCAGGACCGCAGGCGCTGCTGACCTCCCGCCACCGCCGGCCCTTCCGGCACCCCGCCGCCGGCCACGCCTCCGCCGGCCACCCCTCCGCCGGGCGCTACGCCTCCGCCGGGCGCTCCGAGTCCACGCCGGGCCGGGAGCGCCGCCACTCGCCGCGGGTGAAGTCCGGGAACGCCACGGGCGCTCCGTGGGCCCGGACGGAGGCGTGGCTCAGCGGCACCGGTGCCGTCCAGGTCGCGGCGTCGTACACGTCGAAGTCCGGCACCAGGCCCAGCCGCATGCACTGCGTCAGCCGGTACACCATGAGGTAGTCCATGCCGCCGTGCCCGCCCGGCGGGTCGGCGTGCTCCCGCCACAGCCAGTGCTCGAACTCCTCGGCGTAGGCGGAGAAGTCGCCCCACTGGTGGCCCTTGTGGTCCGGCTCCAGGTAGACGCGGGCCGGGTAGTCCTCGAACACCCCCCGGGTGCCGCCCAGGCTGTTGATCCGGCTGTACGGGTGCGGCGTGGACACGTCGTGCTCCAGCCGGATCACCCGGCCCTTCGCGGTCCGGAGCATGCTGACGGTGCGGTCGCTCCCGACGTACGACTCCTTCCAGCTGGGGTGGCCCGGCGGCACGTGGGCCGCCCGGTACTCGGCCAGCCCCCGGGCGGGCGTGCCGAAGCTGCTGATGGCGACCACCCGGTCGCCCCGGTTGACGTCCAGGTAGTTGGCGACGGGCCCGAGGCCGTGGTTCGGGTACAGGTCGCCACGCAGCCGGGTGTGCCACAGCCGCCGCCAGGGGCCCTCGTAGTACGTCGGGGAGAACAGCAGCTCGCGCAGGTCGTGGTTGTACGCGCCGGCGGCGTGCAGCAGCTCGCCGAACCTGCCCGCGTGCGCCATGCGCAGCACACGCGTCTCGTTCCTGCCATAGCAGCAGTTCTCCAGCTGCATGCAGTGGCGGCGCGTCCGCTCCGACAGGTCGACCAGGGCCCACAGCTCGTCCAGGGCCATCGCCGCGGGACACTCGACGCCGACGTGCTTGCCGTTCAGCAGGGCGGTCCGCGCCATCTCGAAGTGGAGCTCCCAGGGGGTGGCGACGTACACCAGGTCGACGTCGCCGCGCTCGCACAGGCGCGCGTAGGCGCCCTCGCCGTGCGCGTACACCGCCGGCGCGGGCTGCCCGGCCGCCACGACCTTGGCGGCTGCCCGGGCCGCCTTCTCCCGGACCGGGTCGCAGACGGCGGTGACCCGGGTGCCGGGGACGGCGAGGAACAGGTCGATCATGCTGTCGCCGCGGTTCCCGAGCCCGACGATGCCGACCCGTACGGTGCTGCGCCGCTCGAACGGCACCCCCGCCATCGTGGCGCCCTGGCGGGGCGGCGCCGCGGGCTCCGCCGGGGGGCCCGCCGCCGTCCGGCCGGCGGCGCGCGGGGCGGCCGCCGCGGCCGGTGCGCCGCCGAGGGCGGTCAGACCGAGGCCGGCGCCCGCGGCGCCCGCCGTGGTCCGCAGCACGCCGCGGCGCGAGGGCGCGGCGGGGGGCCGGGGGGCGTCGGGCGCCGCGTCGCCGCCGGGAACCGACTCGCTCATGGAACCTCCAGTACATGACGTGCACGGCTGGGTTCACCTGTCCCGGTAGGACCCTGGCCGCCCGGCCGGGGGTACGCAAGGGAGAGGATCGGCCTTCCGTGGCGCGTGCGCGCGCCGGGGAGCAGGACCGGCCGGATCCCGGCGGCCGCGCCGGTCCGGCCCGGCGCCCTGGGCGGCGGGTACGGCCGAGGACCCGCCAGGGCGGGCCCCTCTTCGGCTCTTTCGCGTCGGTGCCGGGGCGGAGGGCGAGGGGCGCGCGGCGAGTCAGCAGCGCCGCTCGGGCACCCCGTCGACCAGGGCGGACAGCAGCCCGCCGAGCACCTCGCGCTGCCTCGCGGTCAGGGGCGCGAGAACGTCCTCCGCGGCGGCCCGGCGCGCGCTCCTCAGCCGCCGCAGGGTGGCGCGGCCCTCGTCGGTCAGCTCGATCCTGATCACCCGGCGGTTGGCGGGGTCGGGCACGCGGCGCACCCGGCCGCTCGCCTCCAGGCCGTCGACCAGGCTCGTCACCGCCCGGGGCACGACCTCCAGCCGTTCGGCGAGGTCGGCCATGCGCGGCGGCGACTCGTAGTGCGCGACCGTCCGCAGGAGACGCGACTGGGCGGGGGTGATGCGGACGTCCACGGCCTCCAACTGCCTCTTCTGGCTGCGGTGGAGCCGGCGGGTGAGCCGCAGCAGCTGTTCGGCGAGGAGGCCGTCGGCGTCGGGTGCGTTCATAATCGGAAGGGTAGCAGGACCCTGTTCACTGTTACCTGTCCTCACAATGAGCTAAGCTCTCTATCGCAGGGGTGTCCCGTGGCCGCGGGACGCGACGACCTCCGAAGGAGCCATGCGTATCCACGCCGAGTCCACCTGGACGCCACCGCCCCCCGATCCGGACCAGCCGCCGGCGCAGATCCGGCGGATCCTCCGGCTCTTCCGGCCCTACCGGGGCCGCCTGGGCTTCGTGGGGCTGCTCGTCGGCGCCTCCTCCCTGGTGGGGGTCGCCTCGCCGTTCCTGCTGCGCGAGATCCTCGACACCGCCATCCCCCAGGGCCGCACGGGGCTCCTCACCCTCCTCGCGCTCGGCATGATCCTCACGGCGGTGGTGACCAGCGTCTTCGGCGTCCTCCAGACGCTGATCTCCACCACGGTCGGGCAGCGCGTCATGCACGACCTGCGCACCGCCGTGTACGCGCAGCTCCAGCGCATGCCCCTCGCCTTCTTCACCCGCACGCGCACCGGCGAGGTGCAGTCCCGCATCGCGAACGACATCGGCGGCATGCAGGCCACGGTCACGTCGACCGCGACCTCCCTCGTCTCCAACGTCACCGCCGTCATCGCGACGATCGTCGCGATGCTCGCGCTGGACTGGCGGCTGACGGTCGTCTCGCTCCTGCTGCTGCCGGTCTTCGTGTGGATCAGCCGCCGGGTGGGCCGCGAGCGCAAGGCGATCACCACGCAGCGGCAGAAGCAGATGGCCGCGATGGCGGCGACGGTCACCGAGTCGCTCTCCGTCAGCGGCATCCTGCTGGGCCGCACGATGGGCCGGGCGGACTCCCTGACCCGCTCCTTCGCCGACGAGTCCGAGCGCCTGGTCGACCTGGAGGTCCGCTCCTCGATGGCCGGCCGGTGGCGGATGGCGACCATCACCATCGTCATGGCCGCCATGCCCGCCCTGCTGTACTGGGCGGCCGGGCTGGCCCTGCGGGCCGGCGGGCCGGCGATCTCCATCGGCACGCTCGTCGCCTTCGTCACCCTCCAGCAGGGGCTCCTGCGCCCCGCCGTCAGCCTGCTCTCCACCGGTGTGCAGATCCAGACCTCGCTCGCGCTCTTCCAGCGGATCTTCGAGTACCTGGACCTTCCGGTCGACATCACCGAGACCGAGCGGCCCGTGCGCCTGGAGCGGATCCGCGGCGAGATCCGCTTCGAGGACGTCGCCTTCCACTACGACGCGGGCGACGAGAAGAGCGGCCCCACGCTCGACGGCATCGACATCACCGTCCCCGCGGGCAGCAGCCTCGCCGTCGTCGGCGCCACCGGCTCCGGCAAGTCCACCCTGAGCTACCTGGTGCCCCGGCTCTACGACGTCACCGGCGGCCGCGTCACGCTCGACGGCGTCGACGTGCGCGAGCTCGACTTCGACACCCTCGCCCGGGGTGTGGGCGTCGTCTCCCAGGAGACGTACCTCTTCCACGCGTCCGTCGCCGACAACCTCCGCTTCGCCCGGCCGGACGCCTCGGACGCCGAGATCGAGGCCGCGGCCAGGGCCGCGCAGATCCACGACCACATCGCCTCGCTGCCCGACGGCTACGACACCCTCGTCGGCGAGCGCGGCTACCGGTTCTCCGGCGGCGAGAAGCAGCGCCTGGCCATCGCCCGGACGATCCTGCGCGACCCACCCGTCCTCATCCTCGACGAGGCGACCAGCGCCCTGGACACGCGGACCGAACAGGCCGTGCAGCGCGCGATCGACGCCCTCTCCGCCGGGCGGACCACCATCACCATCGCGCACCGGCTCTCCACGGTCCGGGCCGCCGACCAGATCGTCGTCCTCGACGCCGGCCGCATCGTCGAGCGCGGCAGCCACGCCGAACTCCTCGCCAGGGGCGGCCGGTACGCCGCGCTGGTGCACGGCGACACCCGCATGGACGCGGACGACACGGGCAGCGCGGGCGGAGCGCACACGGCGACGCCGCCGCTCCCCTGGGACGGGGGAGCGGCGGCGCCGGACGGAGCGAGCGTCAGACCAGCCAGCCCACGAAGTGGAGGACACCGGCGAGCAGGTTGGTGATGAGGTTCATGGGGTGGGACTCCTTGTACGTCGTGCATGTGTGTGGGACACGCGCCCTCGCGGTCTGCAGCCCGTCGCTTGCGCACCGTAAGGATCCTGCGACGCATCCGTACGGAGCAACGGCTTCCGGCGCCGACCACACGTTCCGGCGAACACCCGCTCCCGCGTTCGTTTGTTCGGGCGCTCGGGGCGGAGGACGCGAGGTGGTATATGCGTAATTTGTGATGACCTGCGGGTTAGCGTGCCCGCATGAGGTTCCCGATCCCGAGGAAGCCGCGCGGGCACCGGCGGCCCCGCCTGACCCGCCGCGGCCGACTGGTCCTGATCACCGGTGTGCTCGCCCTCGTCGCGGCGGGCACCCTGGTTCCCCTGCTCCTCATGCGCGAGCCCGCCACGCCGCCGCCCGAACAGCCCCGGTCCCTGCTCGTCCCCGAGGGCTGGCGCTCCACGCAGGTCTACGAGGCGGTCGACAAAGCCCTCGGCGTGCCGCCCGGCACCACCCGGACCACGGCCGCCTCACCGGGGCTCGGCCTGCCCGCCGCCGCCGGGGGGAACCCCGAGGGGTTCCTCTTCCCGGCCACGTACCCGATCGTGGACGCCACCACGCCCCGCGGCCTCCTGCGCTACATGATCGACACAGCGGGGGAGCGGTTCGGGACCCCCCGCGTCACGCAGGGCTCCCAGCGCAACAGTCTCACCCTCTACGAGACGGTGACCATCGCCAGCATCGTGCAGGCCGAGGCCGACACCGAGGAGGACATGGGCAAGGTGGCGAGGGTGATCCACAACCGGCTCGCCCGGGGCATGCCGCTGCAGATGGACTCGACGCTCAACTACGCCCTCGGCCGCTCCACGCTCGACACCTCGCACGCCGACACCCGCCTCGACAGCCCGTACAACACCTACGCCGGCACGGGCCTGCCGCCCACACCGATCGGCAACCCCGGCGAGCAGGCCGTGCACGCCGCGATCGACCCGCCGCCCGGCGACTGGCTGTACTTCGTGACCGTCCGCCCCGGGGACACCCGCTTCACCGACGACTACGCCGAACAGCTGCGGAACGTCGAGGAGTTCAACGCCCACCGCCGCACCGCCACCCCCTGACGCTCACCCACCCGCACCCGCACCCGCAGTCGCACCCGCCCGCCCCGCACCGACGAACGCGCCGCCCACTCCGGCCCCGCCGCCCACCCCCGCCCCGCCGGCCGGCCGCTCCAGCAGCCGCCTGACGTCCCGGACGGCGGCACGCCCGGCGCGGTTCGCCCCGACGGTCGACGCCGACGGCCCGTACCCGACCAGGTGGACGCGCGGGTCACGCACGGCCCGGGTGCCGTCCAGCCGTATCCCGCCGCCCGGCTCGCGCAGCCGCAGCGGCGCGAGGTGGTCGACGGCCGCCCGGAAGCCGGTCGCCCACAAGATCACGTCCGCGTCCACCGCCCGCCCCGCCGGCCACCGAGCACCCTCGCCGCCGGCCGGCGCGGGGTCCCACGCCACACCCGTCGGGGTGACCCGGTCGAACATCGGCAGCCGCTCCAGGACGCCCCGCTCACGCGCCGCACGGACCGCGTCGGTCAGCGGCAGCCCGGTCACGCTCACCACGCTGCGCGGCGCCAGCCCCCGCCGCACCCGCTCCTCCACCAGGGCGACCGCCGCCCGCCCCTCCGCCTCGCCGAAGGGCCCTTCGCGGAAGACCGGCTCGCTTCGCGTCACCCAGGTCGTCTCCGCCGCCACGTCCGCGATCTCCATGAGGTGCTGGGTGCCGGAAGCCCCGCCGCCGACCACGACGACCCGCCGCCCGGCGAACGGCTCGGGCCCCGGATAGTCCGCCGTGTGCAGCTGCCGCCCCAGGAACGTCTCCTGCCCCGGGTAGCGCGGCCAGAACGGGCGGTCCCAGGTGCCCGTGGCGTTGATCAGCGCCCGCGCCGCGTACACGCCCTCGGACGTCTCGACGCGCAGCCGGCCGTCCCCGCCCTCCCGCACCGCCACCACCCGCACGGGCCGGCGCACGCGCAGGGCGAACGCCTCCTCGTACCGGGCGAAGTACTCCCCGATCACCTCGGCGGACGGGCGCGTCGCGTCGGCCCCGGTCAACTCCATGCCGGGCAGCGCGTGCATCCCGTGCACCTTGCCGTACGTCAGCGACGGCCACCGGAACTGCCAGGCCCCGCCCGGCCGCGGCGCCTGGTCGAGCACGACCACGTCACGGCCCGGCTCGTACCCGGCGCGCCGCAGGTGGTAGGCGGCCGACAGCCCCGCCTGCCCGGCCCCCACGACGACCACGTCCACGTCCCGCACACCCTGCGCCTCGAAACCGTTCACATCTCAACCAACCAGCCGGAGTCGGAGGATCTTCCCCGGCCGCGCAGCGGGCACCATGGAGGCATGAGCGACGCATTCACCACCCGAACGCTGCGGATCGCCACCGGACACCGCGAGGTGGTCCACGACCTGACGGAGGACTGCGCGTCCTTCCTGGACGAGGTCGCGGCCGGCCGCGACGGCCTGCTGAACGTCTTCACGCCCCACGCCACGACCGGCGTGGCGATCCTGGAGACGGGCTCCGGCAGCGACGACGACCTGCTGGCCGCCCTGCACACCCTGCTGCCCGCCGACGACCGCTGGCAGCACCGCCACGGCAGCCCCGGCCACGGCCGCGACCACGTCCTGCCCGCCCTGGTCCCGCCGCACGCGACCCTCCCGGTGATCGACGGCCGCATCGCACTGGGCACCTGGCAGTCGGTCTGCCTGGTCGACACGAACGTCGATAATCCCAACCGTGAGGTGCGGTTGAGCTTCCTCGGGGTAGGACGCTGACTCGGTGCGGACTGTGGACGGCAAGTCCAACAGCACCAACTGCCCTGAAGCCGGCGTGATGGGCTGGGAACGCCTGCCACCTCATGCCGAGCGGATGCTTCAGCCGTGGTGGTCACTCCACGAGGTGATGGCCACGGCTGGACCGGCGTGCTTCGCCATCCAGATGGGCTGGGGTTGTCCTGACGGAGATCGGCGGACCGAATCGCGATAATGCGGAGCGTCAGGCCCGGCTGTCCTTTCTCGGTACCGCAGGACTGTAGGCGGGATCCGCGACCGCACCAGCTGAACGTCCCGGTCGGGTCGGGTGCAGTGGCGGAGCCTCCCGTTCGGGATCCGCCACCACGAGCGAGGTGCCAGCCTCCACCGGGGCGCTTGCGGCATCACGCCATCGTGAACAGGGGCTACCCCCTCGTCATCCCGGACACCCAGGGGCAGTGCGCCGCCTTCGCCGCGGGACCTGAGTACGGAACGGACACCCTGGACTCGATCTGTGCCGTGACCAGGTCCGCGGAGACGGGGCTGAGCGACAACTCCAGGTTCGGTCTCATGGGTTACTCGGGCGGCGCCGACGCCACGAACCGGGCGGACGCGCTGGCACCGTCGTACGCGCCCGACGTGAACCGAAAGCTGTCGGCTTCGCCGAGGGCGGCCTGCGCGTGACCCCGGTGCACGACCTGAAGTACGCGGACGGCTCCCTCTCGTGGTCGGGCGCCATTGCGATGGCCACCATCGGCGTCTCCCGCTCCTTCGACATCGACGTCAAGCCCTACCCGCACAGCTACGGCCTGACGGTGTACGCGGAGCTGGGGAAGGGCTCCATCGTCGATGCCCTCGGCCACTATCCGGTCGCAGGCGACGCGCGCACTCGCGCGGCAGTATTGCGCCACCGGCAACTCCGCCATCACGTACCGGCAGCACGAGCTTGCTCAGCCACGTGGGCGTGCCCGTCGTCTGGGCCCCTGCCGCGATGGACTGGCTCGTCGACCGCTTCGCGGGGCGGACGGCTCCGTCCGACTGCGGCCGCATCCCGAAGGCGACTCACTGGCACCGGAGGAGCCGACGCCGCTGTCCTGACCCGTGTCCTCTGCCGCGCGGATCCGCGCGGCAGGACCCGGTGAGGCAGCCGGACACGACGGCGCGCCGAGCGGCAGACACGAGTCATCGCCCGTCAATCAGGCGGCGGGACGAGCTCTCCGCGCAGCCGCCTGGTACGGAGCACCAGCTCCAGCTCGAAGCGGCGGTCCGGGTCGTCCAGGTCGTCGCCCCACAACTCACGGAGCTGTCTCAGCCGGTAGCGCACGGTCTGCGGGTGGACCCCCAGCCGGGCGGCCACCTCCGGGGCGCCCCCGCGCGTTTCCAGCCAGGCAAGCAGCGTCTCGGCGAGGCGGTGCGCGTGTGCCGGACCACCGGACTCGTCCAGCTGCGCCAGCCTCCGCCGGGCAAGATCGTCGATCAACTCACTCGCGGGCAGCAGCACCAGGGCTTCGACGTGCTCGCCGCAGGGCAGCAGCCGCCCTCGCGGCAGCAGGCCCTGCTCGACCATCCTGACGGCGGCCTCCGCCCACCGCAGCGACGTGACGGCCTCCGCCACGGGAACCGACGGGCCGATCGCACCGGACCAGCCGGCGACCGCCCGGTCCAACAGCTCCGCGCGTCCGGGGGCGTCCGGCTCCGGTACGACGAGGCGCGGCCGCTCGCCCTCCATGTCGACCAGCACCTCCTCTCCCACGGCAGGGGCGACAGCCTCCGCGGCGGGGCGCAGCAGCACGGCCACCGCCACCTTCTCGGGCAGCTGCCAGCCCACGTCGGCCGCGCGGTCGGCGAGGAAGGCGGACGGATCCGAGCGGTGCTCGGCGAGCAGGAGATCGACGAGAAGACGTTGCAGACGCAGCCGCTCCCCGGCCTGGCGGGCGATGGCTTCCGCGTAGCCGCGTACCGACTGGGCCACCATCACGTCGAGGTACTCGAAAGCGGACTCGGCGAGCTCGTACATGGCCGAGGACGGAATCTCGGCCTGCTGGCCGATCTCCGCCATGCGCCGCCAGGAAAGGCGCACGCCCAGCCGGTAGATCCCCTGCAGGGAGTCCAGGCTGCGCCCGTGAGCGACCTCACCGCGACCGAAGTCCCGGAACACCTCGGGAATTTCGCTCGGCCGGTCCGAGCCCCTGGTCATCTGCTCCACGAAGAGCTCCAGCGCGTGCCGGATCGCCACCAGGGCCTTCGGCTCTCCGGAGTCGTCGACGGTGAACATGAGGCCCGGGTACTCCCGCCGGATCGCGGCGAGGATGTCCTGTGCCAGCTCCGGGACCTGCTCCAGGGCCCGGTCGGCGAACTGCTGAATCCGTTCTTGTGGCACGTCGCGCCACGCTGACGAGGCTTCCAAACCACCGCTCCTGGATGTCCGTCTTCATGAGCTCGGTCAGCCGGGCCCGCACAGGCACAAACTAGTCCGCGCCAGGGCCAGGTGTGCTGGAGGGCCGTTGGGTGGGCGGGTCGGGGAATGTGACGAGCGGCACATTCTGCTGCTCCGGTGCGGCGTCGAGAGCGGCGACGATGCCGAAGGCGGCGCCTGTGGCCAGAGTGGCGGCGGCGACGCAGGTCAGGAGGGCGGCGAGCAGTCTGGACATGAGGATGATCGGCCTCTCAGTCGATGAGGTCTGTCACCCAGCGCGCCGGCCCGGTCCGGCGCGGTCAGTATGCGAGGCGCATTGACAGGTGGTCAAGCTCCACCTAGCTTCGCCGTTCACAGCACTGTTACTGCCGGGTAAGTCGCTCATCGCTCCGGACAGGCTGTGATCCGTGCGCGCGGCCCGTCCCGCACCGCCCTGAACTCCCGCATCTCGCGTCCGTATCGGAGTACCAGCATGCGTCGTTCAATATCACCTTTGTCCCTGATTCTGCTGGGTGCCGGCGTCTTCCTGCTGGTGTTCACCCAACTGCTCGCCTGGTACGTGGAGCCGCGCGCCAAACGCACGCCGACGGATACGGTCTCCACGACGGTCTTCGAAGGCCGGGGCCGCTACTTCGACACCGGGTCCGTTTCCACGGTGGACGACCAGACGATCACGATCACCCGCCGGGTAGTGGGGGACGTCGCCGCCGGTGAGCGCAGCGGAAACGCGGTCTGGGACGTGTCGACCCAGATCGACACGCCGAAGACGCTGCCGCTGGCCGACCCGCGGAAATCCCTGCAGTGGACCACCGAACGCTGGGTGACCGACCGCCGGACGAACCTCCCGGTGCACTGCTGCGAGGAGAAGCCCGGGTTCGAGGGTGAGGCGTACCTGAAGTTCCCGTTCGATGTCGAGAGGCGTACGTACGCCTGGTGGGACAGCAGTCTCGGTGCCACTGTGCCGCTGGCGTTCGACAAGGCCACCAGGATCGACGGGCACGACGGCTACCGCTTCGTCGGCGCCGTCGAGGCCACCGCGACGGGCACCCGGCTGGTACCCGGAGTGCTGGTGGGCAGTAAGGAGCCGGGGCAGGTGCTGGCCGAGGAGTGGTACTCCAACGCGAGGATCGAGCTGACCGTGGACCCCCGAACGGGGCGGATCATGAACGCGGTGATCGCGCCGACGAAGACGCTGAGGGCCCCGGGTTCGAAGAAGGACGCGGTCACCCTGCTGTCCAGCGAGCGGCTGGCGTTCACCGAGGCGACCCGGCGTGAGCAGGTGAAGCTGGCCTCCGAGGACAGCGGCCGACTGGAGCTGCTCGGCGAGACCGCGCCCCGGGCGGGCGGGCTCGCGGGAGGTCTGCTGGTCGCCGCGGGCGCGGTGCTGCTGACGCGGGGCCGCCGACAGTCGAACACTCAGATGAGTGATGAAACAGGGTCTGCCGATCGGCCCGAACTTGTCACCGGCGTGAGTAGCCGGACGAATGGCTTGAACGAACACTGACGTTACCCCTCAGTAAGACCAGTGTTTCCCGGTGGTACCGGCTCTCACCCCAGGGTCTCCCGCCGTACTGGTGTCGGACAGGACACCATCACGTCCAGGTCCGGCACCGCAGCACCCGCTGCACCCGCGACCTGCCGTACCCCGCGCCCCGCTGTACCCGCACACCGAGCCAGCCCAGCGCTTCGTCCCGGAAGCCCGGCCGTCCCCCACCCGCCTGCGTCCCGCAGCCCCCGAGTTGGAGCACCTCTATGCCCCAGCGCGCGTCCGCCCTGGCCTCCGGCCAGAAGGACTCCCTCTCTCTTCCCGCTCAAGCCCTCACCGGTTCCCTTCCCGCTCAAGCCCCCCAGGCGCCTCTGCCGCGCCGGATCACCTTCCTCGCCCGCCGCGACGTGGCCAACCGTGCCGCCGGTGGCTCGGAACTGCTCATCGACCGGATCGCCGACGGTCTGACCGCCGGCGGCCACGAGGTCACGCTCGTATGCGGCGGCCCTGCCGCCGCACGCGACTACCGGGTGGTCTCCGCGGGGGGTGACGCAGTTCACTTCCTGCGCGCCAGGGGGACCTTCGCCCGCGAGGTCGGCGACTGCGACCTGCTGGTCGAGGTGTGCAACGGCATGCCGTACCTGGCGCCGCTGTGGCACCGCGGACCGACGCTGTGCCTGGTCAACCACGTGCACACGGATCTTTGGCAGATGCGCTACCCGGGCCCGGCGGCACGGCTGGGACGCAGGCTGGAGCACTGGGCACTGGCAGGCACGCACCGCGACAACCTGATGGTGGCCGTCTCCCAGTCCACCGCCTCCGAGCTGCGCGGCATCGGCGTGGCCGCGGACCGCATCCGGATCGTCCACAACGGTGTCGAGGACCCCGGCCCGCCGCTCCCCGAGGCGAAGGAGCCGCTGTTCCTGGCAGTCGGCCGACTGGTCGAGTACAAGCGCATCGACCTGCTCCTCAGGCTGTGGGAGCGAGTCCGCCCCGTCACCGGCGGCCGGCTCGTCATCGTGGGCGACGGCCCCGAGCGGGAGCGGCTCGAAGCCATGGCCGGCCCCGCCGTGACGTTCGCCGGTCGGGTGTCGGAGGCCGAGAAGCACCGGCTGATGTGCGAGGCGTGGCTCCTGCTGCACCCTTCCCTCGTCGAGGGCTGGGGTCTGGTCGTCACCGAGGCGGCCGCCCGGGGCACCCCGGCGATCGGTTTCGACATACCCGGCCTGTGCGACTCCATCGAGGGCGGTCGGACCGGGGTGCTCGCCCGGGGCGAGAGTTCGTTCGCCGCCGCGTGGTGCGCCCTGTCCCTCAGTACCGAACGGCGCGCCGCCATGGGCCGTGCCGCCGCGCAGCGCGCCACCCGCTTCCGCTGGACCGCGACGGTCCGTCAGTTCCAGGACGTCGCCGCCGAGGCCGTGGCCCGCGCCGCCCTCCGGGGACGCGGCAGGAGCGGCCATGGCTGAGATCGCCGAACGTGGATTCAGGGATCCGTCGCTGAGACGGTCGGCCGCCCTCTTCCGGGCGTTCATGCGCGAACCCAGCGACCCTGAGCGGTGCTACACCCTGCTGGCCCGCGACTCGGTCGCACAGGTGGCACGTCATGTGGACCTGGCCGGCAGGATCGTCGTCGACGTCGGCGGCGGCAGCGGCCACTTCACCGAGGAGTTCCGCCGCCGTGGCGCGCAGAGCTACCTCTTCGAGCCCGACCTGCGGGAGCTGAGCGCCCGCGGCCCGGTCACCGAGGACGCGGTGGTCGCCGACGGATATCTGCTGCCGCTCGCCGACGGGGCGGCGGACGTCTGCTTCTCGTCCAATGTGCTGGAGCACGTGTCGGATCCGCAGACCTTCATCAGCGAGATGGCACGGGTCACCCGCCCCGGCGGACTGATCTACCTGTCGTTCACCAACTGGCTCTCCCCCTGGGGAGGTCACGAGACCGCGCCGTGGCACTACCTCGGGGCCGACCGGGCCCGCGAACGCTACGAACGGCGCACCGGCCGCCAGGCAAAGCACACGCTCGGCGAGAACCTCTTCCCCGTCCACATCGGCCCCACCCTTCGGCACGTCCGTGCCCGCGACGACGTGCAGGTCGTCACGGCGCGCTCCCGTTACTGGCCGTTCCTCGCGAGCACGATCACCCGGGTGCCGGGACTCCGCGAGATCGCCACCTGGAATCTGCTGCTGATTCTCAGGCGAAGCCCATGAGCATGCGAAGCGAGGAACGGTCATGACCACCACGGTCCAGGCGCCCACCTGGGTGCCGCAACCCGGCCCGACGCCGTCGCAGGCGTCCGGCGAACCGCGCGGACGACGCCTGCTGTTCGGCTTCTGGGCCGTCGTGCTGGTGTCGTTCCTCGCGGTGTCACCGGGGAAGATGACGTTCGAGACCAAACTCGGCGTCGCCCTGGACCCCTGGCGCTTCATCGGCGACCTCGGCTCGCTGTGGAACGGCAACGTGGGCCTCGGCGGCATAGCCAACCAGTACGTCGGCTACGCCTTCCCGGCACTGCCCTACTACGCGCTCATGGACCTCCTCCAGGTGCCGGTGTGGCTGGCCGAACGGCTCTGGCTGTCGATCATCGTGACCGCCGCCTTCTGGGGCGTGCTCCGGCTCGCCGAACGGCTGGGCGTGGGGACGCCCGCGTCGCGGGTCCTCGGTGCCGTCGTCTACGCGCTGTGGCCCACCTTCACGATCGTCATCGGATCCACCTCCGCCGCCGCGCTGCCCGGTGCCATGCTGCCGTGGGTGCTGCTGCCGCTGACATCGGCGAAGGCGAGCCCCCGGACGGCCGCCGCGCGCTCGGCCCTGCTGATCCCCTTCATGGGCGGCGTCAACGCCGCCTCGACGCTGGCGGCGCTGCTGCCCGTGGGCCTGTACCTGCTCAGCCGCCCGCCCGGCCGGCGCCGGCGGGCGCTGCTCGGCTGGTGGATACCGGGCGTCGTCCTGGCCACCGTGTGGTGGGTGGTGCCGCTGCTGCTGCTCGGCATGTACGGCGAGGACTTCATGCCGTACGTGGAGCAGGCCGACACCACCACCGCCACCATGTCCGCGACCGAGCTGCTGCGCGGCGCCGGCAACTGGGTGGCGTATCTGAACTTCGGTGAGGCTTGGCTGCCGGCCGGCTGGACCGTCGCGACCTCGGTCGTCACCGTTCTCGGTTCTGCGTTCGCCGCGGCCCTGGGCCTTGCGGGCCTGGCCCGGCGGGACCTGCCGGAGCGCCGCTGGCTGATGCTGACCGTCCTGGCCGTCGCCCTGGTCGCGCTCGCCGGGTACGGCGGAGCCTTCGGCGGTCCGGTTCACGGTGTCGTCCAGGACTGGCTGGACGGGCCGCTGAAGCCGTTCCGCAACATCTACAAGTTCCAGCCGGGCCTCGCCCTCGCGCTCGCCCTCGGACTGGCCCATCTGACAGCCGTGCTGTCCGAGAGCCGGGGGTCCCGCGCACTGCGCGGTCGCCGCGGGGTCTCCGCGCTCGTGGCGGTGCTGGTCCTGCCGGGTCTGGCGCTCCCGTACGTCAACGGCTCGATCCTGCAGCCCGGGGCGTTCACCAAGCTTCCCACCCACTGGGACAAGGCCGCCGACTGGCTCAAGGACAACGCCCCGAACAGCCGGGCACTGGTCGTACCGGCGACGGCGCACGGCATCCACACCTGGGGATCCCCCATCGACCAGCCCTTCGACGTGCTGGCCGAGACACCCTGGGCGCAGCGTGACTTCGTCCCCTTCGGTACTCCCGGCGCACGCCGCATGACGGACGCCGTCGAGCAGGCGCTGCTGTCGGGCTCCGAGGTTCCGGGCCTCCAGGCGTACCTGGCACGGGCCGGCATGCACGAGGTGGTCGTCCGCAACGATCTCGACCCCGACCAGATCGGCTACGTCCCGCCGCAGACGGTGAAGCGGACCCTGGAGTCGTCCGGCTACCGCAAGGTCACCGGGTTCGGCCCGCTGGTGACCGGCGGACGCATCGCCGCCGACACCCCGCTCCAGGTGCAGGGGCTCTACCCGCGGCTCCAGGCCGTGGAGATCTATCAGCCACAGGACCGCGACGCGCGGCCCGACAGGGTCGGCCTCTCGGCCGTGGCCGACACGGCCGTGGTCAGCGGCGGACCCGAGGCGCTGCTCCGGCTGTCCGCCGATCCCTCGATGACCGAGCGGCCGGCCGTACTGGCCGGGGACAGGCTTCCCGAGGGCCTCGTCGCACCGCTGAAGGCGGTCGCGGACGGGCTGCGTCGAGCCGACACCCGGTTCGGTCTGGTCAACAACAACACCTCGTACACGTACACCGCGAACGAGCGCAACCACTCCGGCAGCCTGCAGAACCCGGGTGAGAAGCCCAAGCAGATCCTGCCGTCTGAGGGCACCGATCACCAGACGACGGCGGTGCTGCGGGGCGCCAAGACCGTGACGGCCTCCAGCAGTGGCAACTGGCTGTTCCACCTGCCGCAGTACGACCCGGTGAACGCCTTCGACGGCAACCCGGACACCGCGTGGGCCGAGGGCAGTCCGGGCGAGCCGGCCGGACAGTGGCTCAGGGTGGAGTTCTCCCGGCCGACCGCCGTCCCGGCCTCCATCCGACTCACGCCCCTGCCGGGCGACTCGATGCGCGCGGCGCCCACGCGGGTGCGGATCGAGACCGACCGTGGTTCGGCCGACAGTCCCCTCCGGACGAACGGCCTGCCGCAGGCCGTCAAGGCTCCTGCCGGCGAGGCCTCCTGGATGAAGATCACCATCGTCGGCGCGCAGCAGGCGCGCCCGGGTCTCTCCGGGGTCGGATTCTCGGAGGTGTCGATCCCGGACGTGCAGGTGACGCGCATGCTGGCGCTGCCTGCCGACGCCGAGCGCACCGACGCGGCGGCGAGCGTGTACTCCCTGCACCGCGGCACCGACGCCGGCGGCCTGTCGCCCGTATCGGCCGAGGTGGGACTGCACCGGCGGTTCAGCACCGGGGAACCGGGCGAGTACGAGGTGTCGGCGCGAGCCGTCGCCGTGCCCGGAGCGGCGCTGGACGAACTGCTCGACCGTTCCGCCCCCGGATCGGAGAACCGGGTGACGGCCAAGGTCGACTCCATCAGCCCCAACGGCGCACAACTCGGCGCCCGCAACCTGGTGGACGGTGACCTGACGACCGCGTGGATCGCGGGTGACCGACCCGTCGTCCACTTGAACTGGCCCATGAAGAGGAAGATCGACGAGGTCATCCTCGCGCCGGCGGGCGGGGTGTCCACCCGGCCCGAGCAGGTGATGATCAGCTCGCCGCACGGCGCCGCGGTGGCCGACGTGGACGAGAACGGACGGGTCCGCTTCCCGGCGATCGAGACGAACCGGCTGGACATCACCATCAGCAGGGTCGCCCCGCTCACCCTCCACAACCCGGTGGCGAACGCGCAGTTGCAGCTGCCGGTCGGGCTGAGCGAGGTGCACGTTCCCGCACTCGCCGACCTGCGGGTGCCGCGCCCGAAGCCGTCCGCGCGCTTTTCGCTGCCGTGCGGCCAGGGGCCGGACCTCGCTGTGGGCGGTGTCCTGCACAAGACGAAGGCCTCCGGACTCGTCCGGGACCTCACCGAACGGCGCCCCGTCACCGTCGCCCTCTGCGCGGGGGAGGAGAAGGACGGCACCCTGGAACTTCCGCCCGGCGATCACGAGGTGGAGGCGGGTGACGCGGGCCCGCTGGCGGTCACCGACGTCACGCTGACCCGAGGCACTCCCGCGGAACTGGCCGGAGCAGCGGGTCGCGAGGCCACCGTGACCCGGTGGAACGACGACAGCCGGGCCGTGTCGGTGTCGGCCGGCTCCGGCGAGGCCACGTACCTGCGGACCTACGAGAACGCCAACGACGGCTGGAAGGCCACTCTGAACGGCACGGAGCTGAAGCCGGTACGCCTCGACGGCTGGCAGCAGGCGTGGGTGATCCCGGCCGGGGCGTCCGGCACGGTGACCATGGATTTCGAGCCCTCGGGGCCGTACCGGACAGCCCTGGTCGGCGGTGCGTTCGCGCTCCTCGCCCTGGTCGCCCTGGCCTTGGTGGGCCGTCGGCGCCACTACGGTGGGACGGGCGAGGAGCTGCCCGAACCGTCCCCACCGGGGATGCTGCTCGGAACGCTGGCGCTGACCGCGGTCGTCGCGGTGGCGGCGGGGCCCCTGGCCCTGGTCGTACCCGTACTCGCCGTGGCGGCACGGCTCCGGCCGACCGTGCTGGTGCCGACCGCGGCGGCGGCGATGGCCGGGGCGGGCCTTGTCGCGGCCTTCGGCGCCGGAGAGCCGGTCGCCAGTGGGGCTGGCTCGTTCAGCGCCTTGGCGCAGGTGCTCGCGTTGGTGGCCCTGTCCGCCGCGCTGGTGACGGCGGTCGGGCCGGCGTCCGTGGCCGCCAGGCGTGGGCATGACGACGGGCGAGGACATGACGACGGGCACGGAGACGACGACGATTCCGCCGCGCCGCAGACCGGACCGGTGGTCATCGCCGGCCCGCGAAGCGCCGGCGGCGGGCACCGGCCCGCGCCGCCCCTTCGGCGACCGGAAGGCGGTGGCCCCTCGTGAACGCGCCGTGGACCGCCGCCGGGAGGGGGACCGCGATCCCTCCCGCCAGGGTCCGGATTCCCTTTCCGACCGTCGACGAGGTGTCGCGGCACTGCCTCAGCGACGACGAACCGGAGAGCGTGCACATCGAGGTCCACCTGCCCGGACGGGTGGACCCGGCACGGCTGCGGGCCGCCTTCCGGCGGGCGCTCCTGACGCACCCCAGGGTGCTGATGCGGGAAGTGCCCGGCCGGCGACTCCGGCGGTCCTTCGCGTGGGAGCTGACCGTCGAACCGGACGGGGACCCGGTGAGCTTCGCCGGGCGGGGCCCCGACGCTTTGGCCAGGATTCGCGCCCGCGCGCTGAGCGCATGCCCGCCGCTCACCCTGTCGCCGCCGATGCGCCTGGAAGTCGTCGAGGTGTCGGCGGGCGGGGCATCCGGGACCGAGGCCGGGACCGTGCTGCTGCTGACGATGCATCACACGGCTCTCGACGCGCCGTCGGGGCTGCGGGTGCTCGCCACGACCGCCGAACAGTACGGCGGCGCGGACGCACTCCCGGTCACCGGGCGGGTCCGGCCGGCGCGCTCGGGTCCGGCTCAGAGCGGGACCGGCCGCGCCGTCCGTGCGCGCCCCGTACGCGTCGCGCCGGACTCCCGCCCCGAGCCGGTACGCGCCCGCGCCGTGGGCAACGGCATGTTGCAGGCGGATCTGCCCGTTCCGCGGCGTTCGGCGGGGGCCGGTGGCCTCCCGCCCTGGACCGTCAACGACCAACTGCTGGTCGCCGCAACCCTGATGGTGGGCCGCTGGAACGTCTTGCAGGGCCGGCCGGCCGGTCCGGTACGGATCACGATGCCCGTCGACGACCGGCCGCGCGGCACGGAGATGCCGATGGGTAACGGAACCCGGCTCGTCGAGGTGGCCATGACCTCCGAGGACCCGCGCGACACGGACCTGCTGCTCGGTGAGCGGCCGGACCCGGCAGCCGTTGCCCGGTTGCTGCGCACCACCGCTCGCCGCACCCGCGCGCTGAAGTCGGCCCAGGGCGCCCCCATGGGCGCCGGGGCTAGTCTGCTGACCGCACCGCTGCTCCCCGTCGGCGTCCGGGGCGTGCTCACCCGTGGCGCACGGCGGGCGGCGGCGCCCTGGACGTCGACGGCACTGGTCACCAACATCGGACGCGTGCCGTACGCGCTGGACTTCGGTGACGCCGGCCGCGCGACGGCCGTGTGGTTCTCCGCACCGGCGCGGATGCCGCGCGGGCTGAGCCTGGCGGCGGCTTCCACCGGCGGGCGGCTGCATGTGACGCTGCGCTGGTCGCGGGCGCTGCTCGGTGACGCGGCCGGGGCGGATTTGGTGGGCCTGTTCGAGGAGTCGCTCTCGACGACGTCTCCCACCCCGTCCGGAGCGCATGTCCCTTCCACCCAGGACAACCACACGAGGCCGTCATGACCCTCTCCGCCAGCGGCTCCACAGAAACCCGGAAGTCACCCGAGGCTGCGGTGACCTCGCCGAGCCGGCCGGTTCCGGGGCTGCGGGACTTCTACGAGAACCCCACCGTTCCCGTCGCCTCCGGGGAAGCCCGTACGCTGCGCCAGGCCCGGATGCTGGCCGACGCACTCGGCCCCGTCGGGCCCGGCCGCCCGGCCGCGACCGTGCTCGACGTCGGCTGCGGGGACGGCTCGGCGGGCGCGACCGCCGCCCGCGTCCTGGACGGGCACCGCATCGTGGGGATCGACTGGTCGCAGGACGCGCTGCGCCGGGCGGCGCCGTGCCTGAGCGAGGTCGTCCGCGGCGAACTGACCGGTGACGGGCTGCCGTTCGCGTCCGGCAGCGCCGACGCCGTGTTGTTCAGCGAGGTCGTCGAGCACCTCGTGGACCCCGACAGTGCCCTCGACGAACTGCGCAGGGTGCTGCGACCCGGTGGGCATCTGATGCTCTCGACGCCGAACCTCGCCGCCTGGTACAACCGCGCCCTGCTGCTCGCCGGAGTCCAGCCCGTGTTCTCCGAGGTGAGTCTGCGCCGCATCCACGGCAGACCGGGCAGGGAGGTGGTGGGCCATCTGAGGCTGTACACGGCACGCGCGTTGCGCGAGTTCGTGGCGGCGTCCGGGTTCGAGGTGGTTGCGGTCGCCGGCGCGCCGTTCCACGGAGTGCCGCGCCCGCTCCGCCCGCTGGACCGCCTGGCCTGTGGGCTGCCTTCCCTCGCCTCCCTCCTCCTCGTGCATGCGCGAAAGGTGTAACCCGTGGTGTGGGGTGTGACCGCCGCGCTGGTGGCGAACGTCCTGTACAGCACCGGCTTCGTCCTGGAGAAGCGTGCGCTGGCCGGCATGCCGCCGCTCAGTGCCGCACAGCCGGGCCGGACCCTGATTCTGCTGGCCCGCAGGCCCCTGTGGATCTGCGGGGCCCTGGCGCTGGCCCTGGGGTTCGCCGCGCAGCTGGCCGTCTACCGCACCCTGCCGATCGCCGCCGCCCAAGGCCTGTTCCTGTCCGGCCTCGTCCTCCTGCTGGTGCTCTCGTCGGCGGTGCTGGGTGAGCGCCCCTCCGGCCGTGAGCGACGCGCGGTGGCCGTCATCGGCCTGGCGCTGGTGATGGTGGTGGCCTCCCTGTACGGCACCAGCGAGGAGATCAGCCGCAGCGCGCCCACGGGCATACTGCTGGCACTGTGCGTGCCGACCCTCGCGGCCGGGCTGCTGCTCTACTCGGCCGCGGAGCGGCGCGCCCGCCGTCGCCATCGGCAGCCGACCACAGGAGTGGCCTACGCGGTCGCGATCGGTCTGATCTACGGCGTCAGCTCGCTCGCCATCAAGGGCGTCTCCGGCCGTCTGGACACCTCGGACCTCCTGGGCTCCGTGCCCGCCCTGCTCGCCTCCCCGTACCCGTACCTCCTCCTGGTCACAGGAGTCAGCGGACTGGTGCTGTCGCAGACCGCGCTCCAGCGTTGCCGGGCCTCACTGATCGTCCCGGTGTGCTCGACGGTGACCTGCGTGTTCACCATCGTGAGCGGCACGATCGCGTTCGACGAGCCGCTGCCCGACGACCTGTTCCGGCTCTTACTGCGTCTCGGCGGAACGGTGCTCGCCCTGTCGGTCCTGCTCACCCTGCCGCGCCATGACGCGGAAACCCCCCTTCCGAAGGAGCCCGGCCATGAAGCCTGACAACCCGCTGCTGAAGATCCTCGCCTGCCCGCTCGACAAGGGGCCGCTCATCCTCGACGAGATCGGGGGCGCTCTCTACAACCCGCGCCTACGCCGCCGCTATCCGATCGTCGACGGCATTCCGCAGCTGCTCCCTTCCTCCGGAGTGCCGGACGCCGAGGAGGAACCTGCCGCCGAGGAGGGACAGAACGAGTCCGCCGACCGGGACCGCGCCTAGGTCCTGTCCGGAAATTCCCGCCTGGGCCGCGGCGCCCGGCACGCACGCTCGCCGCGTTGCCGGGGTGCCCGACTCCGCCACGAGGGCACCCCGGCGCCTCGCGATCGCACGCACCGGACGCCGCGGCCCCTGCCCTCCGGGCAGACGGCGCTCCTTTCCGGACAGGACCTGGGTCCCAGCCGGCCGGTTCGTGTGTGGCGGGACAATGCGCCATAGGCGTAAGGGAGTTGCTCAGACGCTGCGCTACGTGGAAGCAGTGACCGACATCGAAGCGCGTATCGACAGGTCCCGGCCCCACACCGCCCCCGATGTGGAACTACTGGACCGGCGGTTCGGCGAAAGTACCATCACGGTGATCACCCCGCTTCTGCGTGTTCCTGCTCTGCACGCACACACGCGACGAAAGCGGTCCCCACGACCGGCTCATGCCGCCGGCTCGCGCGACCTCCTGGCGGGCCACGGCAACGGTCGGGCCGGTCCCGTGCGGCCTTGTGACGGGTTCCGGCCCCGCGGGGCAGTACCGCGGGGCCGGAACCGGATGACGCGGCGAGGGAGCGGACGAGCCCGTGCGAACGCCGTGCAAGAGCTTCAGTGGCGGCAGGCCGCGAAAGACCGACGACGGCGACCAGCCCTTCTTCAGCGGGCCCCGGGCGGGAGACCGGGTACGGTCGTACGCCTCCCGGGCCTCAGGCATATGCCGGAGCGGTTCCCGTCGGACCTCAGGGCAGGAGGGCGGGGATGCCGGGAGGCGCTGCGCTCGGCCGCCGCCTACGGGGACGGCGTGGACACCGATCCGGTCCTGCCTGCCGGCTCCGGAGACGGCGGGCAGGCGGGGCGATCGGGTCGGCCCGCGGGGCCCCGGGTCGACCTGCGGGCCTCGGCGCAGACGTCCGCCGGCAGCCCTCCGCCCCGCCCCTACGCCCCCGGCAGCCGGCGACCCCCGCGCCCCGTGACGTAGGCGTACGCCACCTCCGGGTCGAAGGTGTCCTGGCCGTCCGGGAACACCAGGCCCGCCCGCAGGAACGCCGGGTCCTCGGCGGTCGCCGGTACGTACGGCACGGCGACGCACCGCATCCCCGCCGCGTGCGCCGCGGCCGCGCCCGGCGGGGCGTCCTCCACGACGACGCAGTCGGCCGGGGCGCTGCCCAGCCGGCGGGCGGCCTCCAGGAAGACGTCGGGTTCCGGCTTGCCGCGCGGGACCTCCTCGGCCGAGACCAGGACGGGGAAGTACCCGGCCAGGCCCGTCCCGGCCAGCACCGCCCCGATCGTCGCCCGGGAGGAGCCGGACGCGACCGCCATGGGCACTCCCTCGGCGTGCAGCCGCTCCACGAACCGCCGCATCCCCGCGAAGACCGGGGTCCCCGCCCGCGCCAGCTCCAGGTAGTGGCCGTTCTTGGCGGCGAGGAGCTCTTCCAGCGGCGCGTCGATCGCGTACTCGGCCCGCAGGGCCTCCAGCGTCTCGCGCGTCCCGATGCCGATGAAGTCGGTGTGGCGCTCCCAGTCGAAGCCCGTCGCGCCGTACCCGGCCAGGGTCCTGCGCCCGGCCTCGAAGTAGTTCGGCTCGCTGTCGACGAGGGTGCCGTCGAGGTCGAAGAGGACGGCGGTCACCGGGTCCGCCCGCCCGCCGCGCGCGTCGTGTCGGAGGCCCGGCCGACCGCCTCCACGAGGGGCAGCAGCCGGAAGGGCACGCGTTCGCGCAGCGCCACCTCGGTGCGGGTGCGCACCACGCCCGGCAGCCGGATCAGCCGTTGGATGACGTCCTCCAGGTGGCCGTTGTCCCGGGCGACCACCCGGGTCAGCAGGTCACCGCCGCCGGTGATGGAGAACGCCTCGACGATCTCCGGCACGGCGGCGAGCGCGTCGCCCACCTCCTCCAGGTGGCCCTGCGTCACCTCGACGTGGACGAAGGCGAGCACCGGGTGGCCGAGCGCGGCGGGGGAGAGGAAGGGGCCCGTACCGGTGATCACACCGTCCCGCTCCAAGCGGTCGAGCCGGGCCTGGAGCGTGCCGCGCGCGATGCCGAGGACGCGCGCGTACTCCCGCACGCTGGTGCGCGGCTGCTCGATCAGCAGCCGGAGGATCCGTGTGTCCAACTCGTCGACCGGCATGGTCCGTCACCCTCCTCGTGGCCGCGAGGCCCGTACGTCGAATGTACCAATGGCCCACCCTCCCGGCCCTGGTCGCACCAGGGGCGCAGGGCGGGCGGTCGATCCGCCCGGGGTCGGCGGGCGGCGGTCCGGGTACGGGCGGGTGAGGGGCCGGGCAGTCGCGGGCGACGTCCGCCCCGGGCGCCCGCGAGCCGGGGCCGGAACGTTTCTTCGGCCATGGCCGACGAGTTGGCCGAAACTCGCCACAGCCCCGGTCGGGGAGGGCCCGTACACCCTGTGACCACGGTGTCGCTCCTCCGGCCGACCCGTGGAAGGTCACCGTGTGTCGCGCCGGAGTACCGCCGGAGTGACGAGTACCGTTGACGGCCCATGAGCTGCGGCGTATCACTTTCGGCTAGTGCCGTAACTCTCTCCTCCCGGGAGGTGTTCCGTCTGTGGCGACGCGACGCGCGTTCCTCGCCGGCTCGACCGCAGTTGTCTCCACCGCCCTCCTGCCCCCCACTCCCGAAGCACACGCCGAGGCCGGGAGCCAGCTCATGCGTGATCCCCAGCTGATCGGAATCCCCCTCTCCGACGTCCTGCTGCTCGGCGGCACCGTCGCCCCCGGCCCGACCGGGAAGCAGGCCCTGTGGGGCGCCTCGACGGGCAAGCCCGCCCGTCTCAACGCCCTCGACCCCACCACCGGCGACCTGCTCGTCAGCGTCTCGCTGACCGGCGGAGACGGCGCCTGGGCGGTCACCGAGGCGCCCAGCGGCGTGTACGCGGGCACCTACGGCAACGCGCACCTGTACCGCTGGTCGCCGGACTCCGGCGAGATCGCCGAGGACCTGGGCCTCCCGGCGCCGGGGCAGACCTTCATCTGGGCCCTCGCCACCGACTCCGCGGGCAAGGTCTGGGGCGGTACGTTCCCCGGCGGGAAGGTCTTCCGCTTCGACCCCGCCACCCGCGCCTTCACCGACTTCGGCCAGGCCGTCCCCGGGCAGACCTACGTCCGCAGCATCGCCTGCTCCGGCGGGAAGGTCTACAGCGGCTCGTACGCCGCCGCGCACATCGCCGAGCTGGACCCGGCGACCGGCACCTTCACCCAGCTGCCCACGCCGCCCGGCCTGGACACCATCGCCGGCAAGCCCGTCTACGACCTCGACGCCTACGACGGCCGGCTCTACGCCCGCATCGGCTCCGACGCGCCGAACCCGCTGTACGTCTTCGACCTCGCCACCCGCACCTGGTCGGCGCCCATCCCGGAGGTCCACGGCCTGAGCGTCTGCCCGCCGGGCGAGGACGGCGCCGTGTACTTCATCCAGCGCGGCGAGCTGCGCCGCTACGACCCGGCCACGGGCGAGAACACCGGAACCGGGCTGCGGTTCTCCGGCAAGGTGCAGAACGCCCGCTCCTTCGGCTGGGCCGAGCTGGGCCTGCCCGACTACCCCGGCCGGAGCGTCGTCGGCACGCTGTGGCGGGGCGACATGTTCCGCTACAACCCCGCCACCGGCGCCCACGCCGTCCTCGGGACGAAGGTCCGCAAGGAGCCCATCGACATCCAGGCCCTGGAGGCGGGCGGCCGCCGCACCCTCTACGCGGGCGGCTTCCTCAACGGCGGCTTCTCCGCCGTCAACACCCTCACCGGCGCCCCGACCTTCCACCGCTTCGGCCAGATCGAGGCGATCCTGCGCGACGCGGACGGGACGGTGTGGATCGGGCAGTACCCCGACGCGCGGCTCTTCCGCTACCACCCCGCCAAGCCGTGGAACAGCCCCGAGTACTCGCCGGAGGGCCCGCCCGGGACCCCGCCGAACCCCGAGGTCGTCCTCACCCTCAAGCCGGAGCTCCAGTCGCGGGCCCGCTGCCTCGCCGACGTCGGGACGAAGGTCGCGGTCGGCACCGTCCCCGACGGCAACCGGCTCGGCGGCGGACTGGCCCTGTACGACAAGGAGACCGGCGACTGGACGTTCACCCGCAACGTCGTGCGCGACATGTCCATCATCAGCCTCGACGCCGAGTACGGCGTCGTCTACGGCGGCGCGTCCATCTTCGGCGGCCTGGGCACCACCCCGCCGACCCGGACCGCCGGGGCGGTCTTCGCCTGGCACGTCGAGCGCGGCGAGAAGCTCTGGGAGCGGGAGCTGGTCCAGGGGATAGGAGCCGTGAGCGCGGTCGCCGTGGCCGGCGGCGCCGTGTGGGCGCTCACCGGCCACTCGCTCTTCGCCCTGAACCCCGGGACGGGCGAGGTGATCCGCCGACTGGAGCTCGGCACCCGCAACAACGACGGCTCGATCGTCATCAGCCGCCGCAAGCTGTACGTCTCCGTCGACGGCGCGCTGATCTTCCGGGTCGACCCGCTGTTCCCCAACCGCGACCCGCAGCTGCTGGTCAACTTCCCGCACCGCCGACTCGCCGCCCACGAGGGGTTCCTCTACTTCAGCCGTGGGCCGGAGTTGTACACCGTCGACGTGCGCCGCTGAGCCCCGTGAGCCCATTGACAGCCCGAATTCAGCCCGGTTACTTTCGGCCCAGACCGAAAGTAACCGGGCGCGCGTGCCCATCCCCGGCCCCGCGGAGGCCCTACATGACCAGACGCACCAAGCGCGCCACCACCCCGCTCGCGCTCGTCGCGGCGGCGTCGCTGCTGGCCGGCTGCGGCAGCGGCGGCGACGGCTCCGGAGGGAAGGACGTCACCGTCTGGATGTACCCGGTGATCGCGGACCCGAAGGCCAACTCCGCTTACTGGGCGCAGGTCGAGAAGGACTTCGAGGCGGCGACGCCCGGCACCACCGTCACCATCGAGGAACAGCCCTGGGAGAACCGCGACGAGAAGCTCGCCACCGCCTTCGGCAGCGGCAAGGGCCCCGACGTCGTGCTGCTCAACCCCGACCAGGTCCCCCAGTACGTCGCCAACGGCGCCCTCCGCCCGGTCGACCCGGCCGTCGCGTCCGTGAAGGAGGAGTTCCTCCCCAACGCCCTCACCGCCCTCTCCCAGGGCGGCAAGCTGTACGCGGTCCCCATCTACCACACCGTCACCAGCACGCTCTACAACAAGCGGCTGCTGGACCGCGCGGGCATCACCAAGCCCCCCGCCACCTGGGACGAGATCAAGGCCGCCGCCCCCAAGCTGAGGCAGGCCGGGGTCGCGACGCTCGACTACTCCGCGAGCAACGAGGCCACGCTCAATCTCAACTTCTACCCCCTGCTGTGGCAGGCCGGCGGGAAGGTCTTCTCCAAGGACGGACGGAAGGCCGCCTTCAACGGCCCCGAGGGCGTCGCCGCGCTCACCTTCCTCACCGACCTCTACGAGGAGGGCGCCGTACCGAAGTCGGCGCTGACCAACACCAACATCTTCGCCGACCATCCCCTCGGCAAGCAGCAGGTGGCCATGGGCTTCACCAACACCCTCGCCGACGCCGAACTGGCCGCCAGGACCTGGGGCGCCGGGAACGTCGTCGTCGGCAAGCCGCTGAGCAACGTCAAGCAGGTCGGCTTCGGCGTCCCCGGCGGTCTCGGCGTCAACGCCCGGTCGGACAACGCGGCGGGGGCGGAGAAGTTCCTCGCCTTCATGGCGCAGCCGCAGCAGATCCAGAGCCTCGGCAAGGCGAGCGGCTTCCTCTCCCCGCGCACCGACGTGACGGTCCCCAGCGACGCGCCGCACGCCAAGGAGTTCCAGGAGGCGCTGCCGTTCGCCTACCCGGGGGAGCCCAGCCCCGTCGCCCGGCAGCTGATGTCGCTGATCGCCCCGGAGATCCAGGCCGCCCTCACCGGCCGCAAGAGCCCGAAGGAGGCCCTGGACGCGGCCGCCGAACAGGCCGACGACCTGCTGGCGCGGCAGCGTTGACGGCCAGCACCACCGGCGAGCTGGCCGCGCCGACACCGGAGCCCGTCGCCGTACCCGACCCGCCCGGCCCGCCGGGCCGGCCGCCGAAGCCGGTCCGCCGGCGCGAGGCACGCGTCGGCCTGCTGTTCGTGGCGCCGATGCTGCTGCTGTTCCTCGTCTTCCGGTTCGGCCCCACCCTCGGCGCGGCGTTCCTCTCCCTCACCGACTACCGGCTCAGCGGCGACTGGCGGTTCATCGGCGCGGAGAACTACGCCCGCCTCCTCGACGACGACCTGTTCTGGACCAGCCTCGGCGTCACCGCCCTGTACACGGCGTTCTTCGTGCCGCTGACCGTGGTCCTCTCCCTGGGCACCGCCCTGCTCCTGCACCGCGCCGTCTGGCTGCGCGGCTTCTTCCGCGGCGTGTTCTTCCTGCCGTACGTCACGAGCATCGTGCTGGCCGCCGTGATCTGGAAGTGGATCTACGACGTGGAGGACGGCCTGCTCAACGCCGCGCTCGGCGTCCTGTCCCTCGGCCCCCTCGACTTCCTCGGCGACGAGCACCTGGTGCTGCCGGCCATCGCCGCCACGTCCGCCTGGAAGGGCTTCGGCTACTCGATGCTCATCCTCCTCGCCGGGCTCCAGTCCATCCCGCGCGAGGTCACCGAGGCGGCCGTCATCGACGGCGCCACCGGCTGGCAGCGGCTGCGCTTCGTGACGCTGCCGCTGCTGCGGCCCGTGCTCTTCTTCGTCCTCGTCATCGAGGCGATCGGCGCGTTCCAGGTGTTCGACGCGATGTACGTGATGACGGCGGGCGGACCGGTGCGCGCCAGCTACTCCCTCGTCTACCTGCTGTACGACACCGGCTTCAAGTTCTTCGACTTCGGCTACGCGAGCGCGCTGGGGCTGGTCCTCTTCCTGGTCGTCCTGGTGTTCTCCCTGATCCAGCGCCGGCTGATCGGACGGGACGACTGATGGCGAGACTGCGACTGCCGGCCCTGCTGGTCCTGGTGGGGCTGGTGACGATGACGCCGTTCGTGGTGATGGTGCTGGTCGCGTTCGCCCCGGCGGGCGGCCGCACGCTGCCGGGCGCCTTCGACCTGACCCGCGCCACCTGGGAGAACTTCTCCGCGGTGCTCTCCGGCGCCGACATCACCCGCTGGGCCGTCAACTCCCTGGTGTACTCGCTGGTGTCGGTCGTCCTGATCCTGCTCTTCTCGTCGATGGCCGGCTACGCCTTCGCCAAGAAGCGCTTCCCCGGCCGCGAGCTGCTCTTCTGGTCGTTCCTCGCGACGCTCATGGTGCCGTTCCAGGCCACGCTCATCCCCTACTTCGTCCTCGTCTCCCGGCTCGGCGGCGTCGACACGTACTGGGGGCTGATCGTCCCGACACTCGCCAACTCGCAGGCCGTCTTCCTGATGCGCCAGTTCATCCGGCAGCTGCCCGACGAGCTGTTCGAGGCCGCGAAGATCGACGGCGCGTCGGAGTGGCGGATCTACACCACGGTGGTGATCCCGCTGATCACCCCGGTCCTCGCCACGCTCGGCGTCTTCGTCTTCCTGTGGCACTGGAACGACTTCCTGTGGCCGCTGGTCATCGGCCAGTCCTCGGAGATGCGCACCCTCACCGTCGGCCTGGCGACGCTGGAGGGCGAGAACGTCGCGGTCAACCAGATCATGGCGGGCGCCACCATCACCGTCCTGCCGTGCCTGCTGGTCTTCGGGCTCCTCCAGCGCTACCTGACCGACTCCATCGCGACGACCGGCCTCAAGTCCTGACCCCACCCCTCACGGGGGTCCCACCCCCCCTCACGGGGTCCCACCGCTCACGGGGTGCGCAGCCTCGGCAGGACGTCCGTGCCGTACGCCTCGATCGCCCGCAGCGCGTCGGCCTGCGGCATGCCCGGCGGCTGGACGCGCAGCACGACGCCGTCCGCGCCCATCGCGGCGTAGTGGCCCAGCCGGTCCGCGCACTCCTCCGGCGAGCCGATCACCGACCGGGCCGCGATGTCGTCCCACTCCTGCGCGTACCGCGCGGCGTCGGCCGACGTGCGCTTCCAGTCGCCGTACGCGTCGTACAGCGAGCGCAGCGGGTCCTCCAGCGCCGCCCGCGCCAGCCGGGTCGTGGGGGCGCAGTAGCCCTCACGGCAGACGATGACCTCCGCCCCCAGACTGGCGGCGCCCCGCGGGTACGCGAGGTACTCGGCGATCTTCTCCGGCAGCTCGGCGTCCAGCTCGTTGAAGGACGTCGTCCAGCCGTCGCACATCCGCGCCGTGCGCTCCAGGGCCGCGGAGACCCGGCCCCCGTTCCAGATCCGCGGCCTCGGGCTCTGCACCGGACGCGGCGCGAGGAACGCCCCGTCCAGGGAGGTGAAGCGGCCGTCGTGAGTCACCTCGTCCTCGGTCCACAGGCGCGTCAGCAGCTCCAGGCACTCCTCGAACCGCGGCACCCGCTCCCGCGGCGCCGTGCCGTACAGGGCGAACTCCTCCGGCCGGTACCCGAGCACGAACCCCGCCGTCAGCCGGCCGCCCGACAGCACGTCGACGTGGGCGAGCGTCTCCGCCAGCCACACCGGGTGGTAGACGGGCGCGATCAGCCCGGCGGTGGCCAGGCCGATCCGCTCGGTGTGCGCCGCCAGGTAGGCCAGCGTGGTGACCGCCTCGTGGTAGCCCGGGCGGTGCAGGTGCCGCTCGCCGAGCACCACCCAGGAGAACCCGGCCTGCTCGGCGAGGCGCACCTGCTCCACCGCGTCCGCGAGCCGCGGCCGGTCGGTCTTGTCGGCGTACAGGTTGACGTAGAGACCGAGGCGCATGGCACCGGTTCCTTCCTTTACGGTCCGGGCCGTAAAGGCTAGCGTGAACGCGCAGCGTGGCGACAGACCGTCAGACAAGGGGCCGCTCATGTCCGCGACCGAGGCACTCACCACCCGGCTGCGAGGCAGCGTCCTGCCCGCGGTCCTCACCCCGATGGACGCGGCCGGCGGCGTCGACCTGCCCGCGCTGCGCCGTTACGCCGAACGGATCGCCGCCGAGCGTGTCGGCGGCGTCGCCGTGTGGGCGCACACCGGGCGCGGGCTGTACCTGGCCCCCGCCGACCGGCGCCACGTGCTGACGGTGTGGCGCGACGTCCTGGACGTGCCGGTCGTCGCGGGCGCGGGCGTGCCCCGCTCGGAGCGGGCCGCGACCCTGCCGGCCGCCGAGGACGCCACGGTGGCCATGGCGGTGGAGGCGGCGGGCCTGGGCGCCGACGCCGTGATGGTGTACCCCATGGCCCGCTACGACGGGCTGCCCGACGGGGTGGACCGCGCCGTGGCGCTGCACGAGCGGGTCGCGGCGGAGAGCGGGCTGCCCGTGCTCGGTTTCTTCCTCCACGCCGGCGCCGGCGGCTACCCGTACCCGCCGGAGCTGGTCCGGCGGCTGCTCGCGCTGCCGTCGACGGCCGGCATCAAGATCGCGACGTTGGACCGGGCGGTGGACTGCCAGGACGCCGTCCGTACGGCGCGGGGGAGCGGACGGCTGGTCGTGACCGGTGAGGACCGGATGTTCGGCCCGTCCCTCATGTGGGGCGCGGACACGGCCCTCGTCGGCATCGCCGCCGCGCGGGTGGGGCTGACCACCGCCGTCCTCGACGCGTGGACGGCCGGTGACGCGGCCGCCTTCGTGAGGGCGTCGGACCGGCTGGACCGGTTCGCCGAGGCGACGTTCCTCGCCCCCATCGAGGGGTACGTGCGGCGGATGATGTGGGCGGCCGTCTGGGAGGGGCTCATCCCGGAGGAGGCGGCGCACGACCCGTACGGGCCGCCGCTCCCGGACGCCGAGCGGCACGCCGTCGTGGCCTGCCTGGAGGAGCTCGCCACGGCGGAGGAGGGCGCCGCGGTCTGAGCGCGGCGGGCCGGGGTCGAGGGCGCTCGGGGCCCGGTACGCGGTCCCGGTCCCGGGGCGCTCAGGCGGGTCCGGGACCGTGGACCAGCGCCTGCACCCGGTGCAGGGCGCGGGCGACGCGTTCCACGTCCGCCTCCGCGTACCCCTCGTTCCAGGGCAGCGCCAGCAGCGTCCGGTCGATGAGCTCCTCGGCGCGCGGGCACAGCCCCCGCTCGCCGCCGGGCACCGCCGGGTTGGCGTACAGCGGGCGCTCCAGGTAGCCGGGCAGGGCCGGGACGCCCTCGGCGCCCAGCGCCTCGGCCCAGCGGGCGTTGTCCGGCACGAGCAGCGGCACCATCCACCACGCGTGCCCCGCCGGCCGGCCGGCCAGGGCCACCCCCTCCAGCCCGTCGAGCGCCGCGAGCAGCCGGCCGGCGCTCCGGCGGCGCGCCCGTACCACGCCGGCCACCTTGGCGAGCTGCGCCCGCCCCACCGCCGCGACCAGCTCCGGCATGCGGTAGTTGAGCCCCGGCTCGCGGTGGATGCGGCCCTCGGAGCGGTCCCAGCCCTTGTCCATGAACAGCCGCATCCGGCGGCCGAGCGCGGGGTCGTCCGTGGTGACCAGCCCGCCGTCACCCGTGGTGATGTGCTTGAACTGCTGGAGGCTGAAGCAGGCGACGTCGCCGACCGTGCCCAGCAGCCGCCCCGCCCCGTCCTCCGCCAGCCACGCCTGCGCGCAGTCCTCCACCAGCGGCAGACCGTGCCGGTCGCAGACCTCCCGCAACCGCCGGACGTCCGCGGCGCCACCGAAGAGGTGGACGGCGACGACCGCCTTCGTGCGCGGCGTGATCGCCGCCTCCACCGCGTCCGGGTCGAGGTTGCCGTCCTGTGCGAGCACGTCCGCGAAGACCGGCCGCGCCCCCTGCGCCAGGACGGGGGCGACCGTACCGAAGTCCGAGACGGGCGTCGTCACGACCTCGTCGCCCGGACCCACCCCGCACGCCGCCACCGCCAGGTGCAGGGCCGCCGTACCGGAGGAGCACGCCACGGCCTGGGCGCGCCCGTACAACCCCGCCATCTCCGCCTCCAGCGACCGCGCCTCCTCGCCGAACGCGCTGCACAGCACCCCGGAGTCCAGGACCCGCAGCACCGCCTCCCGCTCCTCGTCGCCGAGCGTCCTGCCGCGCGGGTCCAGCACGGTGGGCAAGGGGATTTCCCGTTCGGGCATCGGGTCACTATCCTTCGGCCAGAGACGCGGTTGTGGTCTGGGCCGAAATTAGGACCCCCACGGACGGGCGTCAACAACCCCACGGAAGCACCCCGCACCCCCGCGGGCGACGAACGGAGACCGGCCGATGGCACTCACGGTCGGGGTGATAGGGCCCGAGGACCTCGTGGACCGGGTCGTCGCCGTCGCCGGCGACGCGGGGGCCGCCCGGCTGCGTGCCCTGCCGTACCGCCACGAGGACGAGACGTGCGAGGTGGTGCGCGACGGCGCCGGCAGCGCGGACGCCCTGCTCTTCACCGGCGTCGTCCCGTACACGCTCGCGGCCCGCGCCGGCCTGGTCGACCGGCCGGCCATGTACGTGCCGTACAGCGGCGCCACCCTGCTGCGGGCGCTCGTGGAGCTGCTCCGGCTGGGCCACGACGTGTCGCGGATCTCCATCGACACCCTCGGCCGGGCCGACGTGACCGAGACGCTCATCGAGGCGAAGCTGCCCACGGAGCAGGTCCGCGTCCTGCCGTACCGGCCCGGCCTCACCTCGGCGGACCTGGTCGACTTCCACCTCGCCGCGCGCGAGCGGCACGGGGCGACGGTCGCCCTGACCTGCCTCGGTTCGGCCTTCCACCAGTTGGAGCACCGCCTCCACACGGTGCGGCTCGCCCCCTCGCGGCACTCCATACGCGCCACCCTCCGAGCGCTCGTGCTCGCCACGGCCGGCGCGCACAGCGACGACGCGCAGGTCGCCCTGGGGATCGTGGAACTCCCCGGGGACGACGCCGGCCTCGCCGCCGACCTCGCCGTGCTCGGCGCCAGCCTCGCCGGGCTGCCCGACGGCAGCCGTCTCGCGGTGACCACGCGCGGAGCCCTGGAGAAGGCCACGGACCAGTTCACCCGGCTGCCGTTCCTCGACGGGCTCGCCGCCCGGCACGGCACCGCCCATGTCGGGTTCGGTCTCGGGCGCACCGCCGCGGAGGCGGAGGCCCTGGCCCGGCGGGCGGTGAACCGCGCCCGCGCGGTCGGCCCGGTCGCCGGGGTCGTCTGCCTGAAGGACGACGTCGACATGGTCATCGTCCACGAGGCCGGCGACGGCGCCCCGGCCGGCGCGCCCGAGAGCGCCGGGCTGCTGGCCCGGCGGGTCGGGCTCGATCCGCGGACCCTGGAGCGGCTGCGGGAGCTCGTCGCCGCCGGCGCCGGGCACGACGTCACCGCGCACCGTGTCGCCGAGCACCTCGCCGTCCAGCAGCGCACCGCCCGGCGCATCCTCAAGCGCCTGGAGCGGGCGGGCGTCGCCGTCCCCGTCGGCAGCCTGCAGGAAGGCAGGACGGGCAGGCCGCCCACCGTCTACCGCGTCAGCATCTAGGGGGTGTCTCGTCGGTCAGGCCGGATCAGCGAGCGGCGTCCGGTGCCGTGCATCGCAAGGCGGAGGAGGGAGCCGATGCGGAGCATCGGCGACCGACGACAACGCGGCGAGGCGCGGCACCGGGCGTCGGGAGCCCGGCATGATCGACGGGACACCCCCTAGGGGGTGCCCCGCCGAAGGGGCCGGGCCCCGGTTCCCGGTCCCGCCGGTGAGACATCGCCCGAGGCCCACGCCGACCACGGGCGGGGCCGCTACCCGGAGGAGCCGCGTGAAGATCGACTCGATTCGCAGCCACGTCGTCCAGGCCCCCTACCGTCGCCCGTTCGCCATCAGCAGCGGGTCCAGCCCCGAACTCGTCACCCTCGTCGTCGAGGTGCGCACCGACGACGGCGCCACCGGCTACGGCGAGGCGTCGCCCATGACCGCCTACACGGGCGAGACCCTGGAAGGGCTGCGCGCGGCCCTCACCGGGCACGTCGCCCCCGCCCTCGCCGGCCGTGACCCGCGCGACCTCGCCGGGGCCCACGCCGCCATGGACGCGGCCATCCGCGGCCAGCACCTCGCCAAGGCCGCCCTCGACCTCGCCCTGCACGACCTCGCCGGCCGCGTCGCCGGGTGGCCCGTGCACCTGCTCCTCGGCGGGCTGGTGCGCCGGGAGGTCCCCACCGCCTGGGTCGTCGGCCTCGGCGGCCCGGAGGAGATGGCCAAGGAGGCCGCCGACCACGCCGCCCGCGGCTTCACCCACCTCAAGGTCAAGGGCGGGGAGGACCCCGACCGGGACGTCGAGCTGGTGCGGACCGTGCGGGCGGCCGTCCCCGACGACGTCGAGCTCTCCCTTGACGCCAACGAGGGGTACGACCCGTCCACCGCCGCCCGTACCGTGGCCCGGCTCGCGGACGCCGGGCTCGACCTGGTCGAGCAGCCGCTGCCCCGCTGGGACCTCGCCGGCATGGCCGCCCTGCGCGGCCGGGGCATGCCGCGCGTGATGGCGGACGAGTCCGTGCAGTCCCCGCACGACGCGGTGGAGATCGTGCGCAGGGGCGCCGCCGACGTCCTCAACATCAAGATCCTGAAGGTGGGAGGGCTCCACCGCGCCCGCCAGGTGGCGGCCGTCGCGGAGGCCGCCGGGCTCGCCGTGAAGATCGGCACCATGCCGGAGCTCGGCGTCGCCACCCTCGCCGCCGCGCACCTCGCCGCCGCGCTGCCCCACGCGACGGTCCCCGCCGACCTCGTCGGCCCGCTGCTGGTCGCGGAGGAACCCCTCGCCCCGGCCGCCTTCGCCACCACGGCGGAGACCGGCCGCGTCACCGTGCCGACCGGCCCCGGACTCGGGCACGGACTGACGGCCCTCCCCGGGCGGGGGTGACGGCCCCCGCCGGGGCGGCGGCGCCTGAGTGGAGGGCGCGCGTGGGTGGACCGGCCGGACTCTCGTGCCGGCCGGTCCACCCACCGGACGGGCAGGGGAGGACCGATGCCCGGGCCGGGTGGCGGTTGCATGCCAGCCAGTGGCGCGATCTGGTCCGTTGGCTGTCTGTGGCCGAAAACCGGACGGCAGAACACGGCCAATGGCCCAGTCATCCGGCCGGGAGTTGAGCCAACGCCCCATCGGATGGTTTGCTTGTCCCATCCACGTATCAGCGGCGCCGCGCAGCGCCGGACGGCAACGACGCCGGCCCCGGACCGCGGCGCCTTCGTCGTGCCTCCGGACGCCCACCACCCCCGGGCGCCTCCGGGCCGGCGAGAGGCAAGGCAGGGGGCGGTACCACCGTCGTGAAGAGGATCTTCGTGGCCCCGGACCCGGGGCGTCTCAGGCTGAGGAACGCGACCCGCGCCGTCGTCGGCGTCGGCCTCGCCGTCACCGCCGCCGAACTGGCCGGGCTGTCCCTGACCGCGTCCATCACCGGCGGCCTCGCCGCGCTGCTCGCGCTCTTCACCGTCATCGACGGCACCGTCCGCGCCCAGCGGGTCACGACCGCCCTGCTCCCCGCCGCCGGGTTCCCGGCACTCGCCCTCGCCACCGCCCTGCACGACCTGCCCCCGTACCGGGACGCGGCCTTCCTCGCCGTCGTCTTCTGCGGGGTGTACGCCCGGCGCTGGGGCGCCCGCGGGCACGCGCTCGGCATCTTCGCCTTCATGCAGTACTTCGTCGTGCAGTTCCTGCACGCGGCCCCCGCGCAGCTGCCCGAGCTGTACCTCGCCGTCGGCGTCGCGCTGGCCGTCGCCGCCGCGGTGCGGTTCCTGCTGTGGCCCATCGAGCGGCGCACCCCGCCCGTCGCCGCGCCCGCGCCGCTGCCCGGTCGGGGGCTCGCCCGGCCGACCACCCGCCAGGCGGTGCAGGCCACCGTGGCGTGCGGCCTGGCCCTCGCGGTGGGCCAGATCCTCTCGGAGGAGCGCTGGTACTGGGCCGTCGGCACCGCCTGGTGGATCTTCGTCAACACCGCGTCGCGGGGGGAGACCCTGGTCCGCGGCTTCCGCAGGGTCCTCGGCACCGTCCTCGGCATCCTGGCGGGCCTGGCCGTGGCGCTGCCGCTGCACGGCGCGGCGGCGCCGACGGCGGCGCTGGTCGCGGTGTGCGTCTTCGGCATCTTCTACACCGCGCCCGTGTCGTACAGCTGGATGATGCTCGCCGTCACCGTCATGGCCGGCCTCCTCTACGGCCTGCTCGGCGTGCTCACCCCCCAGCTGCTCGTGCTGCGGCTCGCCGAGACGGCCGTCGGCGCGCTCTTCGCCGCCCTGGCCGTCACCCTGGTCCTGCCGGTGACCACCCACGACACCAACGAGGCGTGGATCCAGCGCGCCCTGCGCACCGTGCGCCGGTGCGCCGCCGAGACCGCCGAACGGCTGGCGGGTTCCGCGACCGCCGACCCGGCGCCGCACGCCGTCGAACTGGAGGTGCTGCTGGCCCGCGTCCGCATGTCGCTCGCGCCGCTGGTCCACCCCCTGAGCCCGTTCCGCGGGCGGCGGGCCCGGGCGCGGCAGGTCCTCGCGCTGCTCGACGACTGCGCCCGCGAGGTGCGCGGTCTGGCCTCCGTGGCAGCCGACCCGGACGCCGGGCACGACGCCCGGCTCGCGGCGGCCTGCCGGCGGGTCGAGGCGGCCGTGGAGGCCCTGCTCACCCGCGAGCGCGCCCGGGACGCCGCCGACCGGCACGCCGCCGCCCCGGTCCGGCCGTCCGACGTGGTGGAGGTGCCCGTACCGGTCACGACCGACGCGTCGGACGTCTCCCGGGCGGTGCCGGCCCTGGCGCACCTGCACGGTCTGGAGCGGTTGCTCGCCGAGCTGGACGCGCCCCTGCGCACCGCCCCGCGCTCCCCGCTGGTCGGTTCCTGACTCCTGCCACGGCCGGTGGTGGTGCGGCGTGGCCGGACGGGCTCACCTCCCGGGGCCGGCCGGCTCGGGTCCCGCGCGGGGCGCCCGCCCCTCCCCGCCGATCCCTGCGGGGGCGGACCCGCCCGGCCCCGCCTCCGTCCGGGGCGCCCCGGCGGCATGGTCTAGACCTGGGCTGCTAGCGTCCCTCCGTGACGGCGACGGGAAGGAGCGGCGTGGTGGAGCGGCACGGCGGGCGCGGTACACGGACGGCGGGGAGCGGCGACGCGGACGGGGGCGCGCACACCGTCCGGCGGGCGTACGTCGGCTCCTTCACCTCGGCCGGGGGCCTCGGCGTCACCGCCGCCCGCCTCGACCCGCGCACCGGCGCCCTGACCCCGACGGGCTCCACGGCGGAGGTCGCCGACCCGTCGTTCCTCGCCCTCGGCCCCGGCGGCGCCGTCCTGTACGCGGTCTCGGAGACCGACGAGGGCGCCGTCGCCGCCTTCGACACCACCGGCCCGGCGCCCCGGCTCCTCGGTGCCCCCCGGCCCGTGGGCGGATCCGGCCCGACCCACCTCGCACACACCGCGGGTCACCTGGTGACCGCGCACTACGGCTCCGGCGGCGTCAGCGCGCTGCCCGTCGGCGCCGACGGCACCCCGGGGCCCGTCACCGGGCTCGTCCGCCACCGGGGCAGCGGCCCCGACCCGGAGCGGCAGTCGGCCCCGCACGCCCACCAGGTGGTGCCCGCCCCCGACGGCAGCCTGCTCACCGTGGACCTCGGCACCGACTCCGTGCGCGTCTGCGCCCTGGACCCGGCCACGGGCGGCCTCACCGTGCGCGGGGAGACCGCCCTGCGGCCCGGCAGCGGCCCGCGGCACCTGGCCTTCCACCCGTCCGGCGCGTACGTGTACGTCCTGTCGGAACTGGCGCCCACGCTCACCGTCTGCCGCTGGGAAGCCCGCACCGGGGCCCTCGTGCCGCTCGGCGACGTACGCCTGCGGCCGCCCCGCGCGCCGGGCGTCGGCTACCCGTCCGCCCTCGCCGTCAGCCCCGACGGGCGCTTCGTGTGGGCCGCCGTACGGGGCGACGACACCCTCGCCGTCCTGGAGCTCGACGGCGACGGCGAGCGGGCCCGGCCGGTCGCCGCGGTCCCCACCGGCGGCCACTGGCCGCGCGACCTGACGTACGACCCGCGGGGGCGGCGGCTGTACGTCGCGCACGAGCGCTCCGGCGACGTCACCTGGTTCGACGTCGACCCGCGCACCGGCGTGCCGTCCCGCGCGGGAGCGGCGCCCGCTCCGGCCGCGTCCTGCGTCGTCCTCGCCTGAGCCCGCGGTCGCTCCCGACCGCCCCGCGCGCCCGCCCCGCCCGGCTCCGTACCGCACGCGGAGGGCCCGCACCGCGTGGGGCGGTGCGGGCCCTCGCCGCACGGGTCCGTCCGACCGTCCCGGGCCGCTGCCCGGGACGGCCTCAGCGGGCGGCGCCGGCCTGCTGCGGCACGATCCCCAGCAGCGTCATGTACTGCGACAGCACCAGCTTGCCGACCGCCGGGTACGCGCCCAGCGGCTCGGCCACCGGGCAGTCCGCCGCACCGGCGGCCGCCTCCAGCAGCCCCGCCCCCAGCTCGGGGCCCACCAGGTACGGCGCCAGGGCCAGCTGCGCCGAACCGGAGCCGCGCAGCTGCGCGGCGACCGCCGCCACCGAACCCTCCTCGTCCAGCGCGGCCGCCATCACCGGCACCGCGAGCCGGGCCGCCAGCAGCATGCCTGTGATGCCGGCCGCCTGCACCGCCTCGGCGCCGCCGGTCGTGACCAGCACGATGCCGTCGGCTGCCGTCGCGACGGTGAAGAGCCGCGCCCGGTCCGCGCGGGCCAGACCCGCCTCGGAGAGCCGCACGTGCAGGGCCTCGGCCAGCAGCGGGTGCGGGCCCAGCACGTCCGCCAGCTCGGCGGGGGCACCGCTGTCGGCGACCACCTGCCGTATGCGCGCCGTCAGGGACTCGTCCGGACCCACCATCAGCGGCACGACCACCGCGGCGGGGCCGGCGGGCTCCTCGACCTCGCGGCCCGCCGCCCTGGCCAGCTCGTACCGCTCCACGCGGATGGCCGCGGCCTCCCTCAGGACGCCCGCCAGCGAGAAGTACTCGGTGTCGTCCCCGTCCAGGAAACCGATCGCGGCCTCCAGGCCGGGCAGCTCGGAACGGGCGATGCTCACCAGCTCCTCCGCCAGCGCGCGCACGGCGGGGGAGGGCTCGCCGGGGACGGCGAGGACGAGTGCGGGCGCGCCCTCGGGGGCCGCCAGGGGTTCGGGGCGACGGTGCCGCCCGGACTGGCGGGGGCGTGGCATTCGTACAGGCAGGCCAGCGGGCCCAGTGGGGGAGCTCATGGCGCCGCATGCTACTGGTTTTGTCCGCCCCGCTGTTCGGGGAGGGGGCGTTCACGCTCCCTATGGGGAGATCTGTCCGAAAAGCCGGTCACTCGCTGTATGTGTCGAGGAGACCGGGCTCACGCGGGAGTGGCAGCGGGCCGTCGGCGAGCCAACCGGCGAGGGCGAGCGCGCCGGAGAGCGGGTCGCCCGCCGCCGTCACCGGACGGGCGCCCGGCAGGTGCCGCGCCAGCTCCGCCCGCAGGGGTACGAGCAGCGGGTCGCCCACGCGGAACAGACCCCCCGTCAGGGCCACCGCCCCGCCGCCGCCCCGGGGGTGGACGGCGGCCGCGGCCTCCGCGACGTGCCGCGCGGCGAGGGCCATGACGCCCGTGGCGACGGCGTCCCCGGTCTCGGCCGCGCACCGTGCGACGTGCGGGGCGAACGACGCCAGCACGGCCGCCCGGTCGGGGCGGGGGTACAGTCGGCCCGGCAGCCCGCCCACCGGCCCGAACACGGCCTCCGCGCGGGCCAGCAGGGCGGTCGAACCGCCGCGCCGCCCGTCGTGGGCGCGCAGGGCCGCCTCCAGGCCGGCCCGGCCGATCCAGGCGCCGCTGCCGCAGTCGCCCAGCAGGTGGCCCCAGCCGTCGGCGCGGCGCCAGCGCTCCAGGTCCGTGCCGAGGGCGACCAGCCCCGTGCCCGCCGCGACGACCGTTCCCGGGGCGCGGCCGAGCGCGCCCGCGTAGGCCGTCACCGCGTCCGAGGCCAGCGCCAGGCGCCGGACGCCGAGCGCCTCGCGCAGGGCTCCGGGCAGTTCGGCGCGCAGCCGGTCGCCGAGCCCCGCCATGCCCGCGGCGCCGACCGCGACCGCGACCGGCCCGCCATCCGCGGCTTCGGTGGCGGAGGCGGGCCCCGGTACGGGCCGGGCGTCACCCGCGGCACCGGTCTCCGCGGCGCCCGCTTCGGCGAGCAGCCGTCGGGCGGTGGGCACCAGCCGCTCCAGCAGCCGGCCGGCGTCGATGCCGCCGGGCCCGGTGGGCAGCGGCTCGCCGGTCTCGTGGACCGCGACCGTCCGCACCCCGCCGCCCGGCGCCGGCGGGCCGCCGCGGAGCCCGCCGGGGCGCTCGCCCCCGCCGTCCCCGTCCCGCACCGCCCCGAGGGCGATCCGCAGGCCCGAGCCGCCCGAGTCGACGCCCAGCACCCACCGGAGGGGACGGGTCACGGCAGGCGCCAGTCCACCGCCTGGGCGCCCTGACGCAGCAGCAGTTCGTTCACCCGGCTGAAGGGGCGCGAGCCGAAGAAGCCGCGGTCCGCCGACATGGGGGAGGGGTGCGCCGACTCGATCGCAGGGAGGTCGCCCAGCAGGGGGCGGAGGTTGCGGGCGTCGCGGCCCCACAGGACCGACACGAGCGGCTTGCCGCGCGCGACGAGCGCCTTGATGGCCTGCTCGGTGACCTCCTCCCACCCCTTGCCGCGGTGCGCGGCGGGCTTGCGCGGAGCCGTCGTCAGCGCCCTGTTGAGCAGCAGGACGCCCTGCCGGGTCCACGGCGTCAGATCGCCGTTGGAGGGCCGCTGCACCCCGAGGTCGTGGTGGAGCTCGCGGAAGATGTTCTCCAGGCTGCCCGGCAGCGGCCGCACGTCCGGGGCCACCGAGAAGCTCAGCCCCACCGCGTGCCCCGGTGTGGGGTACGGGTCCTGGCCGACGATCAGGACTCTGACGTCGTCGAACGGCTGCTGGAACGCGCGCAGGACGTGCGGTCCGGCCGGTAGGTAGGTACGTCCCGCGGCGATCTCGGCGCGGAGGAAGTCCCCCATCGCCGCGACGCGTTCGGCCACCGGCGCGAGGGCTTCGGCCCAGCCCGGCTCGACGATCTCTCTCAACGGTCGTGCTGCCACGGCCGTCACTCTACTGGCGCAACCCGCCGCCGCCGTCACCCGACGACCGCCGCGCGCACGCACAGCACGTCCGGGAGGTGCGCCGCCAGCAGCCGCCAGCTGTCGCCGTCGTCGGCGCTCGCGTACACCTCGCCGTTGCGGTTGCCGAAGTAGACGCCCGCCGGGTCGGCGCCGTCGACGCACATCGCGTCGCGCAGCACCGTCCCGTGATGGTCGCCCTCCGGCAGACCGCGCGACAGGGCCTCCCAGCTGCCGCCCGCGTCCCGCGTGCGGTAGACGCGGCACCGGCGGCCGGCCGGCACGCGGTCGACGTCCGCGGTGATCGGGAAGACGTACGCGGTGTCGGCGTGGCGGGGGTGCGCCACGGCGGCGAAGCCGAAGTCGGAGGGCAGCCCCTCCCCGATGTCCGTCCACGAGACGCCGGAGTCGTCGCTGCGGTACACGCCGCAGTGGTTCTGGAGGTAGAGCCGGTCGGGGTCGCCCGCGTCCTGGGCGATCTTGTGCACGCACTGGCCGAACGCGGGGTGCGGGTCGGGCAGGAACACCGCCGACACCCCGGTGTTCGAGGGGGACCAGGTGCCGCCGCCGTCCACCGTGCGGAACACCCCGGCGGCCGACACCGCGACCGTCACGGCGTCCGGGTCGCGCGGGTCGGTGACGACCGTGTGCACGGCCTCCCCGCCGCCGCCGGGCTGCCACCGCGACCGTGTCGGGTGCTCCCACAACGGCCGCACCAGCTCGAACGTCTCGCCCTCGTCCTCCGAGCGGAACAGCGCGGCCGGCTCCGTCCCCGCGTACACCACGCCGGGCGCGGCCGGCCCGGCCGGGTGCAACTGCCAGACCCGCTCCAGGGACGCCCCCGTGTCCTGCGGGAAGCGCACCGCGGGCCGCGCGGGCTCGGTCCAGGTGGCGCCCAGGTCGTCGGAGTGGAAGACGGACGGCCCCCAGTGCGCGCTGTCCGCGCCGACCAGCAGCCGGGGCGTCGGGCGGCGCAGGTCGACACCGATCGCGTAGACGGCCTGCGCGGGGAAGAAGGGCCCCTGGAACTCCCAGGCGCCGTCGTGGCGGCGGGCGGTGAACAGGCCCTTGCGGGTGCCCACGGTCAGCAGTACGTCGGTCATGGCCGACACCTCCAGGACGCCGTTGTCGCGGATACGGGCCAGTGTGCACCCGCCCACCGACAACGGCCGCCGGAGCGGCCGCCGCGCGGGTCGGCGCCGACCCACGCGGGGCGCCGCCGCGCCGCCGCGCCGCCGCGCCGCCGCTCAGCGGTCCGCGGCCGCGGCGGCGAGCAGCCCCGGCCAGTCCGGGATCTTCACCGGGCCCCGGCCGAGGGCGCGGCCCAGCGCCGTCTCGGCCTCCTCGATGGACAGCCAGCCCGGCCACTCGACCGGCCGGAGCCCCCACGCCCGCAGCGCGCCGACCGGATCGCCGGCCACCGACCGCCGTGCCAGCAGCGGGGCGTCCGCCAGCAGCGACGCGGCCGTCTCCTTGGCGCACGGCCGGTTCGTCCCGATCACCCCGCTCGGTCCGCGCTTGATCCACCCGGCCACGTACTCGCCGGGGGACGGCACCCCGTCGCGCAGGACCCGGCCGGCCGCGTGCGGGACCGTGCCGCGTGCCGGGTCGAACGGCAGCCCCTCGGGCGGCGCGCCCCGGTAGCCGACCGCGCGGAGCACCAGCCCCGCCGCGATGTCCTCGTACACCCCCGTGCCCCGCACGCCGCCCGCCCCGTCCGGCACCGTCCGTTCGAAGCGGACCGCGGTGACCCGGCCGGCGCCGCCGAGCACCTCCACCGGGCGCAGGAAGAACCGCAGCCGCACGGTGCGGACCGCGCCGGGCGGGTCCGGTCGCGCCGCCGCCCACGCGCGGACGACCTCGACGTTGCGCCGGTTCACCGCCGGCAGCCCGGACGGGTCCGCGTACGCCGGGTCGAGCGCCAGGTCAGCGGGGTCCACGGCGACCCGAGCCGAGGGCAGCGCCCCCAGCTCCCGCAGCTCCTTCGTGGTGAACCGGGCCTGCGACGGGCCGCGCCGCCCCACCACGTGCACCTCGCGCACCCCGCTCCCCGACAGCGCGTCCAGGACGCCCCGCGGCACGTCGGTGGGACGCAGCTCGTCCGATCCGCGGGCCAGGATCCGCGCCACGTCGACGGCGACGTTGCCGACGCCGACCACCACCGCCGAGGGCCCCTCCAACGGGAACGCGAACGCGGCGGCGTCCGGGTGGGCGCTGTACCAGGAGACGAAGTCGGTGGCCGAGCAGCTGCCGGCCAGGTCCTCGCCGGGTATCCCGAGCCGCCGGTCCCGCGCCGCGCCCACGCAGTACACGACGGCGTGGTACAGCTCCAGCAGCCGGGCCGGGGCGACGCCGCCCGGCCCGACGGGGACGTTGCCGAGGAACCCGATCCGCTCGTGCTCCAGCACCGCGCGCAGGCTGCCCTGGAGGGACTTGATCTTCTCGTGGTCCGGGGCGACGCCGTAGCGCACCAGGCCGTACGGGCAGGGCAGCCGGTCCAGCACGTGCACGCGGACGCCCGGCACCAGCGTCTGGTCGACCAGCGACTGGGCGGTGTACACCCCGCTGGGACCCGAACCGACCACGGCGACACGCAGCACGCCCGGCTCCTTCCCGCCGCCCCCGACCGGAGACCTCCAGCATCCCACCGGGGGAGGCCCGGGGCCCAGTGGCCGGAGGCCGGTCGGCGGGACACCCCCTAGGTCCTGTCCGGAAAGTCCCGCCTGGGTCGCGGCGCCCGGCACGCACGCTCGCCGCGTTGCCGGGGTGCCCGAGTGGCTCCGCCACGAGGGCACCCCGGCGCCTCGCGATCGCACGCACCGGACGCCGCGGCCCCTGCCCTCCGGGCAGACGGCGCTCCTTTCCGGACAGGACCTAGGGCCGCCCGCCCGCCGGTGGCGCGCCGAGTTCCCAGTCCAGTCCGTACCGCTGGAACAGCTCCGCGCGCAGCCGCGCGAGCGGCATCGGGGCGCCCGGGAGGAGGACGGCGAAGACCGCGCCCATCAGCAGGGCCCGCAGCAGCGGGTAGTCGGCGTCCACGTCCCGTGAGCCGTACCGCCGCACGGTGTCCCGCAGCAGGGCCGCCAGCCGCTGCTGCTCCGGGCAGCGCACGAACCCCTCGGCCTGGAGGATCCCCGCCATGTGGGTGCGCATCAGCAGCGGCTGCTCCACCGCGAGGCCGAGGACGGCGTCGATGGCCCGCGCGAGCCGCTCACGGCCGTCCTCGGTGGCCGGTTCGCGCTCCAGGGCCGCCGCCAGGGTGCGGTGCATCAGCCGGTGCACCGCCGACTGGAGGAGGTGGCGCTTGCCGGGGAAGTAGTACGACACCAGGCCACGCGCCGAACCGGCCCGGTCGGCGATGTCCGCGAGCGTCGTCGCCTCGTATCCGCGCTCGGCCACGAGTTCGACCGTCGCCTGCAGGAGCCGTTCCCTGGACCGCCGCCTGAGTTCTTCGTTGACCGATGCGCTCCGCGGGGACATGCTTGACTCCTGCGTTGACTGGCTCCGAGCCAATATACTCAGAGCGTCCTCGCCGACACACAGCGCGTCGTCGGCCGGGGGATGTGTCATGCGGACCGGGCGACGCGGGGGATCGCCCGGTCCGTGTCGGCACGCGTCCGCGGCGCCCGGGGCCGGGCGCGCCGTCCGTACGGTCGGGGCCGGGGCGCCTCCGCGCCCGCCGGACCGGACGCCCGCGGCGTGCCCGGCCGCGGGCGGCCGTCAGGGCGCTTCCAGCCTTCTGAGGGTCGGGCCGCGCCGCTCGTACAGGACCACCGCCACGGCCGCCAGGCAGCCGCCCAGCAGCCAGCCGCCGACCACGTCCGAGAACCAGTGCACGCCCAGGTACATCCGGGTCAGGCCGACGCCGAGCGTCGACACCGCCCCGAGCACCACCACCGCCCGCACCGTCACGGCGCCGGCCGTCCGGGCCGCTACCCACCACAGCAGCCCCCACACGAGGGCCGCCGTCATGGCGTGCCCGGAGGGGAAGGCCGCGAACTCCGCCGAGTCGACCGGGTCCGGCCACCGCGGCCGCTCCCGGTCCACCAGCGCCTTCAACGACTGCTGCACCAGCGCCGCCGCGCCGCACGCCAGCAGCAGCCAGCGGGCGACGCCCCGCTCACCGCGCCGCCACAGCGCGGCCACCACCGCGAAGAGCAGGAGTCGCAGCGTCCACGGGTCCCACACCCAGTCCGTCAGGACGCGCGTCACCCGCACGCCGAGGGGACGGCGCACCGCGTCGGCGTGCAGTCCCTCGGCGACCGCCCGGTCGAGGGCCATCAGGGGTTCCCACGCGACCGCCACCACCACCAGCGCCGCCACGCCCGCCGCCCCGCAGCCCGCCGCGACGGCGTGGAGCAGCGGCGTACGGAGCGGGCGGCCGGTCGGTGGGGAGTTCGTGGGGGGTCGCATGGGACGATCCTGCCCGGCGAACCACCGGTCAGACGTGTCCCGCACCGATCAGGTGAGCGCGCTCAACCCCGGCGCGAGCGCCACCAGCAGGGGTACCGCCGGTACCAGCGCGGCCGCCGCCGTGAGCCGCAGCCGGCGCCCCGGGGTGAGCCGCGGCGCGGCGGTCAGCAGCCGGTTCACCCGCTGCGGCACGTGCGTGTGGTGGGGCGTCGGGCAGGGCCCGAAGACTCCCCGGTCCTCGTTGAGCCCGACCAGGGCCAGCGCGATCGTCAGCCGGCCGAACCGCTTCGACGCCGAGTCGTCGGCGGCCAGCTCCACCAGCCGGTGCATCTCCGCCCGGAAGGCCGCGAAGACCGGGACGCGCGGGAACCCCTCGGCCAGCGCGGCGGCGCAGTGCAGCAGCCAGTCGTGGCGGGCGCGGGCGTGGCCCTGCTCGTGGGCGAGCACCGCGTCCAGCTGGCGGCCCTTCAGGCGCCGCAACGCGGCCGTCGTGATCAGCAGTTGGGGTCGCGTCCCCGGCAGCCACCAGGCGCCCGGCCGGTCGCCTTCCAGCAGGACCAGCGGCCCCGTGCCCCTCTCCTCGCCGGGCAGCAGCGGGGCCCGCACCAGGAGCTCCGCGCGCTGCCGCCGCCGGCGGGCCCGCGCGCCGCGCACCTCGCGGGTCAGCATCGCCCCGGTCCACAGCCCGCCACACGCCAGGAGCACCGCGAGCGTCCCCGACCAGGGGCCGAGCGCCCCCAGCGCGTACGCCTCCACCACCGCGGCCGGCGCCGTTGCGAACACGTGGCCCCGTACCGCCTGCCACGCGGCGGCCGCGCTGAACGTCATCGACAGCGCGAAGCTCAGCAGCACCGCCGCCACCGCGCACTGCCACACCCACAGGGCCACGATCGGCTCCCGCTCGGGCCAGTCGGCCCGCGCGAGCAGGCGCGGGGCCACGACGGCGACCAGGACGCCGAGCGCGAGCAACGCGAGGGAGACCCACATACCGTCAGCCTATGAGCGCGGCGGCGCCCATCGGGGCGCCACGGGGGCGAAGTGACGCACGCCACGGTTTCGAGCGCTACTCGACGCGCCCCGGGCGGGTGCGGTCGGAGCGGGTGGCACCGGGTGCGGCGGGTGGGGCCGTCGGGCGGGGCGGGTGCCGTGGCCGGCCGGGTCGGCGGTCATCCGGCGCCGAGCATCGCCACCATGGCGACCGCCGTCACGATCCGGCACGCCTGCACCACCCCTGACGCGTCGGCCTCCCGCCCCCCACCGGTCACCGCCACGTGCCCGGCACCGCGGCCCGCCGCCGGGAGGGCGAGCGGGCGGGGCGCGTCCACGGCCTGGGCCTCCACGGCCTGCGCCTCCACGGGCTGCGCCTCCGGGGGCACCAGCCGCGTCCCCGCGCGCAGGGCCCACACCGCGTGGTACGCCAGCAGCGCACCCGTCACCGCGGGCAGGCCGCCGCCCGCGTGCCCCGCGTGGTGCGCCGCGCCCGCCACGGCCGCCGGCGCGGCGACCGGCACCGCCATGTAGACCATCGCCACCGACCCGACCAGGTGGTGGGCGTACCGGCCGGGCCCGCGGCCCATGCCCATCGCCATCCTCCACAGGGCCCGCGCCGCCGCCGCACCGAACACCGCCGCGTACCCCGCCCACGCCCACCGCGGCGGGGGGAGGACCGCCGCCGGCACCGCCATCGTCGCCATGCCCAGAGCCATGACGGCCTCGCCGCCCGCCCCCGCGCGGCGGGCCGCCGCCGACCGCACCGCCCGTGCCAGGCAGGAGAGGCCCGCCACCCCGCACACCGCCACCAGCAGCCACTGCGCCACAGCGGACAGGTCCACGGCCACCCCCTGGCTCGACCCGGGCCGGAACGGACACGGCTGTCGGGACGATGCCCGCCGCGGGCGGGGCGTACGCGGGCGCAGAGGCTTGCGCGGGGGCGCGTTAGGCTCGGCGGGCGAACCGCGCACCGAGGGGAGACCGCTCACGATGGACACCGCACCGCTCCAGGACGCACCGGAGACCTTCCGCGACGCCGTCGAGGCGGACGTCCCCGCGCTCGTCGCCCTCGTCGAGTCCGCCTACCGAGGTGACGCCAGCCGGGCGGGCTGGACCACGGAGGCCGACATCCTGGACGGGCAGCGCACCGACCCCGAGGGCGTGCGCCAGGTCATCGCGGCACCCGGCTCGCGGCTGCTGCTGACCGAGCGCGGCGGCGACCTCGTCGCCTGCTGCCAGCTCGAACAGCGCGGGGACACCGCGTACTTCGGCATGTTCGCCGTCCGCCCCGGCCTCCAGGGCGGCGGGCTCGGCCGGCGGGTCCTCGGCGAGGCCGAGCGGCTGGCCCGCGACGAGTGGGGCGCACGCGAGATGCACATGACGGTCATCTCGGTGCGCGAGGAGCTCATCGCCTGGTACGAGCGGCGCGGCTACCGCCGTACGGGCCGCACCAGCCCGTTCCCGTACGGCGACGAGCGCTTCGGCGTGCCGCGCCGGCCCGACCTGTGCTTCGAGCTGCTGGTCAAGGAGCTGGGCTGACCCCGCCGCCCCCGGCCCCGTCGGCGGCCCCGCCGGTCGGGGCCGCGGCGGCGGGCTCGGGGCGGAAGTCCAGCCGTCCGTCCGCGACGTCCACGGCGACCCGGCCGCCGGCCGCGAGCCGCCCGTCGAGCAGCAGCCGCGACAGCTCGTTGTCCACCTCGCGCTGGATCGTGCGGCGCAGCGGCCGGGCGCCGTACTCCGGCTCGTAGCCCCGCCGGGCAAGCCAGTCGACGGCCTCCGGGGCGAAGTCGACCGTCACGTGCTGGGCCCGCAGGCGGCGGCGGGTCTCCTCCAGCAGCAGGTCCGTGATCTGCCGCAGCTGGCCCTCCGCGAGGCGGCGGAAGACGACGATCTCGTCGATGCGGTTGAGGAACTCGGGGCGGAAGTGCTCGCGCAGCGGTCGCAGCACCCGGTCGCGGTCCACGCCGCCGTCGGACGAGGAGTCCGCGCCGAACCCGAGGACGCCGCGGCCCGAGCCGATCGCCTCCGAGCCGAGGTTGCTCGTCATGACGATGACGGTGTTCTTGAAGTCGACGGTGCGGCCCTGCGCGTCGGTCAGCCGGCCGTCGTCGAGCACCTGGAGCAGGATGTTGAAGACGTCGGGGTGGGCCTTCTCCACCTCGTCGAGGAGGAGCAGGGAGTACGGGTGGCGGCGCACCGCCTCCGTGAGCTGCCCGGCCTCCTCGTGGCCGACGTACCCGGGCGGGGCGCCCACCAGGCGGCTGACGGTGTGCCGCTCCTGGAACTCGCTCATGTCCAGCCGCACCATGCGCTCCTCGCTGCCGAACAGGGCGTCCGCCAGGGCGCGCGCCAGTTCGGTCTTGCCGACGCCGGTCGGCCCGAGGAAGAGGAAGCTGCCGATCGGCCGGCGCGGGTCGGCGAGGCCGGCGCGTGAGCGCAGGACGGCCTCGGAGACCGCGCGCACCGCCTCGTCCTGGCCGATGACCCGCTCCCGCAGGTGCTGCTCCAGGCCCAGCAGCCGGTCCTTCTCCTCCTGCGTGAGCCGGCTGACCGGGATGCCCGTCTGGCGGCTGACGACCTGCGCGACGTCCTCGGCGGTGACCTCCAGCACGCGGTCGTCGCGCATGACCGGCGCGTCCAGGCCCGCCTTGACGCGGGCCTGCAGCTCCTGGAGCCGGTCGCGCAGCTCGGTCGCCCGCTCGTACTGCTCGGCGGCGACGGCCTGGTCCTTGTCGCGGGTCAGCCGCTCGACCTCCCGCTCCAGGGCGCGCACGTCGGTGTCCCGGGACCGCGAGCGCAGCCGCACCCGGGCCCCGGCCTGGTCGATCAGGTCGATCGCCTTGTCGGGCAGGAACCGCTCGGTGAGGTAGCGGTCCGACAGCTCGACGGCGGCGTCGAGGGCGTCGTCGGTGTAGCGGACCTGGTGGTGCGCCTCGTACCGGTCGCGCAGCCCGCGCAGGATCTCCAGCGCGTCCCCCGGGCTCGGCTCGGGGACGAGGATCGGCTGGAAGCGCCGGGCGAGCGCCGCGTCCTTCTCGACGTACCTGCGGTACTCCTCCAGCGTGGTCGCGCCGATGACGTGCAGCTCGCCGCGGGCCAGAGCCGGCTTGAGGATGTTGCCGGCGTCCATGGAGCCGCCCTCGCCGCCACCGCCCCCGCCGCCGGCCCCGACGACCGTGTGCAGTTCGTCGAGGAAGAGGACGAGCTCGCCCGAGTGCGTCCGCACTTCCTCGATGATCGCCGTCATGCGCTCCTCGAAGTCGCCGCGGTAGCGGGTGCCGGCGACGACGCTCGTCATGTCGAGGGCGACGACCCGGCGGCCCCGCAGCGAGTCGGGCACGTCGTCATCGGCGATGCGCTGGGCGAGGCCCTCGACGACGGCGGTCTTGCCGACGCCCGCGTCGCCGATGAGGACCGGGTTGTTCTTGCCGCGCCGGGAGAGCACCTCGACGGTCTGCTCGATCTCCTGCTCGCGGCCGATGACCGGGTCGATGCGGCCGGCCCGGGCGATGTCGGTGAGGTCGCGTCCGTACTTGTCGAGGGTCGGCGTCCCCCGCTGCGGCGCGGGGCGCTGGTCGGCGGCGGTGTTCTCCCACCCGCCGGACGGGCCGCCGGAGGGGGAGGGGGAGCGCGAGGGCGGACCCGGGACGGACCCCGGGTCGAAGCGTGCGGCGCGCAGGATGCGGCCGGCCGCGGAGTCGGGGTTGGCGGCCAGCGCCGCGAGCACGTGCTCGGGCCCGATGTAGGAGGCGCCGATGTGCCGCGCCAGGTCGTGCGCGTCCAGCAGGGCGCGCTTGACGGCGGGCGTGACGGCGATCCGGGACTGCGGCGGCCCCTCCCCGGCGGTGCGGTCGATCTCCGCGGCGAGCTCGTCCGGGTCGGCGCCCGCCCGTACGACCAGGTCGCGTGTCGGCTCCGTCTCCAGCGCGGCCCGCAGCAGGTGCTCGGTCTCCAGGTCCGCGCTGCCGTGCTCGGCCGCGTACGAGGCCGCGTCGTCCACCATGCGGCGGGCGGGTTCGCTCATCATCCGGGCGATGTCGATGTACCGGGGGCCACGGCGGGCCGCCGACGAGGCGGGGGTGCCTCCGAACAGGCGGCCGAGGAACTCGCTGAACGGGTCCGGGCCGAAGCCCTCGGCTCCGAGGAAACCATTGCTCATGTGACCGCCCCTGTCGCGTCCGTCCGTGTGCGTCCCTGTCCTCTCGGGACCCCGCCGGCGGCACCGGCAGAATCCAGCACGCGGGTTCCCACCGGCATGCCGGTTACACCTGGGGCGGGAGGGGCCCGAGGTATGGCGGGGGAGCGGCGGGACGAGGGAGGGAGGGGCGGGGACGGAAGGGGGCGGGGCGGAAGGGCGCACGGTGCGGAGGCGGCGGCGACCCGGCGGCGGCTCCGCGCCGGGTCGCGGGACGGGGCTGGTGCGGATGGCGGTGCTGTGCGGCGGGTCGGGCGGGCGCCGGTGCGTCAGGCGAGGAAGCGCCCGGTGCGCCGGATCTCCGGGTAGTCCGTCGTCACCCCGTCCAGCTCCAGGGCGCGGGCCAGCCGCAGGTGCTGAGGGGTGTTGACGACCCAGCCGATGAGCCGCAGTCCGGCGGCGCGGGCCAGGTCCGCCGTCTCCAGGTCGAGGCGGCGGATGTCCAGCGCCAGCGCGCCCGCGCCGGCCGCGCGGGCGCGCTCGGCGATGTCCGGGCCCCACTCCTCGGCGACCAGGACCGTCCGCGCCCCCGGCACCAGGCGGCCCACCTCGGCGACGGCCTCGTCGTGGAACGACGACACCTCGACGCGGTCCGCCAGGTCGCGGCGGAGCATCAGCTCGGCCAGGACCCGGGCGGCGGCCACGTCCTTGATCTCCGCCTGGATCGGCGAGCGCACCGCCGCCAGCACCTCGTCGAGGACCGGGACGCGCTCGCCCCGCCCGGCGTCGAGGCCGCGCAGCTCGGCGAGGGTCAGCTCGGCGACCGGCCCGCTCCCGTCCGTGGTGCGGTCCACCTCGGCGTCGTGCATGACGACGAGCGCGCCGTCCTTGCTCAGGTGCAGGTCCAGTTCGATGGCGTCCATGCCCGCACGCTCCGCGCGGACGAAGGACCTCAGGGTGTTCTCGGGCTCGACGCCCATCACTCCGCGATGACCGATGGTGAGGAAACTCAAGGTTCTCTCGCTTCCGTCGACGGCGGATCCCGCGCGGATCGGCTGCCCGCGCGGCCCGTTCGCAGCGTAATCGCCCGGCTGCGTGGTGGAAGCCTCCCTGCGGGAGACGGTCCGACCCGGCCCGTTCCCGACCCCGTCGCCGGCCCGGCCGTCCACCGCCCGTCGGCCCGCGACCGAACCGAGCGCCCCGGCCGCCTCGAACGGGAAAATTGGCGGTCTCAAGGGGGGTCGGGCAGGATAATTTACGTCAGCGCCCCTTGTGGCGGGTATCCGCGGATGTATACGGTGCCTTGACGCGAGGTTCTCCTGTGGAGGAAGTGAAATGACGGAAATTCTTGTGCAGGACGTAGCCGGTGGAGCCCTGTCCACCGACCCGAGGGTGGTCGACCACCCTGCCTGGGCCCGGCTCAAGAATGCCGTGGAGGAGATCCGCGGATGGCAGTCCGCGGACGGTTCCATCGACTTCGACGCCGAGGACGCCCCGGCCCGCGCGGACGCCGACACCGCGCTCGACCGGATCACGGCGGCCGTCGGGGAGCTGTCCCCGCTCCTGCCGCACGGCGCCGACTACCACCGCGCCCTCCTCGCCGACCTGCGCAAGTGGGCCGCCGGCGGCTACGGCGTGCCGGACTTCCTGGACTCCCTGCTGGCCTTCCAGCCCGCCGCCGAGCGCGTGGACGGCCGCCAGCACCTCGTGGTCTTCCCCATGTACACGCAGAACGGCAACCCGGACCGCAACCTCGAGGCGGTCGTTTTGCGGATGGTCTGGCCCGAGTGGCTCGCCGAGCTGGAGGCCACCCGCTACGACAACCCGCTCTTCTGCGGCATCACCTTCGAGGACTTCACCGCCGGCTACGACACCAACTCCGCCGTCCTCTTCCCCGAGACCGTCGCCGTGCGCGAGGCGCCGGAGCGGTTCACCTGGGGCGGCATCTTCTGCGACCGCGAGGCCGCCCGCTTCCGCCGCGTCACCGAGGCCGCCGTCGAGGTCCTGGGCGTGGAGCTGCCCGAGGACATCCGCCGGATGCTCGGAGACCAGGCGCGCTGCGAGCAGGCGTTCGTCCTGTGGGACATGGTCCACGACCGCGCCCACAGCCACGGCGACCTGCCCTTCGACCCGTTCATGATCAAGCAGCGCCAGCCGTTCTGGATGTACGGCCTGGAGGAGCTGCGCTGCGACCTCACCGCCTTCAAGGAGGCCGTGCGACTGGAGGCCGAGGGCCACCCCCACGGCCGCGACGTCCAGTACGCCGTGCTCTTCGACCGGATGTTCCGCTTCCCGGTCACCGGCGACCGCGTGCGCAACTACGACGGCCTCGGCGGCCAGCTGCTCTTCGCGTACCTGCACAAGCACGACGTGATCCGCTGGACCGACAACACCCTCCACATCGACTGGCGGCGCGCGCCCGAGGTCACCAACCGGCTCTGCGGCGAGATCGAGCAGCTCTACCGCGACGGCATCGACCGGCCCAAGCTGGTCCACTGGTTCGCCGCGTACGACTTCGTCTCCACCTACCTTGCCCCGCACCCCGGCTCCCGCTGGGCCAAGGGCCCCGACGCGCTGGACGTGACCCAGCCGCCGCGCCGGCTCGTCGACGACGTGCTGCCGGACGAGTTCCCGCTCAGCATGTTCTACGAGGCCCTCGCCAAGAAGCTGAAGTCCGTGATCGCCTCCACCAAGGGCATCACCGCCGCGGACGTCGAGGGGACCGCCGCGTGAGCGCGGACGGCACGCAGGGTAGGACCGGGACGTCCGGAACGCAGACGCAGGAGGCAGGGACCATGACCACTGACGGGAACGGCGCGGCGCTCGACGGAGCCGTCGTCGCGGTCGCCGGGGCGGCCGGCCCGGCCGGGCGCGCCGCCGTACTGCGGCTCGCCGCCGCCGGCGCGACCGTCGTCGCCGCCGACGCCGACGCCGGCCGCCTCGCGGACGCCGTCGACGCGGCCCGCTCCGCGCACGGCGACGCCGCCGTCGCCGGCGAGACCGTCGACCTGCTCGACCCGGCGGCCACCCGCGCCTGGGCGGCGCGCACCGAGGAGGAGTTCGGGCGGATCGACGGACTCGTCCACCTCGTCGGCGGCTGGCGCGGCGGGAAGACCTTCGCCGACACCGACCTCGCCGACTGGGACGTGCTGGACAAGCTCCTCGTCCGCACCGTGCAGCACACCTCCCTCGCCTTCCACGAGGCGCTGCGGCGCAGCGACCGCGGCCGGTACGTCCTCGTCAGCCAGTCCGGGGCCAGCAGCCCCACCGAGGGCAACGCCGCGTACGCCGCCGCCAAGGCCGCCGCCGAGGCGTGGACCCTCGCCCTCGGCGACGCCTTCCGCAAGGCGGGCGGCGAGGACGGCCCGACGGCCGCGGCTACGATCCTGGTGATCAAGGCACTGGTGCACGACGCGATGCGCGCCGAGCGCCCGAACGCGAAGTTCGCGGGCTTCACCGACGTCACGGACCTGGCCGATGCCATCGCCGGCGTCTGGGACCGGCCCGCCCAGGATGTGAATGGACAGCGCCTGTGGCTGACCCCCAAGCCGTGACCCCGGCCCTCCCGACCCGTACCGACGCGCGCCGCCACCACGACCCGTCGGTGCGCGGCTTCGCCAGCGACAACTACGCCGGGGTCCACCCGGAGATCCTGGCGGCGATAGCCCTGGCCAACGGCGGCCACCAGGTGGCGTACGGCGAGGACGAGTACACCGACCACCTCCAGCGGGTCATCCACAGCCACTTCGGCCCCACCGCCGAGGCGTTCCCGGTGTTCAACGGCACCGGCGCCAACGTCACCGCCCTCCAGGCGCTCACCGACCGGTGGGGCGCGGTGATCTGCGCCGAGAGCGCCCACATCAACGTGGACGAAGGCGGCGCGCCCGAGCGCATGGCGGGGCTCAAGCTGCTCACCGTGCCCACGCCGGACGGCAAGCTCACCCCCGAGCTGATCGACCGGCAGGCGTTCGGCTGGGACGACGAGCACCGGGCCATGCCGCAGGTGGTGTCCCTCGCCCAGAACAGCGAGCTGGGCACCGTCTACACGCCCGACGAGATGCGGGCGATCGTCGAGCACGCCCACGGGCTGGGCATGAAGGTGCACGTCGACGGCGCGCGGCTGGCCAACGCGGCCGCCTCGCTGAACGTGCCGATGCGCGCGTTCACCAACGCCGTCGGCGTGGACGTGCTGTCGCTCGGCGGTACCAAGAACGGCATGCTCTTCGGCGAGGCCGTCGTCGTCCTCGACCCGGACGCCGGCCGGCACATGAAGCACCTGCGCAAGATGTCCATGCAGCTCGCCTCGAAGATGCGCTTCCTGTCGGTGCAGTTCGAGGCGCTGCTCTCCAAGGACCTGTGGCTGCGCAACGCCCGGCACGCCAACGCCATGGCGCAGCGGCTCGCCGAGGGCGTCCGCGCGGTCGACGGCGTGGAGATCCTCCACCCCGTCCAGGCCAACGCCGTCTTCGCGCGGCTGCCGCACGAGGCGACGCTCCGCCTCCAGCAGCGCTTCCGGTTCTACTTCTGGAACGAGGCGGCCGGCGACGTGCGCTGGATGTGCTCCTTCGACACCACGGAGGACGACGTGGACGCGTTCGTCCTGGCACTGAAGGAGGAGATGGCCCGCTAGGGGGTGTCTCGTCGGGGGAGTCCCGCCCGGCCCCTGCCCTCCGGGCGGACGGCGCTGCTCACCGGACACGACCCGTGCCTTCCCCCGGTACGACGAAAGCGGCCGGCCGGGACGTCACATGACGTCCCGGCCGGCCGCTCCCGTCGTGCGGTCGTGCGGTCGCGCCGGGGTGGCTAGCGCAGCTCCGCCGGGGAGGGCGCCGTGCCGCCGAGGTGCGCCGGGATCCACCAGGTGTCCTCCGCGTCCCGGGGGCGCACCGGATAGGCGCGCTGCGCCGCCTCCAGCAGCTCCTGCACCCGTTCGCGCAGCCGTCGGGTGAGGGCCCCGGCGTACTGGTCGGACGGGGCCTCCATGGGCGCGCCGACGCGGATCGTCACCGGGATGTGGCTGCGCTTGAAGTTGCGCGGGCGCCCCTTGGTCCACAGCCGCTGCGTCCCCCACAGCGCCATCGGGATCAACGGCACGCCGGCCTCCTGCGCCAGCCGCGCCGCACCCGACTTGAAGCCCTTCAGCGTGAACGACTGCGAGATGGTCGCCTCCGGGAACACGCCCACGATCTCGCCGGAGCGCAGCGAGTCCAGGGCGTGCCGGTAGGCCGCCTCGCCCTGCTCCCGGTCGACCGGGATGTGCTTCATGCCCCGCATCAGCGGCCCGGAGATCCGGTGGCGGAACACCGAGTCCTTGGCCATGAACCGGACCAGGCGCTTCTGGGGGAGCGCCGCGAGGCCGGTGAAGATGAAGTCGAGGTAGCTGATGTGGTTGCTGACCAGCACCGCGCCGCCGGTGCGGGGGATGTTCTCCGAACCCTGAACGTCGATCTTGAGGTCGAGCGCCTTGAACATCGTGAGCGCGGCGCCGACGACCGGCCGATAGACGAGTTCTGCCATCTGGAGAACACCCTTCTCTTCATCCACGTCCGGGGAGGGTTCTCCCGGCGGAAGTTACGCAGCCGTAGGTTTTCGGCCCGGGGCCGATGCTGCCCCATGAGCAGCGCCCAGGCCAGCCCGGACGGGCGTCAAGGACCGTAAACCGGGCGAGATACTCGTCACGTCCCCGCCGCGCGGGGAGACCGCGGGAATCCGCCCGGCCGCACGGGAGCTGTACGGACCTGTACGGGGCGGAACGACACGACGGAGGCGGGCACGGTGGCAGTGGGCGGCGACGCGCGGGAGCACGGCGGAGGGGCACCCGACGACCGGGCCCTGGGCCCGGCGGAGTTGGGCTCCCCCCTGGGGGAGCGGGCCACGCTCGTGCACTTCTCGACGGCCTTCTGCCAGCCCTGCCGGGCGACCCGCCGGATCCTCGCCGACGTGGCGGGCATGGTCCCGGGGGTCGCGCACGTCGAGGTGGACGCCGAGCGCGACCTCGCCCTCGTCCGCGCGCTTGGTGTCACCGCCACTCCCACCGTGCTCGTCCTGGACGCCGCCGGCCGCGTCGTGCGCCGGGGCGCCGGGCAGCCGCGGCGGGCCGACGTGATCGCGGCGCTGGGCCGCGCCCTCGACGTACCCACCGACACGCCACCCGAACCCGCCGGGGCCCCGGCGGACCCCGCCTACCCCGCTGACCGGCCGTGATGCGCGTCCCATTGCCCCGCGCGGCCTTGACGGCGGCGGACGACGCTCGTCAGGCTGGCGCCGTGGCGTACGAACTCCTTCTCCACGGGCGGGTCCACGTCGACCTCGCCCGCAACGCGAGCGCGCTCTGTCCCGGTGTCTGATCGACGACGGACCGCCGACCGGCACGCACGCCTGACGCAGAAGGACAACTCCATGGCCACCTCCGCACCCGCCGCCCCCGCCCGATCCGCCGCGCCCGCCGACGCCGGCGGGCCGGAGCTGCTGCGCTCCGCCTTCCGCCGGCACGCCGCGGGCGTCGCGGTGGTCACCGCCCCGGGCGGCGCGGCGCACGGCGGGCCCGTCGGGTTCACCGCCAGCTCCCTCACCTCCGTCTCCGCCGACCCGCCGCTGCTGTCGTTCGGCATCGGCACCGGGTCGTCGAGCTGGCCCGCCGTCTCCGCGGCCACCCACGTCGGCGTGCACCTGCTCGGCGAACAGCAGCACGAGTTGGCCGCGACGTTCGCGCGCAGCGGCGCCGACCGCTTCGCCGCCCCGACCCGCTGGCGGACCGGGCCCGAGGGCGTCCCGCTGCTGGAGGGCGTCCTGGTGTGGCTGGTGTGCCGGATCGTGGGCCGCGTCCCGGCGGGGGACCACCGCATCGTCGTCGCGGAGGTCGTCGGCGGCGACCCCGCGGCCCGCGCGGGCCGTCCCCTCCTGTACCACCACGGCCGCTTCAACGCTCTGCGGGACTGAGAAGTCCCGGTTACTCAGCGTTGGCAAGGTCACAGTGCAAAGCGCTTGCTCAGCGGGAAGGCTCCCGGTGTACTGACGAGTAATATTTCGTTGCGGGGCGGCCGCCCCGAGCGGAAACCGCCCCATCAGGCGCCTATGCTGCGTGCAACAAGGCAGCCCAGTAATGACGATGCAGTAGGAGAGCCGGCGTGAGCTTGAGGATCGTTGTCTGTGTGAAGTACGTGCCCGACGCCACCGGCGACCGGCACTTCGCCGATGACCTGACCGTCGACCGCGACGACGTCGACGGCCTGCTCTCGGAACTGGACGAGTACGCGGTCGAGCAGGCGCTCCAGATCGCCGACGAGGCCGACGACGCGGAGGTCACCGTCCTCACCGTCGGCCCCGAGGACGCCAAGGACGCCCTGCGCAAGGCGCTGTCGATGGGCGCCGACAAGGCCGTCCACGTCGAGGACGACGAGCTGCACGGCACCGACGTCATGGGTACCTCGCTGGTGCTCGCCAAGGCCGTCGAGAAGACCGGTTACGACCTGGTCATCTGCGGCATGGCCTCCACCGACGGCACCATGGGCGTGCTGCCGGCCCTCCTCGCCGAGCGCCTGGGCGTCCCGCAGGTGACCCTGCTCTCCGAGGTCTCCGTCGAGGGCGGGACGGTCAAGGGCCGCCGCGACGGCGACGCCGCGACCGAGCAGCTGGAGGCCTCCCTCCCGGCCGTCGTGTCCGTGACCGACCAGTCGGGCGAGGCGCGCTACCCGTCCTTCAAGGGCATCATGGCCGCCAAGAAGAAGCCGGTGGAGTCCCTGGACCTCGACGACCTGGACATCGACGCCGACGAGGTCGGCCTCGAGGGCTCCTGGACGAAGGTCGACTCCGCGGCGGAGCGCCCGGCCCGCACGGCCGGCACGATCGTCAAGGACGAGGGCGAGGGCGGCAAGCAGCTGGCCGAGTTCCTCGCGGGCCAGAAGTTCATCTAGGGCTCGCGCAGAGCCACTGACCGCCCCATAGACTTCGCATTCGCAGGAGAGCAATCCCATGGCTGAAGTTCTCGTCTACGTCGACCACGTGGACGGCTCCGTCCGCAAGCCCACCCTGGAGCTGCTGACGCTCGCGCGCCGCATCGGCGAGCCCGTGGCCGTCGCCCTCGGCGCCGGCGCCGAGGCCACCGCCGCCACGCTCGCCGAGCACGGCGCGACCCGCGTCCTCACGGCCGACGCCGCCGAGTTCGCCGACTACCTCGTCGTCCCGAAGGTGGACGCGCTGCAGGCCGCGTACGAGGCCGTGTCCGCCGCGGGCCCCCTCGCCGCCGTGCTCGTCCCGTCCTCCGCCGAGGGCAAGGAGGTCGCGGCCCGCCTCGCGCTCCGCATCGGCTCGGGCCTCATCACCGACGCCATCGACCTGGAGGCCGGTGACGAGGGCCCGGTCGCGACGCAGTCGGTGTTCGCCGCCGCGTTCACCACCAAGTCCCGCGTCAGCAAGGGCACCCCGGTCATCACGGTCAAGCCGAACTCGGCCCCCGTCGAGGCCGCCGCGGCCGCGGGTGCCGTCGAGGCGCTCACGGTCTCCTTCTCCGAGAAGGCCACCGGCACCAAGGTCGTCTCCCGCACCCCGCGCGAGTCGACCGGCCGCCCCGAGCTGACCGAGGCCGCGATCGTGGTCTCCGGCGGCCGCGGTGTCAACGGCGCCGAGAACTTCGCCCTCATCGAGGGCCTCGCCGACTCGCTCGGCGCGGCCGTCGGCGCCTCCCGCGCCGCCGTCGACGCCGGCTGGTACCCGCACACCAGCCAGGTCGGCCAGACCGGCAAGTCGGTCTCGCCGCAGCTGTACGTCGCCACCGGCATCTCGGGCGCCATCCAGCACCGCGCCGGCATGCAGACCTCGAAGACCATCGTGGCCATCAACAAGGACCCCGAGGCCCCGATCTTCGACCTGGTCGACTACGGCGTGGTCGGCGACCTCTTCGAGGTCGTCCCGCAGCTCACCGAGGAGATCAAGACCCGCAAGGGCTGACCTGCCACGTCTTCACGGCTCCGGGGCCGCGCGGTGTTTCCCACCGCGCGGCCCCGCGCCGTTCCGGGACACCATTGACGCAGCTCAGCCGCCCCGGATAACTTCACCATACGGATTACCGATTCCGGGAAGCGGAAATCGCTCGGTCATCGCCGCACAGTCGCTCACAGGTGGAGGGTCACGGGTCATGGGTCAGCAGGAGCAGGTGGCGACAAGCCTCGCCGGCGCGGTCAGCGAGGGCGTGAGCGCCTCCCTCGCCTCGGTGGACGCGGAGCTCGCCCGCCGCTACCCCGGCGACCCCGGCACCCGCCAGCCCGTCCACACCGTCTACGTCCCCGGCGACGCCTACGCCGCCGACACCATCCGCTCCTGGGGCGACCAGGCCCTCGCGGCGCTCGACGAGCACGCCCCGGACGCCGCCTCCCTCGCCGCCGTCCTCGGCCTGCCCGACGAGCTGGCCGGGCCCGTCCACGACCGGGTACGGGCCAAGCTGGAGCGCGAGCCCGTCGAGGACCTGCGCATCGACTTCGAGGACGGCTACGGCGGCCGCACCGACGCCGACGAGGACCGCGACGCCGCCCGCGCCGCCCGCCTGGTCGCCGAGGCGTACGAGAACGGCACCGCCGCGCCGTACATGGGCATCCGCATGAAGTGCATGGAGGCCGCGGTACGCGACCGGGGCATCCGCACCCTCGACGTCTTCCTCACCGGCCTCATGGACGCGGGCGGCCTGCCCGACGGCCTCGTCCTCACGCTCCCCAAGGTCACCTATCCCGAGCAGGTGGCGGCGATGGTGCGGCTCCTGGAGGAGTTCGAGAAGGCACGGGGCCTGGAGCCCGGCCGCGTCGGCTTCGAGATCCAGATCGAGACCAGCCAGGCCATCCTCGGCGCCGACGGCACCGCCACGGTCGCCCGCATGATCGACGCCGCGGGCGGCCGCGCCACCGGCCTGCACTACGGCACCTTCGACTACAGCGCCTGCCTCGGCGTCTCCGCCGCCCACCAGGCGAGCGACCACCCCGCCGCCGACCACGCGAAGGCGGTCATGCAGGTCGCCGCCGCCGGCACCGGGGTACGCGTCTCCGACGGCTCCACCAACGTCCTGCCCGTCGGCCCCACCGCGAAGGTGCACGACGCCTGGCGCCTCCACTACGGCCTCACCCGCCGCGCCCTGGCCCGTGCCTACTACCAGGGCTGGGACATGCACCCCGGGCACCTGCCCACCCGGTACGCAGCCGTCTTCGCCTTCTACCGCGAGGGCTACGAGCAGGCCGCCGCGCGCCTCGCCGCGTACGCCGGCCACGCGGGCGGCGACGTCATGGACGAACCCGCCACCGCCAAGGCGCTCAGCTCGTACCTGCTGCGCGGCGTCGACTGCGGCGCCCTCGACGCGGCCGAGGTCGCCCGCCTCACCGGCCTCACCCGCGCGGACCTGGACGGCTTCGCCGCCCCGCGGCGCGGCGACCTCACGGCGACCAACCCGCAGTGACGGTGACGGGACCGGCGTGACGCCCGGCGGGGGCGGCCTGCGGCGGGGGCGCCGCCCCGGGTGGCCTGCTTCGGTCGGCCCGCGCGCGGCCGGCCTGCTTCGGCCTCGGCCCGCGTGCGGTGGCCCGCCTGGAGTGGCCCGCGTGCGGCGGCCCCGTCCGCGGTGCCGGGCGGCGGTGACCCGGCGGTGACGGTCTCGCGGCGGGGCCGTCACCCCTGCCCCGTACCCTGTACGCGTCCACCACGCGACGAGGAACGGGGCAGCGGTTGTCTACGGGGGAACACCAACTGATCGCCGGCCGGTACAGGCCGGTGCGGCAGCTCGGACGGGGCGGCATGGGCGTCGTCTGGCGCGCCGTCGACGAGGTGCTGGGCCGCGAGGTGGCCGTCAAGGAGTTGCGCACCTACACCGACTCGTCCGGCCCCGAGCTGGCCGAGCTGCGCGTGCGGATGCAGCGCGAGGCACGCGCCGCCGCCCGCGTCCGCCACCCCGGGGTCATCGCCGTCCACGACATCGCCGAGCACGAGGGCCGCCCGGTCATCGTCATGGAGCTGGTCGAGGGGCCCTCGCTCGCCGACGTGCTCGCCGAGCGCGGCATCATGGAGCCGCGCGAGGCCGCCCGCGTCGGCGCGGAGGTCCTGGAGGCCCTCGCCGCCGCCCACCGGGTCGGCGTCCTGCACCGCGACGTGAAGCCGGGCAACGTCCTGCTGGACCACACGGGGCGGGTCGTCCTCACCGACTTCGGCATCGCCGCGATGGAGGACCCCGACGACGGCTCCGCCACGCACCTCACGCGCAGTGGCGAACTCGTCGGATCCCTCGACTACCTGGCGCCCGAGCGCGCCCAGGGCCAGGAGCCCGGCCCGGCCTCCGACGTGTGGGCGCTCGGCGCGACCCTCTACGCGGCGGTGGAGGGCGCCTCGCCCTTCCGCCGCACCTCGACGTGGTCGACGCTCACCGCCATCGTCGCCGAGCCCCTGCCCGAGCCGCGCGGCGCGGGCCCCCTCGCCCCGGTGCTGCGGCAGCTGATGGCCAAGGACCCGGCCCACCGCCCCGACGCCGCCACGGCCGCCCGCCTCCTCGGCGAGGTGGCGGACGGAGCGGGCGGGCCCGGAGCGTACGGGTCGACGGAGCACACGGTGCCGCCCCCGCAGGGCTTCGGCCCGCCGCCGCAGGGCACGCACGGCGCGCAGGGCCCGCATGCGCCGCAGGGCCATGCCGGGACCGGCGTCGGCGTCGGCGGCTCCGGCAACGGCTTCGGTGCCCCCGCGCCCGGTGCCGGCCCCGCTACGGGACCGGTGCCGGGCGCGGGCGCGGGACCGGCGGCCGGGGCGGGGCACCCCGGCTTCGGCGCCCCCGGTCACGGGGCGGGGCGCCCCGGCGGGTTCGGCGGGCCGACCCCTCTCCCCGGCCACGCCCCGGCCACGCCCGGAGGGGACGGGCCCGGCGGCCCCGGCGTCGCCGACCCCGGCCGCGCGGCCACGACCGTGACGCGTTCGCGCTCCCGCGGCGGCCGGTCGCGCACCGTGGTCGCCGCGGCGGTGGCCGCCGTCGTCCTCGCGGGCGGTGGCGTGACGTACGCCCTGATGGACCGCGAGGACGCGCCGCAGGGCGGCCAGGCCCTCACCGGCGGCCAGGTCTCCGCCGCCCCGACCTCCTCCGTCGACGACGACGGCATGCCGCTGGCCCCGGCCGCCGACGCGTCCCCGTCCGCGAGCGGTTCGCCGAGCAGCGCGCCGAGGCCCTCCCCGTCGAAGAGCGGCTCGCCCTCCCCGTCACGGACGAAGCCCGCCCCCCGCCCCGGTACCGGCTCCGACAGCGGCGGCGCCGACGGCGGTACGGCCGGCGGGACCGCCGCGAGCGGGTCGGCGGGCGGCTCGACCGGCGCCACCACCGGCGGGTCGACGACGGGCGGCGGCTCCGCCACCACCGGCGGGAGCGGCGGCCAGGCACCGGTCTGCCACTCCATCGGAGGCGGCAAGTACAACTGCACCGTGTGGCGCACCGCCACCTCCCACCGGAGCGACGGCAGCCAGGCCGGCGTCCTCAACGCCGGCACCAACTACTTCTACTGCCAGGCCGACCTGGGCCGCCGCGAGACCCACGGCGAGTGGACCAACGTCTGGTGGGCGAAGACCGACGACGACAGCGGCAACACCGGCGTCTGGGTCAGCGACGTGTACATCCGGGGCGGCGACAACGACGCCCCGCTGCCCGGCCTCCCGCACTGCTGACCCAGCTGCCCGCCGCCCGCCCGCCCGCTCACCCGACTGGTGGGCGGGCGGGCGGCGGCGGAGCCCGGCACCGTACGGCCCGGCCCGGCCGCGCGCACGGCCGGCTTCCGGCGGGTGCGGCGGTACGGAGGAACGGGCGCGTACGGCGGCTGTACGGGTCAGGCGGGCGGGACCTCGCCCGAACCGCGGACGATCAGCGTCGTCGGCAGCTCGATCCGCTCGGGCGCCTCGGGGAGCCCTTCGAGGCGGCGGAAGAGCCGTTCCGCCGCCGTGCGGCCCAGCGCGGCGGCGTCCTGGGCGACGACCGTGATCCCGAGCAGGTCAGCCAGCTCGATGTCGTCGAAGCCCACCAGCGCGACCGGCCGCGCACGCCCGGACAGCTCCCGCACGGCGGTCACCGTCACCCGGTTGTTGCCCGCGAAGAGGGCCGTGACCGGTTCGGGCCCGTCCACCATCGCCGCGACCGCCTCGCGGACGCGCGCGGGACCGGTGGAGCCGAGCGACACCCACGCGTCGTCGACCGGCAGCCCCGCGTCCTCCATCGCCGCGCGGTAGCCGCGCAGCCGCTCCACGGCGGTGTGGATGCGCGGCTGGTCGCCGATGAACCCGATCCGCCGGTGGCCGTGGGCGACGAGGTGCGCCACGCCCTCGCGGGCGCCGCCGAAGCTGTCCGTCAGCACCGCGTCCGCGTCGATCCGCCCCGCCGGCCGGTCCACGAAGACGGTGGCGACGCCCGCCCGCATCTCCGGCTCCAGGTAGCGGTGGTCGTCGCCCGCCGGGATCACCATGAGTCCGTCCACGCGGCGCGCGCACAGGGCGAGCGCCAGCTCCCGTTCGCGGTCCGGGTCCTCGGCGCTCGACCCGTTGATGAGCAGCGCGCCGTGGGCCCGGGCGACCTCCTCAACGGCCCGGCTCAGCGGCCCGTAGAAGGGGTCGGCGAGGTCCTCCAGGACCAGGCCGACCGACGCGGTGCGGCCCTTGCGCAGTACCCGCGCGCTGTCGTTGCGGCGGAACCCGAGCGCCTCGATGGCCTCCAGCACGCGGCGCTCGGTGTCGGCGGTGACGCCCGGCTCGCCGTTCACCACCCGTGAGACCGTCTTGAGCCCGACTCCCGCCCGGGCGGCGACGTCCTTCATGGTGGGCCGGTTGCCGTAGCGGTGGTCGGGGCGGCGGGCGGTCTCGGCCACGGTGTGCGGCTCCTGTCGGGTCGGGCGCGGGGGCGCGGGTGCGGGTGCGCGGTGGGCGCGGGGGCTGTCGGGTCCGGCGGAAGGGAGTGTGGCGTCGAGCATAGGGCCTGGACAACGTTGTCATCGGCGATGAGACTGATCCGAGCAGCGGACGGGCCGCGGGTCCGACGACGTCACGGGGGAGCCGACAGCGATGCACGTGGAACCGCGGGGCCATGCCCCGACCGAAATCCCCACCCCGCCTGCCACCCCGCTTCCGCCCGCGCCCGTGTCCGAGCCTCCGACCGCGCTCGCGGCCGGGTCCCCGACGGGGGCGCCGCCCGGTCCGGCCGACGGCCTCGTCGCCGCCCTCGACATCGGCGGTACGAAGATCGCGGGCGCGCTGGTGGACGACGGCGGCCGGATCCTCGTCCGGGCGCGGCGCCCGACGCCGGCAGGTGAGGACGGCGAGACCGTGATGGCGGCCGTCGCCGAGGTCCTGGCCGAACTGGCCGGCTCGCCGCTGTGGGCGAGGGCCCGCGCCGTCGGCATCGGCAGCGCCGGTCCGGTCGACGCGTCGGCGGGCACCGTCAGCCCGGTCAACGTGCCCGGCTGGCGCGGGTACCCGCTGGTCGAGCGGGTCCGGGCGGCCGTCGGCGGCCTCCCGGTCGAGCTGGTCGGCGACGGCGTCGCCATGACGGCCGCCGAGCACTGGCGGGGCGCCGCCCGAGGTCACGACGACGCCCTGTGCCTCGTCGTCTCGACCGGCGTGGGCGGGGGGCTCGTCCTCGGCGGACGGCTGCACCCCGGCCCCACCGGGAACGCCGGTCACATCGGCCACATCAGTGTGGAACTGGACGGGGACCCCTGCCCTTGCGGCGGGCGCGGCTGCGTCGAACGGATCGCCAGCGGGCCGAACATCGCCCGCCGCGCCCTGGCGCTGGGCTGGCGCCCCGGACCGGACGGCGACGCGACGGCGACCGGCGTCGCCGTGGCGGCACGCGCGGGCGACCCGGTGGCCCGCGCCTCCTACGAGCGTGCCGCCCGGGCCCTGGCGGCCGGGATCGCGGCGACGGCGGCGCTGGTGGAGGTGCGCATCGCGGTGGTCGGCGGGGGAGTGGCGGGCGCCGGCGAGGTGCTGTTCGCGCCGCTGCGGCGGGCGCTGCGGGAGTACGCCACCCTGTCGTTCGTACGGGACCTGGCGGTCGTGCCCGCGTCGACCGGCACGGACGCGGGCCTGCTGGGCGCGGCGGCGGCGACGTTCGGCCCCCGGCCGAGGGTGACGGCCCGGCGCTGAGGGGGCCGCCACTGAGGGGCCCGGCGCTGAGGGGCGCCGCGCTGAGCGACGCGCCGCTGACGGGCGCCGCGCTGAGGGACGCGCCGCTGACGGGCGCCGCGCTGAGGGACGCGCCGCTGACGGGCGCCGCGCTGAGGGACGCGCCGCTGACGGGCGCCGCGCTGAGGGACGCGCCGCTGACGGGCGCCGCGCTGAGGGACGCTGTGCCGAGCGACGCCGGACTGGGCGATGCGCCGCTGAGGGACGCTGTGCCGAGCGACGCGCCCGCCTCGGGCCCCCGCGCTCACGCGGCGGGGAAGCGCCGCACGTACCGCTTCTGCCACGGGGTCTCCACGGCGCGCGGGTGGTATCCGCGCCGTACGAACTCCACCGCCCGCTCCGGCGGGACGCCGTCCAGGACGGCCAGGCAGGCCAGTGCCGTCCCGGTCCTCCCGCGGCCCCCGCCGCAGGCCACCTCCACGCGCTCGGTCTCCGCCCGCGCCCACGCCTCGGCGAGCACGTCCCGTGCCTCCGCCCGGTCGGCGGGCAACCGGAAGTCCGGCCACCGCAGCCACCGGGACTCCCACGGCAGCTCCGGCGGCCGCTCGCCGAGGAGGTACACCCCGTACTGCGGTACCGGCCCACCCGGCGACGGCCGGCGCAACCCCCGCCCGCGCACCAGCCGCCCGGAAGGCAGCCGCAGCACACCCGGCCCACCTTCCTCCCACGCCCCCGCGACACCGCCACGCGCCTCACCCACGCCGTTCACGCCTCTCGCCCCCCCTTCTTCCACCGCACCACACGGCACGCGGGCGGAGCGCCCCCGGCGTCCCGCCCGCCGCGACCGTACCCTGCCCCCCGCCCTCCTCGCCGCGTCGCCCGGCAACGACGGAAGGCGCACACCCCGTCCTTCCCGACCACCCCGGCTGACGCGCCCGTCCCGGTGGTCACTGTCGTCCCGCCCTCATCTGTGCTGCACTGGAGGAGGCAGGGAGCTGGACCGTTGGACACGTCGCGCACGCGAGGACCGGTCGGCGTCGCCATCGCCGCGGTGGCGGCCGTCGCGGTCGCGCTCGCCCTGGTACTCGCCGGCTGCGGCACCGGCGACCGCGATCGCCCCGCACCGACGACGTCCCCGCCCGCGGCGACGACCTCGCCCGTACCGTCCACCCCAGCCGTCTCCCCGTTCACCGGGCTGCCCGGTAGGACCGGACCCGTGCTCGCCGTGAAGATCGACAACGTGGCCGCCGCCCGCCCCCACACCGGGCTGGGCGCCGCCGACCTCGTCTACGTCGAGCAGGTCGAGGCCGGGCTCACCCGCCTCCTCGCGGTGTACGCGTCGCAGCAGCCGCCGACGGTCGGACCGGTGCGCAGCGCGCGAGAGTCGGACGTGGAGCTGCTGCGCCAGTTCGAGCGCCCGGCGCTCGCGTACTCCGGGGTCCGCAGCGCCCTGAAGGGCTTCCTCCAGGAGGCACCGCTGTACGCGCTGCCGCCCGAGCGGGCCCCCGCCGCGTACGAGCGTGCCCCCGACCGCCCCGCCCCGCACAACCTCTACCTCGACCCCCAACGAGCCCTCGCCGCCGCCCCGCAGGCCGGCACCGCCCGGGACATCGGCTTCCGCTTCGGCCCCGCGCCGGCCGGCGGCCGCCCCGTGGACCAGCACGCCGTGCGCTTCCCCGCCGCCCGGTACGGCTTCGCCTGGTCCGCCGCCGAGCAGCGCTGGCTGGTCTCCATGGACGGCACGCCGGCCCGGACGACGGACGGCGGGCGCGTCGGGGCGAAGACGGTCGTCGTCCAGGACGTCACGATCCGCCCGTCGACGTTCCGGGACCGCGGCGGGAACGTCACCCCCTACACCGAGACCGTCGGTTCGGGCTCCGCGCTGGTCCTGCGCGACGGCAAGGCGTACGACGCCCGCTGGAGCCGCCCGTCGGCCGGCGGCGGCACGACCTTCACCACCCCCACCGGCGCTCCGCTCGCCTTCGCGCCCGGCCCGGTGTGGATCGTGCTGGCCGCCCGCTGACCGCCCCGCTGCCGCGCCCGGCCGGCGGGGCCCGGTGGCCACATGGTTCCTGGACGCCCGCCCTCGGCTGCCCCCGACCGGACCGCGGGCCGACCCGTGGGATCCGGTCGCGCACCGCCGGGATCCGGCCAACTCGGCGGCGTGTGCGGGAGGTACCGGTGTACGTCCCCGGCGGGAAGGCCCGTCGGCTTCGGACCGTTACGGCCACGCACGCCGGGGCCGCGGGTTTCCGTGGCAGGGTGTTGCGGGCAAGCCACTGGGGGCCAACGGAAGAGGGGGAACCGTGATCGTCTGGATCAACGGTGCGTTCGGCGCCGGCAAGACCAGTGCCGCGCGCGAACTGATCGACCTGATCCCGAACAGCACCTTGTACGACCCTGAACTCATCGGCGGGACGCTGCCGATGCTGCTCCCGCCCGACCGGCTCGCCGCCGCCGGCGACTACCAGGACCTGGGCATCTGGCGCCGCCTGGTGGTCGACGCCGCGGCGGCGCTGCACGCCGAGGTCGGTGGCGTCCTCGTCGTGCCGATGACCGTGCTGCGCCAGGAGTACCGCGACGAGATCTTCGGCGGCCTGGCGGCCCGCCGCATCCCCGTTCACCACATCGTGCTCACCCCAGACGAAACGATCCTGCGCGGACGGATCGAGGGGCGCGCCGACCGCCCCGACGCCCCGGACGCGGACGAACGGGTCCGCAAGTGGTGCCACGACCACGCCGCGGCGTTCCGCGCCGCGCTCGACGGGTGGCTGGGGGCCGACGCGTACGCCGTCGACAACGGCGCGTTGACCCCCGAGGCCACGGCGAAGGTCATCGCCGACGCCGTCCGCACCGGCGCGGCCGGGACCTGCGGCATCGTGCAGACGCCCGAGCCGACGGGCGAGACGCTCGCGGCGGGGGTGCTGCTCTTCGACGACGCCGACCGCGTCCTGCTCGTGGACCCGACGTACAAGCCCGGGTGGGAGTTCCCCGGCGGTGTCGTCGAACGCGGGGAGGCGCCGGCGCGCGCGGCGATGCGGGAGGTCGCCGAGGAGACCGGCCTCGAACTCGCCGCGGTCCCGAGGCTCCTCGTCGTCGACTGGGAGCCGCCCCGTCCGCCCGGCTACGGCGGGCTCCGGCTCCTCTTCGACGGCGGCCGGCTCAGCGGTGCCCAGACCGACCGCGTCCTGCTGCCCGGCGCGGAACTGCGCGGCTGGCGCTTCGCGAGCGAGGAGGAGGCCGCGGACATGCTGCCCCCGGTCCGCTACGAGCGCCTGCGCTGGGCCCTGCGCGCCCGCGAACGCGGCACGGTCCTCAACCTGGAGGCCGGCGTCCCCGTCGGCTAGACGCCTGCCGGGCCGCACTCCCGTCGGCCCCGCCGGCCCCTGCCGACCGGACCCCCTGCCGGCCGGACCCCCTGTCGGCCGGGCTCCCGTCGGCCGTACGTGCGCCGACCGGACCGCCGCCACCGTACGGGCAGCGACCGCGCCGCTCCGCGGCCGATCCGCCCACCGGCCCGGACGGCACGCCGAGGTCCGCCGGGCCGGGTCCACCCCGCTCGATACCGCCCCGCACACGCGAAGGGCCCACAAGAACCACGCGAGAGCCACGAGGACCGCGAGGCCCGCGGAGCCGGGCCGGCGACCCGGACGGCGCCTGCCCGCGGGGGAGGGGCGCGGCCGCCGCGGGGCTACGCTCCCGGTGCCGTGGCGGCGGCCGCCGCGCGGAGCACCGCCGCCGCGTCGCCGGTCAGGGGCTCGCCGTGGCCGAAGCAGACCGTGCGGAGCGTGTCGGCGGGCAGGGCGGCCAGGCGGCGCATCGACGCCGCGGCGGTGGCGCGGTCCACATGGAACACGCCCAGCGCCACCCCGCCCACCGACGCCACGGTGTCCCCGGTGAACAGCACGCCGTGCCGCGGCAGGTGGACGGCGAGCGACCCGTCGGTGTGGCCGGGGGTGTGCAGCACGTGCGCGCCGCCGCCGAAGTCGAGGACGTCCCCTTCCGCCAGCTCGCGGTGGACGGGCGTCGGCGGTGCCTCGGGCACGGTCAGCCCGTGCTGGTAGAGCGGTACCTCCCATTCCAGCAGGTCCGGGTCGGGTACCGGCGCCTCGCCGCGGATCACCGGGGCGTCCAGCCGGTGCGCGAGGACCTCCGCACCGTGCCGTCGGGCGAGCTCCGCCGCGGCGCCCACGTGGTCGCGGTGGCAGTGGGTGAGCACGATCCGGCGCAGCCGGGCGCCGTCACCGCCCACCCGCCGCAGCGCCCGGTCGACGGCGTCCGCGGCCCCCGCCCACCCGGCGTCGACCAGCGTCGACTCCCCGTCACCGTCATCCCACAGGTACGCCTGGCCGATGGGGAAACGCAGCAGGTGCAGCCCGGGCCGGACCGGGACGACGTCGAGGGGGTCACGGTCCCGGGCGCTCCCCGGCGTACCGGGGACGACGGCGGGCGTCACCGTGCCGACGGTGGCAGTGGCGGGTGCGGCCGTGGCGGGCGCGGCGGTGGCGGGCGCGGTGGCAGTGGTGGGCAGGGGGGCGTGGTCGGGGTGCCGAATCATGGTTCCGACGCTACGGGGGCGGCCCGCCCGGACCACCCCCCGTACGCTCTGGGCGCATTCCGCCGTGAGCTCAACTCCGCTTCGACGCCGCGTAGTTCACCAGGAACAGCGCCTCCGCCACGGACATCCGCTCCAGCTCCTGCGGCGACACGCTCTCGTTCACCGCGTGGATCTGCGCCTCCGGCTCGCTCAGCCCGATCAGCAGGATCTCCGCCTCCGGGTACAGCGCGCCCAGCGTGTTGCACAGCGGGATCGAGCCGCCCATCCCCGCCGCCTGCATCTCCTCGCCGGGGTACGCCGCCGCCAGCGCGTCGGCCATCGACGTGTACGCGGGGCTCGCGACGTCCGCCTGGAACGGCTGGCCCTGCCCGATCTGCTCCACGCTCACCCGCGCCCCCCACGGGGTGTGCGCCTGGAGGTGCGCGGTGAGCAGCTTCGTCGCCTCGGCCGCGTCCTGGCCGGGCGGCACCCGCAGGCTGACCTGGGCACGGGCCGTGGCCTGGACGGACGGGGTGGCCCCGACGACCGGCGGGCAGTCGATGCCGATCACCGTGACCGCCGGGCGCGCCCAGAGCCGGTCGGCGATGCTGCCGGAACCGATCAGCCCCACCCCCTCCAGCACCCTCGCGTCCCGCCGGAAGTCCTCCTCCGGGTACTCCAGGCCCTGCCACTTCGCGTCCGCGGCCAGCCCGTCGACGGTGGTGGAGCCGTCCTCGGCGCGCAGCGAGTCGAGGACGCGGATCAGCGCGGCCAGGGCGTCGGGGGCGGCGCCGCCGAACTGGCCCGAGTGCAGGTTGCCCCCGAGGGTGTCCACCTGGACCCGCAGCATGGTCATCCCACGCAGGGAGGCGGTGACCGTCGGCAGGCCGACGCGGAAGTTGCCGGTGTCGCCGATCACGATCGCGTCGGAGGCCAGCAGCTCCGGGTGGGCCTCGGCGTACCGCTCCAGGCCGCCCGTGCCCTGCTCCTCCGAGCCCTCGACGATGACCTTGACGCCGACGGGTACGCCGCCGTTCGCCTTCAGGGCCCGCAGCGCGAGCAGGTGCATGATGAACCCGCCCTTGCAGTCCGCCGCGCCGCGCCCGTACCAGCGGCCCTCACGCTCGGTCAGCTCGAACGGCGGCGTGTCCCAGCCGGCGAGGTCCAGCGGCGGCTGGACGTCGTAGTGCGCGTACAGCAGCACCGTCGGGGCGCCGGCGGGGCCCGGCAGGTACCCGTACACGGACTGGCTGCCGTCCGGGGTGTCCAGGACCGCGACGTCGGTGAAGTCCTCGGCGCGCAGCGCGTCCGCCACCCAGGCGGCGGCCGCCCGGCACTCGCTCGGGGGGAACTGCGCGGGATCCGCCACGGACCGGAACGCCACGAGCTCGGACAGCTCCGCCTTGGCGCGGGGCATCAGCGAGGCGACGGTGGAGGCGATCGGCTCGGCGATCGGCTGGGCGGTCATGGCACGCTCCTGTGGGTGCGACAGCGGTACGACGGGCGTCGCGGCGGTGTGGGCGGCGAACGCGCGTCCGATCCTCGCACAGGAGGGCCGGGGGAACGCCCCGTAGGATGCGGACGAGAGCTTGGATCACGGGTCGGGACCGGGAGCGTAAGCACATCGTGAGCAGCGAGAACGTGTGGGATGTCGTCGTGGTCGGCGCAGGGCCGGCCGGAGCGTCCGCGGCCTATGCCGCGGCAGTCGCGGGCCGTCGGGTGCTGCTCCTGGAGAAGGCCGAACTGCCCCGCTACAAGACCTGCGGCGGCGGCATCATCGGCCCGTCGCGCGACGCCCTGCCGCCCGGCTTCGAACTGCCCCTGCGTGACCGGGTGCACGCCGTCACCTTCTCGCTGAACGGCCGCTTCACCCGCACCCGCCGCTCGAAGCGGATGCTGTTCGGCCTGGTCAACCGGCCCGAGTTCGACGCCCGGCTGGTGGAGCACGCACGTGCGGCGGGCGCCGAGGTGCGCACCGGCGTCGCGGTGGCGCGGGTGGAGCAGCACGGCGCGGCGGTACCGGACCGGCGTACCGTCGCCGTCGTCCTCGCCGACGGCGGGACGGTCCTGGCGCGGGCCGTGGTCGGCGCGGACGGCAGCGCCAGCCGCATAGGGGCGCACGTCGGCGTCAAGCTCGACCAGGTCGACCTGGGCCTGGAGGCGGAGATCCCCGTGCCGTCCTCCGTGGCGGAGGACTGGGCGGGGCGGGTGCTGATCGACTGGGGGCCGATGCCCGGCAGCTACGGCTGGGTCTTCCCCAAGGGCGACACCCTGACCGTCGGCGTGATCTCGGCGCGCGGCGACGGCGCCGCCACCAAGCGGTACCTGGACGACTTCGTCGCCCGGCTCGGCCTCGCCGGTTTCGAGCCGGCCGTCTCCTCGGGGCACCTGACCCGGTGCCGCAGCGACGACTCCCCGCTCTCCCGCGGCCGGGTCATCGTCTGCGGCGACGCGGCCGGCCTGCTGGAGCCGTGGACCCGAGAGGGCATCTCCTTCGCGCTGCGCTCGGGACGGCTCGCGGGCGAGTGGGCGGCCCGCATCGCCGAGGCGCACGACGCGGTCGACGCGCGCCGACAGGCCCTGAACTACGCGTTCGCCATCAAGGCGGGGCTCGGCGTGGAGATGGCGGTCGGGCGGCGGTTGCTCGCCACCTTCGAGCGCCGTCCCGGGCTGGTGCACACGGCGGTGACAGGGCTGCGGCCCGCCTGGCGGGCGTTCACCGACATCACCCGCGGCGCGACGACCCTGGCCGGGGTGGTGCGGACCAACGCCGTGGCGCGCCGCGCCCTGGAGGTACTGGACCGCCGGCACCCGGCCCCGGGCACGGAACGACCGGACACCGAGGTCGACACAGCGGGCCCCGGGGAGCGGTAGGGCCCGCCGGGCCCGGCGCGCGCCCCCGCGATCACGTCCCCTCGTGCGCGCCCGCGTCCGGGCGCCGTTGCGGGTACGCGTCGCCGAACCGCCACAGCACCCCGACCGCGCGCACCGCGAACGCGAGCCCCGCCGCCCCCGAGGCGGTGACCAGCAGGCCGCGCCGTACCGGCCGCGCGAGGTCTAACAGCAGCAGCGGCACGGCGAGCAGGCAGAACACGGCCGCGGCCAGGAGTGTGCCGGTCACCACGGCGTACCCGATCTCCACCGTCATCGCGTCACGCCGCGCCTGACGTGGCGTCACCCGCGCGGCCTGCCCGTCCTGGCCCGCCGCGCTTCCGTCACCCGTGCCTCTCCTGCCACCCGATTCACCCCTGCCACCGGTGTCTCCCGCACCCCCCCGGCCGTTCGCTCCGGTCACCACGTCACCGCCGACGTCTCGCGCCAGACCCGGGCGAGGCGGTCGTCCCCGGACAGGGCGACGGCGGGGGAACCGGCCGGGATGCGGTTCCACAGCGTCAGGTACAGGGCCTCGGCCGGGCCGCTCAACTCGCAGTCCGCGGGTCCTTCCGCGTCACGCGCGGTGCGCGGCGCGTCGGCGGACAGGCGTACCGTCCAGACGTCGCCGGTGTCCGTGGCCCGTACGCGCAGGGTCCCCGGCCGGTCCGTGCGGACGCGGCTGCGCTCCCGTCCGTGGAAGCCGCGCAGCAACTCGTCGACGCCGTCGGCGGCCAGGGCGGGGCCGACGGGGGAGCGCCCGGCGACCAGGCCGAGCGCGGACTCGGCGTCGACCCGGTGCACGGTCGTCTCGTGCGCCTGGCGCCGCGCCCAGAAGGCGTGCGGGGAGGGGGCGGGCAGGAACGTCCAGCACTCCAGGGCGTCCGTGGCCCCGGTCAGCGCGTCGACCAGCCGCTCGTGGCCCTCGCGGTACCAGTCGAACAGCGCGTCGCCGTCGAGGTCGGGCTCACCGCCGCCCGGCCGGTACGCGGTGAGGCCCTCGGCGACGAACGCGGTCGCCCAGCGGTGCACCATGCCCGTGTGCCGCACGAGGTCCCGCACCCGCCACCCCGGGCAGGTGGGCAGCTCCGCGTCCGGGCCCGCCTCCGCGGCAGCGTCGGCCAGCAACTGGCCCTCCCGCACGAGGTACTTGATGTGCTCGGCAGTGTCCATGGCGGGATTCTGCCAGGCCCGGGCCCCGGAGGACCGGCCGTCGCACGGGGGCGCGGCTACTCGGTGCGGCCCGGCGCCACGGCGCCCCGCACCCGGTACCCGATCACCGCCGCGCCCGCGGCGAGCACCGCCACGCTCGTGAGGGCCACCGGCAGCGAGAACCACTCCGCGAGGAAGCCGATCACGGGCGGCCCCAGCAGCATGCCGCCGTACCCGAGCGTGGAGGCGGCCGCCACCCCGGCGGGGCCCGCGAGGGCGCCGGCCCTGGCCACCGCCACGGGGAAGATGTTCGCCAGGCCCAGCCCGGTGACCGCGAACCCCAGGAGCACCGCCCACACCTCCGGCGCCAGCGAACCCAGCAGCATGCCGGCGGCGGCCGTCACACCGCCCGCGACGAGCGTCGTGGTCTGGCCGAGCCGCTCCAGCAGGACCGTGCCGGAGAGCCGCCCGGCCGTCATCGCCAGGGCGAACAGGGAGTACCCGGCGGCCGCGACGCCCGGGTGGGCGTGCAGGTCCTGCGACAGGTGCAGGGCGCCCCAGTCGGCGAGGGCCCCCTCCCCGTACGCGGTGCACAGCGCGATGACGCCGAAGACGGTGACCAGGCGGCGCGAACGGGCGTCCGGCCGGCGGCCCCTCGTACCGCCGTCGGCCCGGGTCGGCCGGGCCGGGGGCCCGGGCGGCGCGGGGGAGGGGTGGCGCAGCAGGACGGGTCCGGCTCCCGCGGTCAGGAGGAGGCCGGTGACCGTGAGCGCGCACAGGTGCGCGGCGGGGAAGAGGCCGCCCGCGACCAGCCCGCCCAGGCCGGCGCCGAGCATGCCGCCGAGGCTGAAGGCGGCGTGGAAGGACGGCATGACCGGGCGCCGCAGGGCCGCGACCAGGTCCACGGCCGCACTGTTCATGGCGACGTTGATGGCGCCGTAGCCGGTGCCGAAGACCAGCAGGACGAGCCCGAGGGCGAGCGCCGAGTGGGTGAGCGCCGGGAGCGCGATGCCCAGCGAGAGCAGGACGGCCGAGGCGACGGTCACGGGGTGGCTGCCGAAGCGCCGGCAGAGCCGTCCGGTGAGCGTCATGGTGACGACGGCGCCGGCGGAGACGCCGAGGAGGGCCAATCCGAGATCGCTCGCGGAGGAGCCGGTCTGCTCCTTGATCGCGGGGATGCGCACCACCCAGCCGGCGAAGAGGAAGCCGTCGAGGGCGAAGAAGAGGGTGAGGGCGGTCCGGAGGCGGGACAGGGAGCGCGGGGCGGGGTCTCCGCCGAGGGCTCCGTGGGGGGCGGTCGCTAGTTTGTTTAGTCGCGGCACAAAGTCAGGATAGGGGCTTGCCGGGCCGCCCGACAACCGTCGGTGTGAACGTCCGGTGCCGGTCCGGTGTCGCCGGCGGTGGGCGAAGGGGCCGGTGTCCGAGCGGCGGCGAGTCGGCGGCTCCGGCCGGGCCGGGCCCGGCCGGACGACCCGGCGGTGGCGGGTCCGGGCGTGGGTGCCGGCGGGGCGAGGCGCGTCGCGGCGCGAGGGCGCCGGCCGCACCGCGGCGTGCGCCGGCCACACCGCGGTGTTCCGCGGGGGCCGACGATCGGCGGACGGGTGAGCCGCCGTCCCGTCCGCCGGGCCGGGCGGGCCCGTCGGGTCGGGCGGGCGGCGCTCCGCGTCGTAGCCGGCGAGGGCGCCGAGGGTGGGTCCGCCGGGGGGGCGGGTCGCCGGTGTGCATCGGCGTCCTCGCTCGGCGCCGGGCCGGATCCTACGGCCGCTCCTCCGTCAGGTACCGCTGCACCGTGGGTGCCAGCCAGGCGATGACCTCCTGCCGGGACATCGCCACGGCCGGGGGCAGTCGCAGGACGTAGCGGACCATCGCCATGCCGAGGATCTGGGAGGCCACCAGCGCCGCCCGCCGCGGGGCCTCGGCCGGCGAGGGGCAGACCTTCGCGGTGACCGGGCCCAGCTGTTCCCTGAAGACCTGCTGCATCCGCTCGGCGCCCGCCGCGTTGGTGAGGCCGACCCGCAGGAGCGCCGTCAGCACCTCGTCCTGCTCCCAGCGGTCGAGGAAGTGGGCGACGAGCACGGTGCCGACGCGCGTGTGCGGGGCGGTGCCGAGTTCGGGCAGGCGCAGGTCGAACTCGGAGGCGGCGGCGAAGAGGCCCTCCTTGTTGCCGTAGTAGCGCATGACCATCGACGGGTCGATGCCGGCGTCGCGGGCGATGGCGCGGATGGTCGCACGCTCGTATCCGTCGGCGGCGAAGCGCTCGCGCGCGGCTTCGAGGATCGCCGCGCGGGTGGCGTCCGAGCGGCGCGGGCCGGCGGTCGTCGCGGAGTCGGCATCGGGTTCGGTCATGCCGCCCACTCTAGGTCAACGTCTGTAGGCCAACAAGTGTTGACTTGGTCGCCCGCCCGTCCTACGTTGTGCCAACAGGCGTTGGCAGGCAACGGTCGGCAGCACAGGAGGCAGCCATGCCCGACACACCCCGCACGACCACCGGCACCACCACGGACGTCCTCGTCGTCGGCGCGGGCCCCACCGGCATGACCCTCGCCGGCGACCTCGCCGCGGCGGGCCTCGCCGTCACCGTCGTGGAGAGGCGCCCGCACGAGACGAGCAACCTCACCCGCGCTTTCGGCGTCCACGCCCGCACCCTCGAACAGCTCGACGCCCGCGGGCTCGCCGACGAACTGGTCGAGAAGGGCCGGCCCATCACCCGGCTCCGCCTCTTCACCCGCCTCTCCCTCGACCTCACCCGGCTCCGCAGTCGCTTCCCCTTCCTCCTCATCTGCCCGCAGTACGAAGTCGAGCGCGTGCTGGAGCGCAGGGCACGGGCCGCCGGAGCCGACTTCCGGTACGACAGCGAGGTCCTCGACCTCCGCCAGGACGCCGACACCGTCGAAGTCGACGTCAAGGGCCCCGGGGTGGACCGGTACACCCTGCGCGCGCACTACCTCGTCGGCGCCGACGGCGTCCGCAGTGCCGTGCGCGAACGCCTCGGACTGCCCTTCCCCGGCCGCTCCGTCATCCGGTCGATCGTCCTGGCCGACGTCCGGCTCGCCGAGGAACCCGAGGGGCTCCTGACGGTCGACGGCACCGGCGAGTCCTTCGCCTTCCTCGCCCCCTTCGGCGACGGCTGGTACCGCGTGATGGGCTGGAACCGGAAGCGTCAGGTGCCCGACAGCGAGCCCGTCGACCTCGACGAGGTCAAGGAGATCGCCCGCACGGCGCTCGGCACCGACTTCGGCATGCACGACGCCCGCTGGATCTCCCGCTTCCACAGCGACGAACGCCAGGTCCCGGCCTACCGCGTCGGCCGCGTCTTCCTCGCCGGCGACGCGGCCCACGTCCACTCACCGGCAGGCGGACAGGGCATGAACACCGGCATCCAGGACGCCGTCAACCTCGGGTGGAAGCTCGCCGCCGTCCTGGCGGGCCACGCCCCCGAAGCCCTCCTCGACACCTACGAGGCCGAACGGCACCCCGTCGGCCGCATGGTGCTGCGCAGCAGTGGAGCCATCATCCGGCTGGCCATGGCGCACAACCCCCTCCAGCGCGCCGCCCGCTCCCTGATCTCCCGCGTCCTCGACCGGTTCCGCCCCGCGGCGTACAAGGCCCTGGGCATGATCTCCGGCATCGGCATCGCCTACCCCGCCCCCAAGGGCAGCCACCCGCTCACCGGCAAGCGCGCTCCCGACGTCGAGCTCACCGGAGGCACCCGGCTCTACGAAGCCCTCCGCGCCGGGCGCTTCGTGCTCGTCACCCCCGCCGACGAGACGCCGTGCGTGCCCGACCACGTCGTGCGCGCCCACTGGGCGGCCGGCGCCCGCCGCACCGCGCTCCTCGTCCGCCCCGACGGATACATCGCCTGGGCCACCGACGAACACGACCCGGCCCGCCGCGCGACCGCCCTCCGCGCCGCCGTCGCCGGCCGGGCGGCGGGCTGACCCGACGCCGACGGCCCGGCCCGCCGCGTCCTCAGAGCGGCTGCCCCGCCCCTCTGAAGCCGCCCGGTCGCGGGCACTCACCGCCGGGATGCCCCGGCACCCGACCCGCGAACGTCCCCGCACCAGCTCGCCACGCGCCCAGCGCGCCGCGGTGGTCTCGTAGTCGGCCGCGTGGGCACACGGCTCCCGGAGCACCGGCGTCTCCTCCTCCGGCACAAGGTCCGCTCGACGAGGACGACCACAGGGCGCGTCTTCCGGAGGCCGGGCAGGAAGACGGTCGGGGCCCGGATCGTCGGCGGGCGCGCGGTCGGCGTGGACGGCGCGTCCCCCGGGGCCGGGCCGAAGCGGGGGCCGAGCCGCACGTCCCACAGCGCCGCCGGGCCGCGCCAAAACGGGGCGGACGGCGGGCGACGACGTCGGTGCGGACCGGGCGACCCGCGAAGGCGGGGGCCGCTCGGATCGCCGGGCGGCCTCGGCGCGTGCGCCGCTCGCCGGCCGTCGGTGCCGGCGAGCGGCCGAAACCGCGCACCCTGCCGGCCGGGGCCCGGGATCATGGGAGACTCGCCCCCATGAACGGCAAGGCGACGACGACCCGTACCCGGCTGGACAGGGGCCGCAGCGTGCTCGGACCGGCCCTGGAACTGGTGCACACGGGCCGGGCCCCCACGCGTGCCGTCCTCACCGCGGAGCTCGGCGTCACGCGCGCCACCGCGGGGGCCGTCGCCGCCGAACTGGAGGCGCTCGGGCTGATCCGCGTCGACTCCCGGCCGGGGGCCGCCGCCGGTTCGCAGGGCCGTCCCTCGCACCGGCTCACCGTGGACGAGGACGGGCCCGTCGCCCTGGCCGCCCAGATCCACGCCGACGGGTTCCGGGCCGCGCTGGTGGGCCTGGGCGGCCGTATCGTCGCGACGGCCCCGGGGTGCGTCGAGGTCGCCGCCGACCCCGCCCAGGTCCTCGCCGCCGTGGTCGACGCCGGTGCCGCGCTCCTGCGCGACAGCGGCCGCCGCTGCGTCGGCGCGGGCCTCGCCGTCCCCTCCGCCGTCGCCGAACCCGAGGGCACCGCCCTCAACCCGATCCATGTCGCCTGGCCGGCCGGCGCGCCCGTCCGGGACGTCTTCGCGGACCTGGTGCGCGCCGCCGGCATCGACGGACCCGCCTTCACCGGCAACGACGTCAACCTCGCCGCCCTCGCCGAGCACCGGCACGGCGCGGGCCGGGGCGCGCAGCACCTGCTGTGCGTCGCCACCGGCCACCGGGGCGTCGGCGGGGCTCTCGTCGTCGACGGGCGCCTCCACACCGGCAGCTCCGGCCTGGCCCTGGAGGTCGGGCACCTCACCGTCAACCCCGGCGGACGCCCCTGCCACTGCGGCAGCCGCGGCTGCCTGGACATCGAGACCGACCCGCTGGCCTTCCTCACCGCCGCGGGCCGCGTGCCCGGACCCGAGGTGTCCCTGCTCCAGCAGTCCCGCGACCTGCTGCGCGAGGAGCCGGGCGAGCCGGGGGTACGGGCCGCCACCGAGGAGCTCGTCGACCGGCTGGGTCTGGGCCTCGCGGGGCTGGTGAACATCCTCAACCCCGACCGGATCATCCTCGGCGGCCTCCACCGCGAACTGCTCGCGACCGCGCCCGAGCGCCTGCGCGCCGTCGTCGCCGACCGCAGCCTGTGGGGCCGCAGCGGAGGCGTTCCGATCCTCGGCTGCACCCTGGACCACAACAGCCTCGCGGGCGCCGCCGAACTGGCGTGGCAGCCTGTCCTGGACGACCCGACGACCGCCCTGGGCCGCACGGCGGTGTGACCGTACGGGCGGACGACGCGGAGGAGGGTCCAGCGGCAGGGCACCGACCGGTCGGGCACGGGCCCGGCGGAGCCGGTCCGCGACGGCCGGTACGCGATGGCCTGCGACGGCGGGGCCGCGCCCTGCTGGGGAAAAACCAGGTTCCCGGCGACCGCGACGGACGTAGGGTGCCGGATCATGACCGACACCGATCTCCCCCCGCGTCTCACCAACCTCACCTTCCACGGGCCGCTCTCCGAGGGGCGCGCCGAGCGCCTCGCGGGCGAGCTGGCCGCGACACGGCCGTCGACCGTGCTCGACATCGGCTGCGGCTGGGGCGAGTTCCTGCTGCGCGTACTCGACGCCGCTCCCGGAGCCACCGGCGTCGGCCTGGACATCCGGGAGGACGACCTCGCCCGCGGCCGGCGCGTCGCCGAGGCGCGCGGGCTCGGTGAGCGTGCCGCGTTCGTCGCGGAGTCCGCCCTCGGCACCCGGCACGGCCCGGCGGACGTCGTCCTGTGCATGGGTTCCGGTCAGGCGCTGTGCGACCCCGAAGGGCCGTACGACGTCGCCGCCGCCCTGGCCGAGCTGCGGCGCCTGGTCACCCCGGGCGGCCGGGTGCTCCTCGGCGAGGGGTTCTGGCAGCGGGTCCCCGCGCCGGAGGAGCTGGCCCGGATGTGGCCCGGCGCCCACGAGGGCGACCACCTCCTGCTCGGCGCCCTCGTCGACGAGGCCGTCGAGGCGGGGTTCCGCCCCGTCAGGATCGAGACGGCGACCGGGCAGGAGTGGGAGGACTTCGAGTCCGACTACCGGTCCGACCTCGAACTCTGGCTCGCCGAGAACCGCGATCACCCCGCCGCGCCGGAGATCCGCGCCCGCGTCGACGGGCAGCGCTCCACCTGGCTGAACGGCTACCGCGACATCCTCGGCATGGCCTACCTCACCCTGGTCCCCGCCGGCTGAGACCACGCCGGCCCGCGCCCCGGGCGCCCGCCGGCCCCGGGGCGCCGGCGGCTGTGCGCGCCGACCACCAGCACCTGGACGGCTTCGCGGGTCGCTCGGCGGGTCCGAGCCGCCCGCCGCCCGGGCCGCCCAGCGCCCGCTCGGCGGCGTCGCGTGGCTCCCGCGCGGTGCGTTCGACGGCGGCCGGCGCCAGGTCGGCCTTCCCGGTGACGTGCTGGTAGGTGCCGCCTCGGCCGGCGCCGGCGCGCTGCTGGACGGCCTTCGGGCCGGTCCCGGCGTACCCGCGCTTCCCACAGCAGCTCGCGGGTCGCCTCCCCGACGGGTCGTGCGGAGGTCGTCACGCGCCGGGTGTACGTACCAGTAGGTACGGGAGGTCGCCGGCGCCCGTACGGCAGCGGGCGAGTGGGGGTGGCCGCGCGGCCGGCCGGCGCCCCGCACGCGGGGCGCCGGCCGTGCGGCGGGCCGCGGCCCCGCCCGGTCAGCCGGCCACGGCGGAGCGCACGGCGGCGTGGCCGCGTACGGCGTCCACCACCTCGGCGCCGTCGCCGAACGGCACGGGCTCCCTGAAGGGCCCGCCGCCCGCCGTCCCGTAGGCCGGGACGGCGGGGATGCCCAAGGGGGCGGCGGAGGGGATCGGCAGCGTGAACCACACGACCTTCCCCGCCTCGCCCTGCGGCCGGGCGCCCCAACTCTCGCTCACCGCCTCGATCAACGCGAGGCCCCGCCCCGACGTCGCGAGCGGGTCCGGCCCGCCCGGCGGCACGGCGACGGCGGGCAGTCGGGGGTCGTGGTCGTGGACGGAGACGGTCAGCCGACCGAGCAGGAACTCGATCTCGACCGTGCACACCTTGTCCGGTTTGGCGTGCTGATGCACGTTGGTCAGGAGCTCGGTGACACCGAGCGCCGCCTTCTCGATCAGGCAATCGAGATTCCAGTAGCGCAGTTGCGCCGACACGATTCTGCGGACCTGACGGATCCGCGACGGCAGGGCTTGGAGCTCTACCGTGCACTGCCTGCTGCTTACCTGGCTGATCACGGCTGCGACTCCCCGAAGTAGGTCCGGAAGAAGACGAGGATCGGATCCAGTAGATGGCTGGCTCGTTGTCCGACGGGCTGGATCGCAGCGTCACCGCCGGTTCACCCTGAGTGATGTCAATCCAGCGTGGACCAGACGTGACCGCTCCGCAACTCGCGGCGACCGACGCCCCGTCAGCCCCGCCGGCCCCCGGCCCTGCGCACGACCTCCAGGAAGCGGCCGGAAACGGTCGTGCCGGCGTCCGGCCGGCCCTCGCGCTGCCCCATCGTCAACCGGTAGCGGGCGCCGTTCAGGGTCGCCACCGCCGAGCCGGGCGAGGCGAACCACGGCCTGCCCGCCCGCACCGCGTCGACCGGAGCGCTGTCGATCTCCCGGCCGTTGCTCGTCAGCAGGGCCAGCCGGCCGTCCTCGATGCGGACCTCCCCGGCGCGCGTCAGCGCGCGCGGCCACCGTTCGATCCGTACCCCCGTGGCGCTGAATTCGGGTTCAGTCAAGGCTTCGCCGCCCCCTTCGCACCAGTTCCAGGACGGACAGTCTGCACAACGACCCGCTTCCGCACCAGTGCACCTGCCGAGCCTGCCCTGCAAGGCCCGCCTATGGGTCGTCAAAGTCATCGTTTGCCCAGGTGGGGGAGGTATGTTCAGTCCCGGGGCCCAGGGTCTCCGTGGGGCGCGGGGCGCACAGGATGCACCTGCGCACGACGCGCAGGAAACGCAATGACGAGGAGTGGCACGCGTGACGACCGTTGAGCAGCCCGAGCCGGCCGGTTCGAGCACCGGCCCGGTCGCGCCGGGCTCCGTGCCCGCCGCGACCATCGACGTGGACCGTACCGATCCGGCCTACCGGGCCTGGCTGAAAGACGCCGTGCGAAAGGTGCAGGCTGACGCCAACCGGTCCGCCGACACGCACCTGCTCCCCTTCCCGCTGCCCGAGCGGTGGGGCATCGACCTGTACCTGAAGGACGAGTCGACCCACCCCACCGGCAGCCTCAAGCACCGGCTCGCGCGCTCCCTGTTCCTGTACGGGCTGTGCAACGGCTGGATCCGGCCCGGCAAGCCGGTCATCGAGGCGTCCAGCGGTTCGACGGCCGTCTCCGAGGCGTACTTCGCGAAGCTCGTCGGCGTGCCGTTCATCGCCGTCATGCCGCGGACCACCAGCGCCGAGAAGATCCGCCTCATCGAATTCCACGGCGGCAGCTGCCACTTCACCGACGACCCGCGCCGCATGTACGAGGTGGCCGCCGCCCTCGCCGCCGACACGGGCGGCCACTACATGGACCAGTTCACGTACGCGGAGCGCGCCACCGACTGGCGGGGCAACAACAACATCGCCGAGTCCGTCTACCAGCAACTGCGCCTGGAGCGGTACCCGGAACCCGCCTGGATCGTCGCCACGGCCGGCACCGGCGGCACGTCGGCGACCATCGCCCGCTACGTCCACTACATGCAGTACGACACCCGGGTCTGCGTGCCCGACCCGGAGAACTCCTGCTTCTTCGAGGGGTGGACGCGCGACGACCCGCAGGCCGCCAGCGACTGCGGCTCCCGCATCGAGGGCATCGGCCGCCCCCGGATGGAGCCCAGCTTCGTGCCGGGCGCCATCGACCGCATGATGAAGGTGCCCGACGCGGCCAGCGTCGCCGCCGTGCGCGCGCTGGAGCAGGCCATCGGCCGCAAGGCCGGTGGCTCCACCGGCACCGGCCTGTGGTCCGCCCTGAAGATCGTCTCGGAGATGGTGGCGCAGGGACGGACGGGCAGCGTCGTCACGCTCATCTGCGACCCGGGTGAGCGGTATCTGGACAAGTACTACTCCGACGCGTGGCTGGCGGAGCAGGGTCTCGACATCGCCCCGTACACCGCGACGCTCGACGAGTTCCTCGCCACCGGCGTCTGGCGCGGCTGACACGCCCTCCCCCGCCGGAGCCGCCCCGCCCGCCGGAGCCGCCCGACCGCCCGACCGCCGCGACCCGCCCGCCCCGCGGGGCGGGCGCGTTTCAGGCGGGGCGGCGGCCCGGCGGCGCCAGCAGCCGGTCCAGCTCCCGGCCGAAGACGCGGCGGCCCGCCCACGACAGCAGCGGGTCGCACACGCGCGGCACGCCGAGCACCCGCAGCTCCTCCACCCACTCCACCCGGGCCCCCGGACCGTCCGAGGCGACCGTGATCTCGGCCCAGCCCCGCACCACCCGCCCGTACTTCTCCAACCGGCACACCCCCACCGGCCGGTCCGCGCCGGGCGGCTCCCAGCGCACCACCCGCATCGGGTCGTCGAAGCCGAGCCGGCCCACCCCCGTACGGGCGCTGAACCGCGTGCCCACCCCCGACGGTCCCGGCGTCAGCACGGCCACGCGCGTCAGCGGCACGTCCGCGCCGTGCGCCGGCCAGTCGGTGACCCGGCGCCACGCCTCGGCGGCCGGCAGGCCGGTGTGCCGCCGCAGCCGGAAGACGCTCACGCCCGGTCCTCCCGTGCGCCCCGCCCGGCGTCCGCCTCCCGGCCCGCGACGACGAGGCCGGGCAGGTGCTCCGCCATCTCCTCTCGCGCCCGGGGCGGCACCCCCGCGTCCGTGACGAGGGTGTCCACGTCCTGGAGTCGCGCGAAGGAACTCAACGCCACCGTGCCCCACTTGGTGTGGTCGGCGACCACCACCACCCGGCGGGCCGACCGGACCAGCCGCCGGTTCGTCTCCGCCTCCGCGAGGTTCGGCGTGGAGAGCCCGGCCTCGACCGACACCCCGTGCACCCCGAGGAACAGCACGTCGAAGTGGAGCGAGCCGATCGCCTGGTCCGCCACGGGCCCCACCAGCGCGTCCGACGGCGTGCGCACCCCGCCCGTCAGCACCACCGTCGGCGCCCCCGGCCGCGCGCCGCCGCCCGGCCCGGTGCCCGCCGCCGAGTGGAACACGTCGGCGACCCGCACCGAGTTCGTCACCACCGTCAGCCCCGGCACCTCCAGCAGCCGCCGGGCCACCGCGTACGTCGTCGTCCCGCCGGACAGGGCGATGGCACTGCCCGGCGCGACCATCGAGGCCGCCTCCCGCGCGATGTCCTCCTTGGCACCCGGCTCCAGCACCGACTTCGCCTCGAAGCCCGGCTCGTGGGTGCGTGCCTCCGTCACCGGCACCGCGCCCCCGTGCACCTTCTCGATGACGCCCTGCCGCGCCAGCGCGTCCAGATCGCGGCGCACCGTCATGTCGGAGACGTTGAGCCTGCGGGTGAGCTCGTTGACCCGGGCCCCGCCGCGCCGCCTGACCTCGTCGAGGATCAGGGCGCGACGCTGCTCCGCCAGGAGGTTCTGGTTGTCGCTCACCGCAGTGGCCGGTCCTTCCGGGGTCGTGGGCGTGGATCGTGGATCCTGTGCCGGGGGAGATGGGCGGGAGTGGGTCGTGGGGGAGGGGTCGTGCGGCGGGGCGTACGTCGTCGGTGTGCCGGGCGGGGGCCGTGCGCCGCCCGGTCCGCCTCCCGCGCGGCCCGTGGGGCAGCTCATCCTGCCACGCGCTTCGCACCGGGGGACGGCGGGGAGATTACGTGAGAACCGTGCGGCGCGCCGCCCCGACGGGCCACGCTGGTCCCCCGCCCCGCCACGCACCCCGCCGCACCCCTGCCGCAGGAAGCGAGCACCGAAGTGTCCCCACCCACCCCGGAACCGGCTCCGCCCGCCGCGGCGGAGCGGACCCGACCCGGCGCCGCGCTCGAACTGCTCGTCCACGGCGTCGGCGGCGCCACCCCGTGCGACATGCTGGACGACCCGCGCACCGTCCGCGTGACCGGCGACGGCACCGCCGCCATGTACCGCCGGGCCGACGACGTGCGCGCCGAGACCGACCCGGACCGCTTCCGCGACGGCCCGGTCCCCGAGGCGTACTGCTGGTCCAACCTCACCTCCGGCAACGGCACCCGCGCCCTGTGGCTGCTGCTCCTGCCCTTCATGGTGGTCAACCTCGCCCACTGGATGCGCCCGCCCTCCTCCGGAACCGGCCGCGGCCCGGCCCGCCTGTACGGCGTCCTCGTCCGGCTCGTCGCCCTCTCCCTCACCGTGCTGCTCACGGCCGCCGCCTGCGAGGTCGCCCTCGACCTGACGGCCTGGCAGTGCGCGGGCACCGCCTCCTGCGCGGCAGGCCGCTCCTGGCTCGGCTTCCTCTCCGCCGCCGAGGGCGGCTGGTGGTCCCAGCCGGGCCGCCGGCTCGCGCTCGCCGCCGTCGTGCCCACCGCCCTCGTCGCCCTGCTGTGGTACCTCTCCCACCGCACCTGGTCCGCCTACGAGGCGCAGCGCCCGCCGCGCGGGGAGGACGAGCACGCCGGCCGCCCCGCCATGGGCCGCCCCGGCTTCTGGTACGGCCGGCGCCTCGTCGCCCGGCTGCGGGCCGCGCACACCGCCGCCGGGCTGCTCACCGTCGCCGCGGCCGTCGCCGGCGCCGCCGCCCGCCACGACCGCGGCGGCGACACCGCGCACGCCGCCCTCGGCTGGGGCATCGAGGCGGCCCTCGCCCTGTGCGGCCTCGTCGTCGTCGGTGTCGTGTGCCGGCGCGGCCGCAGCGAGCGCCGCCTCGACAACCGGCTCGACCGGGCGCTCGTCGCGTGGCTGCCCGGCTCCGCCGCGGTCCTCCTCGCCCTCGCCGCCGTGTACGCGTCGTGGTCGCGGCCCGAGTGGCGCTCCGCGGGCTCCCTGCCCGGCGACGCCGCGTTCGGCGTGATCGCCCTCGGGCAGGGCACCCTCATCCTGCTCCTCGCCGCCGTCGCCGCCCGCCTGCACCGCCGCGCCCCGGACCCGCGCACCGCGCTGCACGGCCTCGCGGGACCGGCCGTCGCCATGCTGGCCTGCGCGCTCGGCGGCGTCATGGCGGGAGGCGTCGCCCAGCGTGTCGCCGACTGGCTGGACGGCCCCGGCACCCCCGGCGCCGACGCCGGGCCCCTCGCCGGGCCGCCCGTCCTGCTCAGCTGGCAGGCCGCGGTCATCCCGGTCCTGCTCGTCCTGCTGCTCGCCCCTACCGTCTTCCTCGTCGCCAGGACCGCGCTCACCGCCCGGCGCCTCGCGCCCGTCGTCGAGGCCGAGTACGCGGGGGAGGACCCCGACCGCGTCCGCACCCGCCGCATCGCGGGCGTCCGCGCCGCCGCCGGGCTGACCGACGGGGCACCCGTCCTCGCGGGGTTGCTCGCCGGCGCCACGCTGCTGCTCGGCGCCGGCGCCCTCGCGGGCGCCTGGGCCACCGGCGAGGTGCCGGGGGAGGCATTCGGCGGGGCGCCCGCGTTCGTCCACGGCGCCGCCGAGGGCGCCCAGGCGCTCGGCTCCTGGCTGGTCGGTCTCGGCTTCATACTGTTCGTCACCTGGGGCCGCCGCGCCTACCGCGACGCCTCGGCCCGGCGGACCATCGGCATCCTCTGGGACGTGGGAACCTTCTGGCCGCGCGCCGCCCACCCCTTCGCCCCGCCCTGCTACGCCGAGCGCGCCGTTCCCGACCTGGCGTGGCGGATGTCGTCGTGGACGGGCCGCACCGGCGGGCGCCTGGTCATCTCCGGCCACTCGCAGGGCAGCGTCCTCGCCGCGGCCGCGGTCTGGCAGTTACCCGCCGGCACCCGCCGCCGGGTCGCCCTCCTCACCTACGGCTCCCCGCTGGAACGGCTCTACGGGCGCTGGTTCCCCGCCTACTTCGGGCGGGTGCCGCTGGCCGACCTCCACCGCGAGGTGCACTGCTGGCGCAACCTGTGGCGCCGTACGGACCCCATCGGGGGCCCGGTCCGGCTGCCCGCCGAGGGCGGCAAACCGGAGGTCGACCACCCGCCCCTGCGCGACCCCGTCGTCTACGGCCGCACCCACGACCACCCGCTGCCGGAGCCGATCCTCGGCCACTCCGACTACCAGGCCGACCCGACGTTCGCCAAGGAGCGCACCGTCCTCCTCGACCGCCTCCCGCCCGCGCTGCCCCTGCCCGTACCGCAGCAGCGGGCGGACGGCCCGGACGACGCCGACGGACAACGCGTTCAGGGCAGTTCCGGCAGGTCCTCCGGGTAGAGCAGGCTCAGGTCGTCCGTGCTCGCGCCGGCGAGCGCGGCGACCCGGCCCGCGTGGCGCTCCACCATCGACTCGAACGTCTGCCGCGCGGTGCGGCCGTTGCCGAACGCCGGGCCCTTCGGCAGCGCGTCGAAGTACTTCACCAGCCCCTCGGCGGTGCCGGGCGCGAGCCGGTACTCGTGCTCCTCGGCCTGCTGCTCCACGATGCGCAGCAGCTCCTCCGCCGTGTAGTCGGGGAAGCTGATCGTCCGGGAGAAGCGGGAGGCGACACCCGGGTTGACGGTGAGGAACCGCTCCATCTCCGCCGTGTACCCGGCGACGATCACCACCACCGCGTCCCGGTGGTCCTCCATCAGCTTCACCAGCGTGTCGATCGCCTCCCGGCCGAAGTCGCGCCCCGAGTCCTCCGGTGACAGCGCGTACGCCTCGTCGACGAAGAGCACCCCGCCGCGCGCCCGGTCGAACGCCTCCTGCGTGCGGATCGCCGTCGAGCCGATGTGCTCCCCGACCAGGTCCACCCGGGAGACCTCCACCAGGTGGCCCCGATCCAGCACGCCCAGGGACGCCAGGATCTCGCCGTACAGCCGCGCCACGGTCGTCTTGCCGGTACCGGGGTTCCCGGTGAACGCCAGGTGCCGGCGGACGGACGCCGCCTTCAGCCCCGCCTCCCGCCGCCTGCGCCCCACCTCGATCATGTTGGTGAGCGTGCGGACCTCCCGCTTGACGCTCTCCAGTCCCACCAGCGCGTCCAGTTCGCCCAGCACGTCGTCGGAGGGACGCGCCGGTACGGGGGCGGGCGGCACTGCGGGCGCCGGCGCCGTGGTGGCCTGCGCCGGTACCGTACCGAGCACCCCGCCCAGGGCGAGCGGCACCGCCCCCGCCGCCCCCGCCGTGCCCGCCGCGGACGCGCCGGCGGCGACGGGCACGGCCCCGCCCGCGCCGCTCTCGTCGCTGGCGCACTCCTCCACCAGGGGCCCGTCCCCGCCGAACTCGTAACCGCCGCGCGCGCACCGCTCCGTACGGCACCGGCGCAGCGTGGTGCGGCACCCGTCGGTCACGTGGAAGCCGAAGCCGCCGCTGCCCGTGACCCGGCAGCCGAGGAACGTGCCGCGGCCCTCCGCCGACACGTAGAAGCCCGCCTCCGACGGGGAGGTGACCGTGCACCGCTCCACCGCCGGGTCGGCGCCCTTGCTGACGATGACACCGGTCCGCACCCCGTCGAAGGTGCAGCCGGAGAGCGTGCCGCCGCTGCCGTGGTCGCGGAACCAGGCGCCCGTCGCCGCGTCCCGCACCCGGCAGTCGTCGAGTTGGGCGGTCGCCCCGTCGCTGACCGAGACGGCGGTGTTGCGCACCTGGGACAGGTCGCTGTCCACCACGTCGACGCGCGAGCCGCGGTCGAGGACGAACAGCGCGTCGGGCACGCCGTGGACGCGGCAGGCGTCCAGCACGGCCGTCGCCCCGTCGCTCACCCACACCGCGGGGTAGTCGCCCGTACTGTCGTGGATCTCGCACTGGTTGGCGTCGACACGTGTGCCGGCGTCCCACACCGACAGGCCGTTGCGCCCGAACCGCCGCACCTTCGACCGGGTCAGCGTCAGCACCGAGCGGGAGCGCAGGTCGATCGCGTTCTCCGGCACGTCGTGGATGTCGCAGTCCGACAGCGTCAGCACGGCGTCGGTGTCCAGCGTCACGCCGTCCGCCGAGGTGCGGTGCACCGTCGAGTCCGTCAGGTGCGCGGTGGCCCGCCCGCCGATCCGCACGCCGCTGCCCCGGATCTCGTACACCTCGCAACCGACGGCCTCCAGGCCGCTGTTCTCCCCGGTCACGGAGACGCCCGCGCCCGAAGCGTGGTGGATGCGGCACCGCTCGACGCGCGGGTGCGCGCCGCCGGTCACCGACAGGCCCGCCTGGCCGGCCGAGACGACCTCGCACTCCTCGAACACGCCGCCGGCGCCGTCCAGGACGCCGATGCCGATCCCCGCGGGGTTGTCCACAGTGCAGCGCCGCACGGTGGGCCGGGCCGCGCCCCGCACCTCCACGCCCACCGCCGAGCGGGTCACGATCCGCAGGTCGAGCAGTTCCGGGGTGCCGTCCTCGACGAGCAGCGCGGGCGCCGCGGCGTCCTGTCCCTCCAGGTGCAGGTCCCGCACGGTGGCGGAGGCGCGCACGGTCAGCGGTACGCCGTCGGCCGGGGCGATCCGCACCGGGCCGGTCGCCCCGTCCGCACCGCGCAGCGTCACCGCGCGCCGAAGGACGAGGTTCTCCCGGTAGGTGCCGGGGGCGACGGTGAGGACGTCGCCGTCGGCCGCCGCCTCCAGAGCCGCCGCGAGGGAGGCGTACTCGCCGGTGCGGCGCCGCCACCGCGACGTACCGCTGTGCGTCACCTGGACCGTGCCCTGTGCCATGGTGCTGCTCTGCCCCCACCTCGTGCGCTCGCGGCCGGCCGCCGCCCGACCCGTCGCACCACCGTAGCGCGCACCGACGCGGCGAGTTGCCCGCTCGGCCCGGGAGCCGGCCGGCCCGGTCGCGGGCCGCCGCAGCGGCGCCCCGGGCCGTCAGGCGGTCGGCGCGTCCCGCGTGGCGAGGACGCGTACCGGGTCGCCGACCCGCAGGGTGCCCGTCGTCTCGGGGACGAGGTTCTGCCCGAAGACCAGCTTCCTGCCGAACCTGCGGTGCCGCGTGAGGGTGCGCAGCGGTTCCCGGCCGCGCACGCCGGTGTGCTGGTCGGTGGTGGTGACGACGCAGCGGCCGCACGGCTTGGCGACGCGGAAGACGACCTCGCCGACGGCGATGCGCGCCCACCGGTCCTCCTCCCACGCCGCGGTGCCGTCGACGACGATGTTCGGCCGGAACCGCTCCATCGGCAGCGGCCCCTCCTCGGGGTGCTCGCCCTCGGCGACGAGGGCGTTGAGCGCGTCGAGGGACGCCGTCGTGGTGACCAGGAGGGGGTAGCCGTCGGCGAAGCTGACGGTCTCGCCGGGCAGCGCGTACTGCGGGTCGACGGGGCGGCGGCGGGCCGGGTCGTCCATGTGGACGAGCCGTACCTCGGCGCCGAGGTACGCGCCGAACCAGGCGTCCGCCGCGGGGTCGGCGGGCACGGCGTCGACCTTGGCGCCGAAGACGTCCACGACGACCGTGCCGACCGCCGGATCGGGCACCCGTACCGTGAGCGGCGTGCGACCCGGCGCGGTGAGCCGGACCCCGCCGCCGGGCAGGGCCTCGGCCGAGGCGAGCGCCAACCGCGCGAACTGACGCTGCGTCACGGCCTTGCCGTCCGCGCCGGCCACCATCCACCGGCGGTCGCCGGCGAGGCCCCAGGGCTCCACGACCGCCTGCGCGGGCGAGGAGCGACCGAGGGCCTTGACGGGGTGGACGTGCAGGGAACTCAGGGCGGGTCGGGGGGTGACCTCATGACTCGGCATGGCCTCATCCTGCCAGCGGTTCCCGGCCCGCCCCAGGCCGGTCCCCGCTCGGGCCGTCAGTAACCGCCGCCCTGGTACGTCCGGTACGGGTCGTCGTACGGGGCCGGCGCGGGCGCCGGGACCGGACGGGCCGCGGCGGCGGGGCGCATCGCCTCGTACCCCGTGGCCGCGGGCGCGACCGGGCGCATCGGCTGCTGCCCCTGGGGGCCCGGGTAGCCGCGCGGCACGGCGGCCTGCTGGGGGACGTAGGGGGCGGCCGCCTGGTACGCCGGAGCGTGGTGCGGGGCGGCGGCCTGCTGGGGGTGGCCGTAGCCGCCGTAGCCGCCGTAGGAGGGGGCGGCGGGCTGGGGGGACGGGAGGGCGGGGAGGGCCGCGGGCAGCGCCGGCAGGTACGAGCTGCCGGTGTCGTACGCGGCGGGCACTCGGATCGGGGCGATCTGAGGCGTGCCCCGCTCTGCGACGAGGGAGTCGTAGATCGGGGTGTCCGGGAACGACGGCGCGTGGTAGTACGCACCGCCGTACGAGGCACGGGGGGAGGTCATGGCCCTAAGTTAAGCCCACGGTGTGTCGGGTGGAAGGCCGATAAGCGGGTTGTTTGGCGCGTCTTGAGTGGCTGCGGAACACCAATGCGACGAACCCGGGGAAATCGGTCGCAGAACGGCGCAATGATCGTGTAAAAGCCGAGCTGGCGAGGGGTTACCGACGGGTCTGACCAACGCGGCCCGAGCGGTGCGCCTAACGTGGTCCCTACACAAGTCACCTGAGGCGCGATACGCGATGGGGGCGGGCATGTCCATGCTCAAGGGAGCCAACGTTCCGGTGCCGGCGCGGCCGCTCCGCGTCGAACTGGGCTGGAAGGCCGGACCGGGGGTCCCGGACGTCGACGCCTCGGCGCTGCTGCTCGTGTCGGGCAAGGTGCGCTCCGACGACGACTTCGTCTTCTACAACCAGCCGGCCCACCCCTCCGGCGCCGTGCGCCACGACGGGAAGCGCACCGCCGGCCCGTCCGTGACCGACACGCTCACCGTCGACCTCCCGCGCGTGGAGCCCGCGGTGGAGCGCGTCGTCCTCACCGCCTCCGCCGACGGGGGCACCTTCCGCCAGGTGCCCGGCCTCTACGTCCGCGTCCTCGACGCGGCGGACGGTACGGAGGTCGCACGGTACGAGAGCCAGGGCGCCACGGTGGAGACCGCCTACATCATGGGCGAGTTGTACCGGAGGCAGGGCGCGTGGAAGTTCCGCGCCGTCGGCCAGGGGTACGGCACGGGGCTCGAGGGACTGGCGAAGGACTTCGGCATCACGGTGGACGAGCCAGGACGGGCCGCCCCCCACACCCCCCGGCCCCCCGCGCCCCGACCGCACGCTCCGGCCGCCCGTCCCGCCCCCGCCGCCCACACCCCATCCGCCCGGGCCCTGACGCCGCAACCCGGGGCGCCCCCGGCGCCCC
>NZ_JAHWGT010000189.1 GCF_020873895.1 Streptomyces sp. DH12 | reverse complement strand
GTACACGGCGACCGTCAAGGTCACCGACCCCTCCGGCAGGTCGGCCACCGCCTCGGTGCGGATCACCGTCGGCAACACGGCCCCGACCGTGCGCATCGACACCCCCGCCGACGGCCGCATCTACGACTTCGGCGCGGCCATCCCCTTCAGGGTGACCGTGACCGACCCGGAGGACGGCGCCGTCGACTGCTCCCGGGTGAAGGTCACCTTCGTCATCGGCCACGACAGCCACGGCCACCCGCAGACCTCGGCCACCGGCTGCACCGGCACCCTGCGGACCCTGGCCGACGGCGAGCACGACCCGAACGCCAACATCTTCGGCGTCGTCGACGCCGAGTACACCGACCGGGGCGCGGGCGGCCAGCCCGCCTCGACCATCGCCCCGTAGGCCGCGTCGGCCAGCCGCAGCGCCGCGGGGCGCCGGCCGGGGCCGCGGGCCAGCACCGGGACGATGTTGGGGTGGTCGCGCAGCGCGTTGCGGTAGGACACCGCCCAGTCGTGCAGCGCCGTCCGCCAGTCCCGGCCGTCCTCGAACATCGACAGGTCGACCTGCGCGCTCACCGAGTCCGCCACCGCCTCCAGGATCTCGTCCTTGGTGCGGAAGTGGTTGTAGAGCGACGGCCCGCTGACCCCCAGCTCGGCGGCGAGCCGACGGGTGGAGACCGCCGTCAGCCCTTCCGCGTCCACCAGCGCACGCGCCGTCTCCACGATCCGGTCGGTGCTGAGCAAGGGCTTGCGCGGTCGGGCCAGGGCGCACATAGTAGGGCTGCGACAGTACACTAGCAGTGCTAATTAACGTGTGCACGATCACGCGCGTCTCACATTCGCA
>NZ_JAHWGT010000188.1 GCF_020873895.1 Streptomyces sp. DH12 | reverse complement strand
GTCGAGAACGTCGCCCTGTCGGTCATCCTGGCCGTGCCGTTCGCCCTCGCCTGGGTGCTGGGCGACTCGATACGCACCCGCCGCGCCTACTTCGCGCAGCTGGAGGAGCGGGCCGCCCGGCTGGAGAAGGAGCGCGAGGCGCAGGCCAAGGTGGCGGTCGCCGCCGAACGCGCCCGGATAGCGCGCGAGCTGCACGACGTGGTCGCGCACAACGTGTCGGTGATGGTGGTGCAGGCCGACGGCGCCGCCTACGTCCTCGACGCGGCGCCCGACCAGGCCAAGAAGGCCCTGGAGACCATCTCCACCACCGGCCGCCAGGCCCTCGCCGAGATGCGCCGCCTGCTGGGCGTGCTGCGCACCGGTGAGAACCAGGAGGCGGGGGAGTACGTGCCGCAGCCGGGGCTCCAGCAGATCGAGGACCTCGTCGAGCAGTGCCGGGAGTCCGGACTGCCCGTGGACTTCAAGGTCGAGGGCACCTCGCGCGAGCTGCCCCGCGGGGTCGAGCTGACCGCCTACCGGATCGTGCAGGAGGCGCTGACCAACACCCGCAAGCACGGCGGTCCCCACGCGGGCGCCAGCGTGCGCCTGGTCTACTTCGACGACGGGCTGGGCCTGCTGGTGGAGGACGACGGCAAGGGCGCCCCGCACGAGCTGTACGAGGAGGGCGGGTTCGACGGCCAGGGGCACGGCCTGATCGGCATGCGCGAGCGTGTCGGGATGGTGGGCGGAACGCTGGACGCCGGGCCGCGGCCGGGCGGAGGATTCCGCATCAGCGCGCTGCTGCCGCTCAAACCGGCGCACTGACCCGCACATACGCCCCTGTTGACAC
>NZ_JAHWGT010000187.1 GCF_020873895.1 Streptomyces sp. DH12 | reverse complement strand
CGCACGTGCCGCCGATGACGACCCGCGTCGTCATCGCCGAGGACGAGGCACTGATCCGGCTCGATCTCAAAGAGATGCTCGAGGAGGAGGGGTACACGGTCGTCGGCGAGGCCGGCGACGGTGAGCAGGCCGTCGAGCTGGCGCGCGAGCACCGCCCCGACCTGGTGATCCTCGATGTGAAGATGCCCAAGCTGGACGGCATCTCCGCGGCCGAGAAGATCGCCGAGGAGTCCATCGCCCCCGTGCTGATGCTGACCGCCTTCTCGCAGCGCGACCTGGTGGAGCGGGCGAGGGACGCGGGTGCGATGGCGTACCTGGTCAAGCCGTTCAGCAAGAGCGACGTGGTGCCGGCGATCGAGATGGCGGTCTCCCGGTTCACGGAGCTGAAGGAACTGGAGCGCGAGGTCGCCGACCTCAGCCAGCGCCTGGAGACCCGCAAGCTGGTGGACCGCGCGAAGTCGGTGCTCCAGACGCAGTACGGGCTGAGCGAGCCGGCCGCGTTCCGCTGGATCCAGAAGACCTCGATGGACCGGCGCATGTCGATGCAGCAGGTCGCGCAGGCGGTCATCGACGACGCCGAGGAGAAGAAGGCCGCGAAGGGCGGCTGACCGGACGTCACACCGACGACGAAGGCCCGCACCCCCTGCACGGGGTGCGGGCCTTTCGCTTCCGTCCGGTCAGTCCTCGCCGAGGTAGGCCTTGCGGACCGACTCGTCGTGGAGCAGGTCGCGGCCGGTGCCGGAGAGGACGATGTTGCCGACCTCCATCACATGGCCGTGGTCGGCCAGCGACAGGGCCGCCTGGGCGTTCTGCTCGACGAGCAGGATGG
>NZ_JAHWGT010000186.1 GCF_020873895.1 Streptomyces sp. DH12 | reverse complement strand
GACTGTACCTGCCGGCCGACGGCCTCACCGTCGACGCCCTGCGCACGGCGGTCGAGCGACTCCTCACCGAGGAATCGTTCACCAAGGCCGCCGACCGGGTGCGGACCGAGATCCTCGCCGAGCCGACGCCCAACGAGGCGGTGCGCCTGCTGGAACGGCTCACCGCCGAACACGCCGGTCAGACCACCGACGCACCGCCGTCCACGGTCACCACCGCGCCGTTCGCATAGGCGCCCTCGGGCCGGGCCAGCCGGACGACCCACCAGGCGACGTCCTCCGGCCGGCCCACCCGCCCCGACGGCGTGCGCGCGGCGGCCTCCGCCTGGTAACGGGCGATGTCCGCCGCACTCCAGCCCATCCGCTCACCGATCCCCGTGTCCGTCTCGCCGGGCGCCACCCCCACCGCGCGGACACCCCACGGCGCCAGCTCCACCGCCCAGGTGCGCACCAGGAAGTCCAGCGCCGTCTTGGTCGCGCCGTACAGCGACATCCCGGCGAAGGCGCGACGCCCCTGCACCGCCGCCGTGCCCACCGCCACCACCGTGCCCCGCGCCGCCGCGAGCGCGGGCAGCGCGGCACGGGTCAGCAGCACCGGCGCGAGCAGATTGGTCTCCACCTGGAGCCGGGCGTGCTCCCGCGTCACGGCGCCGAACGGCTCCGGCAGCACGACCGCCGCGTTGTGCACCAGCACGTCCAGCCGGCCGAAGGCCTCCAGCGCCGCCGACGTGATCCGCTCCGGAGCGTCCTCGTCCGTCAGATCCGCCACCAGCGTCCGCACGCCCTGCTGACCGGCGGCCGTCCGCTCCAGCGTCGCGGCCGTACGGCCCACCACCAGC
>NZ_JAHWGT010000185.1 GCF_020873895.1 Streptomyces sp. DH12 | reverse complement strand
CCCGGGCCCTACTGGAGAAGTACGGCGTCGACATCAACGATGCGGCCAACGGGATACCTCTTGGGCACCCCCGCCCCCACAACTTCACTCACCGCAAGGACTTCCTGCTCCGTCTCAACTCACACCTCACCGACCTGACGGAAACCATGACGGAAGCCGGGTACGGCGCGCGTGCCATTCGCAGTGCGCTGCGCCGGGAACTACGCTCCATCGGACAACAGGTGGAACGGGAACTGGCAGGAGGACAGCCAGGGCCAGGAGCGGTGTGGACAGGGTAGAGGGCCAGTCCGCTCCCGACACGACGACGAACACGAATGGTGACGCGATGACCGAGACGCCGGAGAAGAGCCCGGCGGTATACCGGCTCCTGCCGAAGCTGGCTGAATATCAGCAGCTCACTCCGAACAGCTGGGACCTGCGCCAGCTCAAGCGCTGGCAACGGCTGGGAGCCGAGGAGGACCGGCCCGTCCAGTTCCGAGCCGAATGGGCCGGGGAGCGGAACTGGCCCAAGGGGGATTTCCCCTCGGGCTATCCAGGAGCGCCCATTCTCAGCCGACGCCTCATCGACCGATTCGGAGTTGATGCGCTACGAACAGCCGGCCCTCTGCTACCTGTTGACATCGAGGGCGCGAAAGGGGATGAGTATCATCTCCTCCTCGTCGAGCAGGTGGTCGACTGCCTGGACCTGCGAAGGTCCTCCAAACCCAAGAAGCTGAACGGCGAAGTCAAGAACGCGGTGTACCGCACGGACGCCCTCCCCGCACACCTCCCGGCATTCCGCTTGCCCCAGTTCGCCGGCGCTGTGCAGTGGAACGGCTGGGCGGCCGAACGGCTCGTC
>NZ_JAHWGT010000184.1 GCF_020873895.1 Streptomyces sp. DH12 | reverse complement strand
GGGCACGGCGGGTGCGGTCGCCGATGAGCTGACGCAGCATCCGCTGCGCCATCTCGATGTCGACGACGGTACCGCCGTTCACCGGCCGGACGACGCGGATGTAGTCGGGGGTGCGCCCGGTCATCTTCTCCGCGAACTCGCCGACCGCGATCAGCGCTCCGGTACGGGTGTTCACGGCGGCGACGGACGGCTGGTCGACGACCAGGCCGGCGCCCTTGATGTACACCCGGGTGCGGGCCGCGCCCAGGTCGACGGCGAAGTGGCAGCGGCGCAGCTGCTCCAGACTGGCGGTCACGGCAGTTCCTCCCGAGTGCGCGGCCGGAGGCCCGCCGATCGGCGGGCCTCTTCGCATCGTGCGCGCCGGGCGGGAGCGGCGCCCTTTCTGGGGGGCCGGGCGAGGGGCCGCCGAACGGGGGTCCCGTCCGGCGGCAGCCGCGAGCAGGGGAGGAACTGCCCCAAAGGGCAGCTCCGCTGCACGGTGCGGCAGACGTCCGGGCAGAGAGCGGGGCTGTGGGCGCCGAACGGCGGAGTGGGGGCCGGGATTCTCCTGATAATGCTTCAGAACCCCAGGCCGCGACGGGCGACGGCCCCGACGTTCCGAAGAGGCGATCCTGTGAGTCACGAGAAGCCCCGCCCTGCTCAGCGGGGGAACGAGCACGGGCCGGCGCCCTTGCGGCCCGCTCCGTCCGCGCGACGGACGGTGTCCCCGCAGGCGGGACTGAGAGGGCTCCAGACGAGCGCCGGGAACGCGGCCGTCGTCCAGCTGCTGCGGCAGGCCGGTCACCTGGGCGACGAGGAGCCGCACGCGCCGGTGCAGCGGTCGGCCGTGCACGACGTCC
>NZ_JAHWGT010000183.1 GCF_020873895.1 Streptomyces sp. DH12 | reverse complement strand
GTCCTGGGTGTCACCACCGTCGTCCAGGCCGTGATCGTCGCCCTGTCCGGTTCGGTGGCTCTGCTCGGCGACACCGTCCACAACGCCGCCGACGCCCTGACCGCCGTCCCGCTGGGCATCGCCTTCCTCCTCGGCCGGCGCGCGGCCGACCGCCGCTACACCTACGGCTACGGCCGGGTCGAGGACCTGGCGGGCGTCCTCATCGTCGCCACCATCGCCGCCTCCGCCGTCCTGGCCGCCTGGACAGCCGTCGACCGCCTCCTCCACCCCCGCGACATCACGCATCTGTGGGCCGTGTCCGGCGCCGCGCTGGCCGGCTTCGCCGGCAACGAATGGGTGGCCCGCTACCGCATCCGCACCGGCCGCCGCATCGGCTCCGCGGCCCTGGTCGCCGACGGCCTGCACGCCCGCACCGACTTCACCTCCCTGGCGGTCCTCCTGGGCGCGGGCGGCACCGCACTCGGCTGGCGCGCCGCCGACCCGGTCGTCGGGCTGCTCATCACCCTCGCCATCCTGATGGTCCTCAAGGACGCCGCCCGCGAGGTGTACCGGCGCCTGATGGACTCCGTCGACCCGGAACTCGTCGCCACGGCCCACGCCACCCTGCGCGGCGTCGACGGCGTCCTCGGCACCGGGCAGGTACGGATGCGGTGGATCGGCCACGTCCTGCGCGCCGAGGCGGACATCGTCGTTGACGCGCGGCTCACCGTGGTCGAGGCACACCGCATCGCCGTCGCCGCCGAACACGCCCTCATCCACGCCCTCCCCCGCTTGACGGCCGCCACGGTCCACACGGACCACACGGCGGTCGAGGACGACCCCCACGCCACCCTCCACCAC
>NZ_JAHWGT010000182.1 GCF_020873895.1 Streptomyces sp. DH12 | reverse complement strand
CCGGACCGTGTCGTTGGCCGCGAACAGGCCGTAGTCCTTCGGCAGGGCGCCCGGCACGTCCTTGCCGTCGCGGACGCGGGTCAGCATGTCCGGCGGCAGCAGGCCGCCCACGGTGAGGACGGAGTCGGTGACGATGGTCTTCGCGAGGCTCATCAGCGGGCTTCCCCGTTCGTGGTCGTGCCGTCGAGGACGGGGACCGGGAGGTAGTGGTACACGCCGAGGACGTCGGGACGGCCCTGGACGTCCACGCGCAGGCCCCGGCGGGCCGGGCCGGTCGCGCCGCGCACGTCGCGGAAGGCGCCGCGCACCCGGCGGTGGGAGTCGAGGAGGCGGGCCGCGAGCTGCTCGCCCCGCTCCTCCAGCGTCGGCATCAGCGACTCCAGCGAGCCGAGGATTCCCTCGATGCGGTCCTGGGCGAAGGCGCGGTCGGTGTTCTGGGCGGCCCGTGCCTCCAGCAGGGCGACCGCCTCGTCCTCCGGCAGCCAGTCGGGGTTCGCCGCCGACCCTCGGTAGGCCAGCAGGCGGGCGTCCTCGGCCAGCTGCTGGCGGAGCACCGCGTCCCGGCCGGGCAGCGACAGCTGGAAGCGGTAGCGGACCAGGAGCAGCGTGGTGCGCTTGGCCACGGCCGTCGTGCGGACCACCCCGCAGCGGCGGGCCGGCCGCTGCCACTGCTCGATCCGGTCGTCCAGCGCCGCGTCGAGCACGAAGCGCGCCACCGACGCCACCACCGGGTCGGTGCGGGTCAGGGCCACCTCGCCGCGCGGGGCGGTCGGGGCGTCGTGGAAGGCCACCGGGCGGGGGTGACGCGGGCCCAGGAGCGTGACGAAGGTGTCCCGCAGGGG
>NZ_JAHWGT010000181.1 GCF_020873895.1 Streptomyces sp. DH12 | reverse complement strand
CATTTTTACCTGGTCTTGGCCTGTAGTTTTCTTGTCGTGCTCCCGCCACAGCGCCCACGATGAGCGGGCACTTCGCACCCTTCCCTGCTTCTGCCCCGCTCAGGCGAAGTGCCAACCAGCTGAGCGGTGTTCACAAGGCGGACCCCTGGAAGGGGGGACATGAACGGTCTCGACTGGGCGGTGCTCATCGGCTACTTCGCCGTGATGGTCGCCATCGGTGTCTGGTCGCACAAGCGGGTGGACAACGTCAGCGACTTCTTCACGGCCGGCGGCAAGATGCCCTGGTGGCTCTCCGGGATCTCCCACCACATGTCGGGCTACAGCGCGGTGATGTTCACCGGGTACGCCGGCATCGCCTACACCTACGGCGTCACCTCGTTCGTCACCTGGTCCTTCCCCATCGCTCTGGGCATCGCCATCGGCTCCAGGCTGTTCGCCCCGCGGATCAACCGGCTGCGCTCCCGGCTCCACGTGGCCTCGCCGCTGGAGTACCTCAAGAACCGCTACGACCTGCGCACCCAGCAGGCGCTGGCCTGGTCAGGGATGCTGCTCAAGATCGTGGACGTCGGCGCTAAGTGGGCGGCCATCGCCACCCTGCTGTCGGTGTTCACCGGGGTCTCCCTGAACCAGGGCATCCTCATCACCGGCGCGGTCACCGCCGTCTACTGCACCATCGGCGGGCTGTGGGCGGACGCGCTGACGGAACTCGGACAGTTCGTCATCCAGCTGCTGGCCGGCATCACGATGTTCGTCGCGGTGGTGCTGGAGCTCGGCGACCACGGCGGCTTCCTCGGCGCATGGGACCAGCCGGAGCTCCAAGGACACGGCAAGCCGCTGGTCGGGCC
>NZ_JAHWGT010000180.1 GCF_020873895.1 Streptomyces sp. DH12 | reverse complement strand
TCTACGCCGAGACCGAGGAGCAGGAGTGCGCGCGGGCGCTGGAGCACCTGGAGACGACGATCGCCTTCGAGGGGCCGTCGACGATCGCCGCGATCATCCTGGAGACCATCCCGGGCACCGCCGGCGTCATGCCGCCCCCGCCCGGCTACCTCGCCGGCGTCCGCGAGCTGTGCGACAAGCACGGCATCGTCCTGGTGCTGGACGAGGTGATGGCCGGGTTCGGCCGGACCGGCACCTGGTTCGCGGCCGACCTGTACGACGTCGTGCCGGACCTGATGACCTTCGCCAAGGGCGTGAACTCCGGCTACGTCCCGCTGGGCGGTGTCGCCATCTCCCCGGAGATCGCCGCCACCTTCGCCACCCGCGCATACCCGGGCGGCCTGACCTACTCCGGGCACCCCCTGGCCTGCGCCGCGGCCGTCGCGACGATCAACGTGATGGAGGAGGAGGGCGTCGTCCAGAACGCGGCCTCCCTCGGCGCGTCCGTCGTCGGCCCCGGTCTGCGGGAGCTGGCCGAGCGTCACCCGAGCGTGGGCGAGGTGCGCGGCACCGGCATGTTCTGGGCGGTGGAACTGGTGCGGGACCGGGAGACCCGGGAGCCGCTGGTGCCGTACAACGCGTCCGGCGAGGCGAACGCCCCGATGGCCGCGTTCGCCGCCGCCGCGAAGAAGGCCCCGGCGCCCCGTAAGGCCACGGCGAAGAAGACGACGCCGCCCGCGAAGTGAGCGGCGCCGGCCCGCGATGAGCGGGACGGACAGGGACGCAACGGTACGGGCCGGGCACTTACGCGGTGCCCGGCCCGTACATCGGGTAGCCGACCGGCGGATGCGGGTCCGGTGACGGCG
>NZ_JAHWGT010000017.1 GCF_020873895.1 Streptomyces sp. DH12 | reverse complement strand
CTTCGGTCTTTCGTGTCTCCAGCCTAGCAGATCCGATTTCCTTCTCTGCCACCCGCTGGAGCGGGCTGCCGGGCCGTTCTCCGCTTTCGCGTTTCCCTTTCCGGCGATTCCGACTCTATCAGATCCGTTTTCCGTTCCGTTTCCGGTCCGGATTCTGTTTCCGATGGCCATCGGGGGCCTTTTGCCTTTCGGCTTGATCCGACTTTATCAGACTGATCTCCGCCGATTTCACGGCCGGGATCCGGATAAAGGGAATCGATTAGCTCCGGCGAGAACCTGACCGGTTCCGTCTCGAAGCAAGAGAGAATCTACCCGCTGCGCTCGAACTTGTCCAGTCCGACGCAACCGTTTGAATCTACCTCCCCACCGCTCCTGTGTCAACAGGTTTGGCGGGCGAAGAGGACAGTAGCAGGTCGGCGGGGTGCGACGCACATCAGGCGGCGGTCGGCAGCTCCGCGCTGCGGTCGGCGGCCTCCACGTCGCCCGCCTCACCGGCCCTGGCCGCGCGGCCGCCGAGGACGTACACGTACAGGAGGAACGCGGCCTCGGCGGCGACGCCGATGGCGATGCGGGCCCAGGTGGGCAGGCCGGAGGGGGTGACGAAGCCTTCGATGACGCCGGCCACGAGCAGGACCAGGGCCAGGCCGACGGCCATGCCGACGGCGGCCCTGCCCTGTCGGGCGACGGCCGTGCGGCGGGAGTACGGGCCCGGGTCGATGAGCGTCCAACCCAGGCGCAGGCCGGTCCCGGCGGCGACGAAGACGGCGGTGAGCTCCAGCAGGCCGTGCGGGAGGACCAGGCCGAGGAAGGTGTCGAGGCGGCCCGCGGACGCCATGAGGCCGATGCCGACGCCCAGGTTCAGCATGTTGACGAAGAGGATCCACAGCACGGGGAGGCAGAGGAAGGCTCCCAGGACGAGGCACAGGGCGGCGGCGCGGGCGTTGTTCGTCCACACCTGGGCGGCGAAGGAGGCCGCGGGGTGGCTGGAGTAGTAGGTCTCGTAATCGCCACCGGGGCGGGTCATCTGGCGGAGTTCGTCGGGGGCCGCGATGGCGGACTGCACCTCGGGGTGGGCGCCGATCCACCAGCCGATGAGTGCGGCGAGCAGGGTGGAGAGGACGGCCGTGGGGATCCACCAGTGGCGCGAGAGGTAGACGGCGGCGGGGAAGCCGGCGGTCAGGAAGTGCGCGGCGTCGCGCCAGGAGGCCCGGCGGGTTCCCGTGACGGTGGCGCGGGCACGCGCCACGAGCTGGGTGAGCCGTGCGGTGAGCGCGGGGTCCGGCGCCGTGGTCTGGATGACGGAGAGGTGGGTGGCGGTGCGCTGGTAGAGCGCGACGAGTTCGTCCGCTTCGGCGCCGGTGAGGCGGCGGCCGCGGCCCAGGAGGTGGTCCAGGCGGTCCCACTCGGCTCGGTGGGCGGTGACGTAGACGTCGAGGTCCATGATCGGCTGCGGCTCCTGGGCACGGGGGTGCATACGGTGCGTACTCCTGCGGCGCGTTGTCGGCCAGCTTGGCAGACTGGCGTGGGGAGCGGTCGGGCGAGGTCGGAGAAGGGGTGGGCGGCGTGAGTGAGGTCGTGACGGGGGACGCGGTCGTCCTGGGTTTGCGGCCGGCGCGGCTGCCGAGCCGGGCGTTGGCCCTGCTCGTCGACCTCGTGGTGGTGTGGGTGGCGTTCCTGCTGGTGTCCATCGGTCTCGCGTTCGCCACGGCGTCGCTGGACGAGGCGGCGGCGATGGCGGTGTCGGTCGCGTCGTTCCTGCTGGTTCTGGTGGGCGGGCCGATAGCCGTGGAGACGTTGAGTCACGGGCGGTCGCTGGGGAAGCTGGCGTGCGGGTTGCGCGTGGTGCGGGATGACGGGGGGCCCATCCGGTTCCGGCACGCGCTGGTGCGGGGGTTGATCGGGATGGTGGAGATCCTGATGAGCTTCGGGGTGATCGCGTGTATCGCCTCGCTGGTGTCGGCGCGCGGGCGGCGGGTGGGTGACGTGTTCGCGGGGACGCTGGTGGTGCGGGAGCGCGTGCCGGTGGGGCGTACGGCGCCGGTGCCTCCTCCGCCGCCGTGGCTGGTGGGGCGGTTCTCGCAGCTCGACCTGTCGGCGGTGCCGGATTCCCTGTGGCTGGGGATACGGCAGTACCTGACGCGGATGGGGCAGTTGGACCCGGCGGCGGGGCGGGTGCTGGCCGAGCGGTTGGCGGACGAGCTCGTGGCGCGTACGGGGGCGCCTCCGCCGCCGGGGGTGCCGGCTGCGGCGTTTCTGGCGGCCGTGGTGCACGAGCGGCAGGCGCGGGACGCGCGGCGTGTGGCGCCTGCGGCGGGTGTGGGTGTCGGGGCGGCAGCGGGTGTAGGGCCGGCGGTGGGTGCGGGGGTTGCCGGGTCGGGTGGTTCGGGGTTTGGCGGTGCCAGCGGGTTTGGCGGTGCCAGCGGCTTTGGTGGTGCCGGTGGGATTGATGGTGCCGGTGGTGTGGGGGTGACTGCGGCCGGGCGCGGGGCGGGTGGCGGTACGGGGCGGGGGGCGTCTTCGTCCTCGTCCTCCAGCGGGTTCGCGCCGCCCTCGTAGGTCGGTTCCCGGCAGGCGGGGCGGGCAGCGCGGGCTTCGGCGGCCTCGGGGCGGGTCAGGCGAAGGTGGAGGGCGGGCTCTGCAGGTCCTCCAACTCGATGCCGGGAGCGGCGAGGACGACGTCGCCGGCGATGTGGACGGCGTGCCGTTCACCGGTGTCGAGGGTGGTGACCTGGTACTCGTCCACTGTCAGGGGGCCGTTGTCAGTGGGGTGCGCTTCACTTCTCAGCAGTGCCCAGGACTGGTCGACGGTGAGGGGGGCGAGGACCGGGTCCGTGAGGGCGACGAGGCGGACGCGGGTGGCGCCGGACCCGGGGGCGAGGCGCAGCAGCCGTGTCAGGGCGACGAGGAAGGCCGGGGAGGTGCCGGTGAAGGCGTGGGCGGGGACGTTGCCTTCTGTGGCGTGGGTGCCGGTGGGGTCGGTGCGGACCCAGGTGACGCCGTCGAGTGCGGCGCCTCGTACCTGCCAGCCGCCTGCGTGCATTTCGAGGCGGAGGGGGCGGCCGAGGGCGTCGAGGGTGAGGTCGACGGAGCCGGCGTGGTCGCCGGAGGGGGTGGTGGTCTGGGCGACGTAGCGCCAGCCGGAGGGGCCGGGCGCGCAGTGGAAGTGTTCTTCGCCGAGGGGGGTGTGGTCGTGCGGGTCGTGGAGCGAATAGCGGCCGCGGGGCATGGGTCCTCGGGGTTCTGGTCGGGGTCGCGGCGCCGGCGGTGACGGCGGGGGCAGTGGCCGGGTCGGCGCCGGGTCGGCCGGGTACGGGGCAGGCCCCCGGCACGGGGGTGCGGGGGCCTGCCTGTCCATCTGCTGCTGCGGGCGCGGCCGTGGGTGGCCGCGGTGTCGGGCCGGGGCCCGGACGGGTCAGTAGCGGTAGTGGTCCGGCTTGAAGGGGCCTTCGACCTGGACGCCGATGTAGTCGGCCTGCTCGGGGCGGAGCGTGGTGAGCTTGACGCCGAGCGCGTCGAGGTGGAGCCGGGCGACCTTCTCGTCGAGGTGCTTGGGCAGCACGTAGACGTCGGTCGGGTACTGCTCGGGCTTCGTGTACAGCTCGATCTGGGCCAGGGTCTGGTCCGCGAAGGAGTTGGACATCACGAAGGACGGGTGGCCGGTGGCGTTGCCCAGGTTCAGCAGGCGGCCCTCGGAGAGGACGATGATCTTCTTGCCGTCGGGGAAGGTCCAGGTGTGGACCTGCGGCTTGACCTCGTCCTTGACGATGCCGGGGATGCGGGCGAGGCCGGCCATGTCGATCTCGTTGTCGAAGTGGCCGATGTTGCCGACGATCGCCTGGTGCTTCATCTTGACCATGTCGGTGGCCATGATGATGTCGCGGTTGCCGGTGGTGGTGATGAAGATGTCGGCCGTCTCGACGACCTCGTCGAGGGTCGTGACCTGGTAGCCGTCCATCGCGGCCTGAAGGGCGCAGATGGGGTCGATCTCGGTGACGATGACGCGGGCGCCCTGGCCGCGGAGGGACTCGGCGCAGCCCTTGCCGACGTCGCCGTAGCCGCAGACGACGGCGACCTTGCCGCCGATGAGGACGTCGGTGGCGCGGTTGATGCCGTCGATGAGGGAGTGGCGGCAGCCGTACTTGTTGTCGAACTTCGACTTGGTGACGGCGTCGTTGACGTTGATCGCCGGGAAGAGGAGGGTGCCGTCGCGGTGCATCTCGTACAGGCGGTGGACGCCCGTGGTGGTCTCCTCGGTGACGCCGCGGATCTCGGAGGCGAGGCGGGTCCACTTCTGCGGGTTCTCGCCGAGGGTGCGGTTGAGGAGGCTCAGGATGTGGGCGTACTCCTCGCTGTCCGCGGTGGAGGGGTCCGGGGCCTCGCCGATCTTCTCGAACTCGACGCCCTTGTGGACGAGGAGGGTGGCGTCACCACCGTCGTCGAGGATCATGTTGGGGCCGCCAGTGGGGGCGTCCGGCCAGGTCAGAGCCTGCTCGGTGCACCACCAGTACTCCTCCAGGGTCTCGCCCTTCCAGGCGAAGACGGGGATGCCCCGCGGGTCGTCGGGGGTGCCGTCGGGGCCCACGGCGATGGCGGCCGCGGCGTGGTCCTGGGTGGAGAAGATGTTGCAGGAGGCCCAGCGGACCCGGGCGCCGAGGGCGACGAGGGTCTCGATGAGGACGGCGGTCTGCACGGTCATGTGCAGGGAGCCGGTGATGCGGGCGCCGGCCAGGGGCTGGGACGCGGCGTACTCCTCGCGGATCGCCATGAGGCCGGGCATCTCGTGCTCGGCGAGGGAGATCTCCTTGCGGCCGAACTCGGCCAGGGAGAGGTCGGCGACCTTGAAGTCCTGCCGGTTGTCGACAGTCGTCATTTCGGGCTGCTCCTCGTGGTACGGGTCGAGGTGGGTACGGCTGGCTCCGCCGTGGCGGACACACGGATGCCCGGACACGTGCGGTGCAGTCGTCGGAGGCCCTCTCTCCCTCGGCCGGTCCGTCGGGACCGCCCGACCGCCATCAGCAGCGACGTCTGGCTCTTTTCGAATCTACACCGACGGGGTGCGCGGGCTTCAAGTCCGTCGGGGCGGGTTCCGGTCGGCCGGCCGCCGGGGTGTCCGGGCGTCGGGGTGTCCGGGCGTCGGGGCGGGGGTGAGGGGGTGAGGGCTCGGGTGGGCGTGGGTGGGGACGGGGAAGGCCCCGGGGGTGGGGCCGGGGCCTTCGGGTGCCGGGTGGGCCGGCGGCGGTCGTCGCGCGGCCGGTGGCGGTCGGCGCTGGTGGCGGGGCGGGCGCCGGTGGTGGCGGGGCGGGCGCCGGTGGGTCGGCGGCCGGCCCCGGCGGTCAGCGGGTGGCCTTGAGGATGTCCGGCTCCAGGTAGATGACCCGGGCGATCGGGACGGCGGCGCGGATGCGCGCCTCCGCGGCGTCGATGGCGGCGGCCACCTCGGACGCGGTGTCGTCGTGCTGCACGGCGATCTTCGCGGCGACGAGGAGTTCCTCGGGGCCGAGGTGGAGGGTGCGCATGTGGATGATGCCGGTGACGGTGGTGCCGTCGACGACGGCGTTCTCGATCTTGCGGACCTCCTCGATGCCGGCGGACTCGCCGAGGAGGAGGGACTTGGTCTCGACGGCGAGGACGATCGCGATGAGGATCAGCAGCGCGCCGATGCAGAGGGTGCCGATGCCGTCCCAGACGCCGTCGCCGGTGATGAGGGCGAGGCTGACGCCGACGAGGGCGAGGATCAGGCCGACGAGGGCGCCGAGGTCCTCCAGGAGGACGACGGGCAGTTCGGGCGCCTTCGCGGTACGGACGAAGTCCTTCCAGGAGCGCTTGCCGCGGACCTCGTTGGACTCCTTGATGGCGGTGCGGAAGGAGAACGTCTCGGCGATGATCGCGAAGACGAGGACGCCGACGGGCCAGTACCAGGCCGTGATCTCGTGCGGGTGCTTGATCTTCTCGTAGCCCTCGTAGAGGGCGAACATGCCGCCGACCGAGAAGAGGACGATGGAGACGAGGAAGGCGTAGATGTACCGCTCGCGGCCGTAGCCGAAGGGGTGCTGCGGTGTCGCGTCCCGCTTCGCCTTCTTGCCGCCGAGCAGGAGGAGTCCCTGGTTCCCGGAGTCGGCGAGCGAGTGCACCGACTCGGCGAGCATCGATGACGAACCACTGAAGAGGAACGCCACGAACTTGCTCACCGCGATCGCCAGATTGGCGACGAGTGCCGCCACGATCGCCTTGGTTCCGCCTGACGCGCTCATGCGTGTCCTGTCCCTTCGCTGGTCCCCGGTGGGCTCTTGGATTCGGCCTGATCTTTACGGCGGGTCATTGTCGCAGCCCTGGGAAGCGGGGATCACTCAGGCCACCACGGTGGCCCGGAAGAGGGTCCCGGCACCGGACAGTTCGACGGGTTCGCCGGCCGGGACGAACACGGACCCGCCCGGGGCGAGGGTGAGGTCGCCGACGCGGGGCGTGCCCGCGGTGGCGAGGAGGATCTGCGGGGTGCGGGCGGTGAGGTCCACGGGCGCGGCGCCCTCGGGGCGGGCGTAGCGGGAGAGGCGGAACTCCTCGACGGGGGTCTCGTAGACCTCCTCGCCGGTGGGGGACGCCTCGGGGCGCAGGATCCCGGGGTCGCCGGCGGTGAAGCGGACGACGCGCAGGAGTTCGGGGACGTCCACGTGCTTGGGGGTGAGGCCGCACCGCAGGACGTTGTCGGAGTTGGCCATGACCTCCACGCCCAGTCCGCTGACGTAGGCGTGCGGGACGCCCGCGGGGAGGTAGAGGCCCTCGCCGGGCTGGAGCAGGACGTGGTTGAGGAGGAGCGCGGCGAGGACGCCGGGGTCGCCGGGGTGGTGGTGGGCGAGGGCGGCGTACGGGGCGTGGGCGCCGCCGAGGCGTTCGCAGGCGGCCGCGGTCTCGGTGACGGTGGCGGCCATGGCGTCGGGGTCGGCGGTGAGGACGGCGGTGAGGACCTCGCGCAGGGCGGCGTCCTCGGGGTGGGCGCGGAGGAGGTCCACGTACGGCTTGAGGGAGTCGACGTCGAGGGCGGCGAGGAAGTCGGCGGTCTCGGCGGGGGCGCGGAAGCCGCAGAACCCTTCGAAGGGGGTGAGGGCGCAGAGCAGTTCGGGCTTGTGGTTGCCGTCGCGGTAGTTGCGGTGGGGGGCGTCGAGGGGGATGCCCGCGCTCTCCTCGGCGGCGTGGCCGGCCCGCGCCTGGTCCTGGTCGGGGTGGACCTGGAGGGAGAGGGGGGCCGCGGCGGCGAGGAGCTTGAGGAGGAAGGGCAGGCGGGGGCCGAAGCGGGCGACGGCGGCGGGGCCGAGTTCCTGCTCCGGGTCGGCGGCGATGACGTCGGTGAGCGGCACCTCCCGCTCGCCGCCGTCGGGGGTGGGGCGGGTGACGCGGGAGGGTGCGCCGGGATGGGCGCCCATCCACATCTCGGCCTGGGGCTCGCCGGTGGGGGCGGTGCCGAGCAGTTCCGCAATGGCCGTCGTGGAGCCCCAGGCGTAGGGGCGGACGGTGTTGGAGAGGCGGTCCATGGGCGGTGCTTTCGTGTGCGTGCCGGGCGGGGCCGGGGCGTGCGTGCCGGGGCGGGGGCCTCCGGGGGCGGGCGGGGGTCGGGCCCGCCGGGTCGGGCGGGGCCGGTGGCTCCGCCGTCGCGCTGCGGTGGCGGGGCTCCGGGTCGACGCCGGTGACCGGGCGTCGGGTGCGGGCGGTGGGGCTTCGGGTGCCGGTGACCGGGGTTCGGGTGCCGGCGGCGGGGTCAGGGGCGTCCGGCGGAGGCCAGGGCCAGGTAGCAGGCGGCGAAGTCGGTCACGGCGAGCAGCTCGGCGAGGGCTTCGAGCGGGCTGCCCTCCTCCGGTTCGAGTTCGCTGATGGCCGTGTCGTGGCCGAGCGCCACTTCCCGGGCGGCGGGGGCGGCGGTCAGGCCGCCGGCGTCGGCGGGCCGGTCGCGCAGGAGGACGACGCGGGCGTGCAGGGCCTGCGGGTCCTCGACGCGGTCGCGGAAGAAGTCGTCGGGGTCGGCGCCCGCGGCGAAGTCCCCGGCGAGGAGGCCGCCGTGGGCGGGCAGCGCCTCGGGCAGCTCGCCGGCGAGGGCCGGGCGGCCGGCGATCTCGGCGAGGACGGCGGCGAAGCGGCGGCCGACGGGGGCGGCGGTGCCCTCGGTCCAGATGAGGGGCAGGGTGTCGGCGAGCTCCGCGGCGAGGGTCTTGGCCGGGTTGCTGTACGTGGCGACGGCGGGGCCGCAGCGTTCGGCGACGCGGTCGAGGCGGTCGGCGACCTTCTCCAGCGCTTCGGCGGGCGCGGTGAACAGGCCGACGCGGTCGAGGAGGGCGAGGAGCGGCGTGAGCAGCGCCCACAGGGCGCCGGGGCCGGGGGCCTGCTGGGCCTCCTCCTCGTACCGTTCGTGGGACGCGGCGGCCATGGGGACGACCAGGCCGTGGGTGCCGTCGACGGCCTCCGCGATCGGTGAGCCCTTGGGGGCGACGGAGACGACGGTGACGCCGCGGCGGTACGCCTGCTCGGCGAGGAGGGCGAGGCCGGGTTCGGAGCCGTCGGTGGTCGGGATGAGCAGCAGGTCCACCGGGCCGGCCCAGCCCGGCAGGGTCCAGCGCAGGGCGCCGGCGGCCGGGGCGACGCCGGTGGGGTGGAGCCGGGTCACGGGCGCGGACGCCCCGGCGAGGGCCGCGATCAGGTCGGCGACGCCGGTGGCGGCCGTACCGGTACCGGCCACGAGGACGGTACGGGGGCGGCCTTCGGCTTCGAGCGCGGTCACCCCGGCCTCCGTGGCGTGCCGGGCCGCGGTGCGTACGAGGGCCCCGGCTCCGGCGGCGCCGCGCAGGAGGCCGCGGCGGTCTGCCCGGGCGAGGGCTTCGGGGTCGTCGAGCAGTGACTCGTCGAGCATGGGCGGGGCCTCCGGTCGCCGTTGCGGGATGTCGCCGGGCAGTGCGCGTCGCGGTCAGGCGGGGTGGCGGGCCTCGTCGACGAGGAGCACCGGGATGCCGTCCCGTACGGGGTAGGCCAGGCCGCAGTCGTCGCCGGTGCACAGCAGCTCGGGCGTCTCGTCGGTGGTGCGGTCGGCGAGGGGGGCGCGGCAGGCCGGGCAGGCGAGGATGTCCAGGAGGCCGGCTTCGAGCGGCATGGGGCGGGTCCCTTCGGGTGCGGCGGCGCCGGGGCGGTGGCCGGTCGGTGCGGCGGCCGGTGGGTCCGGGCGCGGACCGGGTGGCCGGTGCGGCGTCGTGGTGTGCTGCGTCGTGCGGGTGGTGCGTGCGGGTGGTGCGTGCCGCGTCGTGGTGCGGTGGGTGCGCGGCGACGCCAGCCTACCGCCGGGGGGCGGGGCACGGGTGGTGGCGCGGACCCCGGGGTGGCCGGGTGGTGTTGCGCTCGTGCCCCGTACCCCCGGCCCCACACCTCGTGTTCCGTTCCGGGTCCGGGTCCGGGTCCGGGTCCGGGTCCGGGTCCGGGTCGGGGTGGGGAGGCGGGGGCCGGGGCGCGCGGGGCGTGCGTCAGGAGGCGCGGACGAGGGCGAGCACCTCGTCGCGGACCTTCGCCATGGTGGCGTCGTCCTTCGCCTCGACGTTGAGGCGGAGCAGCGGTTCGGTGTTGGACGCCCGCAGGTTGAACCACCAGCCGTCGCCCTGGACGGTCAGGCCGTCGAGTTCGTCGGTGGTGACGCCGTCGCGGCCGGCGAAGGACTCGCGTACGGCGGCGGCGCTGGCGGCCTGGTCGGCGACGGTGGAGTTGATCTCGCCGGACCCGGCGTACCGGTCGTACTCGGCGACGAGCGCGGACAGCGTGCCCTCCTGCCCGCCGAGCGCGGCGAGGACGTGGAGGGCGGCGAGCATGCCCGTGTCGGCGTTCCAGAAGTCGCGGAAGTAGTAGTGCGCCGAGTGCTCACCGCCGAAGATGGCGCCCGTGCGGGCCATCTCCGCCTTGATGAACGAGTGGCCGACGCGGGTGCGGACGGGGGTGCCGCCGTTCTCGCGGACGACCTCGGGCACGGACAGCGACGTGATCAGGTTGTGGATGACCGTGCCGCCGGGGTGCTTGGCCAGCTCGCGGGCGGCGACGAGGGCGGTCACGGCGGACGGGGAGACGGGCTCGCCGCGCTCGTCGACGACGAAGCAGCGGTCGGCGTCGCCGTCGAAGGCCAGGCCGAGGTCGGCGCCCTCGGCGCGGACGCGCTGCTGGAGGTCGACGATGTTGGCCGGGTCGAGGGGGTTGGCCTCGTGGTTGGGGAAGGTGCCGTCCAGTTCGAAGTACATCGGGACGAGCGTGAGGGGCAGGCCCTCGAACACGGTGGGGACGGTGTGGCCGCCCATGCCGTTGCCCGCGTCGACGACGACCTTCAGGGGGCGGATGGACCTGAGGTCCACCAGCGACCTGAGGTACTCCGCGTAGGCGGCGAGGGTGTCGGTCCTGGTCACCTCGCCGGGGGTGGCGGCCGGGGCCGGGGCGCCGGAGTCGCGCCAGCCCTCGACGAGCGCGCGGATCTCGCCGAGGCCGCTGTCCTGGCCGATGGGGGCGGCGCCGGCGCGGCACATCTTGATGCCGTTGTACTGCGCCGGGTTGTGGGACGCGGTGAACATGGCGCCCGGCAGGCCGAGGTGTCCCGACGCGAAGTACAGCTGGTCGGTGGAGCACAGCCCGATCAGGGTGACGTCGGCCCCCTGGGCGGCGGCTCCGCGCGCGAAGGCGCCGGACAGGCCGGGCGACGAGGGGCGCATGTCGTGGCCGACGACGACGGCGTCGGCGCCGGTCACCCGGACGAAGGCGGCGCCGAACAGCTCGGCGAGTACCTCGTCCCACTGATCCGGTACCACTCCGCGGACGTCGTACGCCTTGACGATCTGCGACAGATCAGCAGTCACTGACCAACCTCCTGCGAGCCTGTGTGGGGTACACAAGCTACCCGCCGGTGTGGCGGGGACACGCGGAGGGACGTGCCAGGGGCGTACCGGGCCGTACCGGGGAGGCGGGCCGGGCGGCGGGCGGGCGGTGGCCGGGACGGGCGCGGTGAGGCGTCAGGAGTCCGGGGAGCGCAGGACGCGCAGGTGCCCGCGGCGGCCGACCTCGACGGGGTCCCCGCCGCGGCCGCCGGACTTGCCGCCGGCCTGGGCCGTGCGTTCCTGCGGGCGGGCGGCCTCGCGCACGGCGTTGGCGAGGGCCTCCAGGTCGTCACCGCTGGGGCGCGTGGGGCCGGAGGCGTCGGAGAGGCGGACGACCTCCCAGCCGCGGGGCGCGGTGAGGCGCTCGCTGTGCTCGGCGCACAGGTCGTAGCAGTGGGGTTCGGCGTAGGTGGCGAGCGGGCCGAGGACCGCGGTCGAGTCGGCATAGACGTACGTCAGTGTCGCGACGGCAGGGCGGCCGCACGCGGTGCGCGAACAGCGACGTACAGGGCTCACGACGTTGGACGGTACCGCACTCTTGAGCGGGCCGCGACGACTCTCCACCAGGTCACTCGCCCGTGTCGCGGTGTGACGTCGGGCACAGAGGGGTGCGGGAGGGCCGCCCGGACCTGCGGGGACGGGTGCGCGGGCGGGCGCGGTGGGGCGCGGGGCGGCCGGTCCGCCGGGGGTGCGGGGGGCGGCTCGGGGGGTTCGCGGGTGTGGGCCGATCGGAGGCCGTGCCGGATCGCGCCGGTGCCTGGCCGGATCGCACCCCGGGCGGTGCGGGGGCGGGCCGGGGCGGTGGGGGTGTGCGGGGCCACGCAGCGCGCTCGGGAGGGCTACGCTGCGTCAGGTGATGGACAGTCCCGGAGCATCCCGTCCGACCGAGCCCCGCCCGCGCCGCCGTGACCGCCACGGGCGCGGGATGCGCGGGCCCGTGGCGCCGCCGCAGGTGCCGCTGTCCGCCTCCCGGGGGGACACGTTCCGGGACCTCGTGCAGGACTCCGTGGAGCGGCTGGAGCGGCGGTGGCCGCAGCTCGCCGAGGTGGACTTCATGGTGCTGGAGGTGCCGGCCGCGCCGGACGACTCGGTGCCGCTGGGCAGCTCGGCACCGGCGACGCGCGAGCGGTCCGCGCGCGTGGTCGTCTACCGGCGGCCGGTGGAGCTGCGGGCCAAGAGCCGCGACGAGCGGGCGCTGCTCGTCCACGAGGTGGTCGTCGAGCAGGTCGCCGACCTGCTGGGGCTGGCGCCCGAGTCGGTGGACCCGCGGTACGGGGAGGACTGACCGACGCCCTGCCGGCCGCCGGTCCTCCGCTGGCCCGTCCCCCGGGGCGCCACGCGGCGGCGGGCGACGGTGGGTGGGGTCGGGGCCGCGCCGGGTCACCTCCTCGGGGTCGGCGGCCTCGCGTACCGCGGGAAGTCACCCCCATGACGCCGCCGACCTCTGCGGGGGCGACCCGCCACGGCCCCTCCGCTGCCGTCGGCCGACTGACGGGCGCCGGGGGGCGGGCCTCCCCCGGGGGTGCTCGGCCCGGTCAGTCCTCCAGGACCGACAGGTCCTGTTGCGCGCGCGGGACGGCCACCCTGCCGCGGTCGTCGGCGAGGGTCTGGACGGTGAACATCGCGATGCCGTCCTGCGGCAGGGCCAGCATGCGCGCGGCGTGCACGGGGCCGCCGGAGACGGTCCGGACGGTCAGGGCGTAGGAGCCCTTGAGCCCGGCCGGTACGGGCGGGGTCACGGACAGGGTGGTGCCCGCCTTCACCGTGTACGTCTTGGTCGTGGGCGTGCCGCCCTCCGTCCCGGCGGACGCCGTCACCTCGACCTCGGCGGCCCCGGCGGGCGCGGTGAGGGAGAGGGTGGTGCCCTTGGCGCGGTTGTCGGCGACGGTCGCCTGCTCCCCCACCGGGCCGGTCGCCGGGATGAACGCGACCTCCTGCTTCTCACCGGAGCCCCGGATCACGCGCAGAGCGGCGACGACGGGCGTGGCCCTGCTCTTCTGGGCGGGGGTGAGCAGCAGCGCGCCGGCCTCGCCGTTGGTGAGGCCCTTGAGGTCGGCTGAGGCGGTCATCCGCGACTTGACGCGGATCGTCTCCTGGACGGCGGGGGTGATCGTGCCGGTCGCGCCGACGAGCTGGATCCTCATCTCGGCGTCGTCCTCGCCCGGCGTGTAGGCGATGAGCTGCACGGACGTGGCGTCGGCGGGGATGCCGGGCAGGACGAGCGTGCCGGCCGGGTCGGCGGAGGCGGGCAGCCAGTCGCTGCCGAGCTGGTCGACGGCGGAGCGGACGACGGCGCCGACGCGGCCGCTGCGCGTCGTGACGTGCACGGTGACGTCGGAGGTGGCCGGGTCGGCGGTCAGCGTGGACAGCAGGACCGGGACGCTGGAGCGGGCGGGGACGGGGATGCCGTCGGTGAGCTGCGACTTGAGCGGGCCCTCGGGTCCGAACAGCTCGACGTCGACGACGGCGGCGCTGTCGTCGGGGTTGGTGAGGTGGACGTAGTCGCGCCGGTTCTCGGCGGTGGAGGTGCCGGGGAACCAGAAGGCGGTGTCGGGCGCCGAGCAGCCGACGCCGAGCAGGCCGCGCGCGCCGCCGGCCGGGACGAGCGTCGTCTGCTGGGTGGTCCAGCCGGGGGCGAGGCGGCCGGAGGCGACGCCGATGAGGGCGGGCGCGTCGGCGCCGTCCGCCTGCGCCGCGACGGGCTTGCCGGGCGCGGTGGCGGTGAGGACGGCCTTCTCGGCGGCCGGCGGCTTCTTGGCGGCGGCCGCGTCGGCGGTGTCGGCCGGCTTGTCTGCCTTCCGCGCGTCCGCCTTCCCAGGGGCGGCGGTCGTGTCCTGGACGGCGGCGGACGGCTTCAGCTCGGCGAGGTCCGGCACCTTCGCCCCGCCGGCCCCGCCCGTACCGGGTGCCGTGCCGCCGGGGGCGTCGCCGGCGCCGGGGGTGAAGGAGGTGTACGTCGTCTCGGCGACCTCGGAGGAGCTCGGCGCCGGGCACAGCAGGCTGCTGCGCTCGACGGGCAGCCGGGCGGGCGCCGCGCCGGCGGCGGTGGCGGCGTCGGGGGCGGGCGCGGTGAACGTGGCGACCCCGGTGAGGGCCGCCAGGGCCGTCGCGGCCGCGAGGAGGGAGAGGGTGCTGCGGTTCACTGGTGGCTGCTCCCGTCGGGACGCTGCTCGTTCTCGTGGCCGTACGGGTCGTACCGGTCCTGCGGGTACGGATACCGCGGGTCGTACTGCTGCGGGTCGTGCTGCTGCGGGTCGTACGGGACGCCGTACGCGGAGGGGTCGTACGGCTCGGACGGGTCGTACTGCCGGTACGCGGCGGCGCCGCCGTGGGGCGCCTGGTGGGGTGCCTCCGGCTGCGGGGCGTACGGCTGCCCGTCGTGGGGCTGTCGGGCGTATGACTGCCGGTCGTGCGGCTGCCGGCCGTACGGCTGGGCGTACGGCTCCCCGTAGGGCGAGCCGCCGTGGTCGGGGGCGGCCGGCGGGGCGGGGACGCCGGGGGCGTCGCCCCAGTCGGTGGCGGGGCGGCTGCCGGGGGCCGGCATGGCGTACGGGTCGGCGTCGGCCGCCGGGTCGGGCTCGTGGGCCTCGATCCCGGCGCCGTCGGTGTCGGCGGCGGCGCGCAGCCGGCGGGCGCGGCGGCCGTCGCCGGTGGTGTCCTGGGCGGGCAGGGCGACGGCCTCCTCCGGCAGGTCGTCGTCGACGTCGCGGCGGCGGCCGGGCAGGGCCAGGACGAGCAGGAAGACGGCGAGGGAGCACTGGGCCCAGATCCACGCGGCGTGGGTGAGGGGCGCCCGGTACGTCAGGTCGAGGCGGCCGCCGTGGGTGGGGAGTTCGAAGCCCTGGGCCCAGCCGTCGACGGTGGTCTTCTCCAGGGGCTCACCGTCGAGGGTGGCCCGCCAACCGTCGTCGGCGCGGTCCGCGACGCGCAGGATCCTGCCCGGCCCGCCGGCGGGGATGTCGTCGTGGGCCTCGACCGGGCCGGAGCCGACGGGCTGCGGCTCGCCCCCGCCGGCGGCGGCCCCGGGGACGATGACGACGCGGGCGACCTGGCGGTCGACCCGCCACAGGGCGCTGCCGTCGCGCTGGCTGAGCCGGCTGAGGCCGGGGGTGGCGTCGAGGACGCGGCCCATTTCGCGCGGGGCGCCGTCGCGGACGAGCACGTACCGGATGGCGAAGCCCCTCAGCTCGGCGGTTTGGTCCGCGCCGGAGCCGGCGACGAGGTGCGCGACGACCTTGTCGAGGCGCGGGTCGCCGCCGGCCGTGGCGGTCAGCTCGGCGTCGCCGAGGCGGGCGCCGGAGCCGCGCACGAGGGCGTAACCGACCTGGGCGGTGGAGGGGCCGTCGAGGACGAGGGTGCGCGGCTGGTCGCGGGTGCCGCTCTCCTCGGCGACGAACGCCGGGACCTGCGTGGGGTCGCGGCGCTCCAGCGGTCCGGCGGCGCCGCCGATCATCCACGTCACGGCGGAGACGAGGGGGCCGACGGCGGCGGCGAGGGCGATGAGCGCGGCGACGGGCTGGCGCCAGCCGAAGCTCTGGGCGGCGACGCGGGTGCGGCCGCCCTCGGCGCCGAGCATGCCGGCGGCGAGCAGGGCGAGGCCGTACACGAGGGTGGCGGGGCCGGCCCAGCCGGTGCCGTGCTCGCCGGAGCCGTTGGTGAGGACGGCGAAGAGGAGGGCGACGAGGGCGACGGCCCAGGCGCAGTGGACGGCGAAGCGCCGCTCGGCGCGGAGCAGGGCGGCGAGGGCGGCGAGGACGAGGCCGATCAGGACGAGGCCGCCGACCGTGCGGGGGCCGCCGGGGCTGGTGCCGAGGAGGTCGAGCGCGGAGGCCGGGCCGGTGCGGATCCGCGTGCCGGCCTCCGTCAGGAAGGCGGCCGGGTCGGTCAGCAGGGTCAGCGACCAGGGGGCGAGGAGCAGCAGCGGCGTGCCGGCGACGGCGACGAGGCGCAGCCCGTAGGCGGTGATGTCGTCGCGGCGCAGGGCGAGGGCGGCGACGCCGAGGACGACGGCGAGCGGCCACACGACGGGCGTGAACGCCATCGTGAAGGTGAGCAGGAAGGTGTACGCCCAGGTGGCGCGCCAGCTGCCGCGGGGGGCGCCGCGGCCGCCGCCGCGCAGCCCGTAGGCGGCGACGGCGGCGCGGGCCACCAGGGGCAGGACGATCGCGAGGACGGCCGTGCCGAGGCGGCCGGTGGCGAGGGCGCCGGTGGCGGCGGGCAGGAAGGCGTAGGCGACGGCGCCCCACGCGCGCAGGAGCCGGGACTCGACGAGGGAGCGCGAGGCGAAGTAGGCGGTGAAGCCGGCGAGCGGCACCGAGCAGACGAGCAGCACCGTCAGGGCGAAGCCGGTGGAGCCGAGGAAGAGCCCGGACAGGCCGGCGAGGAGGGCGAGGTAGGGCGGGGCGCTCTGGGTGCCGCCGGTGCCCAGGGGGTGCCAGGCGTCGGCGTACCGGCCCCACAGCTCGCCGACGGTGTCGGGGACGGGCAGGAGGGCGCCGCCGGCGAGGGAGCCGCCGCCGAAGAGGCCGCGGCAGGCGACGAGGGAGACGAGGAGGAGCAGGGCGAAGAGGACCGGGCCCGGCTTGCGGGCGATCTTCTTGAGCCGGGCGAACTGCTCGATCTCCAGGTAGTCGGCGTCGTCGCCGCCGGGGCCGGACTCGACGGCGCCGTGCCGCGAGCCGCCCGCGTCGGCGTCGCCGCCGCCCATGTTGGAGGCGACCTGTTCGACGGTGGCGCGGACGGTGGCGCCCGGGGGCGGGAAGAGGGGCCGCAGTTCGGCGGCGTCGACGGCGCGGGAGGCGCGTCTGCGGCGGGCGGCGAGGATCCGCCCGGGGCGGAGCAGGACGCCGAAGAGGCCCATGACCTCGTCGACGGCCTGGACGGGTGCCTTGCCCACGAGGTAGGCCAGGGTGCGCAGCAGGGTGCCGAGCAGGAGCCGGACGAAGACGTACGGCAGGGCGGCTCCGCGCGCGTTGGCGAGGAGGGTGTAGACGGCTCCGGCCTTGTCGACGCGGTGCGGGTTGGCGACGGAGCGGCCGGCGCAGTCGACGGTGCGGCGCTCGCGGGAGGCCGCCTCGGCGTGGCGGACGACGGCGTCGGGGGCGACGAGGACGCGGTGGCCCGCGGTGTGGACGCGCCAGCACAGGTCGACGTCGTCGCGCATGAGGGGCAGGCGGCGGTCGAAGCCGCCGAGCTCCTCGAAGACGTCGCGGCGCACGAGCATGCCGGCGCTGGAGACGGACAGGACGGGGCGGATCTGGTCGTGCTGGCCCTGGTCCTGCTCGCGGCGGTCGAGGCCGGTCCAGCGGCGGCCGCTGTTGGCGATGGAGACGCCGACTTCGAGGAGCTGCTTGCGGTCGTACCAGCCGAGGAGCTTGGGGCCGACGACGGCGGCGTACGCGTCGGAGTCGGCGACGCGGAGCAGTTCGGCGAGGGCGTCGGGGGCGGGGGCGCAGTCGTCGTGGAGGAGCCACAGCCACTGGACCGGTTCGCCGTGGGGCAGCTCCGGCTGGTCGTAGGCGTCGTCGCGCCAGGTCCTGCTGGCGGGGTCCCAGCCGCTGGGCCGCTTCAGGTACGGCAGGTCGTCGGGGCCGAGGACGGGTGCGGAGCGCACGGCCTCGTCGACGGCGGCGCCGAAGCCGGTCCGGCGGGCGAGGTGCAGCACCCGCTCGTCGCCGAGGGCCTCGCCGACGAGACGGGCGGAGTCGTCGGCGCTGCCGGTGTCGGCGGCGACGGCGTACTGCACGGGCCGCTCCTGACCGAGGAGTCCGGCGAGGGCGTCCGGCAGCCAGCGGGCCCCGTCGTGGGAGACGAGCACGGCGGTGACGACGTGCCGCGGGAACTCGGGCTGCTGCGGCGGGGATGCGGCGGAAAACGCGGCTGTGGTGGCGGACATCGAGGTACGGGCCCTCCGGCCGGGGGGTCGCCCGCGTCGCGGGGCGTCGGAGCGTCTTTGACGGGGCTCCACACTAATGGCTGGCACGACAGCGGTCCGCCGCCTGTGGACAGACCACGGGCGGCGGGCGGTCGGCGGGGTGCGGGGCGGTCGTCGTCCGCGGTGGGGAGGGCCGTCGGCGGCCGACGGCCCGGGGTCGGCGGGCGCCGGGCCCGGTGGCCGGGGGCGGTTGCCGAGGGCGGTTGCCGGGGAAGACGGCCGAGGCCCGGTGGGCCAGGGCGGCGGCCGGGCCGGTGGGCCAGGACGGCGGCCGGAGGGGGCCTGCGCGCTGGTCGGCGGAGTCCGCCCCCTGGTCAGGCGGGCGCCGTGGCGGCGCGGCCGACGACGGCGGGCCGGCGCGGGCGGTGGTGGTCCGGGTACGTACGGCGGCGCGCATCCCGGGCCGGGGTGGCGCTGCGGCGGCCCCCAGGGGGCGGCCCGGGGCCCCTGGCGGGGCTGCCCGCGTACTGCCGCGGCGCTGCGCGCGGGGCGGCGGCCTGCCCGGGTCGGCTGGGCGGCCCGCCCGAGGTGGCGGGGCCTGAGGCGGGCGGGTGGCCACGGGTGCGGGCCCCGTACCCGCCGGCGCGGTCCCCACGGGGCCGCGGTCCGGGAGGGTCAGACGGCCGCCTTCTTCAGACGGCGGCGCTCACGCTCGGAGAGGCCGCCCCAGATTCCGAATCTCTCGTCATTGGCCAGTGCGTATTCGAGGCATTCCGAACGGACTTCACAGGCAAGGCATACCTTCTTTGCCTCGCGCGTGGATCCGCCCTTCTCGGGGAAGAAGGACTCGGGGTCGGTCTGGGCGCACAACGCGCGCTCCTGCCAGCCGAGTTCCTCGTCCGCGTCCTCGACCAGCAGCTCCTGGAACAACTCGGTCATGTGCGCCCCTCGTCTGTCATCAACATCCCCGTGATGCCGCCGTTTCCCTTTTTTCCGGCCGAACGACACGAGTGAAATTACAAGTGTGTAGCTCCGGGGCAGTCAAGCTGGGATCTGCTATTGGGCCCGGTATTCACTCTGCGGAACCAAAGGTATGCGGTAAGTGTTCATATCGGTAAAAATGAGACACCCGCCGCTCCTTCCGCGCTCCGTCCATGACGTCTCTCCCGTGGAGGACGTCCCTAACGTCGGCCGTGTTGCGGCCGGTTCGCCGAAGCGATCCGGATCACAGTCAGGTCACGACCGCTCGGGGGCGTTTGCGCGGGCGGTTCCTGCGCCATGTGTCCCCGACTCCCGCCGCACAAACCTTTCTCCCGGCCCAGTAACCGGATGAGGTGAAACATTGCGGCCAAACCGGGCATCGGGTTGACAGAGGATTCGCGCCAGGCCACCTTTGAGGGCATGCCAGCGACCACAGCGCCCTTCGCGACCCACGATGCCCGTGGGTTCCGCCGCGCTGTCCACGCGCGCTGTTGCTGTTCCTGCTGTTGATGCCCTAGCGCTCCAGCCCCCTCCCCGGCGCGTCCCACGCCGCACGCGCGCACGTCCCGGTCCCCCGGACCCCGCGCGCAGCCGCACCCGCACCGCCCTCCCGCCGACCACGCTCAGCCGAGGACACATCCCAGCCATGAACAGCGACAGCGACCTCCAGATCGCCGGCGACATCCTCGCCGTCCAGCACCTCCTCCAGCCGGAGAAGGAGCACCCCGACACCGTCGCCGAGTACGCCGGGCTCGCCCGCTCCATCGCCGCCGACCGCTCCCGGTGGGCGCACCTCGTCGCGTACGACGCCACCACCCGCTGGTACCACCGGCTGCGCACCGGCCCCGGCTACGAGGTGTGGCTGCTGTCCTGGCTGCCCGGCCAGGGCACCGGCGGCACCCACGACCACGGCAGGTCGTCCGGCGTGCTGACCGTGCTGGACGGCGAGCTGACGGAACGTACGGCGACGGGCGTGCGGACGCTCCGCCGGGGCGCGCAGCGGGTGTTCGCGCCCGGCTACGCGCACGGGATCGTCAACGATTCGCTCGAACCGGCCGTCAGCCTGCACGTCTACTACCCGGGTCTGACCGAGATGCCGATGCACGGCGGCCCCGCGGTCGTCCACAGTTCCGCCCCGCGTGCCCGGAGCGGGTCCTCCGCCTGACAAACTGCCCGTATGCGCATGGTGGTTCTGGCCGGTGGCATCGGCGGTGCCCGTTTCCTGCGCGGCCTCAAGCGGGCCGCGCCCGACGCGGACATCACGGTCATCGGCAACACGGGTGACGACATCCATCTGTTCGGGCTGAAGGTCTGCCCCGACCTCGACACGGTGATGTACACCCTCGGCGGTGGCATCGACGAGGAACAGGGCTGGGGGCGGGCCGACGAGACGTTCCAGGTGAAGGCGGAACTCGCGGCGTACGGGGTGGGACCCGAGTGGTTCGGCCTCGGCGACCGGGACTTCGCCACGCACATCGTCCGCACGCAGATGCTGGGCGCCGGCTACCCGCTGAGCGCCGTCACCGAGGCGCTGTGCGACCGGTGGCGGCCGGGCGTGCGGCTGCTGCCGATGTCCGACGACCGGGTGGAGACGCACATCGCGGTCGAGCTGGACGGCGAGCGGCGGGCCGTGCACTTCCAGGAGTACTGGGTGCGGCTGCGCGCCTCCGTCGACGCGCACGCGGTCGTGCCCGTCGGCGCCGAGCAGGCCAAGCCGGCGCCCGGCGTGCTGGAGGCGATCGCCGAGGCGGACGTCGTGCTCTTCCCGCCGTCCAACCCGGTGGTGAGCGTCGGCACGATCCTCGCGGTGCCCGGCATCCGGGAGGCGGTCGCCGAGGCCGGCGTGCCGGTCGTCGGGCTGTCGCCGATCGTCGGGAACGCCCCGGTGCGCGGCATGGCCGACAAGGTCCTCGCCGCGGTCGGCGTCGAGGCGACGGCCGCGGCGGTCGCCCGGCACTACGGCTCGGGCCTCCTCGACGGCTGGCTCGTCGACACCGTCGACGCGGACGCGGTGGCCGAGGTGGAGGCCGCGGGCATCCGCTGCCGGGCCGTCCCGCTGATGATGACCGACGTGGACGCCGCCGCGGCGATGGCACGCGAGGCACTCGCCCTCGCCGAGGAGGTACGCGGGTGACGGCCGGCTACCGGGTCTGGGCGCCGGCCGGGATACCGGAGGTCGCGCAGGGCGACGACCTCGCGGAGCTGATCGCCGCCGTCGAGCCGGACCTGGCCGACGGCGACGTCGTCATCGTCACCTCCAAGATCGTGAGCAAGGCGGAGGGCCGCGTCGTCGCCGCCGCGGACCGCGAGGCCGCCATCGACGCCGAGACGGTCCGCGTCGTCGCCCGGCGCGGCTCCCTGCGGATCGTCGAGAACCGCAACGGCCTCGTCATGGCCGCCGCCGGCGTCGACGCGTCGAACACCCCGGCCGGGACGGTCCTGCTGCTGCCCGAGGACCCCGACGCCTCGGCGCGGGCGATCCGCGCGGGGCTGCGGGCCCGGCTCGGCGTCGACGTCGGCGTCGTCGTCACCGACACGTTCGGGCGACCCTGGCGCAGCGGCCTGACGGACGTGGCGATCGGGGCGGCCGGGGTGCGGGTCCTGGACGACCTGCGCGGCGGCACCGACGCCCACGGCAACCCGCTCGTCGCGACGGTCGTGGCCAGCGCCGACGAGCTGGCCGCCGCCGGGGACCTGGTGAAGGGCAAGACCGCCGGGCGGCCCGTCGCCGTCGTACGCGGCCTGCCTCACCTGGTGGCCGGGGACGGCGAGGACGTGCGCGGGGCGCGGGCCCTGGTGCGCGGCGCGGACGGCGACATGTTCCGGCTCGGCACGTCCGAGGCGGTGCGCGAGGCCGTCACCCAGCGCCGTACCGTACGGGCCTTCACCGGCGACCCGGTCGACCCCGGCGCCGTGCGGCGGGCGGTCGCCGCGGCGGTGACGGCGCCCGCCCCGCACCACACCACGCCGTGGCGGTTCGTGCTGCTGGAGTCCGCCGAGTCGCGGGTGCGGCTGCTGGACGCGATGCGGGACGCGTGGGTCGCCGACCTGCGGGCCGACGGGCTCGGCGAGGAGGCCGTCGCCCGGCGCGTCCGCCGCGGGGACGTGCTGCGCGACGCGCCGTACCTGGTGGTGCCCTGCCTGGTGGCGGACGGCGCCCACGCCTACCCGGACGAGCGCCGGGCCGCGGCGGAGCGGGAGATGTTCGTCGTCGCGGCGGGGGCCGGCGTGCAGAACCTGCTGGTGGCGCTGGCGGGCGAGCGGCTCGGCTCGGCGTGGGTGTCGTCCACGATGTTCTGCCGCGACGTCGTACGGCGCGTGCTGGACCTGCCGGAGGAGTGGGACCCGATGGGCGCCGTCGCCGTCGGCCGGCCGGCGCAGCCGCCGCGGCCCCGGCCCGCGCGGGACCCGGAGGCGTTCCTCACGGTGCGGTGAGGCCCGGCCGCGCCGGCGGGACGGGGCCCGGCGCGGGCCGGTCCCGGCCGGCCGGTGCGCGCCCCGGCCGTCGAGCCGTGGGGTACGCGAGCGGGAAGCGTCCCGGTCAGAGCGGGGCGATGTCGCGCGGCGTCATGCGCGGGGCGCGGCGGGGCGGCGTGCGCCCGCTGAGCAGGACCAGCCGGGCGGCGCGGTGGCGCTGGCCCGCGTACGGCTCCAGCAGCTCCAGCATCCGCGCGTCGTCGGCGTCCCGTTGGTCGGCCAGGGCGTGGCCGATGACGCCCGGCAGGTGGTAGTCGCCGGTCGACACCGCGTCCGGGGCCCCGTTGCTGCGCTGGACGGTCTCCGCCGACGTCCACGGGCCGATGCCCGGGACCAGCTCCAGGCGGCGCCGGGCCTCCTCGGGCTCCATGCCGGCCGCCTCCTCCAGACGGCCCGCCACCCGTACCGCGCGCAGCACGGTCGCCGAGCGCTTGCCGTCGACACCCGCGCGGTGCCACTCCCACGACGGGACGAGCGCCCAGGTCCGCGGCTCGGGCACCACGGCCAGCCGCAGCTCGGCCGGGGCGCCCGGCGCGGGCTCGCCGTACCCGCGCACCAGCAGCCGCCAGGCCCGGTACGCCTCGTCGGTGGTGACCTTCTGCTCCAGGATCGAGGGGATGAGCGACTCCAGCACCAGCCCGGTGCGCAGCAGCCGCAGGCCGGGGCGGCGCTGCCGGGTCACGGCGAGCAGCCGGTGGCGGGGGGTGAACGCGTCCGGCTCGTCCAGGGCGCCGAGCAGCACCGGGAGCCGGTCGAGGAGCCAGTCGGCGCCGGCGCCCCACGCGTCCGCCTCGACGGTGCCGCCCCGCGCGGCGACCCGGAGCGTGCCGGGGCCCTCCGGCGTCCGGCAGGTGCGCCAGAACGCGCCGTCGGGTGTCGCCCGGTACGTGGGGTCGGCCGGGCCGCGGCGCAGCGGGCCGAGGGTGAGGCCGAGGTCCAGGGGCCAGGGCGGGGCCCACGTGCGGTGGCGGGGGCTGTGCCGCCCGCCGGCCTGCGGGGGGACGACGGGCCGCCGGTCGCCCGCGCCCCGCCCGGCCGGCTCATTGGCGGCGGCCACCCCGCCGGAAGCGACGGCCCCGCCGGCCGGGAGCGCCCCACCGGGCCCGCGGCCTCCGGGTACGCCGGCGGCGCCGCGCGCGGTCGTGCGCGGGGGGCGGGGGGCGTAGCGGCCGGCCACGGGGGCTCCTGCGGTGGGGTCGCGGAGGTCCGGGGATGCGGAAGTCCGCCAGTCGTCGGGTGCGGGGTCCCGAACAGGGTAGTCCCGCACCGCCCGACTGTCCCGGCGGGCGCCTACTGGTCGGAGGAGAAGCGCACCGCGCCGGCGGGCAGCCGGGCGCCGCACCAGACGCGCACGCCGTCGCGCAGCTCGTTGTCCGCGCCGACGTGGGCGCCGTCGCCGATCACCGCGCCGTGCAGGACGGCCCGGGCACCGATCCGGGCGCCCTCGCCGACGAGCGAGTCCGTGACGACCGCGCCGGGCTCGACGACGGCGCCGGCCATGACGGCGCTGCCGTCGATCCGCGCGCCCTCGCCGACGACGGCGCCGGCGCAGACGACGGTGCCGCCCGTGAGCTTGGCGTCGGCGGCGACCTCGGCGCCGTCCACGACGAGCCGGTCACCGCAGCGGCCCGGCACGGCCGGGGACGGGGCGCGGCCGAGGACGAGGTCGGCGGAGCCGCGGACGAACGCCTGCGGGGTGCCGAGGTCCAGCCAGTACGTGGAGTCGACCATGCCCTGGAGGTGGGCTCCGTCGGCGAGGAGGCCGGGGAACGTCTCGCGCTCCACCGAGACCGGCCGGCCGGCCGGGATGGAGTCGATGACCGACCGGCGGAAGACGTAGGCGCCGGCGTTGATCTGGTCGGTGACGATCTCCTCGGGCGTCTGCGGCTTCTCCAGGAATGCCGTGACCCGCCCCGTGGGGTCGGTGGGCACGAGCCCGAACGCCCGCGGGTCCTCGACCCGGGTCAGGTGCAGGGAGACGTCGGCGCCGGACGTCTCGTGGGTGTCGACCAGGGCGCGGATGTCGAGGCCGGTGAGGATGTCCCCGTTGAAGATGAGGACCGGCTCGTCCGGCCCCGACGTCAGCCGCTCCGCGACGTTGCGTATCGCGCCGCCGGTGCCCAGGGGTTCCACCTCGGTGACGTACTCCAGGTGGAGGCCGAGGGACGAGCCGTCGCCGAAGTACGGCTCGAAGACCTCCGCCAGGTACGAGGTCGCCAGGACGATGTGCTCGACGCCGGCCGCGCGGGCCCGGGCGAGCTGGTGCGTGAGGAAGGGCACACCCGCCGCGGGCACCATCGGCTTCGGCGTGTTCACCGTCATCGGTCGCAGCCTGGTTCCCTTGCCGCCGACCAGGAGGATCGCTTCTGTCACCTGTCGTCTCTGCTTCCTGCTGGGCCGGTCGTCGGAGTGGTGGCCCGATCGGGCGGGCCGACCTTCTCGGAGATCGGATCGCTCAAATGATCGGCACGACCAGGCAGTGTAGGCAGATCCTAGGCAGACCTGGACAGACGGTTCGACACGGCCTTCGGGTCAGGACCTCCCCTGGTACTTGGCCGCCGCGGTGCGGATCGTGCCGAGCTTGCCGTAGAGCTTGGCGCCCGGGCACTGGGTGGAGTAGCCGTCCCGGTGGCCCGAGATGGTGTTCAGCTTCACCTTCGTGCCCTTCTTGTACCGGTTTCCGCCGCCCGACACCAGGGTGCTCTTGCCCTTCGGGTCCTTGCCGTAGAGGCCGAGCTTCCAGGCCGTCAGCTTGGCGACGCCCGTGACGGCCTTGGCCGCCGGGGTCGTGCTGCCAAACGAGCCGAGGACCGCGATGCCGGTGCTGTTGCTGTTGAAGCCGAGGGTGTGGGCGCCCTGGACGGGCTTCGCCACGCCGCCGGCGCGGCCTTCGTAGATCTTGCCGCACTTGTCGACGGCGAAGTTGTAGCCGAGGTCTCGCCATCCCATGCTCTTGACGTGGTAGCGGTAGATACCGCGCAGGACGGAGGGGGCCTGGGCACAGGTGTAGTTGTTGCCGGTGGCGCTGTGGTGGACGAAGGCCACCTGGACGGACTTGGTGTAGAGGAACGACGGTTCGCGGATGCTCTCGTCGGCGCCCCAGCCCTTGCGCGTGACGATGGCCGGCCGGGGGGCGGTGTGCGCGGCGGGGGCGGCGGCCTCCGCCTCCTCCAGGGCGAGTTCGGGCAGCTCCAGGGCGCCCAGGGAGGCGCCCAGCTCGGAGTTGGCCGCCGAGGCGGCGGTCTCCTGCGGGGAGAGCGCGGCGCCCGAGACGGGGGCGACGGCGTCGAGGTCGATGGAGTGGTCCGCGCTCTCCTCCACCTCGGTGGGCGCGTCGACGGCCCCGTCGGGGACCTCGCCGACGACCTCGCCGATGCCCTCGTCGGCGCCTTCCTCGGCGCCTTCCTCAGCGCTCTGGTCGGCGTCGGCTTCGGCTTCGGCTTCGCCTTCGGCCTCCGTCTCGGTTTCCGTCTCGGTCTCGGTCTCGGTCTCGACATCGGCGTCGGCGTCGGCGGCCGAGCCGGTCGCCGGGCCGGTCGCCGGGTCCGTGTCGGCGGTCGCGCCCTGGCCGGTGCTCACATCGGCAGCGGGGTCCGGCGCGTCCTGGGCGGTCGGGTCGTCCGCGCCCGGCTCCGGCTCCGGGTCATCGCCCGGGTCCACCAGCTCCGCGTGCAGCCCGGCCGGCAGCGCGGGCGCCCGTCCCGCGCGGTCCTCGGCCGGCTCGGGCAGGACCCGCACCTCCACACCGTCCGAGTCGCCCACCCACAGCGGGGCCGTACCGCCGCGGACCGCGGTCGAGCGGGCCTCCGCCGAACCGGGGTCGGCGCCGTGGTCGTGCTGATGGGTCCCCAGCTCCTGCCAGGGCGACCACGCGCCGGTCCCGGTGGCGCGGGTACGCACCTGGACGGTGCCGTGCAGGTCGGCGTCGGGGTCGTCCCACACCACGCCGACCATCGAGAACGGGGTGACCTCCTGGCGCGGCAGGCCCCGGACGGCACCACCGCCGGGAGCCGTGCTGCGCTCGTCGCCGGGCAGCGGGACGAGCGGCAGGGATCGGGTGGCACCCGGGTCCGGCGTGTCGTCCTGCGCCGTCCCGGAAGGCGGGGCGGTCGAGGAGGCGGGGGCCCGGGTGGCCGCGTGGGCCGGGGAGAGGGGCATCGCGAGGGCGGGCGAGGAGGCGGTGGTGACCGCGACCGCTACGCCGATCAAGGGAATACGAATGGAACGCATAGCCAGATACTGGACATTTGCCCCGAGTTGCGCTTCTTGGTTTCCCTGACGGCCCATCGGTCCGTACGGAGTACCGCGTCACCCGCTCGGCCCTCCCCCGGCCACCCCGCCCGCGTACCCTTGCGCGGGTGAACGCCAGCGACCGCACCCCTGCCGACCTGCTGCGATCCGCGCTCGCCGCGGACCCGGCCCGCCCCCTGGTCACGTACTACGACGACGCCACCGGTGAGCGCGTCGAACTCTCGGTGGCCACCTTCGCCAACTGGGTGGCCAAGACGGCGAACCTGCTCCAGGACGGGCTCTCCGCCGAGCCCGGCGAGCGGGTCGCGCTGCTGCTGCCCGCGCACTGGCAGACCGCCGTGTGGCTGCTCGCCTGCGCGTCGGTCGGCGTGGTGGCCGACCTGGACGGCGACCCGGCCGCCGCCGACCACGTCGTGGCCGGGCCCGACCGGCTCGACGAGGGCCTGGCCTGCACCGGCAGCCGCCTCGCCCTGTCGCTCGCCCCGCTGGGCCGCCGCTTCCCCGCACCGCCCGCCGGGTACGACGACTACGCCGTGGAGGTCCCGAGCCAGGGCGACCGCTTCGCCCCGTACGCCCCGGTGGACCCCGACGCGCCGGCCCTCGCCGTGCCGGGTGCCGCGGGCGGCCGTACCGAGCTGACCGGCGCCGACCTGGTCGCCCGGGCCCGCAGGGACGCGGCGGGGCGCGGGCTCGCGCCCGGGTCCCGGCTGCTGTCCGGGCTGCCGTGGCGGGACTGGGAGGGCGTGTCGGCCGGGCTGTACGCCCCGCTGGCGGCAGGCGGGTCCGTCGTCCTGTGCCGCCACCTCGACCGGCTGTCCCCCGAGGAGCTGGACCGGCGGATCGCCGCCGAACGCGTCACCGACCGGGCCGACACCGCCTGACGGCACGGGCCCGGCCGACCCCCGGGCCCGAGGTCCCGGGCCTGGCGGCCCGGGCCCACGCCCGCCGCCCGGACCCCCCGCGGCCCGGGCCCAGGCCCGCCGCCCCGGCGGCCCGTGCCCCGGGGTCCCCGGGCCCCGGCCACCCGTCCGGTGGACCGCGTGCCGAGTCCGCCGGGTTCCCGGGCCCGTCCGGTACATCATCGGCGGAGCGCACCCCCGTGCGCGCAACCCCGCGCGGGGCTCGACCGTCTCACCAGGCGACGGCGGCCCCGAAAGGCCGCCGACGCCCCGAAGGACGGACAGACGACGTGACGGACACCGCCGGCACTCCCCCGGACGACCCGGACACCGCGGCCGGCAACCGGCCGTCGTGGCTGCGCTGGGCGGCGGTCGGCTCCTCCCTCGTCGTCCTGGTCGCGGGGGGCTGCGGCTGGTGGCTCTACCGCCAGCTCGACGCGAACATCACCACCGACGACAGGGCGGTCGCCGAACTCAAGCGGTACGAGAGGGACCGCCCCGCGCCCGTCCCGCGCGGCGGCAAGAACGTCCTGCTGATCGGCTCGGACACGCGCGCCGGGGAAGGCAACGAGGAGTACGGCCAGGACCAGGGCACGCAGCGGTCGGACACCGCGATCCTGCTGCACCTCTCGGCGCGCCGGCACGGCGTGACGGCGGTGTCCGTCCCGCGCGACCTGATGGTGCGGATCCCCGACTGCCGCACCGGCGGCGGGCAGCGGGCCGAAGCCCGGCTCGCCCCGTTCAACACCGCCTTCCAGATCGGCGGGACGGCCTGCACCGTCCGGACCCTGGAGAAGCTGACCGGGATCCGCGTCGACCACCACATGGTGATCGACTTCCAGGGCTTCAAGGACATGGTCGACGCGGTCGGCGGCGTGCGCGTCTGCGTCCGCCGGCCCATCGACGACCCGGACGCCCACCTGAAGCTGGCGGCCGGGCCGCAGACGCTCGACGGCGAGCAGGCGCTCGGCTACGTACGGGCCCGCAAGTCGCTGGGCGGGGGCAGCGACACCGAACGCATGAACCGCCAGCAGGAGTTCCTCGGCGCGCTGGTCACCAAGGTGCAGAGCAACGGCGTCCTGCTCAACCCGACGCGGCTCTACCCGGTCCTGGACGCGGCCACCAAGTCGCTCACCACCGACCCGGGGCTGGACTCCCTCAAGGACCTGTACGACCTGGCCCGGCGGCTGCGCAGCGTGCCGACGGAGAAGGTGCAGTTCCTCACAGTGCCGCGCAAGCCGCACCACGCCGACCCGAACCGGGACGAACTGGTACAGCCGGCCGCCGACCGGCTCTTCAGGCGGCTGCGCGCCGACGCCCCGGTCCTCGTCGTGCCGGACGGCGAGCGGAACGGCGCGACCACCCCGCCGCCCGACAGGGAACCGACGGCGGGGACAAGCCCGTCACCAGGGATGACGCCGGACGGCCGGGGCAGCCCGTCGCCGGCTCCGACGTACACCGGCACCAACGCCGCGGCGAGCGCGTGCCCGTAGGCGGGCGCCGGACGGCCGGGGCGGGACGGGCAGGGGTGGACCGTGTGAGGAAAGAGCGTGACAGAGGTGGCGGTGTATGAACTTTGGGCAGTATGCCCGGTTGTAAGGGGCGTGGAATTTGTCACGGACGTCGCCCCACGCTGAACTGGGCGGATAGTGTGACGCGATCCGGTGCGGGCGACCCCGTGGGACGCGCACCGTGGATCGAGAGACCGAGCGCCTGACGGGGGAGGCGCCTCGCGTGGCACCGACGGAGGACTCAGGCAACCGTGGACGCGCACAGCCGTGGAGGGGCGGAGGACATCGACCCCGCCGACCAGTGGGTACTGAACCCGCAGACCGGTAACTACGAACTGCGACTGGACCATTCCACTGGGCAGTCACCGGCCTCCGCTCCCCGCGCCGCCACCGCGGCGAGACCGCCCGCCCAGGGGGACCGCTCCGCCCGCACGCCGTCAGCGCCGTCCGCGTCCCCGGCACCGTCCGCGCCGTCCACCGCGGGCAAGGGCACCGGCACCGGCACGGGCCGCAGGGGCAAGGCCGCCGAGTCGCCGGCGGGCGCCGAGGCGTCGACCGGTTCGCGCCGCCGCGCCCCGGAGGTACCCGGCCAGCGGCGCCGCCGCACCGCCGAACCGCCCGGTCAGGGCGGGGGCGGCCGTCGCGCGGCGGCCCCGGCGAGTGCCGGCCGGCGGCGGGGGAAGGCCAAGCCGCGCAAGGCCCGTACGAAGAAGGTCCTCATGTGGACCGGCGGGGTCACCGCCTTCGCCCTGGTCGCCTCCGGCGCGGTCGCGTACTACCTGTACGAGCGGCTCGACGGGAACCTCAGCACCATCGACGTCGCGGGCGCCGGCGGCGGCTCCGGCTTCAAGAAGGACCAGGCCATCAACATCCTGGTCATCGGCACCGACAAGCGGACCGGCGACGGCAACTCCGGCTACGGCGACAAGAACAGCCCCGGCCACGCCGACACGACGATCCTGCTGCACGTCGCGAAGGACCGGACGAACGCCACGGCGCTGTCCATCCCCCGTGACCTGATCACCGACATCCCGAGCTGCGAGGCCACGCTCCCCGACGGCACGAAGAAGAAGATCCCGGCGGAGAGCGGGGTGCGGTTCAACACCAGCCTCGGCCAGCTGGACCGGGACCCCGGCTGCACCATGGCGACCGTCCACGAACTCACCGGCCTGCCCGTCGACCACTTCATGATGGTCGACTTCAACGCCGTGAAGACGCTGTCCACGGCGGTCGGCGGGGTCGACGTGTGCGTCGAGCGGCCGGTGAAGGACAAGAAGTCGGGGCTGGAACTGCCGGCGGGCACGAGCACCATCGAGGGCGAGCAGGCCCTCGCCTTCGTCCGCACCCGGCAGGCGTTCGGCAACAAGAGCGACCTGAGCCGGATCGAGACGCAGCAGCAGTTCATGGCCTCGATGTTCCGCAAGATGAAGTCGAGCGACACCCTCACCAGCCCGTCGAAACTGCTGGACCTCGCCGACGCGGCGACGAAGGCGCTCACCGTCGACTCCGGCATAGGGAGCGTCAAGAAGCTCCAGGAACTGGGCATGGAGGTCGCCAAGGTCGACCCGAAGAACATCACCTTCGCGACGCTCCCGGTCCTCGACAATCCCGCCGAGCGGGTCAAGGCGACCGTCGTCCTCGACGAGGCGAAAGCCGACCCGCTCTTCTCCATCCTCCGCAACGACATCTCGCTCACCGAGGTCGAGAAGAAGGAGAAGGACGCGAAGAACGCCGACAAGGCCGCGCAGGCGGCGCTCCTCAAGGGGCCCCGCGCGCAGGCGTCGGAGGTGCGCGTCGACGTGTACAACGGCAGCGGCGTCCGCGGCGGCGCCCAGTCGACGATCAGCTGGCTGCAGAACCAGGCCGGCGTGCCGAAGTCGACCAACAAGGCCAACGCGCCGTCCGACATCGCGAAGACGACGCTGGAGTACGCGCCGAACCAGGCCGACCAGGCCCGCAAGCTCGCGGACCTGATGGGGCTGCCGGCGTCGGCGCTCAAGCAGGGGACGTCCGACGCCGGGGAGCGCGAGCCGATGACGCTCACCCTCGGCGAGGACTTCAGGGGAGCGGGCGTCCCCCTCACCGGTCCGGCGAAGGCGCCGGAGGGTGTGCAGAAGGTAGAGGCGGACAAGCAGGTGTGCGCGAAGTGACGCGGACCTGATCACCAGGGGAGACGTGGGTGGGACACAGCAGCGTGCGTGGGGAGGGGACGCGGGAGAGCGTCCCGCACGCCCGGGACGCCCGTGACCGCGGCCGCGGCGACACCGCAGACGGTGCCGCCGCCTCGGGCGGGAACGACGACCGAGGGGGCAGCGGCGGCGGGGCCGCCGGCGGCGGTACGGGAGCGGAGGCGTCGGGCACCGGTGCCCGCGCCCGGCGCGGGGGCGCCCGGGGCGCGGACGCCGGCGGACCGGACGCCGGCGGACCGGACGCCGACGGACCGGACGGCGACGACGACGGCGGCGCGGGCAGCGCCGGCACCGGCGGCGGATCCGGGCGCCGGGTCCGGCCCGCTCCGCGCGGCGCGGGAGCCGGGCGGCGCCGGGCCGGCCGCCGGCCGAGCCGGCGCGCCCGCGGCGGCAAGCGGCGCGTGTTCCGCTGGATCGCGTCCGTGCTGTCGCTGCTCATACTCGGCACCGCCGGCGCCGGGTACCTCTACATCGAGCACCTGAACGGCAACATCCGCAGCGGGAGCCGCAGCGGCGGCGAAAGCGGCGTGCAGAAGGCGAAGCCCGACGCCTTCGGCAACACCCCGCTGAACATCCTGCTGATCGGCGCCGACGGACGTAACTCCAAGGAGAACCTCGCCCTCGGCGGCGCCAAGGACACCGTGGGCGACAAGCCCCGCGGCGACGTGCAGATGCTGCTCCACGTCTCCAAGGACCGCAGGAGCGCCGCCGTCGTGAGCATCCCGCGCGACACCCGGGTCGACATACCGGCCTGCCAGGACGCGGACACCGGCGAGAAGTTCCCCGCCACCAACCGCATCATCACCCAGTCGCTCCAGCGCGGCGGCCCCGGCTGCACCCTCACCACCTGGGAGAAGCTGACCGGCGTGTACATCGACCACTGGATGATGGTCGACTTCGCCGGCGTCGTGCGGATGGCGGACGCGGTCGGCGGCGTCCCGGTGTGCGTCCGGCAGAACGTCCACGACCGGCCCACCGCGCAGGTCAAGGGCGGCTCCGGGCTGAAGCTGCGGCAGGGCACGACGTACGTGAAGGGCGAGCAGGCCCTCCAGTGGCTGCGCACCCGGCACGCCTTCTTCAACGACCAGGGCCGCGCCAAGGCGCAGCACATGTACATGAACGCGATGCTGCGCCAGCTGAAGCACCAGAACGCCTTCACCGACGCCGGGCGCATCACGGACCTCGCCGAGGCCGGGACGAAGGCGCTCCAGGTCTCCGAGGAGCTCGACTCCGTGGACCGGCTCTTCGCCCTGGCCATGGAGTTGAAGGACGTCCCCACCGACCGCATCACCATGACGACGCTGCCCACCGTCGAGGACCCCGCGAACCGCGCGCACCTGCTGCCGGTGCGGAGCTCCGCGGAGCGGATCTGGCGGATGCTCCGCGAGGACGTCCCCTTCGACAGCAACGGCAAGGCGGCGGACGCGAAGCCGTCCGCCGCGCCGAAGGAGACCGGCCCGGCCGCGGCCGCCCCGGCGTCCCTGGCCGTCACGGTCGTCAACGGCACCGGCGCGGACGGGCAGTACCCGGTGAAGGGCCGGGCCGGCGGGGTCGCCGAGACCCTGCGCGGCAAGGGCTTCACCCGGGCCGACTCCTCACAGGCCGCCGCCTCGGCGGCGCAGACGCGCCTGGAGTACCCGAAGGCGTCCGGCGCGCAAGGCAGGGCGGACGCGCTGTCCGTGGCGAAGGCGGTCGGCATCCCGGCCACCGCGGTACGGGCCGCCGACGGGGTGGCCGGGCTGACGCTCACGGTCGGCGCCGACTGGCGCGAGGGCGACGCCTTCCCCCGGCAGGAGGCCCCGAAGGCCGGCGACCTCCCGGACGACGCGGAGAACTCCAACGGCGCGGACACGGAGGCGTGCATGGAGGTCTACAAGCCGTACCGCTGGTAGCCCGCCGGCCGGTCAGTTCGAGGTGACCGTGACCTTCTCGTCGTTCTGGATCTGGCGGACCAGCTCGCGGACCTTCGCCTTGTCCCAGACGAGGTTCGCCCCGCGGGTGCCCGAGACGGGCATGTTCATCGACGTGCCGTCGCCGCCGTTGACGCCCTTCATCGCGAAGAACATCTCCGCCAGGTCGAACAGCGACATGTCCTTGTCGACGATCAGCGTGTCCAGACCGGCGCCCAGCGTCGGGTAGAGCGCGAAGGGGTTCAGGACCGTGCCGGGCGTGGCGGCCTGGTCGGCGAGGGCGGCGAGGAACTTCTGCTGGTTCTTCGTCCGCGCGAGGTCCGACTCGGCGAAGGCGTACCGGGTGCGGACGAAGGCGAGGGCCTGCTCGCCGTCGAGGGTCTGCTTGCCCGCCTGGAAGTCGGCGCCGGACTTCTTGTCCTTGAAGCCCTTGTCGATGGTGATCTCGACCCCGCCGAGCGCGTCGACGATGTTGGCGAAGCCGGCGAAGCCGATCTCCGCGTAGTGGTCGATGCGCAGCCCCGTGTTGTGCTCGACGGTGCGCACGAGCAGCTCCGGGCCGTCCTCCGCGTACGCCGCGTTCAGCTTCACGCGGCGGCCGGTGCCCTTGAAGGTCTTGCCGGACTGGGAGCCGACGAACGTGGGGATCTCCACGTCCGAGTCACGGGGCAGGGAGATCATGGTGTTCCCGCTGCCGCACGCGGCGAGGATCATCATGGAGTCCGTGCGCTTGCCGTCGGCGGAGCCGGTGTGCAGCCGCTTCTTGTCCTCGGCGGTCATGCCCTCGCGGCTGTCGGAGCCCACGATCAGGTACGTCGTGCAGTCGCCTTCCTGCGGGCGCTCGATGACCTTGGAGAGGTCGACCTCGCGCCGCATCCGCCCGTCGGCCCAGAAGTACGTGCCGATGGACGTGGCGAGGACGACCACGGCGAGGGTGATCGCGCCGACCTTGACGCGGCGGCCCCAGTCCGGCGCGGGGCGCGCGCCGCCACCGGGGGCCGGCGCGTACGGGGAGCCGGGGCCCCGCCCGCCGCCGCCCGGGCCCTGGGCGCCGCGCGGCATGCCGTAGACCTGGCCCGTGTTGTAGCCGCTGTCGAATCCGGGGGCGCTGCGGGGCGCGTCGTCGTAGCCCGGCCGCTGCTGCGGCGGGACGGATCCGGGCCGCACGTGCGGCATGACGCGGGCGCCCTCGGGCTGGGCGTCGGCGCCGCCGCGGCCGTAGCGCGCGTTGCGGTCGTGGGACCGCCCTTCAGGCCAGTCATTCATGCCGAACAGTGTGCCGCGCGGCACGGCGGCCCTCACAGGGCGGGTGGGGAATCGGGGCGGCGCTGTATCCAACCTGATGCAATGCGGACGTGTCCGACTCCGGGCATATGGTGGAGGGCATGACAGACCAGTCCATGCTCGAGGGCAAGCCGACCTCGGCGTCCCGCACCACGCTCAGCCACATCATGACCGGCAGTGACACCAACCTGCTCGGCACGGTGCACGGTGGTGTGATCATGAAGTTGGTGGACGACGCGGCGGGCGCCGTCGCCGGACGCCACTCCGGGGGGCCCGCGGTGACCGCCTCCATGGACGAGATGGTCTTCCTGGAGCCGGTGCGCGTCGGTGACCTCGTCCATGTGAAGGCGCAGGTCAACTGGACCGGCCGGTCCTCCATGGAGGTCGGCGTCCGGGTCCTGGCCGAGCGGTGGAACGAGTCGACGCCGGCCACGCAGGTCGGCTCGGCGTACCTGGTGTTCGCCGCCGTGGACGCCGACGGCAAGCCGCGGGCCGTGCCGCCGGTCGTCCCCGAGACGGAGCGGGACGAGCGGCGCTACCAGGAGGCGCAGATCCGCCGCACGCACCGGCTGGCCCGCCGGCGGGCCATCAAGGAGCTGCGGGAGCGGCGGGCCGCGGAGGGCTTCGACGACTGATCCGGCGACGGGGCGGTGATCCGCCCGGCCCGCCGCGCGGATCACCTGCGGGCCCGGTCGCGGTCGCGGCAGGCCCCCCGGCCACGGCGCCGGTGAGCCCGGCCACGGTCCCGGTGAGCCCGGTCGGGGTCCTGGCGGGCCCGGTCGTGGTCAGGGGCAGACCACCTGGTCGCCCGTGACGGCCGCCGGTACGCCGCCGGCCTGCCGCGCCGGGGCGGGCGTCTCGGCGCGGACGGGTTGGACGGCCCGGTAGTCCTCGCCGGCCGTGACCTTCAGCACGGGCCCCTGGCCCGGCACCGCGCGCAGCTCGCTGCCGGGGAGCGCCGCGGCGAGGGACATCGCGGAGCGGTCCCAGCGCGGGTCGTACGCGATGAGGGTGCGGGCCGTGTCGCGCCGGCCGGCGTTGAACGGCGTGCCGGTGGTCAGGAAGCCGGTGGCGCGCAGCGCGGCGTCCACGCGGGCGCCGAGCCCGTGCTGCCGGGTGCCGTTGTAGACCTGGACGCGCACCTCGCGGGGCGCGACTTCGACGGGCTTGCGGCGCGGGGCCGCCTTGGCCGGGCGGGCGGCGAGCGGCCGGTCCGCGCGGATCGCGTCGAAGACCCGCTTGGCGCCCGCCGCGTCCCACTTCACCGTCGACCCGATGCCCTTGACCCGTACGCCGACGGCGCCGACGGGGACGGAGGTGAACTCGGACGAGGCCGTCGTGAAGCCGCGCATCGCCTTGGCCAGCGTCAGCATCTCCTCGGTGCCGAAGCCGCGGTCGGCGCGGACGGAGCCGGCCATCGCGTCGAGGACCTTGCGGAAGCGCACCGGGTGGAGCAGTTCGCCGTTGCTCGTCGCCCGGTCGATGAGCGCGGCGACGAACCGCTGCTGGCGCTGCATCCGCCCGAGGTCGGACGCCCCGTCGACGTGGCGGGAGCGGACGTACTGGAGCGCCATCCCGCCGTCGAGGGTGTGGGTGCCCGCGGGCAGGGCGAGGCCGGTGTACGCGTCGTGCATGGGGCGGGCGGTGCAGATCTGCACGCCGCCCATGGCGTCGACGGTGCGCATGAAGCTGGTGAAGTCGACCTCCAGATAGTGGTCGATCTTGACGCCGGTCATCCGCTCGACGGTGCGCACGGTGAGGTTGGGGCCGCCCTCCGCGTAGGCGGCGTTCAGCTTGACGGGGTGCCGGCCGTGCTTCTTGCCGGTGGTGGCGTCGGTGTGCTCGGGCAGTTCGGCGTACGAGTCGCGGGGCAGCGACACCAGGCTGGCCCGCTTCCGGTCCTCCGAGACGTGCACCAGCATGATCGTGTCGGTGCAGTGGCAGGGGGCGCCGCCGAGCCGGTAGCGGACCTTCTCCGCCATCGTGATCTTGTCGCGGCCGTCGGTGCCGACGAGCAGGATGTTCGTGCCGGTGCCCGCGCGGGGCCGGTTCTTCATGTCCTTGAAGGCGTCCACCCGGCCGATGCCGGTGTCGAAGCTGGTGACGACGGCGTGGCCGATGCCGCCGGCGCCGAGCACCAGGACCGACAGGGTCGTCGCCACCCGCGCCCCCCAGCGGGACCGCCGCCGGCCCCCCGGAGCCTGCCGCGGCGCCGCCGGTGCCTGCCGCCCGGCCCGTGCCTGCCCGCGCGCTCCCGGTGCCTGCCCGCGCGCCCCCGGAGCCTGCCCCCGGGCCGCCGGTGCCTGCCGGCTCGCCCCTCGGGCGGGCGGCCGGGGCACCGGGCGGTCGGGACGGCGGGGCGGCACGGGCACGGGGGACACCTCCGCGGGCACTGGGGCGGACCGTGAGCACAGTAGGCCCATACGATCAGCGACCTGCCGTGCGGCCCGGGCGGCGCGCACCGGGGTCCCCCGTTCGCGGTAACGTGGCGGGCGATACCGCCGTCCCGCCGGGGCTCGCCCCGGCTCCCCGAGGCCGCTGTCCGCCCGGGGACGAACCTTCGTACCTCCCGAGGAGCCATGTCCCTGCCCCCGGTCTCCGTGATCATGCCGGTCCTCAACGAGGAGCGGCACCTGCGCGACGCGGTCCGCCACATCCTCGAACAGGAGTACGAGGGTGAGATGGAGGTGGTGATCGCGCTCGGCCCGTCCACGGACCGCACCGACGAGATCGCCGCCGAGCTGGTCCGCGAGGACCCGCGCGTGCACACCGTCCCCAACCCGACGGGCCGCACCCCCGCCGCGCTGAACGCCGCGATCAAGGCGTCGCGCCACCCCGTCGTCGTACGCGTCGACGGGCACGGCATGCTGTCGCCGGACTACATCGCGACGGCCGTTCGACTGCTGGAGGAGACGGGCGCGCAGAACGTCGGCGGCATCATGCACGCCGAGGGCGAGAACGCCTGGGAGGACGCCGTCGCGGCCGCGATGACGTCCCGGATCGGCGTGGGCAACGCCGCCTTCCACACCGGCGGCGAGGCGGGCCCGGCCGAGACGGTGTACCTGGGCGTGTTCCGGCGCGAGGCGCTGGAGCAGCAGGGCGGGTACAACGAGGAGTTCATCCGCGCGCAGGACTGGGAGCTGAACTTCCGCATCCGCGAGGCGGGCGGGCTGATCTGGTTCTCCCCGGAGCTGCGGGTGCGGTACCGGCCCCGGCCGAGCGTGCGGGCGCTGGCGAAGCAGTACAAGGACTACGGGCGCTGGCGCCACGTCGTGGCCCGCTACCACCAGGGCTCCATCAACCTCCGCTACCTGGCCCCGCCGGTCGCGGTCTGCGCCATCGCCGCGGGCGTCGTGGTCGGCGCGACGCTGACGCCGCTCGGCTTCGTCGTCCCCGGCGGATACCTGGCCGCGATCACCGCAGGCTCGATCCCGGCCGGCAAGGGCCTGCCGCTGAAGGCCCGCGTGCGCATCCCGGTGGCGCTGGCGACGATGCACATGTCGTGGGGGTACGGCTTCCTGACGAGCCCCCGCTCCCTGGCCCGCAAGGTCATCGCCAGCCGCCGCCCGGCGGTCCGCACGGCGGCCTGACCCAGCGGCTGGCCGCCGCCGGTGGGTCAGCTTCGGGACGCGTAGGCCAGGAAGTCGACCCAGGCCCCGGGCGTGAAGCCGAGCCGGGGGCCGGGGGCGTTCTTGGAGTCGCGGACGTGGACGGTGTCGTCGGCGGCCGCGACCTCGACGCACTCAGGGCCGTCGGCCCCGCTGTAGCTGCTCTTGACCCAGGTCAGCTGCACGTCAGGACCCGGAGGCGTAGGTCACGAAGTCGGCCCAGGCGTCGGGCGCGAAGCCGAGCTGCGGGCCGGGGACGTTCTTGGAGTCGCGGACGTGGACGGTGTCGGGAGCGGCGGCGACCTCGACGCATTGAGGGCCGTCATTGGTGCTGTAGCTGCTCTTGACCCAGGTCAGCTCGGCGTTCATGTCTCTCCCAGCAGTTTCTCGATGAAGGTCCTGCGCTTCGCTGTGCCCCACCGACGTGCCGTCGCTCAGCTTAAGCACTTGATGAGAGCCCCCCAGCCCCGCGTGCTCCTCCGTCTCCGTGGGCATGACCTGGATCTCGATATGCCTCAACGAGCCCAACTCTAAAAGGCGTTCGAGCTGGCGGCGCAACACCATTCTGCCCCCGATCGGGCGCCTGAGCGTCGCCTCTTCCTGGACAAAGACCAGGAGAGGCGCGGGCTGCCGCTCGAAGACGGACTGCCGAGCCATTCGGGCCGCCACCAAGCGCTCCACCTGGTCCCCGGAGAACGCGGGTCGCCGCTCCCCGTACAGCGCGCGGGCGTACTCCTCGGTCTGAAGCAGCCCGTGCACCACTCCGTTTTCATACGCGCCCAGCTCGACCGCGTCCGCCTCCAACCTCGCCAGGTCCCGGACCTTCTTCGGGTACCTCGCCTCCGCGACGTCCTTCTTCATCGCCGCGAGCTTGCCGCCCGCGCCCAGGACCTCGTCCGCCCTGTCCAGGAACTCCGGCTTGGGGATGCGCTTGCCGGCCTCCACCTTGTACACCTGGTTCTCGCCGTACCCGATCGCGGCGCCGAGGTCCGCCGCGCGCATCCTCGCGGCCTCGCGCCACAGCCTGACCTGCCGGCCGACCGCCGCGATCACCGCGCCCGAGTCGTCCTCCAGGTCGATGTCCTGTTCCGGTTCGTCCGTCATACGACACCCGCCTCCGCCGTGTCCGCCCTCGACGCCGTACCGGATGGACAGAGCCGCAGACCACCTGGACAGTCACTGTCCGTACACGCGTCAGTCTGGTCAGCGTAAGTCCCGGACGGCCACGCTGAGTCACGTGAACCTGGAAATCACCCGAATCGAACCTTCCGCTCCTGCCCGGAAGTTCACCGTGCTGCTCTCCCCCACCCGCCGTGGCGCCCGGCTCGCCCGGCTGCTGACCTCGGCCCAACTGGCCGCCTGGGGACTCCCGTCCGAGTCGGCCGCGCAGATCGTCGCCGAGCTGGCGGCCAACGCACGGGCGCACGGCCGCGTCCCGGGCCGGGACTTCCGCCTGGACCTCGCCGTCGAGCGCGGGGGCACGTGCCTGCGGATCGCCGTCACCGATACGCGCGGGGACCGGCTTCCACCCGACCCCGGCGCCGTCACCCCACCCGCTCCCGACTCCGAGGGCGGGCGCGGTCTGCTGATCGTCGAGGCGCTCGCCGACCGGTGGGGCGTCACGGCGGGGCCCGTGCCCCGGAAGACCGTCTGGGCGGAACTCGACCTCGTACCGTGACCGGTCGCACCGGGTCGCGGGCGTCCACGACCCGGTGGTCCGCGACGCGGTGACGCACGACGTAAAAAATCAAAGAACGTCTGTGAGGAACGGGAGAACCACCCGACCCACCCCACCCCGTCCGCTCACTCTCCCGGGTGACCTTGCCCAATCGGGCTGGATTTCGGGCGGGTTGGCAGGCATATGCTCGCGGCGACAACCACAGACATACGTCGGCCCCCGGCCGGGACGGCAATCCCGATCGAGGGCCTGACCATCAAGGAAGAGCCCCTTCCCGATGGATACACAGCAGATTAACGCGCCCTCACGCGCCACGTCCCGTCTTCCCGGACGCGTCACCGGTTCCGGTGTCCGCCACGTCAGGGCACGCCACACCAGCCGCTTCACGGTCGTCGGCAACCACCTCGCCCAGCACGGCGAGCTGTCCCTCACCGCGATCGGGCTCGCCGTGCACATCCAGTCGCTGCCCGACGGGGCGAGGATCAGCATCAAAACGCTGGCCGACCGGTTCCCGGAGAGCGAGGCCCGGATCGCCGCCGCGCTGCGGGAGCTGGAGGCACACCGGTACCTGGAGCGCACCCGGGTCCGCCTCCCCGGCGGCAGGCTCGTCACCCGCACGGTCGCGTACGACGCCCCGGGCGCCGCCGCGGCCCCCCGCACGCCCCCGGCAGCGGAACCCGCGCCCCGGCCCGAGGACCGCCCGGCACCCGAGCCCGTGACCGTACGGCCCCCGTCCGCGCCACCCCGCCCGCCGCTCCCCCAGCCGCAGGCGGCCGGCCCGGAGCGCCACCGCGTGGCCGCCGACCTCCTCGCCGGCCTGCGGCGCGACGACCCCCGCCTGCTGCTGGGCGAGGACGACGTCCGCCGCCTCGCCCCCACCGTGGCGGCCTGGCTGGAGCGCGACGCCCACCCCGACGCCGTACGCCACGCACTCACGGCCGCCCTGCCCGACCGGCTGAGACAGCCCGCCGGCCTCCTCGCCCACCGGCTCACCGCGCTCCTGCCACCACCGCTGCCGGCAGCGGCGCCGACGTCCACGAGAGACCCGTTCCAGACCTGCGACGCCTGCGACCGCGCCTTCCGCGCACCGGAGCCGGGCCACTGCCGCGACTGCCGATCCGATCTCCCGGAGGCCGCCTAGCATGAACGTGACGATCCTTGCCCCCGGGCACCGACGACGAGGAGCGCACGCCATGAGCATCGCCCCGGACGACGCGCAGCGGGAGACGCACCACCTGTACCGGACGATGCGGGAGTTCCTGTCGTCGATGGACGACGCCCTTCCCGGCAAGTTCGAGATCACCAAGGAAGGGATCGTTCACGACATGATGTCGCCCGGGAGGCCGCACGAGCTCACCGTGCTACGCGTTCGCAAGCGCCTCGAAAAGGTCATGCCCGACGAACTGGCTGCCCATACGGGGGAACCCGACGTGGAGGACCTGTCCGAGGGCATCATGCGCCATCCCGACGTGATGGTGATCGCCGAGACGGACATGGAAGGGGACGGGGGGTTCGACCCCCGCACGGTCATCGCCGCCATCGAGGTCGTGTCCCGCTCCAACCCCGACAACGACTGGGTCGGCAAGACACGGGACTACGCGCTGCTCGGCATCCCCATCTACGTGATCTTCGACCCCCGCACCGGTTCGGGCGCGGTGATGTCCGACATCCACACCACCCCGTCGGGCCCCCGCTACGCCACGCGCAAGGACTTCGAGTACGGCGAGGACGTCACCATCGGCGAGTGGACGATCCCGACCACGGACCTCCCCCGGTACACCGACGCCTGACCGGCGCCGACCGCGCCGAACGCTGCGACCGCCCTGACCGCTCGGGCCGCCCTGACCGCCCCGCCCGTCAGCCGGCGAACGGGTTCGCGTGCCCCGGCAGCTGCTGCCCCGGGCGCAGGAAGCGCTGCCGCCCCGTCTCGTCCCGTACCGGGGTGAACCCCGCCTGCTGAAGGCGCTGGGCTATGCGCTGCCGACGGAGCTCGCCGATCTTCACGCCGCCCACCAGGAACGCGGCCAGGGCGGCGCCGCCCGCGACGGCGCCGACGTACATCTGGCAGATCAGCAGCGTCACCACCAGGCCCGCCACGCAGAACCAGGCGAAGCCCATCTTCCGCGCCCCGGCCATCTGCGTCATGACGTCGTACCCGATGCGGTCCTTCAGCAGGGCGACCGCCTCCGCCGCCTCGGCGGTCGGCTTGAGCGTCCCGGGCCGGAGGCCGGGCACCGCGCCGCCCATGCCGGCCTGCGGGTGCGCGGCGATCGTGGCCGCCTCGCGGGCGCGGGCCTCGGGCGCGGGGTCGCGGTAGAGATGGACGGCGAGGGTCTGGCTGTTGTGGCCCTCGCGCCGGGTCCCGTCGTACTCGAAACCGTAGTGCTCGACGACGTGCGCGAGCGCGGCGGCCCGCCCGGCGCGGGAGAACTCGTCGGTGACGACCACGACGTCCTGGGTCGCTATCTGCTTGAGCAGTGCGGAGATCTGACGATCCACACTCATGGGGACTCCTGGTGCTGTGCTGTGCTGGGCTGAGCCGTTTGTGCGGCAGCGCAGCGTAACCGCGACGGCCCCCGGCGGATCGCCGGGGGCCGTGCTGTGCGGTCGCGGGGTGTGCCGCGGTGTTACGGCAGGTTGCGGGCCATGACGATGCGCTGGACCTGGTTGGTGCCCTCGTAGATCTGGGTGATCTTGGCGTCGCGCATCATGCGCTCGACCGGGTAGTCGCGGGTGTAGCCGTAGCCGCCGAGGAGCTGGACGGCGTCCGTGGTGACCTCCATGGCGATGTCCGAGGCGAAGCACTTGGCCGCCGCGCCCAGGTACGTCAGGTCGGGGTCGACGCGCTCGGAGGCCGCGGCCGCCTGGTAGGTGAGGGCGCGGGCGGCGGAGATCTTCATCGCCATGTCGGCGAGCATGAACTGCACGCCCTGGAAGTCGGCGATCGGCTTGCCGAACTGCTTGCGCTCCTGGACGTACCCCTTGGCGTAGTCCAGGGCCCCCTGGGCGATGCCGAGGGCCTGGGCCGCGATGGTGATGCGGGTGTGGTCCAGGGTCTTCATCGCGGTGGCGAAGCCGGTGCCCTCCTCACCGATCATGCGGTCGGCGGGGATGCGCACGTTGTCGAGGTAGACCTCGCGGGTCGGGGAGCCCTTGATGCCGAGCTTCTTCTCCGGGGCGCCGAAGGAGACGCCCTCGTCGCCCTTCTCCACGACGAAGGCGCTGATGCCCTTGGAGCGCTTGGTCGGGTCGGTGACGGCCATGACCGTGTAGTACTCGGAGACGCCGGCGTTGGTGATCCAGCGCTTGACGCCGTTGAGGACCCAGAAGTCGCCGTCGCGGACGGCCTTGGTCTTCATGCCGGCGGCGTCGGAGCCGGCGTCCGGCTCGGAGAGGCAGTACGAGAACATCGCGTCGCCCTTGGCGAGCGGGCCCAGGTACTTCTTCTTCAGCTCCTCGGAGCCGGAGAGGATCACCGGGAGGGAGCCGAGCTTGTTCACGGCCGGGATCAGCGAGGACGACGCGCAGACGCGGGCGACCTCCTCGATGACGATCACGGTCGCGAGGGCGTCGGCGCCCGCGCCGCCGTACGTCTCGGGGACGTGCACGGCCTGGAGGTCGGAGGAGACGAGGGCGTCCAGCGCCTCCTGCGGGAAGCGGGCCTCCTCGTCGACGGCGGCGGCGTGCGGCGCGATCTTCGCCTCGGCGAGCGAGCGGACGGTGTCCCGGAGCATGTCGTGCTCCTCGGACGGGCGGTACAGGTCGAAGTCAGGCGTTCCCGCCATGTCTGCGTCACTCCCCAGGGCTGCGTGCTAACTACCGTTAAGTAACCCGAATTTTAGTGGTCCGCCACGGGCTCGGCATATGTGAGGATCACGTGAGCTTGCCGACAGCGGCAGCACCGCCGGAACCATGCCCCGGCCGCCGCCCGACTATGCTCGGGCACGCATTCCCGGCCCGTACAGCACTGGAGCAGCACTCATGGCCCTGAAGATCACGGTGATCGGCACCGGCTACCTCGGCGCCACCCACGCAGCGGCCATGGCGGAACTCGGCTTCGACGTCCTCGGGCTCGACGTCGTCCCCGAGAAGATCGAGATGCTGGCCTCGGGACGGGTCCCCATGTACGAGCCGGGGCTGGAGGACCTGCTGCGGCGGCACGTCGTCGGCATGGAGGGCTCCACCGGGCGGCTGCGCTTCACCACCTCCTGGGAGGAGGTCGGCGACTTCGGCGACGTCCACTTCGTCTGCGTGAACACTCCGCAGAAGCACGGCGAGTACGGCTGCGACATGAGCTACGTCGACGCGGCGTTCGGCGCGCTCGCCCCGCACCTGAAGAAGCCCGCCCTCGTCGTCGGCAAGTCGACCGTGCCGGTCGGCAGCGCCGAGCGGCTCTCCCGGCTCCTCGCCGAGCGGGCCCCCGCGGGCGCGGACGTGGAGCTGGCCTGGAACCCGGAGTTCCTGCGCGAGGGCTTCGCCGTGAACGACACCCTGCACCCGGACCGGATCGTCGTCGGCGTGGAGAGCGGCCGCGCCGAGAAGCTGCTGCGCGAGGTGTACGCGGTGCCGGTCGGCGAGGGCGCGCCGTTCGTCGTGACCGACTTCCCCACGGCCGAGCTGGTGAAGACGGCCGCGAACTCCTTCCTCGCGACGAAGATCTCCTTCATCAACGCGATGGCGGAGGTCTGCGAGGCCGCCGGCGGCGACGTCGCCAAGCTCGCGGAGGCCATCGGCCACGACGAGCGGATCGGCGCCAAGTTCCTCCGCGCCGGCATCGGCTTCGGCGGCGGCTGCCTGCCCAAGGACATCCGGGCCTTCATGGCACGCGCCGGCGAGCTGGGCGCCGACCAGGCGCTCACCTTCCTGCGCGAGATCGACTCGATCAACATGCGGCGGCGCGGCCAGATGGTCGGCATGGCGCGCGAGGCGCTCGGCGACGGAACGTTCCTCGGCAAGCGGGTGGCGGTCCTCGGCGCCGCGTTCAAGCCCGACTCGGACGACGTGCGCGACTCGCCCGCCCTCAACGTCGCCGGGCAGATCCACCTCCAGGGCGGCCAGGTCACCGTGTACGACCCGAAGGGCATGGACAACGCCCGCCGCGTCTTCCCGACCCTCGGCTACGCCGACAGCGTCCTGGAGGCCGTGCGCGGCGCGGACGTGGTGCTGCACCTCACCGAGTGGCGCGAGTTCCGCGAGGTCGACCCGGCGGAGCTGGGCGAGGTGGTCAACGCCCGGATCATCCTGGACGGCCGCAACGCCCTGGACGCCGCCCGCTGGCGCGCCGCGGACTGGACGTTCCGCGCGATGGGCCGCCCGCGCGCGTAACCTCCGGCCGGAGCCGACGACACCCGTCACCCGGCCGACGGCGTCGGGAGGGGCCGTGGCGGGTCGCCCCCGCAGGGGCCGGCGGCGTTGCCCGGGTTCCCTCGCGTGGTACCCAGGGCCGCCGGCCCCGAGGAGGTGACCCGCCGCGGCCCCGACCCCACCCACCGTCCCGCCCGGACACGGCGGCGCGGCCACACGACACGGCCGCCACCCACCCGGCGCCACCGCGCGCCCGACGCGGCGGCGCGGCCGCACGTCGCGGCCCCCGGCACACCGCCCGACGCCGCCACGCCCCCGACGGGGCCGCCGCTCAGCCGTCCAGCTCGCCCAGGGTCGCCGTCGAGGGCCCCCGGCGGGACGCCGCGTCGCGGGCGACCGCCTCCGCGTCACGCAGGACCCGCACGGCGTTGCCCCAGGTCACCTTGGCCACGTCGGCGCGGGACCAGCGGCGGGCGAGGAGCTCGGCGACGAGGTTCGGGTACCCCGACACGTCGTCGAGGCCCGACGGGGTGAACGCCGTGCCGTCGTAGTCGCCGCCGATGCCGACGTGGTCGACGCCGGCGACGTCCCGCATGTGGTCCAGGTGGTCGGCGACCGTCGCGACCGTCGCCACGGGGCGCGGGTGCGCCTCCTCGAAGGCCGCGTGCAGCCGCATCGCCTCCGGCGTGGTGTCCAGGTGGTGGAAGCCGTGCGCGCGCAGGTTCTCGTCGGCGCGGGCGGTCCACTCCACCGCGGCGGGCAGGATGAACTTCGGTACGAACGTCGCCATGGCGACGCCGCCGTTGCCGGGCAGCCGCTCCAGCACGTCGTCGGGGACGTTGCGCGGGTGGTCGCAGACCTCGCGGGCCGACGAGTGGGAGAAGACGACCGGCGCCTCGGTGGTGTCCAGGGCGTCGCGCATCGTCGTCGCCGCGACGTGGGAGAGGTCGACGAGCATGCCCAGCCGGTTCATCTCCCGCACCACCTCGCGGCCGAACGCGGACAGCCCGCCGACGCCGGGGACGTCGGTCGCCGAGTCGGCCCAGGCGATGTTGTCGTTGTGCGTGAGCGTCATGTACCGCACGCCGAGCGCGTACAGGGCGCGCAGGGTGGCGAGGGAGTTGTTGATGGAGTGCCCGCCCTCGGCGCCCTTGAGGGACGCGATGCGGCCCTCGGCGCGGGCCGCCTCCACGTCGTCCGCGGTCAGCGCGGGCGCCAGCTCCGCCGGGTGGCGGGCCAGCAGCCGGTCGACGCAGTCGATCTGCTCCAGGGTGGCGCTGACCGCGTCGTCGCCGGCCATGTCGCTGCGTACGTACACCGACCAGAACTGGGCGCCCACCCGGCCCGCGCGCAGCCGCGGCAGGTCGGTGTGGAGCCGGCCGCGCTGGTCGGCGGCGACGTCGAGCCGGTCCAGGTCGTAGCCGGCCTTCTCGCGCAGCGCCCACGGCAGGTCGTTGTGGCCGTCGACGACGGGGTGCTCGGCGAGGAGGTCGAGGGCCTCGCCGAGCAGGCGGGCGGCGGCGCTCACCGGGCGAAGCCGAAGGACGCGGAGCCCTCGACCTTCGACCGCAGCCGCCTGCCCTTCTCCGTCGCCTGGTCGTTCAGGACCTGCTGGAACTCCTTCATCCGGGCCAGCAGGTCCGGGTCGTGCGCGGCGAGCATCCGCACCGCGAGCAGTCCGGCGTTGCGCGCGCCGGCCACGGAGACCGTGGCGACGGGGACGCCGGCCGGCATCTGCACGATCGACAGGAGCGAGTCCATGCCGTCGAGGTACTTCAGCGGCACCGGCACGCCGATCACCGGCAGCGGCGTGACGGAGGCGAGCATGCCCGGCAGGTGCGCGGCGCCGCCGGCTCCCGCGATGACCGCCTTCAGACCGCGGTCGGCGGCGCCCTCGCCGTAGGCGACCATCTCGCGCGGCATGCGGTGCGCGGAGACGACGTCGACCTCGTAGGGGACCTCGAACTCGTCGAGCGCCTGAGCGGCGGCCTCCATGACGGGCCAGTCGGAGTCCGAGCCCATGACGATGCCCACCAGCGGCCCGGGTGCGTTACTCAACGATCGTTCCTCGCAGGTAGCCGGCGGCGTGGGCGGCGCGCTCCAGCACGTCGTCCAGGTCGTCGCCGTGGGTGTTGACGTGGCCCACCTTGCGGCCGGGCTTCACGTCCTTGCCGTACATGTGGATCTTCAGCTGCGGGTCCCTGGCCATGCAGTGCAGGTACGCCTGGTACATGTCCGGGTAGTCGCCGCCGAGGACGTTCGCCATGACCGTCCACCGCGCGCGGGGGCGCGGGTCGCCGAGGGGCAGGTCGAGGACGGCCCGCAGGTGGTTGGCGAACTGGGAGGTGACCGCGCCGTCCTGGGTCCAGTGGCCGGAGTTGTGCGGGCGCATGGCGAGCTCGTTGACGAGGATGCGGCCGTCGCGGGTCTCGAACAGCTCGACGGCGAGGTGGCCGACGACGTCCAGCTCGCGGGCGATGCGCAGCGCGAGCTCCTGGGCCTGGCCGGCCAGCTCGGCGGAGAGGTCGGGCGCGGGCGCGATCACCGTGTCGCAGACGCCGTCGACCTGCCGGGACTCCACGACGGGGTACGCCACGGCCTGGCCGTGCGGGGAGCGGACGACGTTCGCCGCGAGCTCGCGGACGAAGTCGACCTTCTCCTCGGCGAGGACCGGCACGCCGGCGAGGAACGCGTCGCGCGCCTCGTCCCGCGAGCGGACGAACCACACGCCCTTGCCGTCGTACCCGCCGCGGACCGTCTTGAGGATGATCGGGAAGCCGTCGCCCTCCCCGCCGCCCTCCGCCGCGAACGCCGCCGCGTCGGCCGGGTCCGCGACGATGCGGTGGCGCGGGCAGGGCGCGCCGATCGCGTCGAGCTTCGCCCGCATCACGCCCTTGTCCTGGGCGTGCACCAGCGCGTCGGGCCCCGGGCGGACGGGGATGCCGTCCGCCTCCAGGGCCCGCAGGTGCTCGGTGGGCACGTGCTCGTGGTCGAAGGTGATCACGTCACATCCGCGCGCGAACGCGCGCAGCGTGTCCAGGTCGCGGTAGTCGCCGATGACGACGTCGCTCACGACCTGTGCCGCCGAGTCCTGGGGAGTGTCACTGAGAAGCCTGAATCTGATGCCGAGGGGGATGCCCGCCTCGTGGGTCATACGGGCGAGCTGGCCGCCGCCGACCATGCCGACTACCGGGAACGTCACCCTCCCAGGGTATCCGCCGGCCACCGGGACCCGGCACGGTGGGCGGCGCGGGCGGCCGCGCGGCGTCCGCGTCCGCGCGTGGCCGGGCGGGTGATGGTTAGCATGACCGGGTTGACGCATGCGACCGGCGGACGGGATTGAAAGATCATTATGAGTGCGCAGAGCGCCCTTCGGGTGCGGCTGGAACAGCTCGTCCGTGAGATAGCGAAATTCGGTGTCGTCGGCGGCATCGGTTTCCTGGTGAACATGGCCGCCTTCAACGTGCTGCGCCAGACCACCGACCTGCCCGTCGTCCGGGCCAGCCTGCTGGCCACGGTCATCGCCATCGCCTGCAACTACGTCGGTTTCCGCCACTTCACCTATCGGGACCGGGACAAGACGCGGCGGACGCGTGAGGCGTCGTTGTTCTTCGCGTTCAGCGCCGCCGGAATGGTGATCGAGAACGGGATCCTGTACGCCGCGACCTACGGTTTCGGGTGGGACAGCCCGCTGCAGAACAACGTCTTCAAGTTCATCGGGATCGGCATAGGGACGCTGTTCCGGTTCTGGTCCTACCGCACGTGGGTGTTCCGGGCGGTCCCGGGCGCTCAGGCGGGGGCCGGTGCGGAGGACGGGGAGGCCGGGGCCGCCACGGCGGGCCCGGCGATCCTGGAGCAGCGGCGGCCGGAGGAGTCCCCGGCCCCGGTGGGCCCGCGCCTCCCCTGACGCCCGCGGCGCCGGTCCCGACGGCGGGGGTCGCGCCCGGCGCACCACCGGCCCGCGCCCGCCGCCCCGCTCCCACCGCCCCCGGGCCCAGCGCCCACCGCCCCGGCACGACGGCTCCCGCCGCGCCCGGCACGACGACGCCCAGTCGCGCCCGCCCGCGCCCGGCGCGGCCCCGCGGCCCCGCGGCCTAGCGGATGGGCCGCTGCGGGGCCTCCTCGTCGCGGCGGCGTGACTCGCGGCTCAGGAAGAGGGCGAAGACGGCCGGCTTGAGCTGGACCAGTTCCAGCCGTCCGCCGTCCGCCTCGGCGAGGTCGCGGGCGACGGCCAGGCCGATGCCGGTGGAGTTGCGGCCGCTGATGGTCCGCTCGAAGATCCGCGCGCCGAGGTCGGCGGGGACGCCGGGCCCCTCGTCGGTGACCTCGACGACGGCCTGGTTGCCGGTGACGCGGGTGCGCAGGGCGACCGTGCCGCCGCCGTGCATGAGCGAGTTCTCGATCAGCGCGGCCAGCACCTGGGCGACGGCGCCGGGGGTGCCGACGGCGCGCATGCCGGTGCGGCCGGAGCGGACGATGGCCCGGCCGGCGCTGCGGTACGCGGGCCGCCACTCCTCGATCTGCTGCTTGACGACCTCGTCGAGGTCGAAGCCGACCGCGGAGCCCGTGCGCGGGTCGCGCGCGTTGGTCAGGAGCCGCTGGACGACGTCGGTGAGCCGCTCCACCTGGGCGAGCGCGATCGTCGCCTCCTCGCGGACCGTCTCCAGGTCGTCGGTTTCGGAGATCTCCTCCAGCCGCATCGACAGCGCGGTCAGCGGGGTGCGCAGCTGGTGGGAGGCGTCGGCGGCGAGCCGGCGCTCGGCGGTGAGCATCCGGGCGATGCGTTCGGCGGAGGCGTCGAGGACGTCGGCGACCCGGTCCAGTTCGGGCACCCCGTACCGCCGGTGGCGCGGCCTGGGGTCGCCGGAGCCGAGCCGTTCGGCGGTCTCGGCGAGGTCGGTGAGGGGCGACGCCAGCCGGTTGGCCTGGCGCAGGGCGAGCAGGACGGCGGCGACGACCGCGAGCAGCGCGACCGCGCCGATGATCAGGAGCGTACGGCCGACCTCGCGGGTCACCGACGAGCGGGACTCCTCGACGACGACCCGTTCGCCGCGCTCGCCGACGGCGGTGCCGCGGATGACGCCGCCCTCGGGGCGGGTGCCCACCTCGACGGGCGGGCGGCCGGGGATCTCGATGCGGGCGTACCGGTCGGCGCCGCCGTGGTCGGAGAGGATGCCGGGGTCGACGGGCTCGCCGCCGATGAGGCGGCCGTCGACGATCCCGGCGAGCCGCATCGCCTCCAGCTCGACGCTCTCCTGCGCGCTGCTCGTGATGGTGCGGGTCTCGACGATGACGAGGGAGACCCCGAAGACGGAGATGACGACCAGGACCACGGCGAGCGTGGAGCTGATCAGGCGGCGGCGCACGGAGAGGTCCGCCTCAGCTCTTCTCGAAGCGGAAGCCGACGCCGCGGACGGTCGCGATGTACCGGGGGTTCGCCGCGTCGTCGCCGAGCTTCTTGCGGAGCCACGAGATGTGCATGTCGAGGGTCTTGGTGGACGACCACCAGGTGGTGTCCCAGACCTCGCGCATCAGCTGGTCGCGGGTGACGACCCGGCCGGCGTCGCGGACCAGGACCCGCAGCAGGTCGAACTCCTTCGCGGTGAGCTGGAGCTCCTCGTCGCCCATCCAGGCGCGGTGCGACTCGACGTCGATGCGCACGCCGTGCGTGGACGGCGGCTGCGGGGCGGGCTCGGTGGCGCCGCGCCGCAGCAGGGCGCGGACGCGGGCGAGCAGCTCGGCGAGGCGGAACGGCTTGGTGACGTAGTCGTCGGCGCCGGCGTCGAGGCCGACGACCGTGTCGACCTCGTCGGCGCGGGCCGTCAGGACGAGGATCGGGACGGTGTGGCCCTCGGAGCGGAGCCGGCGGGCGACCTCCAGCCCGTCCATGCCGGGCAGGCCCAGGTCGAGCACGACGAGGTCGACGGCGCCCTTCAGTCCGGTGTCGAGCGCGCTGGGGCCGTCCTCGCGCACCTCGACCTCGTACCCCTCGCGCCGCAGCGCGCGGGCCAGCGGTTCCGAGATCGATGCGTCGTCCTCGGCGAGCAGTACACGCGTCATGGGGTGATGGTAGTCCGCGGGGCGTGCGGGTCGTGGAGAGATCGCGTCAAGATCGTCCATACCTGGGTGTCATCGATGACATCCTGGAAATGACCTTAGAAACTGGGTACGCGGTTCCACCGCCACCTGTGATCCATGTCTCAAGTCCTTCCATATGCCGCAGTGTCGTGGCGTATGGTGGCGAGACGCTTGTAGTAGGCAATCGGGGACCTTTGGCGGCATCACTCGTTGACGCACCAAAGGTCTCTTTTCTGCTCGGCGTAGGAATGACCTGTTGGCCGGGCTCCTCCGCGCGATGACGCGGCGGGGTGTGGATCCCGGCACGGCTGCGACCGTGCCGGTGCCGGCCGCCCCGGAGCGGGCGCGGGTCGCCCACAAAGCGACGAGCGTCCCGAACGAACAAGGATCGACCATGGCGTCCAGCCTGACGAAGGACCCGGCGAACACCCCCGTCGCCGAGAAGACCTTCTTCGGCCACCCCCGCGGCCTGGCCACACTCTTCATGACAGAGATGTGGGAGCGCTTCAGCTACTACGGCATGCGCGCCCTCCTCGTGTACTACCTGGTCTCCGGCGGCGCGGACGCGGCCGTCGGCAGCCAGGGCGGCGGGCTCGCCATGACCGCGGCCACGGCGACGGCGATCTACTCCGTCTACGTGTCGATGGTCTACCTCATGGCCATGCCGGGCGGCTGGTTCGGCGACCGCGTCTGGGGCGCCCGCAAGACGGTCGCCATCGCCGGCGCCGTGATCATGCTGGGCCACCTGTCGCTCGCCCTGCCCGGCCAGGCGATGTTCTTCGTCGGTCTGGCGCTCGTCGCGGCCGGCTCCGGTCTGCTCAAGGCCAACATCTCCACGATGGTGGGCCACCTGTACGACGGCCCGGACGACCCGCGGCGCGACGGCGGCTTCACGCTCTTCTACATCGGCATCAACCTCGGTGCCTTCGTCGCCCCGTTCGTCATCGGCACGGTCGGCAAGGAGCACAACTGGCACGCCGGCTTCGCGCTGGCCGCGCTCGGCATGGGTCTCGGCCTGGTCCAGTTCCTGTTCGGCACCCGCCACCTGAGCCCGAAGAGCAGCGTCGTCCCGAACCCGCTGTCGGCCGAGGAGCGCCGCCGCGTCCTGCTGCGCGTCACCGGCGGCCTGCTGGTCGCCGCGGCGTTCTACGGCGCGGTCGTCGCCCTGGGCATGTACACCCTGAACTGGGCGCTCGTCCCGCTGACCCTGGCCGGCCTGGTCATCCCGGTGGCGGTGCTGGCGCGGATCAAGCGCGACAAGGACCTGTCGCCCACCGAGCAGTCCAAGGTCAACGGCTACATCTGGTTCTTCGTGGCCGCCGCGGTCTTCTGGATGATCTACGACCAGGGCGGCTCGACCCTCTCCCTCTTCGCGGACGACAAGACCGCGGACAGCGTCTTCGGGTTCGGCTTCTCCGCCACCTGGTACCAGTCGCTGAACCCGCTGTACGTCATGGCGCTGGCGCCGGTCTTCGCCTGGCTGTGGCTGTGGCTGGCCCGCAGGAACCAGGAGCCGAACACCATCGTGAAGTTCGCGATGGGCCTGGTCCTCGTCGGCGCCTCGTTCTTCGTCTTCGTCATCCCCATGGGCATGGCGGGCGACGGCGGCAAGGTCTCCCCGATGTGGCTCGTCTCGATCTACATGATCCAGACGATCGGTGAGCTGTGCCTCTCCCCCGTCGGCCTGTCGGTCACGACGAAGATGGCGCCGCAGAAGTACGCCTCGCAGATGATGGGCGTCTGGTTCCTCGCCGTCACCGCCGGCGACTGCACCACGGGCCTGCTCTCGCTGGCCGGCGTGGACCTCAACGGCACCGGCGTCATCGCGATGGAGGCCTCGCTGGCCGTCCTCGCGGGCGTGGCGATCTACATGTACCGCAAGAAGGTGCAGGGCCTCATGGGCGACGTGCGCTGACGCACCCGCTCCCCCGCACCCGACGAGGGGCGCCGCACCGGTCCGGTGCGGCGCCCCTCTCGCGTGCGGTGCCGGGTGCTCGGGCCTCCCCGTGCCGCGGGGGGACGTTTATAGTTCACCGACCGGTCGGGCCCGGGGGGGGCCGTACGCGTGGGCGGGCCGGCGCGTCAGCACAGCGAGCAGGGGGGCCATCGATGCCGGACACCAACGAGACGGTCGACGGGGCGGAGGGCTCCGGCCCGCCGCCGGCGCCCGGGCGCCGGGCCGGTCGGCGGCGGCGCGGGTGGCGCCTCGCGGGCGCCGGGTGCGCCGTCGTCCTGCTGGGCGCGGCCGCGGCCGGCTGGTGGGCGTACCGGAGCCTCGACGGCGGCCTCACAGGCGTGGACATCGGCCGCGCCCTGGGCGACGACCGGCCGCAGAAGGCGCCCGGCGCGCTCGGCGCGACCAACCTGCTGGTGCTGGGGTCGGACTCGCGGGCCGGTGAGAACGCCGCGCTCGACGCCGGTGACGTGGGCGGCGCCCGCTCCGACACCGCGCTGGTGGTGCACGTGTCGGCGAACCGGGCGGACGCGGTCGCGGTGAGCATCCCCCGCGACACCCTGGTGGACCGCCCCGCCTGCCCCCGGCCCGGCGGCGGCGAGAGCGGGCCGGCGTCCCGCGTCATGTTCAACTCCGTCTACACGACGGGCGGCCCGGCCTGCGTGGTGAAGACGGTGGAGAAGATGTCCGGTGTCCGCATCGACCACCTCATGGAGATCGACTTCGCGGGCTTCAAGGAGCTCGTCGACGAGCTGGGCGGGGTGACCGTCGAGGTGCGGGAGCCGATCCGCGACACCAAGGGCGGCTTCGCCCTGGAGCCCGGCACGCACCGGTTGGACGGCACCGAGTCGCTGAAGTTCGTCCGTACCCGCTACGGCTACCGCGACGGGAGCGACCTGGGGCGCATAGGGCTCCAGCAGCAGTTCCTCACGTCGCTGCTGCGCGAGGTGCAGCGGCAGGACCTGCTCGGCAGCCCGGCGAAGTCGTTCCGGATCGCCCAGTCGCTGACCGGGTCGCTGACGACCGACTCCGAACTGGCGTCGCTCCCCGCGCTCGTCGAGTTCGGTCGGAGCATGCGGGGCATCGACCCGGCGTCGATGGACACGGTGATGCTGCCCGTCGCGTACGACCGGGCGGACCCCAACCGCGTGGTGCCGGCGCAGCCGCAGGCGGACGAGTTGTGGCGGGCCCTGCGGGAGGACGACCCGGTGCCGGCGTCGGCGCGGCGCTCCCCGGCGTCCGCCCGCTGACCCCTGCCGATCCGCCTGGCCCGCGCGGGCTGACCCCCGGCCCGCGCGGGCCGGCCTCCGCGTCCGTCCCCGCGCCGTGGGCGGGGCTGTCATCATGAACGCTCCGGCAGGCGGAGTGGCACAGGGGGCGGGATGGTGGCGGGGACGACGGGCGGTACGGCCGCGGTGGCGGCGCGGATGTCGTGGGGCCAGGCGCTGGCGCGGCTCGGCGGCGCGCAGAAGACGGCCAAGGGGGTGTCCCTGTACTCCCGGTTCGTCAACCGGCCCACGGGCCGGTTCCTCGCGGCCGGCTCGTACGTCGCCGGCCTCACGCCCAACCAGGTCACGCTTGTCAGCGCGGCGTTCAGCTTCGCCGGGGTCGCCGCCGTGGCCGTGGCCCCGCCCACGTGGTGGACGGGCGCGCTGGTGTGGCTGGCGCTCGCCGTGGGCTTCGCCTTCGACTCCGCCGACGGCCAGCTCGCGCGGCTGCGCGGCGGCGGCAGCCCAGCGGGCGAGTGGCTCGACCACGTCGTGGACTGCGCGAAGACGACCGCGCTGCACACCGCGGTCCTCGTCGCGTTCTTCCGGCACCCCGGGCACTTCGGCACGGGCGCGGACGTCGTGCTGCTGGTGCCGCTGGTCTTCCTCACCGCGTCCACCGTGACGTTCTTCGGCGGGCTGCTCACCGAGCAGCTCAAGCGGAAGGCGGCCCCGGGCGGTCCGGCGCCGGCGCCCTCCACCCTGCGGGCGGTGGCGCTGCTCCCGGTCGACCACGGGGTCTTCTGCCTGGTGTTCCTGCTGCTGGGCGGCGGGCCGCTGTTCCTGTGGGGGTACGGGCTGCTCGGCGCCGCCGCCGTCCTCTACCTGCCGCTGTTCCTCGCCAAGTGGTTCCGCGAGCTCGACCGGCCGGCCGCCCAGCCGGTCACCGGCGCGGAGCCGTCTCCGGCACGCTGACGCCCTCGGCCGCCGCCCGGTCCTGCGGCGGCCCCTGGCGGGTCAGCGCGTCCAGCGCGCGGCGCAGCTGGGTGCTGGAGGTGTGGACGGTGTACGGGAAGTACACGACGTCCACGCCGACGGTGGCGAAGTCCCGCTCCAGGCGTTCGCCCCGGGGGGTGCCGCGCCAGTCGTCCCCCTTGAACAGGACGTCGAACCGGACCTGCTTCCAGGTCTCCAGCTTGTCCGGGACCGTCTCGACGAACGCCGCGTCGACGTACTTGATGTTGCGGACGATCTCCAGCCGCTCGATGAGCGGGATGACCGGCCGGTGGCCCTTGGCCCGCTCGGCCATCTCGTCCGACACCACTCCGGCCACCAGGTAGTCGCAGTGCTGCCTGGCGTGGCGAAGGATGTTCAAGTGGCCTATGTGGAACAGGTCGTAGGCCCCCGGTGCGTACCCCACCCGGTACGGTCTGCGCTCCGACATGACGTGCTTGCCCCCCTCTGGAACGGTCCGCCCCCGTGCGTCCCGGCTGACAGTACCGTGCACACTTCGCGCAGGACAGGTGAACGATTAGGGTGCACGAGCGAGCGATCGTTCGTCACGAGGGGGGCCATCCGGATGCGGGACGCGGACCAGACCGACCAGTCAGACACCGGCCGGCGGCCTCGGCGCCTGCTGCTGGTGTCGACCAACTACGCGCCGGAGCACACCGGCATAGGCCCCTACGCCACGCAGATAGCCGAGCACTGGGCGGCCCGGGGCCACGAGACGCACGTCCTGGCCGGCATGCCGCACTACCCGTCCTGGTCGGTCGACCCGGCCTACCGGGGGGCGTGGCGGCGCACCGAGCGGCGGGCGGGCGTCACCGTGCACCGCCGCCGGCACACCGTGCCCGCCCGCCAGACCGCCGCGCGGCGGGCGCTGTTCGAGGCGTCGGTCCTCGCCCACCAGCTCGCCGCGCCGCCCCGGATGGGGCGCCCCGACGCGGTCGTCGCCCAGCTGCCCAGCCTCGCCGGCGGCGTGGTGGGGGCCCGGCTCGCGGCCCGCTGGCGGGTGCCGTACATACCCGTCGTGCAGGACCTGATGGGGGCGGCGGCCGCGCAGAGCGGCATCGAGGGGGGCGACCGGGCGGCGGCGGCCGCGGCGCGCGTCGAGGCGTACGCGCTGCGCCGGGCCACGCTCGTCGGCGTGATCCACGAGACGTTCAGGGCGGGGGTCACCGCGCTGGGCGTGGCGCCGGAGCGGATACGTACCGTCCCCAACTGGTCGCACGTGGCGGCCCCGGCGCGGCCGCGCGAGGAGACCCGCCGGCGGCTCGGCTGGCGTCCGGCCGAGACGGTCGTCCTGCACTCCGGCAACATGGGCCTCAAGCAGGGCCTGGAGGTGCTCGTCCGGGCGGCCCGCCTCGACCCGGCGGTACGCGTGGTGCTGATGGGCGACGGCAACCAGCGCGCGGCGCTGGAGCGGCTCGCCGAGGGCGTGCCGAACCTGCGGTTCCTCCCCGCCGTCGACGACGCCGAGTTCCCCGAGGTGCTGGCCGCCGCGGACGTGCTGGCCGTGACGCAGCGGGCCTCGGTGCTCGACATGAGCGTGCCGTCAAAGCTGACCTCGTACTTCGCCACCGGCCGGCCGGTGGTCGCCTCGGTCGCCGAAGGCGGCGGCACCGCCGAGGAGGTGCGGCGCTCCGGGGCGGGCGTCCTGGTGCCGCCCGAGGATCCGGCGGCGCTCCTGGCGGCCGTGCGGGAGCTGGCCGCCGACCCGGTGGCGGCGGCGGAGCGGGGCGCGGCCGGGCCCCGGCACGTGGCGGCCCACCTGGGCCGTGCGGCGGGTCTGGCGCGGTACGACGCGCTGCTCGACGAGGCCCTGGCGGGGACGGGCGCGGCGGTGGAAGGAGCGGACAGGTGACACACCCCCACGGCGGCCCGGCGGCCGCGGTCCCGGTGGACGACGAACCGGACCTGCTGCGCGACCAGTTCCGCCAGCTCCTGCGCTACCCGCGGCTGATGGCCGCCGGCGTGCTCCTCGGACTGCTCGGCGGGGCCTGGCTCGGGTACAGCACCTCCGACACCTACGTGGCGACGAGCGACGTGGTGCTGCGGGTCCCCATGGAGGACCCCTTCAACCCGACGATCGCCGTCGAGAAGACCCTCGACATGAACACCGAGCGGCAGGCGGCCACGAGCCGGCGCATCGCCGGCCGGGCCGCCGAGGACCTCGGGTACGAGGGGGAGGCGGCCGGGCTGGTGTCGGGCCTCCAGGTGACCAACCCGCCCAAGTCGCAGGTGCTGCGCTTCAGCTACACGGACGAAGACCCGGCCGAGTCGGCGCGCCGCGCCAACGCGCTGGTCGCGGCGTACCTCGCCGACCGGCAGGAGCAGACCGAGCAGACCCGCGACACCATGATCAAGGGACTGCAGGCGCAGCTGGACCCGGTCGCCAAGCAGCACGACGAGCTCGCGGAGCGGCTGGAGGGGCGGTCGGGGACGGACGCCGAGGCGGACTACACCGTCAAGGCGAACCTCCTCAACCGCATCACCGAGCTGAGCAACCGCATCAGCAAGCTGAAGGCGCTCGACGTGACGCCCGGCAAGGTGATCAGGACGGCGACGCCGCCGACCGCGTCCGACGGTCCGGGGTGGGCGCTGTCCCTCGGGCTCGGCGGCGCCGTGGGCATCGCGCTGGGGCTGCTCATCGCCTGGGTGCGGCTGGTGTTCGACCCGGCGGCCCGCTCGGAGGGCGACGTGGCGCGGGCGCTGCGCGCCCCGGTGCTCGGCTCGCTGCCCCGCACCCGTGACACCGACCCGCTGCTGACGGAGGACCGGGAGGAGTCGCCGCTCGCCGAGGAGTACCGGTCCATCGCCTACCGGCTCGCCTACGACCAGCGGTTCGCCGACCGGCGGCGGCTGCTGGTGGCCGCGCCGCGAGGCTCCAGCCGTACGGCCGCGGCGGTGGCCGTCAACCTGGCCGCGTCCTTCGCCGAGACCGGCAAGCGCGTGCTGATCGTGGAGGCCGAGCTGCGCCGGCCGTCGCTGGAGAAGCAGTTGCGGGCCCGCGAGGTGAGCCGACCGGCGTGGACGCAGGACGGCGAGACGGACGCCTGGCCGGGCGGGCGGCGGCTGACCGTGGACGCCGGGGAGTCCGGGAGTTTCGAGCTGGTGCCCGGGGCGCGGGTGCGCAACGTGGCGCGGGCGCTGACGTCGCCGGAGATGTCGCGGCTGGTGGAGGAGGCCGACGACCCGCAGGTGACGGTGATCGTGCTGACCCCGCCGGTGTTCGCGTACGCCGACGCCCTCGCCCTGGTGGACCGGGTCGACGGTGTGCTCGTGGTGTGCGACCCGCGGGGCGTGCACCGCTCGCAGCTGGCCCGGCTGCGCGACCTCATCACGGGCGCGGGCGGCACGGTGCTCGGCACGGTCATGCACCGCGGCCAGCAGAGCGGGGGCGCCCGCCGGGGCAAGGGCGCCCGCGGGCAGTCGGGCGGTGCCGCCCCGGCCCCGGACGGCGGCCGCGCCGACCACGGCGCGGGCGACCGGGACGGGCGCGGGCGCGGCGGGGCGCGTACGGGCGCGGTCGGCGCGTCGGCGCACGACGACCCGGCCACCACGATGGCGCTGCGGGCGGTCTCACCCCCCGACCGCCGGTGAGCGCGGCCGGCGGGGCGCTGCGCGGGCGTACGGCGGCCCTCGCCTCCGTCCTCGACCAGGGCGCCGCGGGGCTGACCAACATCCTGGTGCTGGTGCTGGCCGCGCGGCTGTCGACGGCGTCCGGGTTCGCCGAGTTCTCCATGGTGTACCTGGTGTTCACGGTGGCGCTGGGGCTGTTCATGGCGTACGTCGGGCAGGAGCTGGTGCTGGTGCGCGGCGGGGCCGGCGCGGTGGCGGCGGCCTGCCGTTCGGCGCTCGGCTTCACGGCCGCGGCGGCGTTCGCCACCGGCGCGGTGCTCGCCGCGACGGGTGCGGCGCTGCCGCCGGGCGGGCGGGCGCTGGCGGCGCTCGGCGCGGTCCTGCCGGTCGTCCTGCTCCAGGACGCGGCCCGCTACTGCTTCTCGCTGCTGGGCCGGCCGCACCACGCGCTGGCGGCGGACGCGCTGCGGCTGGCGTCGACCGTGACGGTGCTGGCGCTCCAGCCGGCCGGGGCGTCGGCGTCCCGGCTGGTCCTGGCGTGGGGGCTGGCGGCCCTGCCGGGGCTGGTGGTGGCGGCGCTGCTGCTGCGGCGGCCGCTGGCCGGGGCGCGCGGGGAGTGGCGCCGGTACGTGCGCCGGGGCCACCTGGGGCGGCGGTTCGCCGTCGAGTTCGCCGTCGGCAACGGCTCCAGCCAGCTGGCGGTCCTCTGCCTCGGCCTGCTCGGCAACCCCCTGGCGGTGGGGGCGCTGCGCGGCGCCTCGGCGCTCTTCGGGCCGCTGAACGTCTTCTTCGGCGCGGCCAACGGCTTCGGACCTCCGCTGCTGAACCGCCTCGGCGGCGGGCGCGCCGTGGTCCGGGCGACGCTGCTGCTGGGCGGGGCGCTGGCCGCGACCGGCGCCGCGTGGGGCGGTGTGTGGTGGCTGCTGCCCGACGGCGCGGGGCGGGCGGTGCTGGGTGACACGTGGCCGGCGGTCGCCGCGCTGCTGCCGGCGTCGGCGGCGCAGTACACGCTGATGGGGCTCGGGGTGAGCGCGCTGCTCACGCTGCGGGTGCTCAGCCCCCGCGACACCCTGCCGGTGCAGGTGGTCTTCTCGCTGCTGTCGGTGGCGCTGCTGTACGCCGGGTTCGTCCTCGGCGGCGCGGTCGGCGCGGCGTGGGGCCTGGCGGGCGGTTCGGCGGCGAAGGCCCTGGCCGCGTGGGTGCGGGTGGCGCTCCTGCGCCGCCGCGCGGGCGCCGCTCCCGAGGCACCCGGGGTGCCCGAGGCCGGGGTGCCCGAGGCCGGCGTGCCCGAGGGCCCCGACGTGCCGGAGGCGCCGGACGCGCCCGGCGCGCCGGGCGGTCAGTCGAGGCGGGCGCCCCGGTCGCGCCGGTAGGTGGCGATCAGGGCGAGGCAGAGCGCGGCGATGGCCACCTTGCCCGTCGCCTGGAGCAGCGGGCCCCGCACGAGGATGAAGGAGTACCCCGCCACCAGCGGCGCCGCGATCAGCAGCAGGCTGCCCGGCGGCGAGCCCCGTACGGCGCGGCGCGCCACCCGGCGGTCGACGCGGGCGGCGGCGTACCCGAGGGCCGCCATCCCGGCCGTCATGCCGACGGGGCCGAAGTCGATCCACAGCTCGGCCCAGACCGGCGAGGAGAGGTTGGTGTTGACCGCGCCCATCCACTCGCCGACGGTCACGCCGGTGTCGGACGGCTTCTGCGCCCACATCGAGCGGGGCACGGCGAACAGCAGGGAGCCCGCGGCCTGGCGGCCGTAGCTGTGGCCCTGGCCGGACTCGACGTAGGTGATGGTGTTGGCGAACATGCCGACCTGGTCGTAGTCCTTCAGCGCCAGCGGCTCCAGGAACGAGGTCGTCTCGATCTGCTGGGTGTTGTTCTCGTCGTACCGGAAGCGGTCGGCGAAGGGGAAGACGAGCAGCGCGACGACGACCCCGAGGGAGAGCGACGCCCGGTACAGGGCGGCGCTCGTCGGGAAGGCGGTGAACAGCAGCGCGAACAGCACCGTGAGGAACCAGTAGCGCGGGTTGGAGATGGGGTTGTTCACCACGGCGTTCAGCACCACCAGGGCGCCGAAGACGGTCACGACCGACCAGGTGCGGCGGGCCCGGCGGGAGGTGACGAGCCAGCGGGTGTAGACGAGCAGGGCGATCAGCGGCGGCACGGTGCCGAAGCCGCGCAGGAACGCCTGGCCGGCCTGGCCGCCGTCGCCGGAGACGCCCGCGTCCTCGATGCTGGCGATGATCTCCTGGCGGCTGCTGAAGAAGACGGCGGGCCCGCCGAGCTTGACGACGAGCAGGCCGCCGCAGGCGAAGGCGGCCAGCACCAGCAGGGCCAGCCGCCGGCGGTGGATCAGCACCGGCCGGTCGTCGGGCGCCTCGCCCCGCGCCGGCGCGCCCGCGCCGCGGGCGCGGCCGCGGCGGTGCCAGGGGGTGCGGTACCGGGCGAGGAGGGCGCCGACGTCGAAGGCGAAGCAGCCGAGCAGGACCAGCGCGACCGCCTGGACGAGGTCCTCGCGGGGGCCGACGACCGGGGTCGGCACGCGGCCGATGACCGCCTGGGCGAGCGGGGCCACGCCCATCGCCATGTAGCAGAACATCCAGAACGTCGCCTGGAGGAGCTTGCGGCGGGTGGTGAGGACCATCGCGGAGAGCCGTACACCGCAGTAGACGGTGAGGACCACCTGGAGCCAGAATGCGGCGTCGCGCGGGCCGTCGCCGGGCTGGGAGACGACCGTCAGGGGCAGGAAGAGTGCCAGGCCGAGCACGAGGGGCACGGCGAGCGCCCGGGAGAGCAGTGTGCGCGGCTTGAACGGCGGTGGCAGCGGCACCGTGCGGGGCCGTGGCGGCGGCACCGCGCGGGGCGTGGTCCCGACCGTCATCCCGTACCCCCGTCGCCCCGCCGCCCCTGTTCCGCGCGCAGTCTAACGAGCGCTCCGGGACCGCACCCTGGACGCAGGCGTACGAACCGATAACCTGACGTTCGTTTTCCGTACGTGGCGGCCGTCCGCACGTCGCGGCCGTCGTACGTGGCGGCCGTCCGCGTGTCACGGCCGTCCGCACCTCGCGGTCTCCGCACCTCGCGGTTTCCCGCACAGCGCGCACAGGGGGGAGTCCGGCGCCATGCGCGACCTGTCCGCATTCACGCTGGCCGGGTACGACAAGGGCCGGGGCAGGCTGACGCAGGCCCTGTGGTTCGCCGTGCTCAATCTGGTGTTCACGACCTGGTGGTGCCCGGCCCGGCTGCGGGTGGCGCTGCTGCGCGCGTTCGGCGCGACGATCGGCGAGAACGTGCTGATCCGCCACCGCGTGCGCGTCCTGTGGCCGTGGAAGCTGACCGTCGGCGACCACACCTGGATCGGCGAGGGGGCCTGGCTGCTCAACCTGGAGCCGATCACCCTCGGCGCGCACGTGTGCGTCTCCCAGGAGGCCCTGCTCTGCACCGGCAGCCACGACCACCGCGCGGCCGACTTCCGCTACCGCAACGCGCCCGTCACCGTGGAGGACGGCGCCTGGATCGCCACCCGCGCCACCGTGCTCGCCGGCACCCGGGTCGGCCGCCACGCGGTCGTCGGCGCCGGCGCGGTCCTCCACCAGGACCTGCCCGAACTGACCCTGCACACCGCGGACGGCACCCGCCGGCCCGTCGAGGAGCCGAAGTGAGCACCGCACCCCTGCGGGTCCTGCACGCCGTCACCCTGCACTCCCCCACCGGGGCGTTCGGCGGTCCGGTGCGCGTCGCCCTGAACCTCTCCCACGGCCTGCGCGACCGGGGCCACCACCCGCGGCTGCTGGCCCTCGCCGACGGCTTCGGGCCCGTGCCGCCCACCGACGTGGAGGGCGTACCGGCCCGGCTCCACCCGGCCCGGCGGCTGCTGCCGCTCGGCTTCAGCGGCATCACCTCGCCCGCGCTGCTCGCGGAGGCGGGGCGCCTGGTGCGCGGCGCGGACGTCGTCCACGTCCACCTCGCCCGCGACCTCGTCACGCTGCCCGTCGCCCTCGCGTGCCTGCGCGCCCGCGTGCCGCTGGTGCTCCAGACGCACGGCATGGTCGACCCCAGCGACCGGCTGCTGGCGAAGGTCCTCGACGCCCTGGCCGTCCGGCGGGTGCTGCGCGGCGCCGCCGCGGTGCTCCACCTCACCACGCACGAGCGGCGCGGCCTGGACGCCGTCCTCGGCACGCCGCTGCGCACGGCGGTGCGGCTGGTCAACGGCGTCCCCGCGCAGAGCCCCCGCCCCGCGCCCGAGGGCCCGCCGAGGATCCTGTACGCGGCCCGGCTCCAGGCCCGCAAGCGGCCGTGCGACTTCGTCGCCGCCGCGCCGGAGGTCCTGCGCCGCCACCCCGAGGCGCGGTTCGTCGTGGCGGGCCCGGACGAGGGCGAGCGGGGCGCGGTGGAGCGGCTCGTCGACGACCTGGGCCTGCGGGACCGGGTCGAGCTCGTGGGGCCGCTGGGACCGGCGCAGGTGCTGGAGGAGCTGCGCCGGGCGCACGTGTACGTGCTGCCGTCGGTGGACGAGCCGTTCCCGATGTCGGTGCTGGAGTCGCTGTCGGTGGGCACCCCGGCCGTGGTGACGGTGTCCAACGGGCTGGCCCCGGCGGTCGGGGAGGCCGGCGCGGGCCGGGTCGTCGAGGACGCCTCGGGGCTCGCGGGCGCGGTGCTGGAGCTGCTGGAGCCGGAGGCGGCGGAGAAGGCCGGGGCGGCGGCGCACGCGCTCGCCGGCTCGGCCTTCTCCCTGGACGCCGTGGTGGACGACCTGCTGGACGTGTACGCCGGGGCGGTCGGCCGGGCGGTCGGTCAGGCGCGCAGCCAGGCGTAGCAGCCGGTCGAGGTGAAGCGCGCCGCCCCGGCCGGGACGGTCAGCGTGTGCCGCTCGCCGGACGCGCCGGGCGCCGGTCCCGCGGCCAGCTCGCCGCCCTGGGCGTCGGTGACCTGCCAGGTGCAGCCCGGTCGGGCGGCGGCGGTGCGGTAGCGGCCGGCGGCCGGGGAGGCGTGGGTGCCGTCCGGGTAGCCGCCCTTGGCCGCGTCGAGCACGGGTCGCTGCTCGGGGCAGAGGTGGGTGACGGCGTCGGCGGCGTCGCGCACGTCCCCCGCGATGACGGCCGCGACGGCCGCGTCCCTGTCGTGCCGGGCGGTCCGCTCGATGCGCTGGCAGGACTCCTTGCCGACGTCGAGCACGGCGGCGGGGTCGACGGAGCGCGGCACCCGGCCGCTCAGGTACTCCTTCTCCCGCGGGGTGAAGGAGCCCGTCGCCGGGGTGAGCGAGGCGTCCGGCCGGACCGGGCCGGCGGGGGCCGAGGCGCGGGGGCCGGCCGGCGCGGAGGCGCCGGGGGCCGGCGGGGGCGGGGTCGTGGCGCCCTCCTGCTCGCGGGCGACGCGTTCGGCGTCGGACAGGGCCGGGGCCGAGGCCGACGGGGTGGCGCCCGCGCCCCGGGCCGCGTCGGATCCGCCGCCGGAGGAGCAGCCCGTCGCGGTGAGCACCGCCGCCAGCAGCAGCGTGGCCGCGGCCGGGCGGCGGAGGTGGGTACGCATGTGTGTGGTGCTCCTGCTCCGTGGATCGCGTGCGGCGGGGGCGGCGCGCGCGGCGCCGCCCCCGCCACTGCCTACTTCGGCGAGAAGGTGAGGACCAGCTTCGGCGTGCCGCCGGAGGCGGGCGCCTCACGGGACCACAGCCACAGCGCGTCCGTGCCCTCCCCGGTCAGCGCCATGCTGTACTCGCCGCCCAAGGCCGCCGCGATGGCGGTCTTGTCCAGCTGTACCGAGGCGCCCGTGGACGGCCCGGTGGGCGGGGTGAGCGTGCCCAGCGTGCGGTCGCCGAGCGCCGGCTTCGTCGCGTGGGTGACCTCGGTCTCGGACCAGGCGCCCGTGACGGGGCTGACCCGCACCGCGTCGGTCGAACCGGCGCTCGCCGACGAGTCGGTCCGCACCTCCAGGGAGGCGCCCGTCAGCTGCCTGCCGGCCGGCAGGGCCGGCAGCGCGAAGCGCAGGTACGTCTCGTAGGCGGCGCTGCCGCGCACTGCGAGGGAGGTCCCGGTGCCGTGGTTGGTTCCGGTGGAGGCCCCGTTGACGTAGGTGTCCGCGACGGGCTGCAGGGTGGTGACCGTGTCGCCCTGCTGGGACGCGCGCTGGTAGTGCGCGGCGACCTGGTCGGCCGTGAGCGCCGTCGGGTAGACGGCCGTCTCGTCGATCTGCCCGGCGAAGTAGTTGCTCGACGGGCGGGACGGCCAGCTGCCGACGGCGTCGCCGCCGACGCGCCAGTACCCGGCGTACCGCTCGTGGCCCGAGCGGGTGTTGCTGCCGACGCGCTTGCCGTCGACGTACAGGGTCATGCCGCCCGGGCCCTGGGTGCCGACGACGTGGTGCCACTTGCCGTCGTTGTAGGAGGAGAGGGTCGACAGGGTGCGGGCCGTGCCGTCGTAGGCGCCGAAGTACAGCTGGCCCCAGTTGTTCATGTAGACGTGCTTGTCGTAGCGGCCGCTGTTGCGGGTGCTGTTGTTGCCGAACCCGATGAGCTTGCCGCCGCGGTTCGTGGTCGTCTTGAACCAGGTCTCGACGGTGTACGCGTCGCCCACGGTGACGCGGCGGTCGCTGTGGACCACGGAGTCGGTCCCGTCGAAGGCGTACGCCTTGCTGCCGTCGACCGTGGCGCCCGGGCCCTGGCCGAGGACGGGGCCGTTCGCCTGCAGGCCGCTCGTGTCGCCCTTGGACGAGTCGGCGGTGTACGGCGTGGTCGTGTCGTCGTAGCGCCAGTACAGCGAGGCGCCGTCGGCGATGACCGCGGAGGCGTACGGCTGCGCGGAGACGGCGGTCGTGGCGCTGACGGAGGCGGAGAGCGCGCTGACGTTGCCCGCGCCGTCCGTCGCGGTCACCCGGTAGGTGTGCGTGGAGCCGGGGGCGCGGCCGGTGTCGGTGAACGACGCCTGGGGCCGGTGCCACGGCAGCGACTCGGCGTCGAGGGTGGCGATCGGGGTGGCCGCGCCGTCGCGGTACACCCGGTACGTCAGCCGGCTGTCGTCCAGGTCGAGGCTGGTGCGCCAGCGGACCTGGATCTCGCCGGGCTTCACGCTCGCCGCGCTGGCGACGGGCGTGGTGGGCTTGCCGGTGTCGCCGGTGGAGGCGAAGCGGGTCAGGCCCTGCGCCGGGGCGCCGTTGACGGTGGTGAACTCGCCGCCGGACCACAGGTACTCGACGCCGTCCTTGGCGGCGATCGTGATCACGCGCGGTCCGATGCCCTCACCGAGACCGTCGTTGGTGTCCGGGAACCAGCCCAGCTTGCCGACGGAGGTCGTCGGCTGCGCCAGGAAGTGGTAGCGGCGCCCGTCGGGGAACTCGCCGACGAGGCCGCAGTCATGCGCGTGGGAGGCGCTGTACAGCACGCCCTTGTGCGCCTCGACGGCCTGCGTCGCGCCCAGGCAGGTGTCGCGCCAGCGCTGGTCGAAGCCGTTCAGCTCCAGGGCGATGCGGCCGTCGAAGCCGCCGGTGCCCTCGTTGGCGGTGTAGAAGCCGGTGGCGTCGGTGTCGATGTCCTTGACGACCGAGCTGTTCATGATGAAGCCCGGGTACGTCCTGGCGTTGGCGCCGGTCTGGGCGTCGACCACGGCGAGCGCGTGCGAGTCGGCGCCGTTGACCTTGAAGAAGTCGCCGCCGAGCAGGGCGTGCCGCCCGTCGGGGGTGATCTCGATGGCCCGGCCCGGCTCGTCGGCGTCCGCGCGGAAGGGCCGCAGGGCGCCCGTCGTCGCGTCGACCGCGGCGTACCGCTGCCGCGTCTGGCCGTTGACCGTGCCGAAGTCGCCGCCCGCGTACACCGTGTCGTCGGTGACCGCGAGGGCGCGGACCGTCGCGGGGAAGGCCGCGTTGAAGCCGTCCTTCGGGGTGCAGGTGGCGATGTCGATCGCGGCGGCGCTGGAGACCGGCTTGCCGTTGACGGCGCCGAAGTAGCCACCCGCGTACAGGGTGCGCTGGTCCGGCGAGACGGCCAGGGCGCGCACGGTGGCGGTGCCCGAGCCGACGGTGAAGGACAGCTTGCAGTCGGTGGGCGCGCCCGTCGCGGCGTCCAGCGCCACGAAGTTCAGCGCCTGCCGCTCGGCTCCGGCCGCCCCCTCGGGGGGCCGCACGGCGGAGAACGTACCGCCGGCGAAGACCACCCCGTTGGCCTGGGCGAGCGCCCAGACGATGCCGTTGGTCTGCCAGGTGGGCAGGTCGTCGGCGGTGAAGGCCACCGGCTCGGTGAGCGCGGTGGCCTGCGGGGCGGCGGCCGCCCCCAGGCCGGCCGCCAAGGACAGGGCGAGGGCAGCGTGCAGCCCCCTGGATCTCTTCATGTACCCCCCAAGACAGAGCGTCTTGACGCAGTGGGCGGTCGGCGGCCCGCGGTTCGAGGCGTCCGGCCGATCGCCCATAAGAGTGAATGAGCCGTAGAGTAGCGGCTCTGCGGCTATTTCTGGCCAACTCCGGAAGAATTCCCGGGCGGACGGCTCAGCGGTCGACGCGCACCGTGGTCCCGGCCAGTTCGTCCTGCACCTGGCGGACATCGGCGTCGACCATGATCCGGGCCAGGTCGTCCACCCTGACCTCGGGCTTCCACCCGAGCAGCGTCTCGGCCTTGCTCGCGTCGCCGATGAGCGCGTCGACCTCGCTGGGGCGCTCGTACTTGGCGTCGTAGCGGACGTACTCCTGCCAGTCGAGGCCCGCGTGGCCGAAGGCGGTCTCCAGGAACTGGCGCACGGTGGCCGCGACACCGGTCGCCACGACGTAGTCGGTGGGCTCGTCCTGCTGGAGCATGCGCCACATCGCGTCGACGTACTCGGGGGCGTACCCCCAGTCGCGGACGGCGTCGAGGTTGCCGAGGTACAGCTCGCTCTGGAGGCCGGCCTTGATGCGGGCCACCGCGCGGGTGATCTTGCGGGTGACGAAGGTCTCGCCGCGGCGCGGGGACTCGTGGTTGAAGAGGATGCCGTTCACCGCGTACATGCCGTACGCCTCGCGGTAGTTGACGGTCGCCCAGTACCCGAAGACCTTCGCGACGCCGTAGGGGCTGCGCGGGTGGAAGGGCGTCGCCTCGTTCTGCGGGGGCGGGGTCGCGCCGAACATCTCCGAGGAGGACGCCTGGTACACGCGCGTGTCGATGCCGGCGGCGCGCACCGCCTCCAGCAGCCGCAGCGCCCCGAGGCCGGTGACGTCCCCGGTGTAGAGCGGGGCGTCGAAGGAGACGCGCACGTGGGACTGGGCGCCGAGGTTGTACACCTCGTCGGGGCGGATCTCGCGCAGCAGGTTCACCAGCGCCACCCCGTCGGAGAGGTCGGCGTGGTGCAGCACGAAGGAGCGGCCGGCCTCCTGCGGGCCCTGGTAGATGTGGTCGATCCGCTCGGTGTTGAAGGTGGACGACCGGCGCACGAGACCGTGCACCGTGTACCCCTTCGACAGCAGCAGCTCGGACAGGTACGACCCGTCCTGGCCGGTGACCCCCGTGATCAAAGCGGTCTTGCTCATGCGTGGCATCTCCTCCCGGAGGAGCCGCGCGCCGGCCCCGTCCGCAGCGTTCTGTTGCGTGGTGTGCGGAAAACCCGGCCGCGGTCGGCGGCGCCGCCGCCGCTCCTGGCATGATCCGGCTCATGACCGACTCGCAGGCGGTACCGCCGCCCCTCACCCAGTCGTCGCCGTACCTGCCGCGGCAGGCCCGGATATTCGTGGCGGGCCACCGGGGCCTCGTCGGGTCCGCGGTGGTCCGCAGGCTGGCCGCCGAGGACCACGAGGTGATCACCCGTGACCGCGCGGCGCTCGACCTGCGCGACGCCGCGGCCACCGCGGCGTTCCTGGCGGACGTACGGCCGGACGCGGTCGTCCTGGCCGCCGCCAAGGTCGGCGGGATCCTGGCGAACAGCACCCAGCCGGTGCCGTTCCTGGAGGACAACCTCCGGATCCAGCTCAGCGTCATCGCGGGCGCGCACGCGGCCGGCGTGGCGCGGCTGCTGTTCCTCGGCTCGTCGTGCATCTACCCCAAGCACGCCCCGCAGCCCATCCGGGAGGACGCGCTGCTGACCGGCCCGCTGGAGCCCACCAACGAGCCGTACGCGCTGGCGAAGATCGCCGGCATCTGCCAGGTCCAGTCGTACCGCCGGCAGTACGGCGCCGCGTTCGTCTCGGCGATGCCGACCAACCTCTACGGCCCGGGCGACAACTTCGACCTGGAGACCTCGCACGTCCTGCCCGCGCTGGTGCGCCGGTTCCACGAGGCGCGCGAGGCCGGCCGGGACGAGGTGACGCTGTGGGGCTCGGGCACCCCGCGGCGGGAGTTCCTGCACGTCGACGACCTGGCGGACGCGTGCCTGACGCTGCTCGCCGCGTACGACGGGGACGCGCCGGTCAACGTCGGCTGCGGCGAGGACCTCACGATCCGCGAGCTGGCCGAGACGGTCGCCGACGTGACCGGCTTCACCGGCCGGATCGCCTGGGACACGAGCAAGCCGGACGGGACGCCCCGCAAGCTGCTGGACGTCTCCAAGCTCACCGCGCTCGGCTGGCGGCCCCGCGTCGCGCTGCGCGACGGCATCGCCGCCACGTACGCGTGGTGGCTGGACGCGCGCGGGGGCGAGGGGCCCGCGGGCAGGGCGTAGCGCCGCCGGTCGCCGCATCGGCGCCTCAGTACGCTCCGCGGCCGTCGACGACGGCGCGGAGCGTACGGCTCATCACATCGAGGTCGCTGCTGAACGACCAGTTGTCCACGTACTGCAGATCGAGCTGAATCGTTTCGTCCCAGGAGAGGTCCGAGCGTCCGCTGACCTGCCACAGCCCCGTCATGCCGGGCCGCACGCGCAGCCGGCGCAGCGCCGTGGCGTCGTAGCCGGCGACCTCGTCGGGGAGCGGCGGGCGCGGGCCCACCAGGGACATGTCGCCCTTCAGGACGTTGAGCAGCTGGGGCAGCTCGTCCAGGGACGTGCGACGCAGGAAGCGGCCCATGCGGGTGACCCGGGGGTCGCGGCGCATCTTGAACATCAGCCCGTCGCACTCGTTGCGCGCGGCGAGGTCCTCCTTGCGCCGGTCGGCGTCCGTCACCATGCTGCGGAACTTCCACATGGTGAACGTCTCCTGGTCCCGGCCGACGCGCACCTGCCGGTAGAGGGCGGGACCGGGCGAGTCGAGCCGTATGAGCACGGCCAGCAGGAGGAGCACCGGGGCGAGCAGGAGCAGGCCGAGCGCGGCGCCGCAGCGGTCGACGGCGGACTTCAAGGCGGCCTGCGCGCCGTGGCCGAGCGGCGGTTCGACCCGCAGCACGGTGAGTCCGGCGACGGAGGTGGCCGCGAGCCGCTTGACCGAGGTCTCGACCAGGCCGGGCGTCAGCGCGACGTCGAGCCCGGCGTCGTGGAGCGCCCAGCACAGCTCGCGCAGCCGGTCGCCGGTGAGCCGGGCGCCGGGCGCGAGGAGCACCAGTTCGGCGCGGTGGCGCCGGGCGGCGTCGACGAGGCGGTGGCCGGCGGCGCGGCCGTCGAGCTCCGGGTCGAGGCGGTCGCCCGCGCCCGTGGGCCCCGCGGCGGCACCGGCCGTGCCGGCGCCGACGACGACCGTGCCGACGACGGCGTACGGGTGGTCGGTGCGGGAGGCCAGCCGCTGGACGGCGGCGTCCAGCGCGCCGGGCTCGCCGACCACGAGCACGCGGTCGACGGCCTGGGCGACGCGCCGGGCGGAGGTCAGGTGGCGGTGGGTCCAGCGGCGGCACAGCAGCGTGCAGACCAGGCCGGGCGCCAGCGCGGCCAGCGCCGGGTACGGCTCGGGGGTCTGCGCCGTGGCGACGCTGAGCACCGCCAGCGAGGCCACCAGGATCAACCAGTCGTGCAGGACGGGCAGCGCGCCGCGCGACTCGCCCAGTTCGGAGGATCGGTACCGGTGCCGCAGGGCCCGTACCGCGACCCAGGTCGCCGTGGCGACGAGGGCCGACAGGCCCGGGTGCGGCTGCCCGGCGCGGGACAGCACCAGCGCGGTCGACGCGGCGGTGACCCCGGCGTCCACGCCGAGGACGACCGGCAGGTACCAGCGCGGTTTGGCGCGGCGGCCGGCCGCGGCGGTGTGGTGGTGGTGGCGTCCGGGTATGGCCGCGCGGACACCGGTCAGTCGAGCTGCGTGAACCCCGTAGGTTCCCGTGTCTCCCAAGATTCGTACGCCCCCCCAGGCCCGGAGAACCGCGCGCCCCGCTCCTGTGGAGTGAGCGGTTCACACAATTCCTTCACGCGAGGGCACACTACGCCACACGCCCGTTCTACAGAACACGTTCTTTCGTAAGCTTTCGTATACGCACTGTTTCCGGACACAGGTCAGAGCCACCCGGAAGGCGTTGCCGGGTGCGGTGCCGGGCTGGTGTACGCGGGGCGCGCGGAGGTGCACCGGGGGCGCACGGGAGGGGCGGTACGGCGGCGGTACGGCTAGGCGGGCGCGGCCAGCTCCGCCCAGACGGTCTTGCCCGACGCCTCCTGCGGCCGCTGGACGCCCCAGTCGAGGCACAGCCGCTGCACGATGAACATGCCGTGCCCGCCGGGCCGGCCGGCCCGGTGCGGGGTGCGCGGGGCGGGCTGACCGGTGCCCCGGTCGGTGACCTCCAGCCGCAGCGCCTTGGCGTGGAGGGAGACCCTCAGCTCATCCGGTCCGTCCGCGTGGAGGCAGGCGTTGGTGACGAGCTCCGAGACGACCAGCAGGACGTCCTCGGCCGCCGCACGCCGGTCGGCGGTGGCGGCGGGGAGCCATCCCCAGTCGTACAGGGCCTGGCGGGTGAAGTCGCGGGCGAGCGGGACGACACCGCTGGCACCGTCCAGCGCGAGCCGCCGCGTCTCGCGGTGCGGTCCCCGCTCGTCGGACGCGGCGGAAGGCACCCCGTCACGCGTGGAGGGGGCGCCGGGGCCGTCCGGCTCGGGGCCGAGACCGCTCGGCGGTTGCTGCTGGGTGGCACCCATCAGCGCGTCACCTCACCGATTCACCAGGTCGTCATTACGTCGACGTCTGCTTCGTTTGCTTCGTTACAAGGAGTGTGGCCCCTCGACGGGCCACCCGGGGGGTGGTTCTGCGTTCTTCTGCCCGGCTGCCGGCGGGCGACACCCCTCGGATCGGGTCGCGCACCGGCCCCTCGCGGACCGGCCGCGCCCCTCACCGCAGGGCGTCGTCCAGTGACTCGTGGACGGGGAAGACCGCACCCGCGCCCGTGATTTCGAACACTCTGGCGACGGCGGGGCGCATCGCGGCGAGGTGTACCGCGCCGCCCGCCTCCTCCGCCTTCAGTCGCGCCCCGAGGAGCACGTTCAGCCCCGTCGAGTCGCAGAACTCCAGCTCCGAGCAGTCGACCACCAGGCGGGTCCGTCCTCGGGCGATCGCCGCCTCCAGGGGTTCCCGCAGGAGGTCCGCCGTGTGGTGGTCGAGCTCACCGGCCGGCATGAGGACCTCACTGGGACCTTCCGTCCGGACCTCGACCTGGAGTCGGCCCTGATTCGCGCTGCCGACCGTCTCGCGGCCCATTCCGCCCCTCTTCGCCGATGCCTACGGGTCGGTAGAACCCTACGACGAATCCGCGCTGTCGGGTAGTCGAAGGCTGCCGTAAAGGGTATATACGGAACAAATGACACTTGCACCGGTGCGTGCGGACCCGGTAGGGCTAGTAGGGAACACCGACACGGCCGGCTTTGGAGGCGCCGCACACCGCAGGCTGACGTATGGGCATCGGCGGCCTTATGCCGAGAACGATGGAGGAGACCATGTCACCCCGGCTCGACGGAACGCGTACCCACGACGCGGCGTCGGCAACACCCCCGAACGAGATCCTTTTCCCCCCCACACCCCGCGCCCCCGGCGCGGCGCACCCCGACGGGCTCGCGGACCTCCCCGAGATCCCCCCGTTCGACGAGGTGGCGCCCCCGGACGCGCGAGCGCTGTCCAAGACGCTCTTCGCGCGGCTGGAGACCCTCGAAGAGGGCACGCACGAGTACGCGTACGTCCGCAACACCCTGGTCGAGCTGAACCTCGCCCTGGTGAGGTTCGCCGCCTCCCGCTTCCGCTCCCGCAGCGAGCCGATGGAGGACATCGTCCAGGTCGGCACGGTCGGCCTGATCAAGGCGATCGACCGCTTCGAGGTCGGCCGCGAGGTGGAGTTCCCCACGTTCGCGATGCCGACCATCGTCGGTGAGATCAAGCGCTTCTTCCGCGACACGTCCTGGTCGGTCCGCGTCCCGCGGCGCCTGCAGGAACTCCGCCTCGACCTCGCCAGGGCCGGTGACGAGCTGGCCCAGGAACTGGACCGCTCGCCGACCGTGGCCGAGCTGGCCGACCGGCTCGGCATCAGCGCCGACGAGGTCGTCGAGGGCATGGCCGCGAGCAACGCCTACACCGCCAGCTCGCTGGACGCCCAGCCCGACGAGGACGACGGCGAGGGCGCCCTGGCCGACCGGATCGGCTACGAGGACCACGGCCTGGAGGGCATCGAGTACATCGAGTCCCTCAAGCCGCTGATCGCCTCCCTGCCGGCGCGGGACCGCCGCATCCTGTCCCTGCGCTTCGTCGGCGGGCTCACGCAGTCGGAGATCGGCGAGGAGCTCGACATCTCGCAGATGCACGTGTCCCGGCTGCTCTCCCGCACGCTCGCCAAGCTCCGCAAGGGCCTCACCGTGGAGGAGTGACCGGCGGCGCGGCCCCCGCCGCGCACCCACACCGCACCGGCAGGCCGCGAGGACCCACCCCTCCCAGGGCGGGCCCTCGCGGCCTGCCGGCATGCGGGGCGGACGGCGCGGGCCCGGCACGCGGGTGGTGGACGGCGCGCGGGGGCGCCGGGCCGCGCACCGGCGCGCCGGGCTCCGCGCGTCCCGCGCGAAACCGCCGCCCCGCGCGCCGGACGCTGGTTGGGTGGGCGGATGACGACTGCTCGGCAAGAGGACTTCCTGCGGGCCTTCCACGCCCGGTGGCCCGCCGTGACGGCGGAGACGATGGGGCGCGGACGCGCCCCCGACGGCCGGTCCAGCTACGCGCTGCTGTGCGAGCAGGCCGCGGGGGCGCGCTCCGCCCTGGACCTCGGCTGCGGGGACGGGCCGCTGCTGGAGCTGCTGGCCCGCTCGGGGGTGGCGGTCCTCGCCGGGGTGGACCTCTCCCCCGAGGCGCTCGCCCTGGCCCGCCGCCGGACCGGGGTGCCCGCGGACGCCGCTCTGGTGCGGGGGCGGGCGCAGCGGCTGCCCTTCGCGTCCGGGACGTTCGACGCGTGCCTGTCGCACATGGCCTTGATGCTGATGGGCGACATCGAGCAGGTGCTCGCCGAGGTGGCGCGGGTCCTCGCGCCCGGCGGGACGCTGGCGTGCGTGGTGGGCGGCGGGGCCGTCACCGACGAGGACGCGTACGGGCGGTTCCTGAGCCTGCTGCGGCGGGCCGTCGACGCGCTCCCCGCCGAACGGCGCGTCCCCCGGCTCGGCGACCCGAGGGCGCGCGACGCCGGGGGGCTGGGGGCGCTGCTGCGGGGCGCCGGGTTCGGGCCGCTGGTGTGGGAGAGCGTGCCGCTGCGGCTCGACGGGTCCGTCGAGGAGGTGTGGGGGACCGTGTCGGGCCTGTACGACCTGGGGCCGCTGGCGCCGTCGGAGGTCCGGGCCCTGCGGACGGCGTTCCTCGCCGAGGCGCACCGGATCGCGGCACCGGACGGGACCGTCCCGTGCGCCGTGCGGGTCCACCTGGGCCGCACGGCCCTTCTGCCGGCGGGGATTCGGCCGCCGGCCCCGCCCGTCGCCGCCGGAGCCTCCCCGGCGTAGGCCCGCCGCCCGGACGGGCGGTGGCGGTGCGGGCGGGCCGCGGCGGCGGGCCGTGGCGGGACGCCTCAGGAGCGGTCGGCGAGGGTGTGGGCCACCAGGGCGTTGGCGTGGCCGTGTCCCAGGCCGTGCTCCGCCTTGAGCCAGGCGACGAGCTCCATGTGGCGGGTGAGCGGCGAGGCGCGGACGAGCTCCTGCCACTCCGCCACCGGCCGCCCGTACTTCCTCTCGATGGCGGGGAAGTAGCTCGCGGGGCCCTTCACCGGCTGCGTCATCGTCCTGTCCCTCTTCCTGTTCCTGCCGCTTCCCGTCTCCTGCACGGCGGTCGCCGTCGGAAGGGGAGACCGGCGCCGGCCGCGGGACTCATCGGTCCCACGGCATCGGATCCGTACGGCCCGTCACGCGCCGGCCCGTCCGCCAGACCGCCGCGACCAGCGGGACGCCCGGCCGGTACGCCAGGTGCACGTGTGACGGGGCGTCCAGGAGGGCCAGGTCCGCGCGGGACCCGACGGCGAGACGGCCGACGTCGGTGCGGCGCAGGGCCGCCGCGCCGCCCGCCGTGGCGGCCCACACGGCCTCGTCGGGCGTCATCCCCATGTCCCGTACCGCCAGGGCGACGCAGAACGGCATCGACGAGGTGTACGACGAGCCGGGGTTGCAGTCCGTGGACAGGGCCACGGTCGCGCCCGCGTCCAGCAGGCGGCGGGCGTCCGGCCACTCGGCGCGGGTGGAGAACTCCGCGCCCGGCAGCAGCGTGGCGACGGTGCCGCCGCTCGCGAGGGCGTCGACGTCCTGCGGCGTGAGGTGCGTGCAGTGGTCGGCGCTCGCCGCGTCCAGTTCGACGGCGAGCTGCACGCCCGGCCCGTACGACAGCTGGTTGGCGTGGATCCGCGGGTGCAGACCGCGGGCCTTGCCGGCGGTGAGGATCGCGCGCGCCTGGTCGCCGTCGAAGGCGCCCTTCTCGCAGAACACGTCGATCCAGCGGGCGTGCGGGGCGCACGCGTCGAGCATCGGGCCGGTGACGAGGTCGACGTAGCCGGCGGGGTCGTCGGCGAAGTCCGGGGGGACCACGTGCGCGCCGAGGTAGGTGACCTCGTCGGTGTGGCGGGCGGCGAGGCGCAGCGCCCGCTCCTCGTCCTCGACCGTCAAGCCGTAGCCGGACTTCGTTTCGAAGGTGGTGGTGCCCTGGCGGAGCGCCTCGTCCAGGTGGCGGGTGAGGGTGGCCTCCAGCTCCGCGTCCGAGGCGGCGCGGGTGGCCGCGACGGTCGTGCGGATGCCGCCCGCCTCGTACCGGCGGCCGGACATGCGGGCGTGGAACTCGGCGGTGCGGTCGCCCGCGAAGACCAGGTGGGAGTGGGAGTCGACGAAGCCGGGGATCACGGCCCGGCCGCCCGCGTCGACCCGGTTGTCGGTGGCGGGTGCTTTGCTGGACGCACCGATCCAGACGACGCGGTCGCCCTCGATGGCGACCGCCGCGTCCTCGATCAGTCCGAGGGGGGATCCGTCACCGAGGGAGGGGTCGTTGGTGACCAGGGCGGCGATGTGGGTGATGACGGTGGTGGCGGTGGCCGCCGCCGCGACGGCGCTGTTCGCCGTGTGCGGGCCGGTCGTCGCCGGGGCGCTGTTCGCGGGCTCGCTGCCGCTGTTCGCGACGCGGGGCGTGGTGGGGGGCATGGCGGGGGGCTCCTCCTTCGGCGGGGTCAGGCGTGCAGTGCCGCGATCGAGTCCCGCAGGGCCCGTGCGACGTCCGGTACGAGGGCGTGGGCCCCGTCCCGTACGACGTGGCGGCCGCCCACGACCGTGTGGCGCACGTCCGCTGCCGACGCGGCGAATACCACCGTCTCGGCTGCCAGACGCGGTACCGGCCCCGCTGTCCTGACGGTGTCGAGGGCGATCGTCGTGAAGTCGGCGGGCGCCCCGGCCTCCAGGCGGCCCGCGTCGGGCCGGCCGAGCGCGGCGTGCCCGTCGGCGGTGGCGGCGCGCAGCAGCGCGGCGGCGGTCCAGTGGCCGCGGGTGCGGGAGCGGAGGCGTTCGTCGAGTTCCATCGCCCGCGCCTCCTCCAGCAGGTCGATGACGGCGTGGCTGTCGCTGCCCAGCGACAGGGGCGAGCCGGCCCGCTGGAGGGCGAGGGCCGGGCCGATGCCGTCGGCGAGGTCCCGCTCGGTCGTGGGGCACATGCAGGTGCCGGTGCCGGAGCCGCCGAGCAGGGCGATGTCCTCGTCGGTGAGGTGGGTGTTGTGGACGCCCGTGGTGCGCGGGCCGAGCACGCCGTGGTCGGCGAGGAGCCGGGTGGGGGTGCGGCCGTGGGCGGCGAGGCAGGCGTCGTTCTCCGCGGTCTGCTCGGAGAGGTGGACGTGCAGCGGCGCGTCGCGGTCGGCGGCCCACCGGGCGACGGTGGCCAGCTGGTCCGCGGGGACGGCGCGCACGGAGTGGACGGCCGCGCCGATCCGCACCCCGTCGCGCTCCTTCAGCGCGGCCGCGCGCTCGGCCCACGCCTCGGCGGTGCCGTCGGAGAACCGCAGCTGGTGCCGGTCGGGGGCGGCGCCGAAGCCGGAGGAGAGGTACGCCGTGTCGAGGAGCGTGATGCGGATGCCGGCCTCGCCGGCCGCCGCGATGAGCGCCTCGCCCATGGCGTTGGGGTCGGCGTACGGCACGCCGCCGGGCGCGTGGTGCAGGTAGTGGAACTCGCCGACGGCCGTGATGCCGGCCAGCGCCATCTCCGCGTACACGGCGCGGGCGAGGGCGTGGTAGCTGTCGGGCGTCAGGCGGGAGGCGACCTGGTACATGGTCTCGCGCCAGGTCCAGAAGGTGCCGGAGCCGACCTGGACCGTGCCGCGCAGGGCCCGGTGGAAGGCGTGGCTGTGGGCGTTGGCGAGGCCGGGCAGGGTCAGGCCGCGCAGGATCTCGGCGCCCGGCGGCGGGGTGTCGACGCCGGTGCGCACGGCGGCGAGGCGCCCGTCCGCCACGTCGAGGGCGACGCCCGGTTCGATGGGGGTCCCCCCTGCCGGAGCGGAGCCGAGGGCCTGGGGGACGGTGCCGAGCCAGGCGTGTTCGCACCAGTAGGTCAGGCGCACGCGAGTCCCTCCAGTACGTCGGCGAGGGCGAGGACGCCGGCGACGCAGTCGTCCTCGCCGGCGTGCTCGGCCGGGGAGTGGGAGACGCCCGTGGGGTTGCGGACGAAGAGCATGGCCGTCGGGACGGCGGCCGACAGGATGCCCGCGTCGTGTCCGGCGCCCGTGCCGAGGACGGGGGCGCCGCCGCCGAGGAGCTTGCCCAGCTCGTCACGGAGGGCGTGGGCGAACTCGACGACGGGCGTGAAGGACTCGCGGACCACGGCGAGGTCGACGCCCTGGCGGTCGGCGGCCTCCCGGGCGGCCGCCTCGACCCCGGCGACGACCCGGTCCAGCGTGGCCTGGTCGGCGGCGCGGGAGTCGAGCCAGCCGCGTACGGCGGAGGGGATGGCGTTCACGCCGTTCGGTTCGACGGAGACCTTGCCGAAGGTCGCGACGGCCCCGGCGAGTTCCGCCTCGCGGCGGGCGGCGAGGACGGTCTCGGCGTACGACAGCATCGGGTCGCGCCGGTCGGCGAGCCGGGTGGTGCCGGCGTGGTTGGCCTCGCCCCGGAAGTCGTACCGCCAGCGGCCGTGCGGCCAGATCGCGGAGGCGATGCCGACGGGGTCGCCCGACAGGTCCAGCGCCCGGCCCTGCTCGACGTGGAGTTCGACGAAGGCGCCGATGCGGGCGAGCCGCTGCGGGTCGGGCCCGATGGCGTCCGGGTCGTACCCGGCGGCCTCCATGGCGCGGGGCAGCGTGACGCCGTCGGCGTCGCGCAGCTCGTACGCGGCCTCCTTCGTCAGCTGCCCGGCCGCGAGCCGGGAGCCGACGCAGGCGAGGCCGAAGCGGGCGCCCTCCTCGTCGCCGAAGTTGACGATCGCGAAGGGGCGCCGGAAGCGGACCTCGCGGGAGCGCAGTTCGTCGAGGGCGGCGAAGGCGGAGACGACGCCGAGGGGCCCGTCGAAGGCGCCGCCGTCGGGCACGGAGTCCAGGTGCGAGCCGGTGACGACGGCGTCGCCGGCCGCCGGGTCGCCGAGCCACGCCCACTGGTTGCCGTTGCGGTCGACCTCGTACTCCAGGCGGCGCGCCTCGGCCTGCATGCGGAACCAGAGCCGGCAGTCCGCGTCGGCCCCGGTCCAGGCGAAGCGGCGGTAGCCGCCGGTGGCGGCGCTGCGGCCGATGGGCGCGAGCGACCGCCACATGGCGTGGAAGGTGTCGCTCACGCGGAGCCGTCCTCACGCATCGGGACGCGGACGCCCTTCGCGTCGGCGACGGACTCGGCGGTGTCGTAGCCGGCGTCGACGTGGCGGATCACGCCCATGCCCGGGTCGTTGGTGAGGACCCGGCGGATCTTCTCGCCCGCCAGCGGGGTGCCGTCGGCGACGGTGACCTGGCCGGCGTGGATCGAGCGGCCCATGCCGACGCCGCCGCCGTGGTGGAGGGAGACCCAGGAGGCGCCGGAGGCGACGTTGACCATGGCGTTGAGCAGCGGCCAGTCGGCGATGGCGTCGGAGCCGTCGAGCATGGCCTCGGTCTCGCGGTACGGGGAGGCGACGGAGCCGCAGTCCAGGTGGTCGCGGCCGATGGCGAGCGGGGCGGCGAGCTCGCCGGAGGCCACCATGTCGTTGAAGCGCTCGCCGGCCTTGTCCCGCTCGCCGTAGCCGAGCCAGCAGATGCGGGCGGGCAGGCCCTGGAAGTGGACGCGCTCGCCCGCCATCCTGATCCAGCGCTGCAGGGACTCGTTCTCCGGGAAGAGGTCGAGGATCGCCTTGTCGGTCTTGTGGATGTCCGACGCCTCACCGGACAGCGCGGCCCAGCGGAAGGGGCCCTTGCCCTCGCAGAAGAGGGGGCGGATGTAGGCGGGGACGAAGCCGGGGAAGGCGAACGCCCGCTCGTAGCCGGCCAGCCGCGCCTCACCGCGGATGGAGTTGCCGTAGTCGAAGACCTCGGCTCCGGCGTCCATGAAGCCGACCATCGCCTCGACGTGGCGGGCCATCGACTCGCGGGCGCGGGTGGTGAAGCCGGCCGGGTCCTTGGCCGCGAGGGACGCCATGTCGTCGAAGTCGACGCCGACCGGCAGGTAGGACAGCGGGTCGTGGGCGGAGGTCTGGTCGGTGACGATGTCGATCGGCGCGCCCTCGGCCAGCATGCGCGGCAGCAGCTCGGCGGCGTTGCCGAGGAGCCCGATGGACAGCGGGCGGCGCGCGTCGCGGGCCTCGGTGGCCAACCGGAGGGCGTGCTCCGGGGAGTCGGCCCTCACGTCCAGGTACCGGTGCTCGATGCGGCGCTCGATGGCGCGCGGGTCGCAGTCGACGCAGATCGCGACGCCGTCGTTCATGGTCACGGCGAGGGGCTGGGCGCCGCCCATGCCGCCGAGGCCGGCGGTGAGGGTGATCGTCCCGGCGAGGGTGCCGCCGAACTTCTTGGCGGCGACGGCGGCGAACGTCTCGTAGGTGCCCTGGAGGATGCCCTGCGTGCCGATGTAGATCCAGGAGCCGGCCGTCATCTGGCCGTACATGGTGAGGCCGAGCTGCTCCAGGCGGCGGAACTCCTCCCAGTTCGCCCAGTCGCCGACCAGGTTGGAGTTGGCGATGAGGACGCGGGGCGCCCACTCGTGGGTCTGCATGACGCCGACGGGGCGGCCGGACTGCACGAGCATCGTCTCGTCCTGCTTGAGCGTGCGCAGCGTGCGGACCATCGCGTCGAAGGAGCGCCAGTCGCGGGCGGCCTTGCCGGTGCCGCCGTAGACGACGAGCTTGTCGGGGTGCTCGGCAACCTCGGGGTCGAGGTTGTTCTGCAGCATCCGCAGGGCGGCCTCCTGCTGCCATCCCAGGGCGCTCGTTTCCGTACCGCGCGGGGCCCGTACGGGGCGGGGTCCTGACATGGGGGGTGCCTCCTCGGTTGCTCGGCCTGGTCGGCGAGAGACCCCCCAGGACCACTGGGACGACGCTCGCCGTGTTGAGCGGGATATTCACATCCTGCTGGACTGAATAGATGTAGTCAACAGCTGCGCGGCGGCAGAACGGGTGTTTGGCTGGGTGCCATGGCTTCCGACCGACGCGATCAGGCCGTCCGCGCAGCCGTCGCCCACGCGCTGCTCTCCGACTCCGCACCCGTCGCCGCCCTCCTCGACACCGCCGGCGTCCGCGCCTCCGCCGCCGCCCTCCGCTCCGCCTTCGCCGCCGTCACCGACGCCCCCGTCCTGCACGCCTTCGCCGTCAAGGCCGCCCCGCTCGTCCCCGTCCTGCGCCTGCTGCACGAGGAGGGGCTCGGCGCCGAGGTCGCGAGCCCCGGCGAACTGGCCCTGGCCCGCGCGGCGGGCGTACCGCCGGAGCTCACCGTCCTCGACTCCCCCGCCAAGACCCCGGCCGAGCTGCGCGAGGCCCTCGCCGCGGGGATCGCCCTCAACGCCGACAACCCCCAGGAGCTGGCCCGGCTCGATCCGCTCGTCGCCGCCCTCACCGGCGCCGGCGGCACCCCGCCGCCCGTCGGGCTGCGCGTCAACGCCCAGGTCGGCGGCGGCGCCATCGACGCCCTGTCCACCGCGACCGACACCTCCAAGTTCGGCGTGCCGCTGCGGGACGAGGGCGCGCGGGAGTGGATCGTGCGCGCCTTCCTGGAGCGCCCCTGGCTGACCCGGCTGCACACCCACTCCGGCTCGCAGGGCGTGCCCCTGCCGCTCATGGCCGCCGGGGTGCGGGCCGCCTACGAGCTGGCCGAGGAGATCAACGCGGCGGCCGGGCGGCACCAGGTGGACACCGTCGACATCGGCGGCGGCCTGCCGGTCAACTTCACCTCCGACGAGGAGACCCCCACCCACGCCCGGTACGCGCGGCTCCTCGCCGACGAGGTGCCGGGGCTCTTCGACGGGCGGTACGCCCTGGTCACCGAGTTCGGCCGGTCGCTGCTCGCCCGGCACGGCACGGTGCTCGCCCGCGTCGAGTACACCAAGACCTCCGGCGGGCGCCCCGTCGCCGTCGCGCACGCCGGCGTGCAGGTCGCCACGCGCACGGTTTACGACCCGGCCTCCTGGCCGCTGCGCATCCTCGCGTACGACGCCGCCGGGCGGCCCAAGGCGGGGCCGCTCCTCGCGCAGGACGTGGCCGGGCCCGCCTGCTTCGCGGGCGACCTCCTCGCCGTGGCGCGGCCGCTGCCGCCGCTGGAGCCGGGCGACGTCGTCGCGGCGCTCGACACGGGGGCGTACTACTTCGCCCACCACTACGCCTACAACTCCCTGCCGAGGCCCGGCGTCTACGGCTACGAGGTGGAGCCGGACGGGACGGTCCGCTTCGCCACCGTGCGGACGCCGCAGGGGCCGGCGGAGATCGTCGCCGAGTCGGGCGGCGCGCACCGGGACGCGCTGGTACGCCGGTAGCGGCGCGGGTGCCGGCTCCCGGCCGCGGGGGCGGACGCGGCGCGTGGGGCGGGGTGGGACCCGGGGCGGCGGAGCTTACCGCGCCGTGGCACGTTCCACGGGAAAATGCCAGAAGTCCCACCCGTGGGCAGAACGTTGCGTAACGTCTCCATCACTGAGCCGTTCGCGTCTGCGCCATGGGAGGGGAGCCCGCGTGCCCGGAATCGACGAGTGCCTGGTCGAGGCGATGGCCCTGCCCGGGGCGCGCGGGGCGGCTCTCGTCGACTGGACCAGCGGGCTCGCCCTCGGCACGGTGGGCGAGTCCCCGGTCGGCGACCACGAGACGTCCGCGGCCGAGGCCGCCGAACTGGCCCGCGCCGCCGCCGAGTACGAGTCCTTCACGCCGCCCGCCCCGCCCGTCCCCGCCGCGTCGCCCGGTGCCGGCGCCGGTCCGGACGGCGAAGACGACGGGGGCGCGCCCGTCGAGGACCTCATCGTCACCACCCGCACCGGCTACCACGTGCTCCGGTTCGTCACCACCAACTTCGACAGCAGCCTCTTCCTCCACCTGTGGCTCGACCGCACCACGGGCAACCTCGCCCTCGCCCGATTACGCCTGCGCGACCTCGCCGAACGGCTGGTGCTGTGATGGCCGGCGTCGTCTCGCCGATGCTGCGCCGCCTCGCGGCTGACCGGGCGACGGGAGCCCTGGTGCGCGACCACGGCACGCTGTACCTCGTCGACGGCCAGGTCGTGCACGCCGAGAGCCCCGTCGCCCCCGGCCTCGACATCCTGCTCGCCGGCGGCAGCGACCGGCGCACCGCCGCCCCCGCGCGCGCGGGGCGCATAGGCGACGGCGAGCGGGAGATATGCCGGCTGGGCGCCCTGTTCGACGCCGCGTTCTTCGCCCTGGCACCCGGCCGCGGCCCGGCCCGCTTCCGCTACGGCCACCACCCCCGGTACGCCGGCCCCGGCCGCCCGGTGCCCGCCGCCGCGGTCGAACGCGAGACGCTGCGCCGCCGCGAACTGCTCGACAGCGTCTGGCCGTACCCCGCTCTCGACGCCGCCCCCGTCGTCCCGCGCCCCGCCGCGCCCGGCCAGACGGTCACCGCCCGCGGCCGGGCGCTCCTGGCCCGCGCCGACGGGGTGCGCACCCCGGCGCAGCTCGCGTGGGTACTGGGGCGTCCCGCCTTCCACACGCTGCTGGAGATCCGCCGACTGGCCGCCGCCGGGTTGGTCGAGACGCCCGACCCCGCGCCGCCGCCCGCCGCGTCCCCGCCGCCCCCGCCGCCCGCCGGGCCCGCGGGCGGCCCCGCCGACACCCCCCGGGCGCCCGGGTCCCCGGCCCACCGCCGGCCCGACGGCCCGCCCGCCCCCCGGCCCGCGCCACCGAGCAGCCCCACCGCCGCGACCGATCTCCCCGACATCGCCCTGCTCCGCCGAGTCCGTGACGCCCTGGAGGCACGCCTGTGACCACCCGCTCCACCCCCCTGCCCTCATGAGGGGGGCGTCATGAGGCGCGCCCTGCGGCAGCGCGCCGAGAGGAGACAACTGATGACGGCCGAACCGTACGTACTCGGCGAGCTGCGCCGGCTGCGCGCCCGCGTCCCGCAGCTGACGGGGGCGCTCGCCGCCAGCGTCGACGGGCTGGTCCTCGCGCAGGACACCGGCGACGTCGAACCGGAAGGCGTCGCCGCCCTGACGGCGGCGGCCCTCGGCGTCGCCGTGCGGCTGAGCGACGCCACCGGCCGGGGCGGGTTCCGCGAGCTGCTCGTCCGCGGCGAGCACGGCTACGTGGCGACGTACGCGGCGGGCGGCACCGCCGTCCTGACCCTCCTCGCCGAGCCCCGCGTGAACGTCGGCCGGCTCCACCTGGAGGGGCGCCGCTCGGGCGCCCGGATAGCGGAGCTCGTGGACGGCGCCATGGAGCGGCCCGAGGCCACCCCCTGACCGGTCAGGCCCCTGACCGGCCCCGAAGACCCCACACCACCCCACCCCGTAGGAAAGGAAGTGCGCGTACATGAACGCGGAGACCGCCCTCAAGGAAGCCACGACCCTGATCGACGGCGCCCTGGGCGCCGCGCTCGTCGACTACACGAGCGGCATGGCCCTCGGCACGGTCGGCGGCGGCAAGGACCTGGACCTGACCGTCGCCGCCGCGGGCAACACCGACGTGGTCCGCGCCAAGGTGCGGACCATGGAGATGCTCGGCCTGAGCGACGAGATCGAGGACATCCTGATCACGCTGGGCACCCAGTACCACCTGATCCGGCTGCTCAAGGGCCGCGGCACCAACGGCCTGTTCCTCTACCTGGCGCTGGACAAGGGCCGCGCGAACCTGGCGATGGCCCGCCTCCAGCTCAAGCGGATCGAGAACGAGCTGGAGGTCTGAGCCCCGCCTTCCGGGCCCGCCCGGCGCCGCCCGTACGGGGCGGGGTCAGCGGCGCCGCGCCCCACCGGGCGCGGCGTCGCCGGCGGCGATCCCCGTCGTCCGGTACGCGGTGACGCGCGGCCCGGCCGGGCCGCGCCCGCCGAGCAGGTCGACCGGCACCCACAGCAGCCGGTCCGCGGCACTCTCGCGGCGGCCGAGCCACGACGCCTTGAGCCACAGCCCGACGCCCAGGCCGGCGAGGAGCAGCCCCACCGTCCCCGGCAGGACGAACGACGAGCCCACGGCCACCGCGAAGGCGAGCAGCAGCCACCAGCGCCGGGCCCGCCGCCAGACGCGCACGGTCACCGCCCGGTCCTGGAGGACGTCGGCGCGGGCGGCCCGCTCGGCGCCGTCGGCCAGCGCCGCGTACCGGCCCCGCCGGGCGAGGGCGGCCACCGCCGCCGCGACCAGGAACAGCGCGGCCCCGGCCAGCAGCCCGATGCGCCGCCCGGTCAGCCCGGGGACCAGCGCCCCGACGCCGGCCCCGAGGATCCCCGACCACCACAGGGGCGCCGCTCCGGCCCGTACGGCCACGGCCACCCTCGCCAGCGCCTGTCCTCCGCGCGCCACGTCTCCTCCTCCTGCTCGGCTGTCGTTGCGGGTGCGCGCGGCACGGTACAGCCGGTCGGTGAGATTTCCGTGAGAACCGCCCCGGCCCGCCGGCCGAACACCACGCACCCGGCGAGACCCCGCCCTCCCGGCGTGAGCCCCCGCCCGCCCGGCGCGAGCTCCGCCTACTCGACGAACAGGCCCCGGGCCGCCGCGCCCGCGTCGAACTCCTCCAGGCGCGCCTGGGCGTCGGGCAGGCCGTCGCACATCGCCTCCAGCAGGGCCCGGCCGAGCAGCATCGGCGCGCACGCGGTGTCGAAGGCGAGCGCGGTGCCGACGGCGGCCGGCAGCAGGACGTCGCTGTGCCCGGCGACCGGCGCGAACGCCGAGTCGGCGACGGTCACCACCGTCAGCCCGGCGCCCCGGGCGTGCTCCAACGCCTCGACGACCTCCCGCGGGTGGCGGGGCAGGGCGAAGCAGAGCAGCGCCGTGGCGCCCGCGCGCACCGCGGCGTCGACGCGGTCGGTGAGCATCGAGCCGCCCTCGTCGAGCAGCCGCACGTCGGGGTGGACCTTGGCGGCGAAGTAGGCGAAGCCGCGGGCCTGGGCGGCGGCGGCGCGCAGCCCCAGCACGGGCAGCGGACGCGAGGCGGCGAGGAGCGCGCCCGCCCGCTCGACCGGCGCGGGGTCGGCGAGGAGCTCCGCGAGGTGGCGCAGGTTCTCGATCTCGGCGTGGACGGCCTGCTGGTACTCGTTGGCGGGCGGTCCCTCGGCGGCGGCGTCCGCGGTCGGGCGGCCGGGCTCGGCGGGGGCGACCTCGCGCAGGTGGCGGCGGAGCGCCGGGTAGCCGTCGAAGCCGAGGGCGACCGCGAAACGGGTCACGGACGGCTGGCTCACCCCGGCCAGTTCGGCGAGCTCCACGCTCGACAGGAACGGCACGTCCGCGGCCCGCCGCACCATCCAGTGGGCGATGCGCCGCTGCGTGGGCGTCAGCCGGTGGCCGTCGAAGAGCGTCTGGAGCCGTGCGCCCGGGGTGTCGCCCATCCGGACCTCCCCTCCTCCACCTCGAATCCATTCAGCCACACCTGTGACTGAATAGACCATATGCAAGAGGGGGGCCCGGGCGAAACCGGGGGCCAACCCCACCGACAGGCCCGGCCCGCGGGCCTAGCGTGAGGTCATGGACGCCCACGACACGGACCTCAAGCGCGACCTGGACGCCACCCTGCACGCCCGCCGCGAGCTGGGCGACGCGTACGAGACGGCGCTCGTCGAGTCCTTCCTGGAGAAGGTGGACCAGCGGCTCGACGCCTCGATCGACCGGCGGGTGGGCCGCCGGCTGGCCGAGCGCCGGCTCGACGCGGCCCGCGCCCGCGGCGGCCCGTCGGAGGACGGCGGCACCGGCGGGTACGGCGACCGGTTCGGCTTCGCGACGGTCTCCCTCGTCCTCGCCGTGCCGCTCTCCGCGATCGGCGCGGCCCAGGCGGGCCTCACGGGGCTGGTGGTCGCCTGGCTGGGCATCGTCGGCGTGAACGCGCTGCACACCCTGCGCGACCTCCCCCGGGGGCGCGCCGGCCGCGGCGAGTGACCGACGGGGCCGCGTAGGCCGAGCGGGCCGAGTTCGCCGAGCGGGCCGAGTTCGCCGACCGTGCGCCAAGCGGCGTTTTCCGGCCACCCATCGAGGTGCCGCGACGACCCCCACACGACCCGCCACCTTCTCCACCGAACCCTCACAGACCGGCAATTCCCCCAGCCCGTGGCCGTGTTGCCCCGGGGAACCGCAGAGGCTCCCCCTGCGTGATCGTTTCTGTCGGCGCACGGTGTCGGCCATAGAATGCGACGGAGCAGCGCGAGTGAGTATCGGGGGTCGGCACACCATGGGGTTCGACGGGGAAGGGACCCGGCCGCGGTCGGAGACGGCGGGGCGGCAGGACACGGCGACGCGGCTGAACCAGCTGCCGGCCGACCAGGGCGGCACGGGCGGCGGCAAGCTGGTCTCCTCCCCGGCGGAGAAGAACGCCGCCGCCAACACCATCGAGACGCGCCTCGTCCCGGACACGAAGAAGGCCACCGACTTCGCGGACGAGGCGACCTCGACCGCCATCGGCGCGATGAAGGACTGGCAGACCGCGACGGGGCTCAAGACGGTCCAGGAGACCTGGGACAGGCAGGTCAAGACGCTCGTCGACCGGCTGCACCGCGAGAAGGGCGCCCTGCGCGCGACCGTCGCGACCCTCGGCGGGACCGACGTGGAGCGCCGGCAGCGCATCCGCAGCGTGCCGTCGAGCCTCGACGCGTACTGAGCCGCGACCAGCCGCGCCCTCCCCGCGTGCCGGGCCGCCGCGCGCACCGCTCCGCGCCGCCGCCCCACGCCCCGCCGCCCCACGCCCCGTCGCCCCACGCCCCGTCGCCCCACGCCCCGTCGCCCCGTAGGGAAAGTGAATGCTGACGTACCACGACGTCATGTCCGCCGACTTCGGTCCGCTCAACACCGCCGCGGACAGGTGGCAGAAGATGGCGGACGAGATCCACAAGGTGGAGAACGCCTACCGGGACAGCGTCCAGAAGATAACCATGGGCCCGACCTGGCTCGGTGAGAGCGCGACCGCGGCGTACACGAACTTCGCCGCGACCCGCTACGAGTACCAGGCGGCCCAGACCCAGGCGAAGGCGACCGCCACGCTGCTGCGCAACGCCCACCAGCAGTTCACCGAGTTGAAGAAGCAGCTGGAGAACGCGCGCGCCGACGCCGTGAAGGCCGGCATGAAGGTGTCCGAACAGGGCAACGTCGCCTACGACTGGGACAGGCTCACCCCCGCCGAACGCGAGGCGGCCCGCCACGACCCCGACCACGCGAGGACGGTCCGCGAGAGCGAGGAGTCCTGGCAGGAGTACATCAAGGCGTGCGTGCGGGCCGTCGACGACGCCGACAAGGACCTGAAGAAGGACCTGGAGTCCGCCGTCAAGGACGGCACCGGCAACAAGAACGACGAGACGCTCGGCACCGGCTTCAACGGCGACGCGGGCAAGGTCGCCGCCGCGGACGACAAGCAGAAGCAGGAGCGCCTGGAGCTCGCCTCGCTGGCGATGCGCGACAACGAGACGCTCGAGGACTGGATGCAGCGGCTCCAGCGCGACGGCGTCGAGAAGATCACCGGCAGCAAGCGGCTCGCCGATCTGTTCGCGGGCGTCCAGAAGGGCACGGTCACCGCCGGCGCCTTCGCCCTGGCGCTGGGCACGAGCGCCAAGAGCGGCTGGAAGCTCTTCAAGTACGCGAAGGACGGCACGAACGTCACCGCGCCGGGCACCGGCATCGCCGCCCGCGTCAACGAGCGCATGATGCTGTCCTCCTCCGGCTTCTGGAGCAAGCTGCCGCCCAACGTCGTGGGCGCCCTGACCGGTTCGGAGGAGGCGGCCGCACTCGGCGGTCACATGAAGAACGGGCGGTTCTTCATCCCGACGGCGGCCGAGGCCAACCTCGCCCGGGTCGCCGCGAACGGCGGCCTCGCCAACGCCGCGAAGGCCGCGGGCTGGCTCCGCGGCGCGGGCGTGGTGGGCGCGGCGGCGGGCACCGCCTTCGGCGTCGCCAACCTCGCCACCTACAACGGCGAGATGATCAAGGAGGATCCCGCCAAGTTCGCCAGCGACCTCAGCGGAACCGCCTTCAACGCCTCCCTCACGGCGCTCGCCGTCGCCCCGAACCCGGTCACGGCCGGCCTGGCCGTCGGAACGGGCCTGGTGTACGCCGGCTGCCTGGTGTGGGACAACCACGAGGCGATCGGCAAGGGCCTGGACAAGGCGGGGGACTGGATCGGCGACAAGGCCTCGGACATCGGGGACGGCATCGCCGACGGCGCCAAGAAGCTCGGCAGCGCCCTCAACCCCTTCGACTGACGAGGTGGACCATGCACACCACCCTCACCCCGTTCACGCTCTCCCCGTGGAAGGCGCGTGAACCGGGCGGGCGCCGGCAGCACGGCTGGGAGGGCACGTCCCCCGAGTTCGGCGACGTGCGGGTCGTCTGCCCGGCGTTCCCGCACGCCTCGGGCGTGATCGTGGCGCAGGTGACCGGCGGGCGCGTCCCCGCCGCGTCGTTCGAGACCCGCGGCATCCACACCGAGGTCGTCAGCAGGCCCACCCTGAACCGGGCGACCTGCCGGGTGGGCGACGGGCTGGTGGGGCTGGACCGGAACCGGTGGGCCCTGACCCACCGGGGCCGCTCCCTGCGCCTGCGCCACCTGGGCGACGACTACCGGCTGACCGCGATCGACAACCGCGCCTACCGGCTGACCCGGCGGCCGGACGCCGAAGACCCCGGCGCGGTCCTCACCGTTCGGCGGTCCGGCATCGCGGGCGGCCGGAAACTCACCGTGCGGGCGACGGGGCGGGTACTGCCCGCCGACGTGTCCCTCGCGGTCCTGTTCTCCGCCGTCGACCGGTCGGTCCTCACCCGGCGGGGAGCCGTGCGGGCCGGGATCTCCCGGATGTTCGGCTTCTGGGCGGAGACGACGTACTGACGCCCCGTCCCGATCGACCGGCCGGTCCGCCGGCCCCATGAACGCGCTCCCGCCGGCCGCGGCGAGCGACTGACTACCAAGTGAGTGTGTATGCCTTCCTTCGACCTTTCCCGGTCCCGCTTCCGGCTCTCCGACGAGCACCTCATCGTCCTCGGCGAGCTGGGCTCGGGCGCCGGGGTCCCCGACGGGTTCGCCACGGCCCACGAGGAACTCGTGGCGTGCGGCCTGGTCGACGCGGAGGACCGGCTCGCGCAGCCGCTCCTGCCGCTGGTCAGGACGTTCCTCTCGGCCGGTGTGGTCGTCTCCCTGGAGACGGCCGGCCGCCAGGGCAGGCTGGAGCACGGCATGTTCATCGGCGAGGAGGACGTCGTCGCCTTCGAGGCGTGGCCCGGGGAGCGGGAGTCGGAGTACTCCCTCGTCGAGCCGAGGACACTGGTCTGGAAGCTCGCCGCGATGGTCGCCCTGCGGCAGTCGCGCACCGTGCGGGAGACGGCCCTCCCGGCCGTCGACACCACGGTGGCCACCGTGGAGGCCGGCTTCGCCGCGCTGGAGCGGGCGGCGGCCGCACCGACCGGTGACGAGGAGCGGCGGATCGTCCGCGAGGCCCTCGGCGCCGGCGGCGCCCTCGCCGGGCCGGCCCTGTCGCTCCTCACCGAGCTGATGTCGGAGCTGCGGTCGAGCTGGCGGATGACCGCCGCCTGGCAGGGCCGCGACGGCGGGCGCACCGGCGTCGAGGGGCGCGGCTTCGCCGTGTGGGACTGCGGGCCGCTGGGCTACTGGCTGCGCGAGCTGCCCGAGGAGCCGCTCCCGGCCGACCAGGTCACGCCCGGCAGCCCCTTCCGGCTGGCCCGCACGGACGCCAGGACGGTGTGGAGCCGCATCACGGACCTCCTGCCCGACCAGGCGGAGCTGCGGGCCGCGGCGGCCGCCCGCTGACGCAGCGGACGGACAGCCTGGCTGCCGGGTTGCCGGACAGCAAGGGCTGCCGGCTGCCGGCCCGGCGGCAGGCGGGCACGACGGGCAGACGGGCAGACGTCGACGGGGGGCCGATCCGTGGACCGGCCCCCCGTCGACGTCTGCGCGGGGGCCGCCGCACCCCCGTCGCCGGGGGTCGGGACGGCGGCGGTCCCCGCGGGGGACACGGGCCCGGGTCGGGGCCGGTCCCCGCGTCCGCGGCGTCCGCGGAGACCCGGGAGCCGCTCCGGGAGTCCGTGACGCCGACACCCCCTACGGTGCCGTGGGCGTGTTAAGCGGGTGCTGCCGGTACGTGACGCCCCCGTACCGTTCGCGCGAACCCCGTGCGCGCGGGGGTCACTTCCCGTCGCGGGCCAGGAACGCGAGCAGGTCCTGCCGGCTCACGACGCCGGTCGGCTTCCCCTCGACCAGCACGATCGCCGCGTCGGCCCGGCCGAGGACGGCCATGAGGTCCTCGACCGGCTCTCCGGAGCCGACCTGCGGGAGCGGGGCGCTCATGTGCTTCTCCAGCGGGTCGTTCAGCGACGCGCGCTGCGCGAACAGCGCCTCCAGCAGCTCCCGCTCGACGACCGAGCCGACGATCTCGGCGGCCATCACGTCGGGGTGGCCGGCGCCCGGCTTCACGATCGGCATCTGCGACACGCCGTACTCGCGGAGCACCTCGATCGCCTCGCCGACCGTCTCCTCCGGGTGCATGTGCACCAGCTTGGGGATGTCGCCCTCCTTGTGGCGCAGCACGTCGCCGACGCGCGCCGACGGTCCGGCGTCCTCCAGGAAGCCGTAGTCGGCCATCCACTCGTCGTTGAAGATCTTCGAGAGGTAGCCGCGGCCGCTGTCGGGCAGCAGCACGACGACGACGTCGTCCGGGCCGAGGCCCTCGGCGACGCGCAGCGCCGCGACGACCGCCATGCCGCAGGAGCCGCCCACGAGGAGGCCCTCCTCCTTGGCGAGGCGGCGGGTCATCTGGAACGAGTCCTTGTCGGAGACGGCGACGATCTCGTCCGTCACCGTGCTGTCGTACGCGGACGGCCAGAAGTCCTCACCGACGCCCTCGACCAGGTACGGCCGGCCGGAGCCGCCCGAGTAGACCGAGCCCTCGGGGTCGGCGCCGACCACCTTCACCCGGCCGCCGCTGGCCTCCTTGAGGTACCGGCCGGTGCCGGAGATGGTGCCGCCGGTGCCGACGCCCGTGACGAAGTGCGTGATCCTGCCCTCGGTCTGCTCCCACAGCTCGGGGCCGGTCGTCTCGTAGTGCGAACGGGGGTTGTTCGGGTTCGAGTACTGGTCCGGCTTCCAGGCGCCCGGCGTCTCGCGGACGAGGCGGTCGGAGACGTTGTAGTACGAGTCGGGGTGCTCGGGGTCGACGGCCGTGGGGCAGACGACGACCTCCGCGCCGTACGCGCGCAGCACGTTGATCTTGTCGGTGGACACCTTGTCGGGGCAGACGAAGATGCACTTGTAGCCCTTCTGCTGGGCCACGATCGCGAGGCCGACGCCGGTGTTGCCGGACGTCGGCTCGACGATGGTGCCGCCGGGCTTGAGCTCGCCGCTCTTCTCGGCCGCCTCGATCATGCGCAGGGCGATGCGGTCCTTGACCGAACCGCCCGGGTTGAAGTACTCGACCTTGGCCAGGACCGTGGCCTGGAGGCCCGCGGTGACGCTGTTGAGCTTCACCAGCGGGGTGTTGCCGACGAGGCTGATCATCGAGTCGTGGATTTGCACCGTAAGTCTCCGGGGTCTCCGTAATGGTCCAGCCAGCGTAAGCCGAGTGGATGCGTAGGCGGACACGGTTCCGGGGCAGTTAGCTCACAGACGGCACGGAGGAGGTGGGCGCCCCTATGTCGAGGGCGAGCGTGGCACGGCGGATCGCGGCGGGCGCGGCGTACGGCGGCGGCGGCATCGGCCTGCTCGGGGCGGCCGGGATGGGGGTGCTCCTCGCCGAGGTCCAGCTGGCGAAGCGCTCGGTCGGCGGCGGGACCGCGCCGCTGCCCCCGGCGGCGGACGGGCTGTACGGGCGGGGCTTCGACGGGGTGCCGCTGCGGCTGGCGCTGCTGGGGGACTCCACGGCCGCGGGGCAGGGCGTGCGGCGGGCGGGGCAGACGCCGGGCGCGCTGCTCGCCTCGGGGCTGGCGCAGGTCGCCGAGCGGCCGGTGGCGCTGCGCAACGTCGCCCTGCCGGGGGCGCGCTCCGACGACCTGGAGCGGCAGACGTCCCTGCTGCTGGAGCGGTCGGTGCGGGCGCCCGACGCCTGCGTGATCATGATCGGGGCGAACGACGTCACCCACCGCATGCCGCCCACCCAGTCGGTGCGCTACCTGTCTGAGGCGGTGCGGCGGCTGCGCGGCGCGGGCACGGAGGTCGTGGTCGGCACCTGCCCGGACCTGGGCACCATCGAGCCGGTGTACCAGCCGCTGCGGTGGCTGGCGCGGCGGCTGTCGCGGCAGCTGGCGGCGGCGCAGACGATCGTGGTGGTGGAGCACGGGGGGCGGACGGTGTCGCTGGGCGACCTGCTGGGGCCGGAGTTCGCGGCGAACCCGCGGGAGATGTTCGGCGCGGACAACTACCACCCCTCGGCTGAGGGCTACGCGACGGCCGCCATGGCGGTCCTGCCGACGGTGTGCGCCGTCCTCGGGGTGTGGCCGGAGCCGGAGCGGCTGGAGGCCGAGCGGCGCGAGGGGCTGCTGCCGGTGGCGCAGGCGGCCGCGGAGGCGGCGCAGGAGGCCGGTACGGAGGTCACGGGCGCCCGCGCCCCGTGGGCCCTGCTCAAGCACCGCAGGCGCCGCCGGCTGACCGAGTCGGCGGCGCCCGCCCGGTCCGCGCACCCCGACCCGGACCACCACGACGGCGGCCGCGACGCCGGTGGCGACGGCCGCGGCGGCAGCGGCGGCACGGGGCAGCCCGGGCGTACGGTGGGCCGTGTGCGGTCGCCGCGGCCCCCGGCCGGGGGCGGCACGGGGACCGGCGCGGAGACCGGGACGTAGACACAGCCACCGAGACGGACACCGAGGGCGACTGAGCGAGCGCTTAGAAATGCGGTGGGGGTCACACCCCGCGAGCGGTGACCCGGGCTCTACGTAGGGGTAACTTCCCTCTCAGTCGCCCACACGTCACCTGGAGCCGTGATGCCCGAAGCCGTGATCGTCTCAGCCGCCCGCTCCCCGATCGGCCGGGCCTTCAAAGGCTCGCTGAAGGACCTGCGGCCCGACGACCTGACCGCCACGATCATCCAGGCCGCCCTCGCCAAGGTCCCCGAGCTGGACCCGCGCGACATCGACGACCTCATGCTCGGCTGCGGCCTGCCCGGCGGCGAGCAGGGGTTCAACCTCGGCCGCATCGTCGCCGTGCGGATGGGCATGGACCACCTGCCCGGCTGCACGCTCACCCGCTACTGCGCCTCGTCCCTCCAGACCACGCGCATGGCGCTGCACGCCATCAAGGCAGGCGAGGGCGACGTCTTCATCTCGGCGGGCGTCGAGACGGTCTCCCGGTTCGTGAAGGGCAACTCCGACAGCCTGCCCGACACGCACAACCCGGTCTTCGACGAGGCCCAGGCCCGTACCGCCTCCCGCGCCGAGCACGGCGGCGACGAGTGGCACGACCCGCGCGAGGACGGCCTCGTCCCGGACGCGTACATCGCCATGGGGCAGACCGCCGAGAACCTCGCGCTCCTCAAGGGCGTCACGCGCCAGGAGATGGACGAGTTCGGCGTGCGGTCGCAGAACCTCGCCGAGCAGGCCATCAAGAACGGCTTCTGGGAGCGGGAGATCACCCCGGTGACGCTCCCGGACGGCACCGTGGTGAGCACGGACGACGGCCCGCGCGCCGGCGTCACCCTGGAGGGCGTGCAGGGCCTGAAGCCGGTCTTCCGCCCGGACGGACGGGTCACCGCCGGCAACTGCTGCCCGCTCAACGACGGCGCCGCCGCGCTCGTGGTCATGTCCGACACGAAGGCGCGGGAGCTGGGGCTGACCCCGCTCGCCCGCGTCGTCTCCACCGGCGTCTCCGGCCTCTCCCCGGAGATCATGGGGTACGGCCCGGTCGAGGCCAGCCGGCGGGCGCTGAAGCACGCCGGGCTCACCATCGACGACATCGACCTGGTGGAGATCAACGAGGCGTTCGCCGCCCAGGTGATCCCCTCCTACCGCGACCTCGGCATCCCGCTGGAGAAGCTGAACGTCAACGGCGGCGCCATCGCCGTCGGCCACCCCTTCGGCATGACCGGCGCCCGCATCACCGGCACGCTCATCAACAGCCTGCAGTTCCACGACAAGCAGTTCGGCCTGGAGACCATGTGCGTCGGCGGCGGCCAGGGCATGGCGATGGTGATCGAGCGCCTCTCCTGACCCCGCGCCCCTTCCAGGCCCGGAGCCTTCCCAACCGCTCCGCGTCCCGGCCGTGACCGAATCTCCCCCAGGATGTGACCTATCTCCTGGGGGAGATTCGTTTACGCAGGTCACGACCGTGGGAGCGGGAAACATCGACCAAAGAAACCTGTCCAATTCGTGACGTAATGCACTGACACCGGGCCCACGGGCAGTTCAAGCTGATGTAGGAAGTGCGGGGGATCGATTGAAACCGGGAGTAAGTCAGTGAGCGCCATGTCTCTCGCCCTGCTGCTGACCACGGCCACCGCCACGGCCGTGGGCGCCGCCGCGCTGTGTGCCGCCCACGGGCTGCGCCGGCAGATCACCGCCCTGCGCACCGACCTGGCCACCGCCCGCGCCGCCGCGGGACAGGCGCCCACGGTGCCGCACGCCCGCTCCGCCGACGCGACCATGGCGGAGGAGATACGGGCGGCGGTCGCCGAGGCCCTGGCCGAGGAGCGCGAGCGCGAGCTGGCCGAGGCGCGCGCGTTCTGGGCGGCCCAGGAGGCCAGGGACGCCGCCGACTCCCCCGCCTCCCTGCTGGGCGGCACGGGCCCGCTGGGCGCCGCCGGCGACGACGGCCCCTACTTCGTGCCCCGCCAGGCCGACTTCGCGGGCCTGGACGCGCTGGACCTGGACGCCGAGTACGGCGACACCCCCGACTACGGCGACACCGACCCCGCCGACCTGCCCGGCCTCCTCGGCGGGCTGCCGGGGCTCGCCGCCGGCGAGTGCCCCGAGTACGCGGAGGACTCCCCGGAGCTGGCCGCGGCCCGCCGCCGCCACCCCTCGCACCCGGACTTCGTACCGGTGCAGGCCCCGGTCGTCACCGACCACGAGCGGACCGTGGCTCGGCTGGAGGAGCTGGCCGCCGCCCGCACCGCGCTGACCGACGTGCGGCCCGGCCCGCTCGGCACGCTCGACGTGTACGTCTTCGCCGACGGCACCACGCTCTGCATGACACCCGGCCACCGCGAGACCGCCGAGCGGCTCGCCGCGGCCGTGCACGGCGGCGCCGCGCCCTTCCTGCTGGGCGGCTCGGGCATCTCCGGCGCGTACGCGCTGACCTTCTCCTGCCCAGAGGGCGCCGGAGGCGACGGCGGCCGCGACAACGTCTACATCCTCGCCGACCGCGTCATCGCCTCCCTGTAGCCCGCGCCCGACCCCTACACGGCCGACCGGGCCGCGGCTTCACGCACCAGCGCCAGGGCCTCGTCCCACTCCGCGCGCAGCGCGTCCCGCCGGGCGGCGTCGTCCCGGGCGGCCGCGACGGCGGCCCGCCAGGCCTCGGCGAAGTCCGCGCCCGCGACCGCGAGCTGGTCGCCGACCGCGAAGACGCCCGCGTCCGGCATGAGCCGCGGCTCGCCGGGCGCGCCCTCCAGCCGGTGCGCCCGCACCGCCAACTCCCTGGCGAGCTCCAGGCCACCGGCCGCCGTGCCCTGCCGGAGCCGGCTCTGCGGGGCGGAGCGCAGCCGGTCGCAGAGCCGGCCCACGGCCTCGGTCAGTTCCGTCGTATCGTGCACGCCGCGACCCTATGCGCCGCGGCGGCACTGTTGCCAACGGGCGAACACTCGGGCACGGTGACGTGAAGGAGCACTCGCGCACAGCGTCCGGAGGCGCCGATGTCCCACGTCTTCTCCGCAGAGACCCACCGAAACCTGCTCTCCCGCATCCCCCACTGCACCGGCCGTGAAGTGGCCGACTGGCTGCGCACCGTCGAGGAAGGCCCCTCCCTCGTCCGTTTCGAGGAGAAGGTGAGCTGGCTCCGGAGCGAACACGACCTCGCCTACGGCCACGCCAAGGCGATCATCCACGAGTACGACCTGAGGCGCGCGGCGCGCAAGCTGGTCTGACGCGCCCCGACACCCCCGCCGCCCGACGAGCCCCGCGCCCCGCGCCCCCAGTGCCGCACGGCCTGACGGGTCGCAGGCGGGAGGGGCCGGACGGGCCGGCGGAGCAGGGAAGACGGGAGGGCCCTCCCGGACCGAGTCCGGGAGGGCCCTCCCTCGTGGTGCGCGTCCGCGCGACCGACGACCGCCGGTCAGTCGTCGCCGGAGAAGATGGAGATCAGGCGCAGGAACTCCAGGTAGATCCACACCAGGGTCATGGTGAGGCCGAAGGCCGCCAGCCACGACTCCTCGCGCGGGGCGCCGTAGGCGACGCCGTCCTCGACCTGCTTGAAGTCCAGGGCCAGGAAGCACGCGCCGAGCACGATGCCGATGATGCCGAAGACGATGCCGAGGCCGCCGCTGCGGAAGCCGAGGCCGTCACCGCCGCCGAAGACGGCGAACAGCATGTTCACCGCCATCAGCAGGACGAAGCCGATCGCGGCCGCCATCACGAAGCCGTAGAAGCGTCGGTTGACGCGGATCCAGCGCTTCTTGTAGGCGATCAGCACGCCGGCGAAGACCGACATCGTGCCGAGCACCGCCTGCGGGACGGCGCCCGCCGCGACGTACGTGGTGACGGCGCTGGAGATGACGCCCAGGAACACGCCCTCGAAGGCCGCGTACCCCAGGATCAGCGCCGGCGACGCCTTGCTCTTGAACGCCTGCACCATCGCGAGGACGAAGGCCACCAGGGCCGCGCCGATGCCGATGCCGTACGACTTGTTCAGGTTCGCCGGGTCGACCGGCAGCAGGAACCAGGCGAGAGCGGCGGTGACGAAGACCGTGCCGAGCGTGATGGCGGTGCGCGACACCACGTCGTCGATGGTCATGACACCGGACCGGGCCGGGGCCTGCGGCGGCATGCCCGCCTGGACGCCGGGCTGGGCGTAGGGGTCGGTCGCGTACGGGTTCGTCGCGTACGGGTTCGTTCCGGCGGCGGGGCCCCCGGCCTGCTGCTGCGCGTTGAAGCCCGCGTAGCCGTTGTCGCGGCTGAACCCCCGTCGCGAGAAGACCGGGTTGCTGCTCCTCATCTCACTCCTCCATGGCCGCCGTGCGCGGCCTTGACACAAGAGTAATGGGAGAGCAAAGCAAACACCCTAGTGCTCGGGGAGGATCTTTCGACCTGCGGATATCGATCACGCAACGCTCCGTGTCGGAGCCGACCCGCCCGAGCGGTGAGTGCCCGGAGCCGGACTCGAACCGGCACGGCCCGAAGGCCAGCGAGGTTTAAGCTCGCCGTGTCTGCGTTCCACCATCCGGGCAAGTGCGCGGCTCCGCGTCAGCACAGGAGCCTATCCGGGGCGCGTCGCCCGACCAGCCGACGAGTGGCCCGATGTTGTCTTATTTTATTGAGGTCTGAGGGAGCGTCAGTGCTCCCGGGCGGCGCATCGCCAGTACCGGCGGGGGGTTCGCGCTCGCATATGCCCCGCCCACGGAATGACGGAAAGTCGCCGTACGTCCACGCGGTGTCCCCACCCGCGGCGGGCGCCGGCGGGCGTCTCGGGGGTGCCGTCATACCTCAGGAGGAGGGGCGGGCCCCGCCGTCAGACTCCAGAGGGCCCCGGGAACGGGCACGGGGAGGGACGCCCCGAGGGGGTGCCGGCGCCGATTATGGGAGGGTCCCCGACGAACACCATGCGTGACAGGAGCCCTCCACGTGATCCCCTCCCCGACGACCGCACACCGCGCCACCACCGCGGTGGCCGCCCGCGCCACGGAGCTGTCCAAGGTCTACGGACAGGGCGAGACCCGCGTGGTCGCCCTCGACCGGGTCACCGTGGCGTTCCCGCAGGGCGAGTTCACGGCGATCATGGGACCCTCCGGCTCCGGCAAGTCGACGCTGATGCACTGCGTGGCGGGCCTCGACAGCTTCACCAGCGGCTCGGCGCGCATCGGCGAGACCGAGCTGGGCACGTTGAAGGACAAGCAGCTCACGCAGTTGCGCCGGGACAAGATCGGCTTCATCTTCCAGGCGTTCAACCTGCTGCCGACGCTCACCGCGCTGGAGAACATCACCCTCCCGATGGACATCGCGGGCCGCAAGCCGGACAAGCAGTGGATGGACCGCGTCATCGACATGGTCGGCCTGTCCGGGCGGCTGGGACACCGGCCCGCGCAGCTCTCCGGCGGCCAGCAGCAGCGCGTGGCCGTGGCGCGCGCCCTGGCCTCCCGCCCCGAGATCATCTTCGGTGACGAGCCCACCGGCAACCTCGACTCCCGCTCGGGCGCCGAGGTCCTGGGCTTCCTGCGCAACTCGGTGCGCGAGCTCGGCCAGACCGTCGTGATGGTCACGCACGACCCGGTGGCCGCCTCCTACGCCGACCGGGTGATCTTCCTGGCGGACGGGCGCATCGTCGACGAGATGCTCGCGCCGACAGCGGACGGGGTGCTGGACCGCATGAAGGAGTTCGACACCAAGGGCCGGACCAGCTGACCGGGGCGCCGTAACGGCTTCCGCACCGCCCCGTACCGCCCAGCCCGCCACCGGCCCTCCACCCCAGGACACCCACCTCATGTTCCGTACCGCCTTGCGCAACGTCCTCGCGCACAAGGCCCGGCTGCTGATGACCGTGCTCGCCGTCATGCTCGGCGTCGCGTTCGTCTCCGGCACCCTGGTCTTCACCGACACCCTGAACCGCGCCTTCACCAACCAGTCCGCCAAGAGCTACGACGACGTCGCCGTCGCCGTCACCTCCTACGGGGGCGGCGACGACCCGAAGCAGGAGCCCGGCGTCTCCCGGGCCACCCTGGAGAAGATCGAGCGGCTGGACGGGGTCGCCACCGCCACCGGGCGCGTCGACGGCTTCGCCGGCGTCCCCGACCCGAACGGCAAGCTCATCGGCGCCGAGTGGTCGAACAAGGGCGCCAACTTCGCCCCCGGCAAGGACGGCCGCGACCCGGCGTACGACTTCGTCGACGGCGCCGGCCCCCGCACCGACGGCGAGATAGCCCTGGACCGCGACACCGCCGAGGAGGGCCGGTACCGGGTCGGCGACACGGTCCGCGTCGCCACCAACGGCCCGGTCAAGGAGTACCGCCTCGCCGGCGTCTTCACCACCGACGACGGCGCCGTCAGCGCCGGCGGCAGCCTCGTGCTCTTCGACACCGAGGTCGCCCAGCGGCTCTTCCTCGAGCCGGGCTACTTCAAGGACGTCACCGTCACCGCCGCGCCCGGCGGCCAGGACACCCTGATCCGCGACGCGATCGTGCCGCTGCTGCCGGAGAACGCCGTGGCGCAGACCGGCAAGGCCCTCGCCGACCAGCAGGCCAAGGAGATCGAGGAGGGCCTGAGCGCCTTCAACCAGATCCTGCTGGGCTTCGCGGGCATCGCGCTCTTCGTCGGCGTCTTCCTCATCGCCAACACCTTCACCATGCTCGTCGCGCAGCGCACCAAGGAGGTCGCGCTGATGCGGGCCGTCGGGGCGTCCCGCAAGCAGGTCACCCGCTCGGTGCTGACCGAGGCCGCCATCGTCGGCCTGATCGCCTCCACCGCCGGCTACGTCCTCGGCGTCGGCCTCGCCGTGGGCCTGCGCTCCGGGATGGCCGCCTTCGACCTGAAGGTGCCGGACGGCCCGCTCGTCCTCGGCCCGACCCCGGTCCTCTCCGCGCTCGGCGTCGGCCTGTTCGTGACGATGCTCGCCGCGTGGCTGCCCGGCCGCCGCGCCGCCAAGATCCCGCCCGTCGCCGCCATGAACAGCATGCACGCGGCCCCCAGCCAGAAGTCCCTGGTGGTGCGGAACACCATCGGCGGCGTGCTGGCCGCGGTCGGCGCCGGTGTCATCGTCTACGGCGCCGCCTCCGGCGGCGACACGGGCCGGATGCTGATCGCCGCGGGCGCCTTCCTCACCCTCATCGGCGTGATCATGCTGATCCCGCTGCTGTCGCGGCCGCTCATCGCCGCCGTGCGGCCGCTGATGGTCCGCCTCTTCGGGGTCTCCGGCAAGCTCGCCGGACAGAACGCCGTCCGCAACCCGCGCCGCACCGGCGCCACCGCCTCGGCGCTGGCCATCGGCCTGACCCTGGTCACCGGCCTGTCGGTGCTGGGCGTCACCGTCGGCCGGTCCATCGACAAGATGACCACCGACCAGATCACCGCCGACTACATGGTCCGGATGGCCGGCGGCGGCGACCTCGACGAGTCCGCGCTGACCGCGCTGCAGAAGGCCCCCGGCGTGACCGCCGTCTCGCCGCAGCAGGCGGCGTACCTGGAGCTGGACGGCAAGTTCGCCTCCGCGTCGGCCGTCACCCCCGGCGACATCGAGAAGGTCCTGCACGTCGAGCAGGTCGGCGGATCGCTCGCCTCGCTCGCCCAGGGCCGGATCGCGGTCGCCGAGAAGACGGCGAAGAACCGCGGCTGGAAGGTCGGCGACACCCTGCCCGTCACGTTCAGCGACGACAAGAAGGGCCGGCTGACCGTCGGGGCGATCTACGCGGACAGCGAGTTCCTCTCCCCCGTCCTCATCGACGCGAAGGTCGTGCGGCCGCACGACACCAAGCCGTACATCCCGGCCATCTTCCTGACGATGGAGGGCGGCCAGAGCGCCGCGAACGAGAAGGCGCTCATCGACGCCCTCGGGGACAACCCGGCGATCACCGTGATGGACAAGCAGGACATCCGCGACGAGTTCGGCGGCGTCATCAACATGATGCTGAACATCATGTACGGCCTGCTGGCGATGGCGCTGATCATCGCGGTCCTCGGCGTCGTCAACACGCTCGCCATGTCCGTCTTCGAACGCCAGCAGGAGATCGGCATGCTCCGGGCGATCGGCCTCGACCGCCGCCGCGTGAAGCGGATGGTCCGGCTGGAGGCCGTGGTCATCTCCCTCTTCGGCGCGGTCGTCGGCATCGGCCTCGGGTCGTTCCTCGGCTGGGCGATCGGCGAGACCATCAAGAGCAGCCTGCCGGACTACGCGCTGGTCCTGCCCTGGGACCGGATCGCGGTCTTCCTGCTGCTCGCCGGCGTGGTCGGCGTCCTGGCCGCCATGTGGCCGGCGCGCAGCGCCGCCAAGCTCAACATGCTCAACGCCATCAAGTCCGAGTAGCCGGCCCTCCCGGCCCCACCGGGCCGACCGGCGCACCGGCACGCCGCGGGGGCCGGACCTCCACCCGGAGGTCCGGCCCCTTCGCCGTCCGTCGGCGGCCCGGCCTACGGCGCGCCCCACACGCGGCCGCGCAGGGGCAGGCCGCTGGCCCCGTCCTCCGGGGTGCGGACGGCGAGGACCTGGTTGACGCCGATCCGGTTGCGCTCGAAGGCGAGCGCGGACGCGGCCATGTAGAGGCGCCAGACGCGGACCCGGCCGGGCGAGGTCAGGCGTACCGCCTCCTCCCGGTGCTCCTCCAGGTTCGCCACCCACCGGCGCAGGGTGAGGGCGTAGTGCTCCCGCAGCGCCTCCACGTCGCGCACCTCGAAGCCGGCCTCCTCCAGGGCGGCGGTGGTCCGCCCGAGGGGGGCCAGCTCCCCGTCGGGGAAGACGTACGCGTCGATGAACGGGTCGAGGCGGTAGCGCTGCCCCGGCGGGTCGGGGCGCCGGGCGATCTGGTGGTTGAGGAGCCGGCCGCCGGGCCGGAGCAGGGCGTGCAGGGCGGCGGCGTAGGCGCGGTAGCGGACGTCGCCGACGTGCTCGGCCATGCCGACGGAGGAGATCGCGTCGTACGGGCCGTCGCGGACGTCCCGGTAGTCCTGCACGCGGATCTCCACCCGGTCGGCGAGACCCTCCTCGGCGACGCGCTTGCGGGCGTGGGCGGCCTGCTCGGCGCTGAGGGTGACGCCGACGACGGTGGCGCCGTGGTGGCGGGCGGCGTGCAGGGCCAGGGAGCCCCAGCCGCAGCCCACGTCGAGGAGCCGGTCGCCCTCGGCGAGGGCCAGCTTGCGGCAGACCAGCTCCAGCTTGTCGTACTGGGCCTCCTCCAGCGTGCCGCCCGGGGTCCAGTAGGCGCACGAGTAGACCATGGACGGGCCGAGGACCAGGGCGTAGAAGTCGTTGCCGACGTCGTAGTGGTGGCTGACGGCCTGCCGGTCGCGCCGCCGGGTGTGGAGGGGCCCGCTGCGGCGCCGCACCTCCTCCGGGGGAGGCGGGGGCGGCGTCCAGGGCCCGGTGAGGTCGAGCAGCTCCCGTACGGCGGCGCGGGCCTGCGGGTCGCGGGCGGTACGCAGGGCGGCCGCGGCCCCGGCGAGCGGGCCGCCGGGGCGGTCGTCCCGATCGGGGCGGCGCTCCCACAGCGGCCCGGCGAGCCGGCCGAGCACCTCGTAGAGGTCTCCCTCCACGTCGAGCTCACCGGCGACCCAGGCGCGGGCGAGGCCCAGCTCGCCCGGCGCCCACAGCAGCCGCCGCAGCGCCCTGCGGTGGCGGACGACGAGGACGGACCCGCCGGGCAGGGGCGGGCCGGCCTCGCTGCCGTCCCAGGCGCGGATCCGCACGGGCAGCGGGACGCCGAGCAGCTCCCGGGCCAGCGCGGCCAGCCGCGCAGCGGTGTCGGACATGGGGCACACCTCCGTGACGTGGGGCCGGACATGCTCGGCACCACGTAAGCACCGGAGGCGGCGGAAGAGGAGTCCGGATACCACCCCGTGTCGTGGGCGGTCAGCGCACCGGCGGCGCGGGGCGCGCGCCGTGCGCCCCGGCGCGGGGCGCACGCACCACGCCGCCGGACCGGGTGCCCCCGTCCTCGCCGTCGCGCCGCGCCCGGGGCGGCGGGCCGTTCCCGGACGCGGCGAGGGGCCGCCCGCACCACGGATGGCGGGCGGCCCCTCGACGGGACTGCGGTGGGACTGCGGTCGAACCGCGGCCGGACGGGTCCGGCCGGGTCAGGAGGCCTTGGCCTTCTCCTGCTTGGCCGCGGCGGGCGCCGGGGCGGGCTTGGCGGCCTCGTAGAACTCCTCGCGCGGCGTCTCGATGGCGCCGAGCGAGACGACCTCGCGCTTGAGGAACATCGCGAGCGTCCAGTCCGCGAAGACGCGGATCTTCCGGTTCCAGGTCGGCATGGCCAGACCGTGGTAGCCGCGGTGCATGTACCAGGCGAGCCGGCCCTTGAGCTTGATCTTCATCTTGCCCATGACGATCATCGCGACGCCCTTGTGCAGGCCGAGACCCGCGACGGCACCCTTGTTGGCGTGCTCGTACTCCTTCTGCGGGAAGCCGCGCATGCCGGACACGACGTTGTCGCCGAGGACCTTCGCCTGGCGCAGCGCGTGCTGGGCGTTCGGCGGGCACCAGGCGTTCTCGTTGCCGGCCTTGCGGCCCACGAGGTCCGGGACCTGGGCGTTGTCGCCGGCGGCCCAGATGTAGTCGGTGCCGGTGACCTGGAGGGTCGGCTGGCAGTCGACGTGGCCGCGGGGGCCGAGCGGCAGGCCGAAGCGGGCCAGCGCCGGGTTCGGCTTCACGCCGGCGGTCCACACGATGGTGTTGGAGTCGACCTCCAGGCCGTTCTTCAGCACCACGTGGCCGTCGACGCAGGAGTCCATGGACGTCGAGAGGTAGACCTCGACGCCGCGGCCCTCCAGGTGCTCCTTGCCGTACGCGCCGAGCTTCGGGCCGACCTCGGGGAGGATCTTGTCGGCGGCGTCGACCAGGATGAAGCGCATGTCCTCGCGGGACACGTTCTTGTAGTACTTGGCCGCGTCCCGGGCCATGTCCTCGACCTCGCCGATGGTCTCCGCGCCCGCGAAGCCACCGCCGACGAAGACGAAGGTCAGCGCCTTGCGGCGGACGTCCTCGTCGTTCGTCGAGTCGGCCTTGTCGAGCTGCTCCAGCACGTGGTTGCGCAGCCCGATCGCCTCCTCGATGCCCTTCATGCCGATGCCCTGCTCGGCGAGGCCGGGGATCGGGAAGGTGCGGGAGACCGCGCCGAGCGCGATGACCAGGTAGTCGAAGGGCAGCTCGTACGCCTCGCCGACGAGCGGCGCGATCGTGGCGACCTTGCGGTCCTGGTCGATGGTGGTGACCCGACCGGTGAGGACCTCGGCCTTGGGCAGCACGCGTCGCAGCGGGACGACGACGTGCCGCGGCGAGATGCTGCCGGCGGCGGCTTCGGGGAGGAAGGGCTGGTACGTCATGTACGAGCGCGGGTCGACGACCGTGACGGTCGCCTCGCCGTAGCGCATCTTCTTCTGGATGCGTCGAGCTGCGTACAGGCCTACGTACCCTCCGCCTACTACGAGGATCCTGGGACGCTCCGTGGTGCTCATGCCATCGAGTATCCACCCCTCGGACGGGGGGTGCTCGTGCGCCCCTTCACAAGGTTTCCGGACACCTCTGCTACACTGCGCGGCCCACGTGACCGAGGTCATGGTGCCGACCGGGAACCCGGGTGCGGCGAGGGACGTTGATCACCCCTTCCTCACCCCCTGTGAACTGGACCGGAGAGCCTTCCATAACGGCGGACGGCCACCTTGGTTCACATGGCCGAAACTCGCCTGGGGCTACGAAAGATGGGCAGCGGAAGAGCCCTGACGAGCGTCTGTAAGGGCCACACCCCCCTCAGACCACCCCATCAGGGCTCTTTTCCTTGTGAAGAACTTCACGAAGTTTCTCCGGCCGTCCGCCGAACGGGTGGCGCGGGGGCCCGCGCCGCACCGGCGACCAGGCGATTCGCCCGGGTGCGTCGCGGGCGCGACCGCGCGACTCCCGGTCGCGCACGCGAGGGCGGACACCGGCCTCATGACGGAGAACACCGTGACCGTACGGGAAGCACGAGCACACCTCGCCGACCACATCGACCGGGCCGAGGAGGGCGTCCCCACCGTCATCACGCGCAACGGCGCCCCGGTGGCGGCCGTGGCCCCGATCTCGGACTTCGAAGCGCTGGAGGAAGCGGCCGACGTGCTCCTGGCGCGCGAGGCCGAAGCCGTGTCGGCCGAGGGCAGTTCCGCCGTGACCATGGCGGAAATGCTCGCGGACCTGTTCGCCTACGCCAGGGACCAGGCGATCCCGTCGAGCATCGCTCACGAACGCGACTCCCGACCGAGGTCGCGTGTACACGTGCACGCGTACACTGCCCTCATGAGTGAGAACACCGTGACCGTTCGGGAAGCCCGCGCACACCTCGCCGACCACATCAACCGGGCCGAGGAAGGCGTCCCGACCGTCATCACGCGCAACGGCGCCCCGGTGGCGGCCGTGGTCCCGATCTCGGACTTCGAAGCATTGGAGGAAGCGGCCGACGTGCTCCTGGCGCGCGAGGCCGAAGCGGTGCTGGCCGAGGGAGGCAGCACCGTGACCATGGCGGAACTGCTGGCGGACCTGTTCACCGAGCGGGACGGCGAGGCGGCGTGAAGTACGCCTTCCGTTTCACCACGGCGGCGCAACGGCAACTGCGGTCCATCAGCCGACCCGACGCCATGCGCATCCTGACCGCGCTGACCTCACTCGGTGACGACCCCTACCGCCAGGACGCCGACGTCAAGAAGCTCACCGGCCCGTCCGGGCTCTACCGGCTCCGGGTCGGAAGCTACCGGATCGCTTATCAGATCAACGACGGCGAACTCGTGGTCCTGGTCGTCAAGGTGGGCGACCGGCGGGACGTCTACCGCAGCCTGTGACGCCCCGCCCGACACCGAGGCCGCCGGGCACCGCCCCTCAACGCACCTCGCTCGCCGTGAAGTGAGCGATGCCGTCGAGGATGTCGTGCTCGCTCACCACGACCTCGGCCGCGCCGACGTACTCCATGACCTCGCGCAGCACCAGCGCGCCGGCGGTGATGACGTCCACCCGGCCGGGGTGCATGACGGGGATCGCGGCGCGCTCGTCGTGGGTCGAGGCCAGCAGCCGGTCGGTCACCTCGGCGACCTGCTCGTAGGAGACGCGCGAGCGGTGGATCGCCGCCGAGTCGTACTCCTCCAGGCCCAGCGCGACGGCGGCGACGGTGGTGACCGAGCCGGCCAGGCCCACCAGGGTGCGCGGCTCGCGGAGCGGGACGGTGGCGGCGGCCAGGTCCAGGGCGGCGCGCACGTCGGCGCGGATCGCCGCCACCTCGGCCGGCGACGGCGGGTCGCTGCGCACATGACGCTCGGTCAGGCGGACGCAGCCCACGTCGACGGAGCGGGCGGCCCGGACGTGGGAGCGGCCGACGACGAACTCCGTGGAGCCGCCGCCGATGTCCACGACCAGGTACTCGTCGTCGCCGTCCAGTTCGCGGGTGGCGCCGCTGAAGGAGAACTCGGCCTCCTGGTCGCCGCTGACCACCTCCGGTTCCACCCCCAGGAGGTCCAGGACGCCCCGGACGAACTCCTCGCGGTTCTCCGCGTCGCGGGAGGCCGAGGTCGCCACGAAGCGGACCTTCTCGGCGCCCAGTTCGCGGATGACCTCGGCGTACGCGCGGCACGCGGCGAAGGTCCGCTCCAGCGCCTCGGGGGCGAGCCTGCCGGTGCGGTCCACGTCCTGGCCGAGCCGGACGACGGTCATCCGCCGGTCCAGGTCGACGAGGGTGCCGGTGTCGGGGTCGACGTCGGCGACGAGCAGGCGGATGGAGTTGGTGCCGCAGTCGACGGCGGCGACCCGGGTCACCGGCCGCCCTCCGCGCCGTCGCCCGGGGCGTCCGAAGCACCCGGGGCGTCCGCGGTGCCGGCGCTGCCCGGGGCGTCGCGGTCGGCGCCGACGCACGGGCCCTTCGCCCACCACTCGGGGAGCATCGCGAGCGCCTCGTCGCCGAGCGGGTTGACGCCGGGTCCGGCGACCAGCGAGTGCCCGACCAGGACGTGCAGGCACTTCACGCGGTCCGGCATGCCGCCGGCGCTGGGGAAGCCGGCCAGCACCTCGATGGCGTCGCGGCGCGCGAGGTAGTCCTCGTGCGCGGCGCGGTAGGCGGCGGCCAGCTCCGGGTCGCGCGCCAGCCGCTCGGTCATCTCCTTCATGACGCCGTTCGCCTCCAGCGTGCCGATCGCGGAGTTCGCGCGGGGGCACGTGAGGTAGTACGTCGTCGGGAACGGCGTGCCGTCCGGGAGCCGGGGCGCGGTCTCGACCACGTCGGGGTTGCCGCACGGGCAGCGGTGCGCGATGGCCCGCAGGCCGCGCGGCGGGCGGCCGAGCTGGTCCTGGAAGGCCGCGACGTCGGCCTCGGTCGGCTCGGTGCGTTCGGTCTGCGGAGGGGGCGTTTCCATGCCTGCCTTGATCCTGCTCGGTCCCGTGGGGCTACGGGGCTATCGGTTCTCCTGGTCGGCGCGGTCCACGCCGTCCCAGACGTTGGAGTACCAGGGCCGGCCGGTGCCGCCCTGGTCGGTGCGGTGCTCGGGCGCCGCCTCGGGGTCGTTCATGGTGAAGGCCGTCTCGCCGGGCATCACGTAGTGCAGGTGCCGGCGGGCGAGCTGCCGGACGTAGGCGTCGTCCTGGAGGCGGGCCTTCTCGTCGCGCAGCCGCTCGACCCGGGCCGCGGCCCGCTCCGCGAGGCGCTCCTGCTCGGCGATCTCGCCGCGCTGCGACACGTACTGGCGCATCGGGTAGGCGAGGGCCACGACCATGGAGCAGACCACGAGGGCGAGGAACGCGGCCCGGCCGGTCAGCCGGGAGCGGCGGGCCTGGCGGCGGCTCTGGGAGCGGTAGACGCGGGCGGCGGTCTGCTCGCCGAGCAGTCGCAGCCTCGTCGCGGTCGAGAACCGGTCCCGTTCCTGGCCCATCGGCTCGCCCCTCCTCACGTACGACGTCCCCGGACACGGTACGGGACCGTGGCCGGGGACGGACGCAACCGCGGCGCCGGGCGGGCGTCAGCCCTTGAAGCGCGGGAAGGCGCTGCGGCCGGCGTACACCGCGGCGTCGTCGAGGATCTCCTCGATGCGCAGCAGCTGGTTGTACTTGGCGACGCGCTCGGAGCGGGCCGGGGCGCCGGTCTTGATCTGGCCGCAGTTGGTGGCGACGGCCAGGTCGGCGATGGTGACGTCCTCGGTCTCGCCGGAGCGGTGGGACATCATGCACTTGAAGCCGCTGCGCTGGGCCAGCTCGACGGCGTCGAGGGTCTCGGTGAGGGAGCCGATCTGGTTCACCTTGACGAGCAGGGCGTTGGCCGCGCCCTCGTCGATGCCGCGGGCGAGGCGCTCGGGGTTGGTGACGAACAGGTCGTCACCGACGAGCTGGACCTTGGTGCCGAGCTTCTCGGTGATGGTCTTCCAGCCGTCCCAGTCGTCCTCGAACAGCGGGTCCTCGATGGAGACGAGCGGGTACGCCTCGACGAGCTCGGCGTAGTACTCGGTCATCTCGGCGGCCGTGCGGGACTTGCCCTCGAACGCGTAGGCGCCGTCCTTGTGGAACTCGGACGCGGCGACGTCCAGGGCGAGGGCGATGTCGCGGCCCGGGGTGTAGCCGGCCTGCTTGATCGCCTCCAGGATGAGGTCGAGCGCGGCGCGGTTGGACTCCAGGTTCGGGGCGAAGCCGCCCTCGTCGCCGAGGCCGGTGGACAGGCCCTTGTCCTTCAGCACCTTCTTGAGGGTGTGGTAGACCTCGGTGCCCCAGCGCAGGGCCTCGGAGAAGGACTCCGCGCCGATGGGCGCGATCATGAACTCCTGGATGTCCACGTTGGAGTCGGCGTGCGAGCCGCCGTTCAGGATGTTCATCATCGGCACCGGGAGCAGGTGCGCGTTCGGGCCGCCCAGGTAGCGGAAGAGCGGGAGGTCGGACGCCTCGGAGGCGGCGTGCGCCACGGCGAGGGAGACGCCGAGGATGGCGTTGGCGCCGAGGGAGGACTTGTCCGGGGTGGCGTCCAGGTCGAACATCGCCTGGTCGATGAGCCGCTGCTCGGTGGCGTCGTAGCCGACGAGCTCCGGTCCGATCTGCTCGATGACGGCGAGCACCGCCTTCTCGACACCCTTGCCGAGGTAGCGGTCCTTGTCACCGTCGCGGAGCTCGAGGGCCTCGAACGCACCGGTGGAGGCACCGGAGGGGACGGCAGCACGGCCGGTGCTGCCGTCGTCGAGGCCGACCTCGACCTCGACCGTGGGGTTGCCTCGGGAGTCCAGGATTTCCCGGGCTACGACGACGTCGATGGACGGCACGAGCATCTCCTTCTGGGATGTGACGCGTGGAGTGCAGGGGCTTCACCCTTGCGGCAAGAGCCTAACCGGCTCCGGGTCCGGTGCCCGCGACCGCCCGCCTCCTGGGACGAAAAAGGGCACAACCCCCCATGAGTCGGGACGAACTGGCACCCCTTCTACTGATGAGTAATCACGCTGAGCACGCCGCCACTCATCCGTCCTGGCCCGGTTCGCCCCGTTTCGTACGGGGCCCTGGCGGCGGAGGGCCCCGGTCCGGCACGCCCCCGGTCGGGGGCGCGCCAAACCGGGGCCCGGTCGCCGCCGGGAGGGGTCAGCTCAGGTGGAGCTGCTGGCCCGGGTAGATCAGGTCGGCGTCGTCGACGACGTCCTGGTTGAGGTCGAACAGCTTCTTCCAGCCGCCCGCGACCTTCTCGGCCGTGGCGATGGAGCTCAGCGTGTCGCCGGCCTTGACGCGGTACTCGCCGTCACCCTTCTCGACCTTCTTGCCGGTCGGGGTCGTGACGGTGCCGGAGGACTTCGGGGTGGCCTTCGCAGCGGCCTCGGGGGCCGCGGGCTTGGGGGTGGTGCGCTGCTCGCTGCGGTTGGCGGGCTGCTCGGCGGGGCGCTCGACGGCGGCGCCGCCGTCGTAGGAGGCACCGGAGAGGCCGACGCCGCAGCTCGGCCACGCGCCCTTGCCCTGGCCGGCGAGGACCTTCTCGGCCACGGCTATCTGCTGCGACTTGGAGGCCTTGTCGGCCGTCTGGGCGTAGGCGGTGCCGCCGTAGGCGGCCCAGGTGGAGGCGGAGAACTGCAGGCCGCCGTAGTAGCCGTTGCCGGTGTTGATCGACCAGTTGCCGCCGGACTCGCACTGGGCGACGCGGTCCCACTCGGCGGCGGTGGCGGCGTTCGCGGTCGTGGCGCCGAGCAGCGGGGCGGCGACGGCGGCACCCGTGATGCCGGCGAAGGCGGCGAAACGGACGGCCTTGGACGGACGGCGGTGCTTGCGCTTGCCGGAAGAAAGCATGCTGGGTCTCCTCACCGACGCCTACGAGGTGAGCTGTCGGGTTCGGGCCTGGTGAGTGCCCGGCCGTGCGCTGGGTGGCGCACGGCTTCACCCCTAGCCGGTCCCCGGCCGTCCTTCGACGGCCCGGCCCCGGCACCTACCTTGGGTCCCCCGCTCCTGCCCACGGCGCTGAAAGCGTCGACTGTTCCCGTCGCCGGCGGCAGGATTCGGCGTTACCGGTCGGACGGGGCCCGCGGTGGCGAGCGGTTTCGACCGTAATCACAGACCCACCCGAAGTTCAAAGAGGGACATCCGGGTCAATCCGCCCCTACTTGCCTGCCCCGTACGGGTGTTTGCGCAGGTAGGGGCGGAAGCGGACGGACCGGGCGGCGGGGGCGCGCCAGTTGGGGTGAAGAGACTCTTGTCTCACTTCCCAGAAACGGACATTCAGCCCGTAACTACCCCTTGGGCTGGGCGAGATCGAGGCTCTGGCCAGGGACGATGTGGTCCGGGTCGGTGCCGACGGTCCCCCGGTTGGCGTCGTAGAGCGCCGGCCAGCCGCCGGGGACCTCGTGCGCGTCCGCGATGGCCCAGAGGTTGTCGCCGGGCCGGACCGTGTACGTGCCGTCGGCCGCCAGGCCGTCGGGGGTACGTGCCGCGGCGTCACCGCGCGAGGTGGGCGCGCCCGTTTCGCGCCCCTCGACCGCTCCGCCGACCCCGAGGGGGTCCTCACCGGCGACCGGGGCCGTCGAACCGGCCGCACCCGGCTCCTCGGCCGGCTCGCCGCGGTGCTTGCCGGTGCCGGAGGCGGGGGCCGGGGACCCGCCGTCGACGGGCGTCCCGCCGGGGGCGGTCGGGGAGGGCGCGGGGGTGGACCCGCCCGGGGCGGCCGGTGCCGTCGGCGCGGTCGGCGCGGTGGTGGCTCCGGTGCCGGCGGCGGCGCCGGGCGTGCCGGTCGTGGCACCGGGCGTGCCGGTGGCGGCGCCGGGCGTGCCGGTGGCGGCGCCGGTCGCGGGCCGGTCGGTCGCGGACGGCGTGCCGGCGCCGGGGGCGGGCTCGCCGGACTCCTCCGGCTGCTCGGCGCTCGCCGACGGTTCGGGCGAGGCGTCCGGAGCGGTGTCCGGGGAGGCGGCGGAGCCGCTGCCGCCGGTCAGGCCGGCGATGGGAGCGCAGGTCTCCCAGGCGGCGGCGCCCTGTGCGGCGTAGACCTTCTCCGCGACGGCGATCTGCTGGGCGCGGCTGGCGAGGTCGGCGCGGGGCGCGTAGGCCGTGCCGCCGTACGCCTGCCAGGTCTCCTGGGAGAACTGGAGGCCGCCGTAGTAGCCGTTGCCGAGGTCGGCGCTCCACATGCCGCCGGTCTCGCACTCGGCGACCCGGTTCCAGGTCTCGGCGTCGGCTGCGGACGCGGTGCCCGCGCCGAGGAGCGGCAGGGCGATGGCGGATCCGGTCACCCCCGCGGCGACGACGAGGGCGGGGGCCTGACGGGGTCGACGGTGTCGTCCGTTCCCGGAGCGCATGCGTTGGACCTTTCGCGTGACTGCTGAGGTGACGGTGAACGTAGCGGCATTCGAACGTCAGTCACAAGTCGATGCAGGGGAGATTACGCGAAGATCACAGTCTTGACGGAGTGTCAGCTTGCCTCGGGGGTGAACTCCACCGGCAGCGTGCGCAGTCCCCGCATGATGAGGCCGCCGCGCCAGCGCAGCTCCTCCGGATCGACGGCGAGCCGCAGGTCGGGCAGGCGCGTCAGGAGCGTGGCGAGCGCCGTCTGCCCCTCCAACCGGGCGAGCGGCGCGCCCAGGCAGTAGTGGATGCCGTGCCCGTAGCCGAGGTGCTGGTTGTCGCCGCGCGCCAGGTCGAGGGTGTCCGGCCGGTCGAACCGCTCCGGGTCCCGGTCGGCGGCGGCCAGGACGACCAGCACGGGCTCGCCCACCTCGACGCGCTGCCCGCCGAGGGTCAGCGGCTCGGTGGCGAAGCGCCAGGTCGCCAGCTCCACGGGCCCGTCGTACCGCAGCAGCTCCTCGACGCCCGTCTCCAGCAGGCCGCGCTCCCCGGCGGCCAGCGACCGCTGGAGGCGGGTGCGCTGGCCGTCGTCGCGGAGCAGGGCGTACGTGCCGTTCCCGATGAGGTTGACCGTGGTCTCGAAGCCGGCGAACAGCAGGATGAAGGCCATCGCGGCGGCCTCGTTCTCCGTGAGGTGCTCGCCGTGGTCGGAGGCCCGGATGAGACCGGAGATCAGGTCGTCGTCCCCGCCCTGCCCCAGCCCCTCCCGCTTGCGGTGGATCAGGTCGACGAGGTACGCCCGCATCCGCTTCACGGCCCGCGCCACCCCGCCGCGCGGCCCGCCGCCGTGCCGGATCATCTGGCCGGCCCAGTCCCGGAAGTCGTCCTGGTCCTCGGCGGGCACGCCGAGCATGTCGCAGATGGCGTGGATGGGGAGCGGGAAGGCGAACTCGTGGATGAGGTCGGCCTCGCCCTTCGCGGCGAAACCGTCGATCAGCCGGTCCGTCAGCTCCTGCACCCGGGGCGCGAACGCGGCGACCCGGCGCGGGGTGAACGCCTTCGACACGAGCCGGCGCAGCCGCGTGTGGTCCGGCGGGTCGATGTTGAGCAGGTGCGTCATCAGCTCCGCCTTGCGCTCCCCCGGAATGCCGGTCTTGCCCTTGGCGTGCGCCGGCTCGGCGTGGTGCGCCGGGTTCTTGCTGAGCCGCTGGTCGGCGAGGGCCTGCCGGGCGTCGGCGTACCGGGTGACCAGCCACGCCTCCACCCCGCTCGGCAGCCGCGTCCGGTGCACGGGGGCGTGCTCCCGCAGCCAGGCGTACGCCGGGTAGGGGTCGGTGGCGAACTCCCAGGTGAAGAGCTCGGGGGGTGCGGCGGGGTCGTGGGGAGCGTTCACCCCCCGACGGTATCCGGCCCCTCGTCGAGCGCCCGCACGGCACCCGGGTGCCCGGCGTCGGCGGCCTTCCGCATCCAGACGGCGGCCTCCCGCGGCTCGTACTCGGCGAGCAGGCGGGCCATCCGGTACGCGCCGTGGGGGTCGCCGAGCTCGTGGCCGCGGGTGAACCACTCGACGGCTCCCGGCCGGTCGTGCTCCTGCTCGCACAGGGCGCCGAGGAGCGTCGCTGCCGCGCCGAGCCCCTGGGCGGCGCACTCGTGCAGGTACTGCTCGGTGGCGTTGCGGGTGCGGATCCGGTCCGGGGCGCGCTCGACGGGCCGGGCGGTGTCCAGCGCGTCGGCGGCCCGGCGCAGCCACAGCCCCGCCAGCAGCTCCTCGCCCCGGTATCGGTGGAGCGCCCCGAGGCTCCCCGCGACACGGTGGCGGCCCGCTTCGAGCGCGTGGCCGTAGCGTTCGAGGGCCCCCGCGTCGTCGCCCTCGGCGAAGAGCAGGTCGCCCAGCCGGTGCGCCGCCTCGGGGTCGCCGTCGGCCGCGCCCCGGCGCAGCCAGCTCCGCGCCCGGTCCAGCAGCAGCAGGCCCAGCCGGGTCGCCGCGGTGGCGTCGCCCGCCTCGGCGGCCTGGCGCAGATACGGTTCGGCCGCGCCGGGTTCGCCCCGGTCGGCGAGGACGCGGCCCAGTTCGGCCGCCGCAGGACCGTGCCCGGCGTCGGCGGCCCTGCGCAGCCAGCTCACCGAGCCGGTCAGCCGCGCCAGGCGGTGCATCGCCGTGGCGTCGCCCTCCTCGGCGCGCGCCCCGAAGTGCCGGGCGGCCGGCCCGGCCACGGCCCCGCGGTCGTGGGCCAGGGCCAGCTCCCACACGGCGTCCGGCACCGGGGGGAGACCGTCGTCCGCCAGCGCGTCGGCGACGAGGGAACCGTACGCCCGCCACTTCCCGTCCTCCTCGACGAGCAGCCCGGTCACCCCGAGGCGGGGGCGGGCCGCCCAGGCGAGGGCGTCGGCCGGGTCGGCCGGGTCGTCGGGCGCGTGGTGCGCGTACGCGGCCCGCACCAGGTCGAGGGGGAGCGGGCCGTGCAGTCCGCACCGCGCCAGGTCGATCGCGGCGCGCACCAGCAGGTGGCCGCGCGGGTGGCGCGCGGGGCGCTCCGCGCGGCGCCACTCCTCCCACAGGTCGGGGCCGACGGCCAGGTAGGAGGTGACGGCGCGGCCGTCGCACCAGAAGAGCGCCGTCTCCAGCCGCCCGTCGTCCTGGGCGACGAGCCGGCCGGTCTCGGCGAGGCTCCACTCGGTGCCCAGCTCCACCGTCCGCGCCCGGCTGAGGACCCGGGCGGGGCCGGGGGCGCCGAAGCGGTGCTCGTCGTAGGCGGCGTCGGACATGGTCGCGAGCACCGGCACGCCCTGGGCGGTCAGCCGGGCGAGGAGCGGGGCGTCCAACCCGTGCGGTCCGAGGTGGCGTTCGAGGTCGTCCAGCCACAGGACGCACCGCCCGCCGCGGGCGCCCATCCGCTCGGGCACGTCCCGCAGGTCGGTGCCGGGCGGGGGCGCGCAGACCCGCCGGTCGGGCAGGGCGCGGCGCAGGGCGGCCCAGGCGGTGGTGGTCTTGCCGGACAGCGGCTCGCCCGTGACGAGCACGAGCCCGCCGCGCCCCGCCGGCCCGGCGAGGATCCGGTCGAGTGCGGCGTCGGCGTCGCGCTCGACGTACGGGCCGTCGTGGCGGGCGCCGAGGGCGAGCGGGTCGGCGGTGGCCGCGTCGAGCCACACCGCCGGGTCGGGGGCGGGGGGCGGGCCGTAGTGCAGCGCGCCGATGGTGCCGGCCTGGACGACGGTGGTGGCGGCGCCGCCGGAGACGGTGTTGCGCACGTCGTGCGCGCCGCCGCCCGGGCCGGGGCCGGCCGCCCCGTGGCCGTGCGGGCCGGTGCCTCCGACGCCGGGGCCGCCCGGTCCGGGGCTCTCCGGTCCGGAGCCGGGGCCGTCGGCGGCGGTGTGGTGGGGGCCGGGCCGGTCGCCGGGGCCTTCGGCGCCCGCGCCGCACGCGTCGACGAGGGCGCGGATCCGGCGCGGGGCGCGGGGGTCGCGCTGGGCGGCGTGGCGCAGCCAGTGCTCCAGACCGGCCCGGACGACCCGCTCGTCCGTGCCCGACCGCAGCTCCTCCTCGACGAGCGCGAGACCGCCCGCGTCCCCGAGGTCGTCCTCCGTCAGCCGCGTCCTGACCCAGGGCCAGGCGGCGCTGCGCATGACGGCCAGGAAGGCGGTGACGTCGGCGGCCGTGAGCCTCTCCCCGTACGCCATCACGCGTCCTCCCCCGACTCGCCCGCCCCGTACGCCCGGAGGGCCACGTTACCCAGCCGGCCGGGCCTCCGCCGCGCGGATGGCGTCGCGGTAGGCGCGGGCGGCGGCCCGCAGCGCGGCCTCCGGGTCGACGCCCTCCACCTCGGCCCGCACCGCCATGGCGAGGAGCTCGTAGCCGATGCCGGGGCCCGCGGGCGGCGGGACGTCCAGGCCGGCGGCGCGCACCCGGCCGGCGAGCTTGGACGCGAGGGCGAGGCCCGGCTGGCCGAGCGGCACCCCGTCGGTCACCGACGTCCGCTGCTTCTCGACGGCCTTCGTGCGCAGCCAGTGCGCCTTGACCTCCTCCGGGGTGTCGGCGGTCGCGTCGCCGAAGACGTGCGGGTGGCGGTGGACGAGCTTGTCCACGAGGGCGCCCGCCACGTCGTCGACGGAGAACGGCGCGTCCTCGTCCTCCTCCGCGACCCGGGCGTGGAAGACCACTTGGAGGAGGACGTCGCCCAGTTCCTCGCGCAGCTCCTCCCGGTCGCCGTCCTCGATCGCCTCGACCAGTTCGTACGCCTCCTCGATGGCGTACTTGGCGAGGCCCCGGTGCGTCTGCCGGGACGACCAGGGGCAGGAGCGGCGGATGCGGTCCATCACCTCGACCAGGTCGAGGAGGCGCGCGCCGGGCAGGTCGTACGAGCCGGGCAGCAGCTCCAGGTCCGGCATGGCGACGCGGCCGGAGCCGGCGAGGCGGGCCAGGCCGTCGGTGAGGGCCCGGTCGCCCTCGCCGGCGGCGAGGACGACCACCGTGCGGCCCCCGGCGCACGCCTCCACCAGCTCCTGCGCGGTCGGCGCGGCGACGACCGCCTCGACGCCCGCCTCCCGCAGGTACGGCAGCTGCGGGTGGCGGTCGTCGGGGCAGAGCACGCGGTCGGCGGAGCGCAGGGCCTGCCAGGCGGGCCAGGACAGCACACCGGGGGCGACCCGGTGGCTGGTGGTGAGGAGGACGACGCGGCCGGTGGCGGCGGTGGCGGCCGAGTCCGCGCCCTCGGCGTGCTCGTTCTCCGCGTGCTCCACGCGCTCCGCGTCCCCGGCGTGCCGGGGGCTCTCGGCGCGCTCGGGGCTCTCGGCCTGCTCGGGACTCTCGGGGTGGTTGGCGTGCTCGGGGTTCACCCCTCGAACCTACAGGGCCTCCGGAGCCGCCCCCGGGTCCTGGGTGACCTGGCGGAGCCAGGGGGCCTGGTAGCGGCCGAGCTGGATCTTCGCGTCGTCCCAGGTGCCGTAGCGGGGGTTCACGTCGATGTCGAGGGACTTCGACGCGGCCGTGAACAGCCGGGTCAGCTTCTGCTGGCCCTCCGGGGTGTTCGACGCGCCGTGCCGGTCGGCGATCTTGTTCATGAGGACGTTGCGGCGGACGACGGCGTCGATCTCGTCGGGGGCGATGCCCTGCTGCTGGAGGAGCATCGCGGCGAGCTGCGCGTCCCCGCCGTACTGGCGGGCGGCGGCGCGCCGGGTCTCCTGGACCTCCTTGCGGCTGACGGTGATCCCGGCCTCGGCGGCGACCTCCTCCACGACCCGGTCGAAGATCATGCCGTTGAGCTTCTCGCGGCTGAGGTCTCCGGTGGCCCGGATGAGCTGGTCGGCCTGCGGGGACGCCTCCTGCGCCGCGCGCACCTCCCGCACCTGGGCCTGGAGGGCGGCAGTCTCGATCCGGTCCCCGCCGACCACGGCCGCCGCACCGGGGTGGGCTTCACCGCCGCAGGCGGCCAGCAGGGGCGCCGCGACGACCAGGGCGGCGGACACGGAGAGCGCGGTGCGACGGCGGCGGTGCAAAGGGGGCCTCCCGGCGTGGGTCGTACGTCAGTGTCAACGACCTTGCGGTGATCGATGGTATGCAGTGGCCGTGGCCCGGGCCACTACTTCGGAGCCACTTCTGCCAACGAGTCACGGTCGCGCGGGGTCTCGGGCCGCAGCATGATCGTCCGGGAGAGGACGAACGTGACGGGGATGGCGGCCGCGGCGGCGAGCAGGGGCGCGTACCGGCTGGACAGCCCGGCCACGTCGACCAGCAGGTAGACGCCGGCGGTCGTGATGACGAAGTTGGCCGCGTTGGTGAGCGGGAAGAGCAGGAACTTCCGCCAGGTGGGGCGGGTGCGGTAGGTGAAGTGGCTGTTGAGGAAGAACGAGCCGGTCATCGACAGCAGGAACGCCGCGACATGCGCCCCGACGTACGGCAGGCCGACCGTCAGGAACAGCAGGTAGAGGCCGTAGTAGGTGGCGGTGTTCACCACGCCCACCAGGGCGAACCTGACGATCTGGCCGCTGACGCCGGTCATCTGCGGGTGGACTCCCCCGGGGACGGACGGGTGCGGCGGCGCGGCCGGGTCGGTCACCCGCGCGGGTGGTGCGGGCGCCGCTGCACCTCGTGGTGGATACGGCCACATACTCCCCGATGGCGTCCGGCATGACCATCTCGACCCCCGCCGCGCGTGCCGGGGCGGCCCGCCGGCGGGGTGGCCCGCCCGGCGGCCGTACCGGGGGCCGTCCGCTCGTGCGCCTCCGGCGTCCGGGTCACCGGCGCGCCACCGAGACTTCACCCGTGCACCACCGGAACGTGTCCCGCGCGGGTGCCGCCGGGGCGTAGCTTGCCCCGCATGCCCCCTCTCCTGAACAACCCGCTGACGCGGCGCCTGTTGCGGCCGGCCGTCTCGCTGGTCGAACAGCGCATGGACCGGGTCACGGCCGCGTTCCAGAAGGACCTCGACGCCCTCCACCACGAGCTGGCCGACCTGCGCCGGCAGAGCTACGGGCTCGGGCTGCTGCTCGACCACGCCGGGCGGGACGCGCACCGCATGCCGACCCCCACCCAGGTGGACCGGCTCGTCGGCGAGGTGCGGGACGTCACGGGGCTGCCCGCCGAGCGCGTCCGCGGCGACGTCACCGTCGCCTACCGGCACCTGGTGGCCCTGGAGGCGCTGGGCGCGGGCGGTGTCGGCGGGTCCGTCTCCGACGTGTGCGGCCGGCTCGCCGCGCTGCCGGTGCTCGCGCCGGCGCGGGGCGGGGAGCTGGAGGTGCTGGAGGTGGGCACGGCGCACGGGCTGTTCGCGGCGGCCCTGCGCCGGATGCTGCGGCAGGGCGGCGTCGAGGCGCGGCTGACCGTCGTCGACCCGCTGGACTCCACCCCGATCCGCGAGGACGTCGTGCGCGACAACCTCGCCCTCGGCGGCGGCCGCCCGGACGACGGCACCGCGACGCGGCTCGTACGGGGCGCGCTCGGCGACCCGGCGGTGCGGGAGCGGGTCGCGGACCGGCGGTACGGGGTGGTCGTGGTCAACGGCGGACCCGACGCGGCCGCGGCGCGGGAACTGGCGGGGCCGGACGCCGTCGTCGTGCTCGCCGCGGACGCGCCGGCGCCGGGCCTCGCGCCGCTGGGCCGGGTGGCGGAGACGGCGTACTTCCGCGCTGCGGGCTGAGCACGGAGGGCTTCCGCGCGCCGGACTGAGCGCGGCGGGCTGAGCACGGAGGGCTTCCGCGCGGCGGACTGAGCGCGGCGGGCTGAGCGCGGCGGACTTCCGCGCGGCGGATCGGGCCAGGGGGCCGAACCGCCCGGCCGCCGGGGCGGGCCGCCCGCCGTGAGCCGGGCGGCCGCCCGCGGCGGGGGGCCGCCGGGGGCGGGCGTGGGCGGCTTGCCGCGGCGGGATCGCCGGGGGCGGCGGGCCGTGGGGCCGGGGTCGCGTCGGTCAGGCCCCGCGGACCTGCTGCTGGTGCTGGAGCGCGCGGCGCAGCTCGGCCGCGAGCGGGTGGTACGGGCCGTAGGTGCGCTCCGTGTCGTACAGCAGCTCCTGGAGGTGCCGGTGGGCGGCCGAGTGGTCGCCCGCGGTGAGCAGCAGGTGCCCGATGCGGTGGCGGATGTCGAAGGCGCGGCCGGCGTCCCCGCCGGGCTGCCGCCGGGCGTCCTCGTGGTGCGGCAGGATCGCCCGGTACTCGGCGAGGGCCGCCGTCGCCTCGCCGAGCTGCTCCAGGCAGAGCGCCGCGTCGTAGCGGTACTGGAGGGCCTGGGGGTCGGCCGGGCCCGCCTCGGCGGCCCGGTCGTCGGCGAGCCGGCGCAACTCCGGCAGCGCCCGCCGGTACTGGCCGTCGTCCATGAGGGTGGAGGCGTACTGCCGGCGCAGGATGCGCACGACCGCCGAGTGCTCGCCGTGCTCGGCGGCGGCGGCCGGGAGGATCGCGCCGAGGACGTCCACGGCCTGGGTGATGCGGCCCTCGCCGAGCAGCCGCTTCACCTCGTCGACGGCGGCGGCGACGTCCGGGCGCCCGGCGGGCGCGCCGGCCGGGGCGGGGACGGGCGGGGCGTGGGTGGGCGGGGGCGGCAGCTGCGGCGGGGCGGCGGGCGCGGCGGCCCGGTCGGGCCAGGGCGCGAGCGGCCGCAGGAAGGGACGCGTGGGGTCCATGGGGCCGGCGGGGGCCGCGCCGGGCGCGGGCAGCAGCGGGGCGAGCGCCTCGTACACCTCCTGCGCGCCGGACGGGCGGTCCGCGGGGTCCTTGGCGAGGAGCCGCAGCACCAGCGCCTCCAGCGGTCCGGGGACCTCGGGGCGCAGCCGGCGGACGGGCTGGGGCGGCTCGTAGAGGTGGCGGTGCAGCACGCCGAGCGCGGTCGACCCGGCGAACGGCACGGTGCCGCTGAGCAGTTCGTGGAGGAGCACGCCGAGGGCGTACAGGTCGGTGTACGGGCCGACGGCGCCGCCCATGGCCTGCTCGGGCGCCATGTAGGCGGGGCTGCCGATGGGCGAGCCCGTGTGGGTCAGGCGGGTGGTGTCGGTGTCCACGACGGAGGCGACGCCGAGGTCGAGGACGGTGACGGTGCCGTCGGGCTTCACCATCACGTTCCGCGGCTTGAGGTCGCGGTGGACGATCGGCACGGCGTGGACGGCGGCGAGGACCGCGCACAGCTGCGCGGCCACGGCCACGGCCCACCGCCACGGGTACGGCTCGTGCTCGGCGAGGTGGTCGGCGAGGTCGGCGCCGTCCACATGCTGCATGACGAGGTACAGGTCGTCGGCGTCGCTGCCGGCGTCGTGGACGGTGACCAGTCCGGGGTGGGAGACCTGCGCCGTGACCCGGCACTCGCGGACGAAGCGGCGGCGCATCTCGTCGGCCCCGGTGGCGGCGGCCATGTGGTCGGGCCGCAGCAGCTTGACGGCGACGCGGCGGTCGAGGCGCCGGTCGTACGCCGTCCACACCTGGCCCATCCCGCCCTGGCCGATGAGCGCGGCCAGTTCGTACCGGTCGGCGATGACCCGTCCGTTCACTTGCCGTCTTCCCTGCGGAGGAGGTCGCTCAGCTCGTCCAGCTCGGCCCGGACCTGCTGGATGCGGGGCGGCGCGGCCTGCGGCTGCGGGTACGGCTGGGGTTGGGCGGGCTGGGGTTGGGCGGGCGGCTGGGGTTGCGGTGCCCGCTGCGCGGGGGCCTGCGGCTGGTGGTGCGGGTGCGCCGGCGGGGCGGCGAGGGGGGCGGCCGCCCCCGGTATCCCCCCGTACGGCTGCGGGTGCGGCTGCGGCTGCGGCTGCGGCTGCGGGTGGCCGTACCCGGGCCCGGGGCCGGCCTGCGGGTACGTGGTCCCGTACGGCGAGCGCCCCGGGAGGCCCGCGCGGCGCGGGTCGTGGTGGCGGATGTCGGCGTACAGGAAGTACGCGGTGAACAGGGCGGCGTTCAGCAGGATCCCGCCCACCAGGACGTTCGCCAGCGTGGTCTCGATGTCCTCGGGCATGAACGCCATGCAGGTGATCGGGGCGACGACGGAGACGCCGAACAGCCACCAGTCCCGCGTCCGGCGCGTCACCACGGCGAGCCGCAGGGTCGTGGCGCCGGTGAGGAAGCCCAGGCTGAGCAGCGGCAGGACGGCGAACAGGACGCGCGGCACGACGACTCGGGCCGTCGTTGGCCGCTGCGGTGGCACGGGGCCGGGGCCGTACATGGCTGCTCCTGGGGGCCGGGCGGTCGTCACGTCGGACGCGCGCACACGCGGGTACGGGGACGAGCGTATACAGCGGCGCCGACGGCCACCCCGGGGTCGTGCGGATCGCCCGCCCGTCTCACGCCTCGATCGTGCCGTCCGTCAGCCCGTCGTACAGGCCGCGCACGAGCCGCTCCCCCAGCCGGCCCACCTGCCGCAGCGCGTCCTCGAACTCGGCGAGCGCGCGGAACCGCTCGCCGTGGCGGCGCTGTTCGGCGAGCGGGAGGCGGGGCAGCCGCAGCCGGCGCACGTCGAGCCGGGTGGCGGTGGACGCGTGGCTGCTGGCCCGGCGCTGGTTGGCGGAGCCGCGCAGGAACCCGGCGAGGAACCACGGGTCGATGGCGGCCGGGTCGGGGCGCAGCAGGTGGAGGTTGCGGCCGAGCGCGGCGCCCTCGGCGGCCGCGTCGACGACGCGGGCGACGGAGCCGCCGCCGAGGACGGGGACGACGACGTCGCCGGCGCGCAGCAGCACCGGCTCCTCGTCGGCGGGGCCCTCGGGGAGGGCACCGGTGGGGCCCTGGCCGGTGAGGACGTCCTGTTCGGTGAGGACGCGGGGCCCGTCGGCCGGGCCGGACCCGGAGGCGGGGGCGGGGGCGGGGACGGCGGTGCCCGCGTGGAGGCGCAGGGCGCCGGCGCGGGCGAGTTCGCCGACGGTGACGCCCGGCGCGCGGTGCGGGGCGGGGCGGCCGGGGGCGGGCGGGGCGGCCGGCTCGGCGGGCGGGGCGAGCCGCGCGGTGCGGCGCAGCTCGTCGGCGAGGCGGTCGCGCACGGTCGCCAGCTCCGCGGCGCCGCCGTCGGCGGCCGGGGGCGGCAGGTGGCGGGCGGGCGCCAGGTCCACGTCGTCGTCGAGGAGGTCGATGACGGGCAGGGAGCGGCCGGCGCCGGACCGTTCACCGGTGGTGCCGTGCCGGGCGAAGGGCGTCCAGGCGTCGAGCACGGCGGTGTGCACGGCCGGCCAGTCGAGCCGGTCGCGGCCGGCCGCTCCGTACCCGCTGACGTCGACGAGCAGCAGCTCCGGCGTGGGGGCGGCACCCTCCGCCGGGCCGCCGGGGCGGCGCAGCACCCACAGGTGGAGCGGCACGCCGTAGGGGGGCGCGGCGCCGGCCGGGAGGGCGACGACCGCGCGGAGCGCGCCGCGGCGCAGCAGGTCCGCGCGGATGCGGCGGCCGGAGCGGCGTGAGGCGGCGGCGGGCGGCATGAGGAGGACGGCGGTGCCGCCGGGGCGCAACCGGGCGAGGGCGTGCTGCACCCAGGCCAGCTCGGACTCGGTGCGGGCGGGGAAGCCGTACTCCCAGCGCGGGTCGTAGGCGAGTTCGTCGTGGCCCCAGTTGCGCTCGTTGAAGGGCGGGTGGCAGACGACGGCGTCGGCGGCGAGGTGCGGGTGGGCGTCGGCGCGCAGGGCGTCGCCCGCGCGGGCGTGCACCGCGGCGCCGGTGTGCAGGGCCAGGCGCAGCGCGGTGAGCGCGGCGAGGTCGGGGTCGGCCTCCTGGGCGTACAGGGCGGCGGGCCCGTCGACGGCGCGCAGCAGGGCGCCGGTGCCGGAGGCGGGGTCGAGGACCGTGACGCCGCGCCCATGGGGCAGCTCGGCGCCGTGCCCGGCGCCCCGGTCGCGCTCGGCGCCGTGCTCGGCGGGGAGGGCGAGGGCGGCCATGAGGGCGGCGGGGCCGGGCGGGGTGAGGGTGTACTGGCGGGGGTTGGCGTCCAGGTGGCGGCCCAGCAGGAACTCGAAGGCGCCGGGGGCGCCGCCGGGCTCGGCGGCGGCCAGCTCGACGGCGGCGCGCAGCAGGGGCAGGGAGGGGGCCAACTCCTCGGCGGTGGGGGTGGGGACGGCGCGGTCCGGGCCGAGACGGGCCGTCAGGGCCTCGCCGAGCGGGGCGGGCAGCAGCGCCGCGAGGCGGTCGCCGGGCGCGGCGGCGGCCTCCCGCCAGGCGGCGGGGGCCTCGTGGACGAGCAGGAGCGCGCACCCGGCGTGGACCAGGGCGGCCGGGGCGCCGGCGGGGTGCCCGGCGACCTGCTGCCAGACGCGTTCCCGCAGGGGTACCTCGGCGAGCTTGCCCTGGGCGCGCAGCCACCGCTCGATCTCGGCGAGGGCGAAGGAGGGGCTGGTCTCCGTACCGCCGACGGGCCGGGGGAAGTCGGGGTGGCGGCGGCGCCAGTTGCTGACGGCGGCCCGGCCGACCCCGGCGAGCCTGGCGATGCCGGCGGCGGTGACCTCAGTTGCGTTGTCCGGCACGTGGCCGCTCCCTCCGTCCGCTGGGTGTGGACCGATCCTACGGTGGCGCGCGTACACACCCCTTCCACAGTGTGACTCGACCCGAGACCTGTGAACCGTGTTGACTCGGTTCACAGGCTCTGCTGTGATTGACCCGTCGCCACACGGAGCTGCGTCCGGGCTCCGACCCTGCCGACCTCCGGCATGCCGCCCGCCGCCATGCCGCCACCACCTCGTCTCCTCGCCCGGAGGGCAGCCACCATGTCCCACGCCCCGCAGCAGCCCCAGTACGGTGCCCCGGCCCCGGCCCCCGCGCCGGCGTCCCCGGCGCGCAACGGCCTCGGCACCGCCGCCCTGGTGCTCGGCATCATCGGCACCGTCACCGGCTTCGTCCCGCTCCTCTTCTGGCTGGCGGGCCTCCTCGGCCTCATCGCCCTGGTCCTCGGGCTCTCCGGCCGGGGCCGCGCCAAGCGCGGCGAGGCCACCAACAAGGGCGCCACCACGGCGGGCGCGATCCTCGGCCTCGTGGCGCTGGTCCTCTCCGCCGTCGGCGCGTTCCTCACCTTCAAGGCCGTCGACGAGGCCGTCACCGAGATCGACAAGCAGCTGTCCTCGACCGCGCCCAAGGACGCCACCGGCGGCACGGCGACGAAGGACGCCACCGGCGGTGCCGCGACGAAGGACGGCGCCGCGGACGCGTCCGCCACGCCGGTACCGGAGGTGCTCGGCGCGGACGAGACGGTCGTCTACGACGACGACCTCCAGGTCACCGTCTCGGCGGCCGCGGTGTACACGCCGACCGAGGCGTCGGACGGCCACGCGGAGGGCAACACCGCCTACCGGGTCACCGTCGTCGTCGAGAACGCCGGCAAGGAGACGTACGACTCCGACACCGCCTTCCTGGAGGCCCGCGCCGGCAAGGATGGCGTGACGGCCGGCCAGGTCCACGACGAGGGCCTGGACGGGATCACCGGTGCGGTCGCGCCCGGCAAGCGGGCGACCGGCACCTACGCCTTCGACGTGCCCGCCGGTGCGAAGACGCTCACGGTCGAGGTCACGCCGGGCGTGGACTACGAGGCCCACCAGTGGGAGCTGAAGCTCTGACCTGCCCCGCCCCCGGCCCACCAGTGGGAGCCGAAGCCCTGACCCGGCCCCACCCCACGGCCCGACCCCCCGCCCCGGAGAGCAGCCCATGCCCGCCGCCCACCCGAAGGTGGCCGCGCCCACGGTCGTCCTGGCCCTCGGGCTCGGTGTCCTCGCCCTGCTCTCCCCCGCCGCCCGCGACCCCCACGTCGAGCACGCCGGGACGACCGGCCGCCTCACCGGGCTGACGGCGCCCGAAGTGCTCGACCGGGCCCTCTCGGCGACGAAGGGGGCCCCGTCCCTCCGGGTGGAGGTCGCCCGGGGCCGCACCGGCGGGGGCGCCACCCGGGCGTTCCTCTCCGTGGGCCCCGGCGGGCGGTGCGCGGGCACCCTGACCGTGGGCACCGCCGGCACGGTGGAGCTGATCCGCACCGGCGACGACGCCTACGTGCGCTTCGACGAGGCGTACCTGCGCGCGGAGCGCGCGGCCGGCGGGCAGGGCTCACCGCACCGCACCGAGCGGGTCCTGACGATGCTCCGGGGCCGCTGGCTGCGGACCGACCCCGCCGACCCGGCGCCGGGGGGCGGACCGGACCCGTGCGACCTGGAGGCGCTCCTCGCCGACGTGGAGGCGAACGCCGTCTCCGCCCGCCGCGCCGGCCACGCCACCGTCGACGGCCGCAGCGCGCTGAGGCTGACCGTCCCGGCCCGCGGGGCCACCACCACCGCCTACGTCGCCGCCGAGGGCGAGCCGTACCTGCTGCGGACCGAGACCCGGGGCGGGGCGGCGCCGGGCACGGTATCCCTCACCGCGTCCGACGACCCGGCCGGCGCCGACCCGCCCGCCCCGCGGGACGTCGTCGACCTCGGCCCGCGCCGCGGTACCTGACCGGCCGTCCGCCGGGGCGTCGTCACAGCCGGTGGCGCACCCACACGTTCGGCTCGACGTACACGGCGTACCCCTGCGACGCCTCGCAGCGCACCGGGGCGAGCGCGCCCGGCACCTCGACGGGCCCGTCCGCGTCGAAGGGCAGCCCCGTCCACTCCCGCCACCGCTCGACGCTGTCGGTGATGGTCATGGACGCCGGCGCGACGGAGTCGACGACGCCGCCCGCGCGCACGTGGGCCCGCAGCCACGGGTCGTGCGGCAGCCCGTCCCCGGGCCGGGTGCGGAAGGCGTACTCGGCCATCGGCGCGTGCGGCTCCAGGTGCTTGCCGTTGGGCCGTACCGGCGCCACCACCTCGGCGAAGCCCGCCCCGCGCGCCGCGTCCCGCATCGCGTCCAGCATCACCGACGACAGCCCGTGCCCCAGCAGGTCCCGGGCGACGGAGATCTCGATGGCGCTGACCGTGTCCGGCGTCCGGCCGTCCCGCCGGTCCCGCATCGCCCACACCAGCACCTGGTCCCAGCCCTTGGCCGGCAGCGCCCCGCCGCCGCGCCCCTCGGCGCGCAGCGCGAACGGCACGCTGAACGCCCGCGCCACGACCCGCCCCTCCCCGTCGACCGCGACCCGCACGTACTCCGGGACCTCGGCGACCATCCAGTCGTAGGCGACGTCGGAGACCGGGTCGTGCTGCATGAACGGCTGCCAGGTGTGCGGCATCCGCCACATGGCGCTCGTCAGGTCGGGGCGTTCGGCGATGCTGTGGGTGGTCACGTCCATCCGCGCAGGCTAGGGCGCCCGGCGGCGCCCGGACCAGCACTTTCCCGCGCACGGGAGGGCGGGGCGGGTGAGGCGGGCGGGGCGGGCGGCGCGGCTCAGGGGAGGCGCTCGCCGGGGCAGCCGTTCAGGACGCGCTTCATCGCGTCCCGTTCGGCGGCGGTGACCCACACGCCGTACTTCTTCTTCACCGCGACCTGCCGCGCCACGTACCGGCAGCGGTACTCCCGCGACGGCGGGAGCCAGGTGGCGGCGTCGCCGTCGCCCTTGCGGCGGTTGGCGGAGGCGTCGACGGCGAGGAGGTTCAGCGGGTCGTTGGCGAAGCGCAGCCGCTTGTCCGCGTCCCACTGCCCGGCGCCCTTCTGCCAGGCGTCGGAGAGGGCGACGACGTGGTCTATGTCGACCTTCCGGTCGCCCCGGGCGAAGGCGATCCGCCTGCCGGTGTACGGGTCCTCCGCGAGGACGCCGCGCGCCACCTTGCACCGCTCCCCGTCCTGGTACCGCACGTCGGTGGCGTCCCGGGCGAGGATGTCCTCGCGGGTCCCGCAGCCGTTGCGGTCGGTGTCGGCCCAGGCGCGGCCGAACTCCTCGCGGTCGTACCCGGTCTTGGGGGCGCGGCCCTTCACGGTGAGCGTGTCGACGGCGGCCAGCGCCGGCCCGCCCGCCCCGCTCCCGCCGCCCGCCGCCCCGCCGCCGCCCGCCGGGGGCTGCGGGGTGCAGCCGGCGGCCAGCGCGGCCGTCACCAGCAGGGCGGCGGGCACGGTCCGGTGAGGGGCGCGGCGGGCCCGGCGGACCGGGCGGGCGGGGGGCGCGGGCGGGGTCGCGGTACGGGCGGGCATGGGCGCATCCTAGGCGGCCGCCCGGAAGCCCGGTACCGCGCCCACCCGTCCGGCGACGCGCCCGCGCGGGCGGTCCTGCGAGCCGCCGCGCGGGCCGCCCACGAACGGCCGAAGTACGGCCACCCGAGCGCCCACGAGCCGCCCGGCCGCCGCCTACCAACCGCCTACGAGCCGCCCACGAGCCGTCTACGAGCCGAGGATCGTCGTCAGGAACTCGCCCGTCCACGACAGCAGTTCGCGGCCCACCACCGGCTTGCCGCCGATCGTGCCCGTGGTCGGGCGGGGCACCAGGATCTGGTGGGCGGACGCCTTGATCACCGTGCGCGGGTGGAGGCGCTTGAGCCGCAGCTCCTGCGACTCGCGCAACTCCACCGGCGCGAAGCGGACGTTGTTCCCCTGGAGGACGATCTCGCCGACCCCGCAGGCCCGCGCCAGCATCCGCAACCCGGCCACCAGCAGCAGGTTCTCCACCGGCTCCGGCAGCTTGCCGTACCGGTCGGCCAACTCCTCCCGGACCGCCCGGATGTCCTCCTCGGAGTTCGCGGAGGCGATGGCCCGGTACGCCTGGAGGCGCAGCCGCTCGCCCGGGGCGTAGTCGTGCGGGACGTGCGCGTCGACCGGCAGCTCGATCTTCACCTCCAGCGGCGGTTCCTCCGCCGCCCCGCCGCCCTCCAGGGAGGCCCGGTAGTCCGCGACGGCCTCCCCCACCATGCGCACGTACAGGTCGAAGCCGACGCCCGCGATGTGGCCGGACTGCTCGCCGCCCAGGAGGTTGCCCGCGCCGCGGATCTCCAGGTCCTTCATGGCGACGTACATGCCGGCGCCCATCTCGGTGTGCTGGGCGATCGTCGCGAGCCGCTCGTGGGCGGTCTCCGTCAGGGGCTTCTCCGGCGGGTACAGGAAGTAGGCGTACCCCCGCTCCCGGCCGCGGCCCACCCGGCCGCGCAGCTGGTGCAGCTGCGACAGGCCGAAGTTGTCGCCGCGCTCCACGATGAGGGTGTTGGCGTTGGAGATGTCGATGCCGGACTCGACGATCGTCGTGGAGACGAGCACGTCGAACTTCTTCTCCCAGAAGTCGACGACGACCTGCTCCAGCGCCTGCTCCGACATCTGGCCGTGCGCGATGGCGATGCGCGCCTCGGGGACGATGTCGCGCAGCCGGGCCGCCGCCCGGTCGATCGACTCGACGCGGTTGTGGATGTAGAACACCTGCCCCTCTCGGAGCAGCTCGCGGCGGACGGCCGCGCCGATCTGCCTCTCCTCGTACGGGCCGACGAAGGTGAGGACCGGGTGCCGCTCCTCGGGCGGGGTGGTGATGGTCGACATCTCGCGGATGCCGGTGACGGCCATCTCCAGGGTCCGCGGGATGGGCGTCGCGGACATCGTCAGCACGTCGACGTCGGCGCGCAGCTTCTTCAGCTGCTCCTTGTGCTCGACGCCGAAGCGCTGCTCCTCGTCGACGATGACCAGGCCGAGGTCCTTGAACTTCGTCTCGGACGAGAACAGCCGGTGCGTGCCGATGACGACGTCGACGGAGCCCTCCCGCAGCCCTTCCAGGGTGGCCTTCGCCTCCGCGTCCGACTGGAACCGCGACAGGGCCCGCACGACCACGGGGAACTGCGCGTACCGCTCGGAGAAGGTGCCGAAGTGCTGCTGCACCAGGAGCGTCGTCGGGACGAGGACGGCGACCTGCTTGCCGTCCTGGACGGCCTTGAACGCGGCCCGGACGGCGATCTCCGTCTTGCCGTAGCCGACGTCGCCGCAGATCAGCCGGTCCATGGGGACCGTCTTCTCCATGTCCTCCTTCACCTCGGCGATGGTGGACAGCTGGTCGGGCGTCTCCACGTACGGGAAGGCGTCCTCCAGCTCGCGCTGCCAGGGCGTGTCCGGCCCGAAGGCGTGCCCGGGGGCGGCCATGCGGGCCGAGTACAGCTTGATCAGGTCGGCGGCGATCTCCTTGACCGCCTTCTTCGCCCGCGCCTTGGTCTTCGTCCAGTCGGCGCCGCCGAGCCGGTGCAGGGTCGGGGCCTCGCCGCCGACGTACTTGGTGACCTGCTCCAGCTGGTCGGTGGGGATGTACAGCCGGTCGCCGGGCTGGCCGCGCTTGGCGGGGGCGTACTCGACGAGGAGGTACTCGCGGGTGGCGCCCTGCACGGTCCGCTGCACCATCTCGATGTACCGGCCCACGCCGTGCTGCTCGTGGACGATGTAGTCGCCCGCCTCCAGGGTGAGCGGGTCGATCGTCTTGCGGCGGCGGGTCGGCATCCGCTGGCCGTCCTTGCCGGCCGCCTTCTGACCGGACAGGTCGGTCTCGGTGAGGACGGCGAGGCGCAGCGCGGGGTCGACGAAGCCGTGGTCGATCGAGCCGCACGCGACGTGCACGACGGACGGCGAGATGTCGGTGAGGTCGCCGTCGAGGCGGGCCGCGATGCCCTCGCCGCCCAGCACCTCGACCGTGCGGGCGGCCGGTCCGTGCGCCTCGGTGACGTAGACGGCGCGCCAGCCGTCGGCGAGCCACCCCTTGGTGTCGGCGAGGGCCCGCGCGGTGTCGCCCCGGTACGACTCGGGGGCGCGCATGCCCAGCTTGATCGTGTCCGCGTCGAGTTCCTCGTCGGCGGCGAACGGCGACACCGACCACCACATGACGCCCAGCTCCCGGGCCCGGTCCCGGACGTCCGCGATGCCCCACAGGGAGGCCGCGTCGACGTCGATCGGGGCCTCGCCGCCGGTGGCCGTCGCGGCCCAGGAGGCGTGCAGGAACTCCTGCGAGGTGGCGACGAGGTCGGCCGCGCGCGTACGCACCCGCTCCGGGTCGCAGACCACGGCCATGGCGCCCTTCGGCAGGACGTCGAGCAGCAGCTCCATGTCGTCGACGAGGACGGGGGCGAGGGACTCCATGCCCTCGACGGCGATCCCCTCGGCGATCTTGCCGAGCAGTTCGCCCAGCTCGGGGTGGTCCTCGGCGAGGGCGGCGGCGCGGCGGCGCACCTCGTCCGTGAGGAGCAGCTCGCGGCAGGGCGGCGCCCACAGGCCGTGCTCGGCGACCTCCAGGGACCGCTGGTCGGCGACCTTGAAGTAGCGGATCTCCTCGACGTCGTCGCCCCAGAACTCGACGCGCAGCGGGTGCTCCTCGGTGGGCGGGAACACGTCGAGGATCCCGCCGCGCACGGCGAACTCGCCGCGCTTCTCCACCAGCTCCACGCGCGCGTACGCGGCGGCGGCGAGCCCGGCGACCACGTCGTCGAGGTCCGCCTGCTGCCCGGTCCGCAGGGCGACGGGCTCCAGGTCGCCCAAGCCCTTCACCTGCGGCTGGAGCACGGAGCGCACGGGTGCGACGACCACCGAGACGGGGCCCGCGGACGGGTCGTCCGCCGACGGGTGGGTGAGGCGGCGCAGCACCGCGAGGCGGCGGCCGACGGTGTCGGAGCGGGGGGACAGCCGCTCGTGCGGGAGGGTCTCCCAGGAGGGGTACTCCACGACGGTGTCCGGGTCCAGCAGCGAACGCAGGGCCGCCGCGAGGTCCTCGGCCTCCCGGCCGGTCGCCGTCACCGCCAGCACCGGGCGGCCGGCGTCCCGGGCCAGCGCGGCCACCGCGAAGGGCCGCGCCGCCGGCGGACCGACCAGGTCGACGTGGCCCCGGTGCCCGTCGGCGGCGGCCTTGACGGCCTCGGCGAGGGCGGGGTCCTTGACGACGGCGTCGAGCAGACCGTGCAGGCTCATGGGGCTTTCCGTCCCGTGTCTTCGTAGGGGGCTGGGCAGCACGAAGGACCCGACACGAACGACGGGCCGGGGTCTCTTCAGCCTACGCCCGCCCGCTGACACCCGCGCCGGCAAACCGGCGCGCCGGGGCGGCGCGGGCCGAGGTCGGGACCGGGGGGCGGGGCCGGGGCAGGGTCGGGGGGCGGGCGCCGGGGCAGCGCGGGCCGGGGCGGACGCCCGAAGCAGGGCCGGAGGGCGGCGCGGGCCGGGGGCAGGCCCCCGGGGGGCGGGCCGGGGGCGGGCACCGGGTGGCGGGCCGAAGATCCTCGTCCTGCCGGTACTGCCCGAGGCCCGCGTACCAGGCGCCGAGGGACGCCTGCCCCTCAGCGGTCGCCCCGCCCGGCCCCCTCACCCGGTCGGCCCCGCTCGCCGTGGGCGCCTCGGCCGCCATGGGCGGGGCGGCGCCCGGGGCCTCCGGCGCGCCAGTCCGACGGGGCCCGCGAGCAGGGCCCGTCCCCCAAGGGGGCGCTCCGCCCCTCGTCACCTGCCTCTTTCCCGCGCTTCCCCGTGTGTTCGCCCGTGTGCTCGTTCCGTGCGGGTGGCCCGCGTTCCGCTGCGGACCGCGTGGGGCTCGGGAACACTACGACAGCGGACACAGATCGGTGTACCGCACACCCGGACGCCCTCCGACCCCCGACCTCCGACCGGACGCACGGCCGCCCGCGCGGGAAGGCCCCTCCGCGGGGTCCCCACCCCCGTGGGGGACCCCGCGGAGGAGCCGGCCACCCCCTTGGGTACCAGGGGGCGCCCGGCCCTCCCAACCTGTTTTCCGGGGGCCGCGTGGTGAGAGGGTGTCAGGTGAGACGGCCGTACGGGGAAGGAACGCAGGTGGCGGAAGGCGCGGACGGTACGGGCAAGGACGGCATAGGAACGGACGGCGAGGGCCCGGCAGCCGACCCGCCCCGCGACCCGGCCCCCCACCCGGCCCCGGCGGCCCCGGCCATCCGCGCCGCCCAGGCCGCCCGGACGCCGCCGCCCGGCGGGAAGGCCCTGCGCCGGGGCCCGGTGGTGGCCGCGATGATGATGTCGGTGGCGCTGGCCGCGCTGGACGGCACGGTCATCGCGACGGCCGTCCCGCAGATCGTGGCCGACCTCGGCGGCTTCTCCCTCTTCTCGTGGCTGTTCTCCGGCTACCTCCTCGCCGTCACCGTCACCATCCCGGTGTACGGGCGGCTGTCCGACACGTACGGCCGCAAGCCGGTGCTCATCACGGGCATCGTCCTCTTCCTGGTCGGCTCGCTGCTGTGCGCCTCCGCGTGGGACATGGCCTCGCTGATCGCCTTCCGCGTCGTGCAGGGGCTGGGCGGCGGCGCGCTCCAGGGCACCGTGCAGACCATCGCGGGGGACCTGTACCCGCTGAAGGACCGGCCGCGGATCCAGGCGCGGCTGTCGGGGGTGTGGGCCGCGTCGGCGGTGGCCGGACCGGCGGTGGGCGGGCTGCTCACGACGTACGCCGACTGGCGCTGGATCTTCCTGGTGAACCTGCCGGTGGGCGCCCTCGCCCTGTGGCTGACGGCCCGCTACCTGGTGGAACCGGGCCGCACCGGCACCGGCACCGGTGCGGGCGGGGGCGCGTCGGGGCGGGCGCGGGTGGACTGGCCGGGCGCGCTGCTGGTCTTCGCGTCCGGGACGGTCCTGCTGACCGCGCTCGTGCAGGGCGGGGTGGCGTGGCCGTGGCTGTCCGCGCCGTCGCTGGGGCTGCTGGGGGCGGGCGCGGTCCTCGTCGCCGCGACGGTGGCGGTGGAGCGCCGGGCCGCGTCGCCCATCGTGCCGGGCTGGGTGTGGCGGCGGCGCACGATCGCGGCGGTCAACCTGGCGCTGGGCGCGCTCGGGCTGCTGATGGTGGCGCCGTCGGTGTTCCTCCCGACGTACGCGCAGGCGGTGCTGGGGCTCGGGCCGGTGGCGGCCGGGTTCGTGCTGTCGGTGATGATCCTGAGCTGGCCGGTGAGCGCGTCGCTCTCCCATCACGTGTACCGGCGGGTCGGGTTCCGTCAGTCGGCGGTCATCGGCATGACGCTGGCGATGCTGACGCTCCTCGCCTTCCCGTTCCTGCCCTACCCGGGCGAGCCCTGGCAGCCGGCGCTGCTGATGCTGCTGCTCGGCGCGGCACTGGGCCTGTTCCAGCTGCCGCTGATCGTGGGGGTCCAGTCGACGGTCGGCTGGTCGGAGCGGGGCACGGCGACCGGGTCGGTGCTGTTCTGCCGCCAGATCGGCCAGAGCGTGGGCGCGGCGCTGTTCGGCGCCGTCGCCAACACGGTGCTCATCTCCCGCCTCGGCACCTCGGGCGGCGACCTCGACTCGGCGGCGCGCGCCCTGGACGACCCCGGCGCCCTCGCCCCGGCCGCGTCGGAGAGCCTGCGCCGCGCGGTGGACGCGGCGGTCGAGTACGTCTACCTGGGCGCGGCGGCGGCAGCGGCCCTGGCCGTCGCGGCCCTGCTCCTCCTGGCCCCGCGCCGCTTCCCGGTCCTCAAGGACCCGGACGACGACTGACCGCGCCGCCGCCACCGGGCGGTGGCGGCACGGTCCACGGCCCCGCGTCAACGGGCGGTGGACCGGCCACCCCGCCGCAACGCGCCGAAATGCCGCCACCGTTGGCCCGTCTGGGCGTCGCGTCGATACCGTCGCGTGGTACGCAGGTCACGCAGAGCCACGACCGCGGACAGCGGACAGCGGACAGCGGACAGCGGACAGCCGACAGCGAGCAGCGACGGGGGCGCCGATGGCGTGGGACGAGTGGGAGCAGGCCAAGCGGGACGCCGCGACGCGCACACGGCTCAACCAGCTGCCGCCCGACGCGGCCGCCTCAGCCACCGTCAACCCGGACCTCGTCGTCGACGACCAGGTACTCGGCGCCCTCGGCGACCTCGCCCGGCAGCTCCGCGACCGCGTCGCACGCGACGGCGACCACGCCCGTACCGCCACCGCCGACGCCGCGCTCGAACTGACCGCCGACGGCCTCGGCCTCGGCCGCGCCCTGCACGCGCTGCACGACGCCTGGACCACCAAGCTGGGCACCCTCAAGGACGCCTGCGCGCACATCTCCAACCACCTCGACTACTCGCGGTCCGTCCACGCCAAGGACGATCACAAGATCGCGACCGACATGCCGGTGTCCCGCATCTGGGACGCGATCAAGTGAGCGGGGAGCCGCGGCACACCATGGTCACTCTGCAGGAACTGCGCGACCTCCGCCTGGGCAAGCTCGCCACGGCGGTCGCGCACTGGGAGCAGACGGTCCGCAAACTGACGGCCCTGGCGGCGGGCGGCGACGGCGTGAGCGCGGCCGACCTCGCCGCCCGGGCGAAGGCCGCCCACTGGAAGGGCGACAACGCCACCGTCACCCAGGCGTTCACGGTGACGACCGCCCGCCAGTTCACCGACGTCCTCACCGAGGCCCGCAGCGTCCACGCGGTCCTCCGCGACGCCCACACGGCCCTCGCCGGACACCAACGCGACCTGAAGGCCGCCCTGGCCCGCTGGCACGCCGAGAACGTCCGCTTCGACACCCGGGGCAGGGCCCACGGGCTGGTCCGGCACGCCGACAACTCCTCACCCGACAAGCCCGTCGCCCCGGAGGTCCTGCACACGGCGGCACGGGAGGTCGCGGCGATCCTGGAAGCCGCGTCGGAGACCGACCGCATCGCCGGACGCGCGCTGCTCCGCCACGCCCGCAGCACCCACGACTTCGACGAGACCGGCTACCGGAGCCTCGCGGACGCCGACCGCTCGCAGGGCCTCGCCGACGTCGACGCCGCGCTCCGGCTCGCCGCCAGGGGCGCCGACATGACGGACGCGGAACTCCAGCGCTTCAACCTCCTGGCCCGCCAGCACCGCGACAACCCGGCGTTCGCCGAGGCGTTCGCGACCCGCCTCGGCGCGACAGGCACGCTGGAGTTCTGGCGCGGCCTGGCAGGCGGCCCCTACCCGGGCCCGCGCGCCGACAGCGCCCGCGCCGAGCTGCTGGCTGCCACGCAGAAGTACCTCGGCACTACCCTCGCCACGGCCAGCCACGGCACGTCACCGGATATGCGGGCGTGGAAAGGCGGCGTCATCGCGGCGGGCGGCGAACGCGTCGGCGAGAACGGCCCGTACGGCTTCCAGGTGACCGGTGCCCTGCTGCGCCACGGCAGGTGGGAGTCCGGCTTCCTGAACGCGTACGGCGGGAAGCTCATCGAGTTCGAACGTGCCAACCCCCGCCACGGCGGTCCCGAGGCCCTGTGGGCCACCACCCGCGGCCAGCGCCTTACGTACCCGGAGACCGACTCCCCGGTCCTCGCCAACGACCCGGTCAACGGCTTCCTGGAGGCCCTGGGCCACAACCCGCAGGCGTCGTTGGAGTTCTTCAGCCGGGCGGCCGACAAGAACGATCCGGACAGCGTGTCGAACTGGTCCTACCTCGTCGACAAGAGCCCAGACAACCCCGACGCCCGCAACTGGCCCACCGACCGCGACGGCAAGACCCCCGGCTACACCCACCTCGGCCACGCCTTGGAGGCGGCCACGCTGGGCTACCCGTACGACGCGGTGAACCCGCAGGTACCCCCCAACGAGACAGCGGCACAGGCCGAGGAGCGCGGCGCGCTGATGAGCAGCGTCGTCGCGCACTACTCCTCTTCCGAGCTCGTCGACAGGCAGGACGGCATCCGCCCGAGCCTGGCGCGCATGGCAGCGGGCCACATCGACAGCCTGAACTACTCCGCCGACAACTTCGGCGGCAGCGGCAAGGCCACTGGACGGGACGAGGCATACGGACACAACGCCAACCGGCTGACGGACTTCGGCCGCCCGGAGAGCATCGGATTCCTCCGGGCGCTGGCTGGTGAGCAGAACGCGTACGAAATCCTGTCCACAGCCCAGCAGGTATACGGCACGAGTGCCATGGCGGCTCACGGCGATGACGTGGTCACCGCCCGACGTGTCGGTATGCACAGCGTCTACATGCACGGGCTCCTGGACGAGGTCCGCTCCGAGGCGATCGGCAAGGAGGCCGCCGACGAGACACAGCGTCGAAACCTGGAGTTGGAAAAGCACGCCGCGTGGCGCAGCTTCGCCACGTCGGCGGTCGTGGGGGCGGGTGTCGGCGCGGGCACGGCGCTCGTCACTGGCACCGGTGTCGGCGCGCTTCTCATCCCGATCGCCATGGAGACCGTCGGTGGCGCCGTCGAGACGCACATGGAGACCGAGATGATGGACTGGCTGAAGGCGAACCAGTACGACAACAGCGCCGAAACCCTGCAAGAACTGAGCGGCGCCGGGGAAGCGGGCGCGGTTCAGGCGGTCCAGCCCCTGCTCAACTGGGCCGCAGCAAAAGGCATGACATCTGACGAGGTCAAGCAACTCGTGAGCGAGGCGGAAAAGGACTACCGCCTCGGCGAGGCTGCGGCGGATACCGAAGATCGGCGGGGATGGTGAACAACCGTGGTGCCGCCGTTCTGGCGCTGGTCTTGCTGGTGGCGGTCGCCGGATGCTCCGGCGGCCAGAGCGCCCGGACACCGACCGCTCCACCCTCGCGGGACGCCGGAGGGTGCGAAACGGTACTCGGGTCCGATGCCAGGAGCTGGATCGAGGCACGCACCGGATCCGCACCGCTACGTGTGGGGGCGGACGACGGCCTGAATGAGGCACGTTCGGCGTATTACCGCCACCTGCGGGAGTGGAAGCCGACCCAGGATCCGGGCAAGCTCCCGAGAAGTGCCGAGCTCTGTTCCGTCAAGAGGGAGAGCGACCCCTCGCAGCTGCTGTACCTGTCCTACGGTTGGTCGTACGCCCCGTTCGAGCACTACCGACAGCAGAAGGACCGACCCGTCTTCGTGGTGAATGACGACGTGCTCTTGACCTCCGGGCCTGATCGGCAAGCCAGCTATCACCTCTACGTGCGGTGCCAGATCCCCGGCGCCTTGCCGCAGCAGAAGGACGAAGTCCCGGTCTCAGGTTCGCTCACCGACACCCTCACCGGCGAGACCGACCCCCGCGTCCCCTACACCCACCTCCTCCACTCCGCCCGGGTCATGGTCGAGGCCCTCGGGTGCACCAACAAGCCCGTCGTGCCCGCGCAGCCGCCCGCCTCCGTGCGGTGAGCAGGGGCGGGCCCCGGTCGCACGGGGGTGCGGCCGGGGTCCGTCCGTGGGGTTACAGCAGGCCGTCCCACATCTGTTCCAGCAGGACCGACCACCAGCTCTCCGGGGACGACAGGGCCGCCGGGTCCAGCATGGCCAGCTGGGCCTGGAAGTCCATCGTCCAGCGGCCCGCCTGCTCCGGTGTCAGGCCGAAGCGCAGGCGCCACATGCGGCCCAGGAGGGCGAGGCAGCGGGTGAACTCGGGCAGGCCCGTGTTCACGAACTGCGGCGCCACCGGCCGGCCGCCCGGGCCCGCCTCCACCGGGACGGCCACGATGTGCGCCGTGCCGTACTGGACGCACAGGGCGCGGCCGAAGTCGGAGCCGAGCACCAGGTACGAGCCCGCGTCCGCCGCCGGCTGGACCTGTCGCTGCGCGGCCAGTTCGGCGAGGGTCGGGACGACCGGCTGGGCGGGCTGGGCCCAGAAGAACGGCCCGAAGTCCGCCGGGAGGCCCGCCCACACCAGGGTGCGGGCGACCAGTTCCGGTACGCCCTGGCGGGACACCGCGCGCTGGTCGAAGCGGAGGATGCCGTGCGGTCCGAAGGCGCCCGCCAGTTCCTGCGCGATGCCCTCGGGCGGGATCGGCGGGGCCGGCTGCACCTGCGGCAGGGGGGCGCGTACCGGGGCTGGGCGGGCGGGGCCGTCCGCGACCTGGTGCAGCTCGCCCTGGTGGGCGATGAGCTGCCGCATGCCCTGCTGGCGGCTCGCGTGGTCGTGCCCGTACGGGGCGATCGACGTGATCCGCGCCTGCGGCCACGTCTCCCGGATCATGCGGGCGCAGTAGCCGCCCGGCAGTTCGCAGGAGGCGAGTTCGGTGTGCAGTTCCAGCACCTGCTGCGGCGGCACGTTCATGGCGCGCAGCTCGTGCAGGATCTGCCACTCCGGGTGGGGCGTGCCCGGCGCGGAGCGGCGGATGATCTGCGCCTCGGAGCCGTCCGGCGCGCGGTAGCGCAGCACGACCTGGTAGCCGGGGCCGACCGTGGGCAGGCCGGTCGGCTGGGGCTGCGGGTAGCCGTACGCGGGCGCGCCGGGGTGCGGCAGCGGGCCGGGCGCGCCCGGCGGCGGTACGGCCCCGGGCGCGCCGGGGGCCCCGGGCGGGCCGGGGGGTGCCAGGGGGCCGCCGGGGCCGGGGTGCGCCAGCATCGTCGCGGCATGGTGCACGCCGCCGGGCGGCGTGCCGCCGGGGGCTCCGGGTGCGCCGGGGGCTCCCGGGGCGCCGGGGGCTCCGGGCGGGCCGGGGGGCGCGAGGGGGCCGCCCGGGCCCGGGTGGGCGAGCATCGTGGCCGCCTGGTGGGCGGAGCCGCCGCCCGGCGGGGTCGACCCGGGCGGGGCGGGGGGACCGGAAGGCCCCGGCCGTCCGGGGCGTCCGGGGGTTCCGGGCGGTCCGGGGGGCGGAGGCGTGCCCGGGCCGCCGGGGCCACCGGGTCCCGGGTGGGCCAGCATCGTCGGGGCCTGGTCCACCGTGCCCGCGCCGGGCGGCGGCGTGGCGCCGGGCGGCCGCAGGGCGTCCGGACCGAGAGGGGACATCAGCTGCGTGGGCACGTACCCGCCGGCGGCGGGCGGCGGGGTCGCCGTGTCCGCCGCGGGCCGCGCGCCGGGGGCGCCGGGGGCACCCGGTGGCGGCGGGGTCGCAGGACCGCCGGGCGTACCGGTGCCGGGCGTACCGGTGCCGGGCGTACCGGTGCCGGGCGTACCGGTGCCGGGGGCGGGCGGCGTCACGGCCGCCTTGCCGGTCGTCGCGTCGGCGATGTCGGCGGCGCGTACCGCGTCGGCGCCGAGCGCGGGCGAGACGGCGGTGCGCGGCAACTGGCTGCCGCCCTGCATCAGCGCGGTCGGCGCGTCCGCCGGTACCGACGGGGGCGGTGTGTCGTCGTCGTCCGCGCCGGCCAGCGGCGGGGCGAAGACGGTGGCGGGCAGCGGTACGGAGACGTCGTCGTCCGCGCCGCCGAGGGTGCTCGTGTCGTTCCACGCGGACGGCGGCGGGGTGGCCATGCCCCCGGCCGGAGGGGCGAACGCGGGCGCGGGGGCGGGGACGGGCGTGGGCGTGGGCGTGGAGCCCGCGCCGCCGGTGTCGCCACCGCCCGGCGCGGGGGTGGAGCCCGTACCGCTGCCCGCGCCGACCGACGCGGGGGCGGCGGACGGGCCGGGCGCGCCGAAGGGCACCGGGGCGGGGGCGTCCGGGACACCCGGGTCCGCCGGGCCGGTGCCGGACGGCGGCATCGGCGTCGGCGCCCCGTCCGGCGCCCCGTCCGCGGTCCCGCCCACCCCGGGCGCCGGCGCGGCGCCGCCCGCGGTGGCGTCCTCGCGGCGCCGGTCCGGTACGCCCATGCGGTCCGCCGCGTCCTGGAGCCACTCCGGTGGCGTCAGCAGGAACGACGTCTGGTTCAGGTCGATGCGCTCCGGCGGCCGCGCCGCCTCGGCGTCCTGCGCGTCCTCGGCCCGCACCCCGTACTCCTCCTCGTACCGGCGGATCACCTCGCCCACCGGCAGCCCCGGCCACAGCGTGACCTCGCCGCTGTCGCGGGCGACGACCAGGCGCTGCCGGCCGCCGTCCGACGACGGCCCGTCGGCGCGGTCCTCGGCCCACGCGACGAAGCCCAGCTCGAACTCCCGCACCCGCACCTCGCGGTGCTGGTAAGCGGGCACGTCGCCGTTGACCCACTCCTCGGCGCGCTCCTGCGCCTGCGCGAACGTCACCATCGGACCGTCACTCCTCGCCCGTGACCGGGACGGCCCGCGCGAAGCCGCCGTCCACCATCAGGTTCGCCACCGTCTCCAGCTCGGGCGGGCTGCCCGCCAGCCGCTGGAGGAACTCGTCGAAGTCGGCACCGCACGGCAGCAGGAGCCGTTCCGCGCGGTCCTGGACCGTCGTGCCGTCGCCGTCGCGGGCGTCGTCGTACGCGCAGAACCACACCGAGCCGGCCCCGGCGCCGCGCACCCGCACCGCCAGCAGGCCGCCCTGGACGAAGGCGACGCCCAGGTAGTCCTTGGTGAGGTGGTCGCGCAGGCACTTGTTGACGTACACGAGGTCGTTGACACCGGCCTCGTCGCGCACCGTGAAGAACGGCTGGTCCACCAGCAGCCCCAGCTCGGCGTCGAGGGCGACGCCCACCGGCGCGCAGCCGCCCGCCGCCTTGAGGAACGAGCGGTAGGGGCCGGGCAGCCGGTAGCCGAGGTCCTCCTCCACGCCCTGAAGCTGCGTCTCGGAGACGGAGACCGCGCCCCTGGGCAGCCCGAAGTGCGCGGGCCGGGTCTCCTGGAGGGGGCGCGTGCCGCGCTTGCCGTGGTCGACGGCCGCCGTGGCGAGCCCGCCGTGGTGGCGCAGCAGCGCCTTCACCTCGACGGGTACCAGCTCCATGCGGCGCGTGCCGGGGACGTGGTGCCAGGTCCAGCCGTGCGGCGTGGCCACCGCGGGGACGGTGTCCCACAGGGCGTGGCCGTCGGCCTTGAGGGCGGCGTTCGCCGAGACGTAGTCCGTCAGCCGCAGCTCGTCCACGCCGAACCCCTCCGGGGGCTCGGCGATCTCCGCGGCGGCGCGCGCGTAGGACGAGAAGTCCGGGTAGCCGTCGGCGTCCATCCGCACCCCTCTGGGGTGGCGGGCGGCCCGGACCGGGTCCGGGAAGTGCACGACCTGCCCGGCGTAGGCCGCGTTCGGCGGCGCGGCGCGGTGCCCGAGCCGACCTGTCGTCATGGCGGTTGCCCCCTGGCTGCTGCTGGCTGGTTCGGCACAGCCTATGCGGTGGGCCGGAGGGTGGCCGATACCGCCGTTCCGGTGACCATCCGTCACCCCCAGGTGACCCTTCGGCGATCTTGCGACACACCCGTGGCACGTTTCGGTGTCCCCGTTTCCCATCTCCTCACCCATTTGGCAGTCTGTCCCCGCAACTCGGGGGATTGCACAGAGGGGAAACGCACCGACCATGCACGCAGCGCAACCAGGAACCACACCCGCCGCACCGGAAGCGGGCCACGGCGGCGGCGACCCGCGCCTGTCGTGGAGCAGCGCGGCCCCCGGCCCCGCGCCGGCGCTGCGCCACCGGCGCGACGGGATACTGCCGACCGTCGGCGCGGCCCTGTCCGTCCGCGGCGAGACCCTCACGTGCACCGCGTCCCGCGGCAACCAGCCGCCCGCGCTGCACCCCCTCGTGCAGGACTTCCTCGACACGCTCACCAGCGGGCAGCGGGAGCGCTTCACGGGGCGCTGCCCCGAGGCGATCCTGCTCTCCCGGCACCTGAGCGCCGCGGAGAGCGGCCGTTCCAAACGGGCCCGCCGCAAGCCGCTGACGGCGGGCGAGGCGAAGCGGACCCTGCGGAACGCCAAGATCACGGCGCGGCGCATCCGCGAGGACGGCGACCCGCTGCACGGCAGCTACGCCGCGCCCTGCCGCTCGTGCACCGCGCTCCTCGCGCACTTCGGCGTACGCCCCGTCGACCCGACCGCGACCCACCAGAACGGCTGACCGCACCCGCCATGCCCGAGATCGACACCACCCGCTTCTCCGTCGCCGTGGACGCCGCCCTGCGGGAGGCCGGCTGGCACCCCGGCCGCTGGGACATCCGGCGGGCCGAGGACTGGGCGGACGCCCTGCGCGCGCACGTCTCGCCCGCCGGCCACCGGCACAGCGTGTTCCCGGCGGCGGTGGAGGCGTGGGCCGAGTTCGGCGGCCTGCGGATCACGCCGCCGGGGCAGGGGCGGCAGATCGCGCCGACGCCGCTGCTCATGGACCCGCTCGCCGGGCTGCACCTGGCCCGCAGCCTGTCCGACCTGGGCCGGGCGCTGGAGACGGAGCTGGCGCCGCTGGGCGCGGAGGCCGACGACCAGGCGGTGCTGGCCATCGACATCGACGGGCGGGTGTACAGCCTGGACCACGCGGGCGACTGGTACCTGGGCCCGGACGTCGACCACGCCCTGTCCGCCCTGATCACCGGGGTACACCCGGTCCGCCTCACCAACCCCTGACGGGCCCTGGCGCGCGTACGGCCCAGGATTCGATTGCTCCAGCCTCGTCCAGAACGCGACGGGCCCGGGCGCGCGCGTACCGCCACGGCCCGCCGGGCCGTGGCGTCCTGCCCGCGCCGCCCGGGAGGTCCCGCCCTCGGGCGGTACCACCGCCGGGGTACCGCCGCCGGGCCGTGACGCCCCGCGCGCACCGCCCGTCGCCCGGCGCCTGTCGCTGTCGCCCGTCGCCCGTCGCCCGTCGCCCGTCGCCCGTCGCCCGTCGCCCGGACAGTCTCGCCACCCCCGCGCCGGGCCGCGGCGCGCCGCGTGCCGCCGCCGGGCCGGGGCGCCGCGCGGACCGGGCGTCGCCGGCCGTGCCACCGCAGGACCGTGCCACCGCAGGACCGTGCCGTCCCCGCCGGGGCCGTCCCGTCCCCGGCGGAGCCGTCCCGCCGTGGGGCCGGACAGGCCGTGTGGGCCGCCCCGCGCCCGGCGTCCGTCGGCCGGAGGGGGCGGGCCGTGGGGTCAGGTGCCGGCCGGCAGGACCGCCGAGACGCGGAAGCCGCCCGCGTCCGTCGGGCCCGAGACGAAGACGCCGCCCAGGGCCGTGACCCGCTCGCGCATCCCCACCAGGCCGTTGCCGCCGCTCGGCAGGTCGGCGTCGGCCGCGGCGCCGTCGCACGGGCCGTTCTCCACCTGCATGGCGACCTCGTCGCCCCGGTGCGCGAGCCGGACGACGACCTTCGCGCCCGCCGCGTGCTTGTGCACGTTGGTCAGCGCCTCCTGCACCACGCGGTACGCGGTCTGCTCGACCTCCGGCGCGTACTCCCGCACGTCGCCCGACACCAGCAGCTCGACCACCGTGCCGACCGCGCGGGACTGCTCGACGAGCTCCTCGACGTTGCCGAGGCACGGCCCGTCCTCACCGGCGGCCAACGCCTCCGCCGCCGCCGCGGGCACGGGCCGGCCCACGGCCGCCGGCGGCACCGCCCCGGGGCGCGCGGCCGGGGGCGGGGAGACCGGCTCGGAGCGCAGGACGCCCAGCATCTCCCGCAGCTCGGTCAGGGCCTGGCGCCCCATCTCCCCGACGAGCGCGGCGTTCTTCACGGCCTTCTGCGGGTCCTTCAGGGCGACCGCCTGGAGCGCCGCCGCGTGCACCACCATGAGGCTCACCCGGTGGGCGACCACGTCGTGCATCTCGCGGGCGATCCTCGTCCGCTCCTCGGTACGCGCCAGCTGCGCCCGCTGCTCCGCCTGGTCGGCGAGGAGCGACAGCTCCTGCTCCAGGCTGTCGGCCCGCTCGCGCAGGCTCTCCATGAGCCGCCGGCGTGCCCCTATATAGAGGCCGAACAGCACGGGCGGGGCGGTCAGCGCGACGGCCATGAACGCCGACACGAGCGGCACGTACCAGGAGCTCGTCTCGAAGTCCGCGGCGGCGACGTCCTGCCGTACGCGGACGAACGTCACGAGGAAGGACGCGGCGAGCGACATCCCCGCGAGCGCCGCGGTGATCCGCCGGGGCACCTCGCAGGCGGCGAGCGTGTACAGGCCGACGAACCCCATGAGGAAGCCCATCTCGGCCGGGGTGACGGCGATGGAGACGAGGACGACGACGATCGGCCACCGGCGGCGCAGGACCAGCACCGCTCCGACGCCCAGCCCGAAGAGCACCCCCACCGGCAGCGGCAGTCCGGCGTCGTCGGCGAAGCCGGCGCCCTCGGCCGCGCACTCCAGCGCCGACAGCACCCCGAGCCCGATGTCCAGCGCGGCGCTGCGCCGCCTTCCCCACCACCAGGGACCGCGCGCGGGCGTGCCCGCCGTGTCCTGGTGTGCCCCCGTCGTGGTCATGTCTCCCAGCCTACGGGCGGCCTCCGGGGCCCCGCCCGGCACCGTCACACCCACCACCCGCCGCCCTCGCCCCCACCACCGCCACCCTCGTCCCGGGCCTCCCGATCCCCTCGCCCCCACCACCCGCCACCCTCGCCCCCGGCTGCCCGGCACCCTCGTCCCGGCCACCCGGCACCCGAACGCCCGCCGCCCGCGCCCCCCGAGGCCGGCGGGCGCGGGCCACCCGCACCGTCGCACGCAGGCCGCCCGGTACGGCATAGTGTTGCGTGCCGGTCCGGCGCACCGACTTCTCGTCCGGTACGGCCGGGCTGATCCCCCATGGTGTAATCAGGCAGCACTGCGGGTTTTGGTCCCGTATGTTCAGGTTCGAATCCTGATGGGGGAGCCTGTCGCGGCGACACCAGCGGTCCTGGCCTCCGGGCCGGGACCCGCCCCCCTCTCGCTCCGGAAACCCCCCGGTATCCTGCGGGTGTCCACCACCCGAAGCCGAAGGGCCACTCGTGAGCGCCAACCCCCCGGCCGCAGTCATCGTCCTCGCCGCGGGTGAGGGCACCCGCATGAAGTCCAAGACCCCCAAGGTCCTGCACGAGATCTGCGGCCGTTCCCTCGTCGGACACGTCGTCTCCGCCGCGCGCGAGCTGGACCCCGGGCACCTGTGCGTCGTCGTCGGCCACGCCCGCGAGCAGGTCGCCGGGCACCTCGCGGAGCACTACGCGGGGACCCGCACGGCCGTGCAGTACGAGCAGAACGGCACCGGCCACGCGGTCCGCATGGCACTGGAGGAGCTGGGCGAGGTCGACGGCACCGTGGTCGTGGTGTGCGGCGACACCCCGCTGCTGTCGGGCGGGACGCTCGGCGCGCTGGCCGCGACCCACGCCGCCGACGGCAACGCCGTCACGGTGCTGACCGCCGAGGTGCCGGACTCCACCGGGTACGGCCGCATCGTCCGCGACCCGGGCACGGGCGCCGTCACGGCGATCGTCGAGCACAAGGACGCCACGGACGCCCAGCGGGCCATCAGCGAGATCAACTCCGGTGTCTTCGCCTTCGACGGGCGCCTCCTCGCCGACGCGCTCGGCAAGGTCCGCACCGACAACAGCCAGGGCGAGGAGTACCTCACCGACGTGCTCGGCATCCTGCGCGAGGCCGGCCACCGCGTCGGCGCGTGCGTCGCGGGCGACCACCGCGAGATCCTCGGCATCAACAACCGCGTGCAGCTCTCCGAGGCCCGCGCGCTGCTCAACCGGCGCCTCCTGGAGCGCGCCATGACCGCCGGCGTGACCGTGGTCGACCCGGCGTCCGTGCAGCTCGACGTCACAGTGACGTTCGAGCGGGACGCGGTGGTCCACCCCGGTACGCAGCTGCTGGGCGCCACGCACCTCGCGGAGGACTGCGAGGTCGGCCCCAACACCCGGCTGAAGGACACCCGGGTGGGCCGGGGCGCCCGCGTGGACAACACCGTCGCCGACTCCGCCGAGGTCGGCGAGGGCGCCTCCGTCGGCCCGTACGCGTATCTGCGTCCGGGCACGCGGCTCGGCGTCAAGAGCAAGATCGGCACGTACGTCGAGACGAAGAACGCCGCGATCGGCGACGGCACCAAGGTGCCGCACCTGTCGTACGTGGGCGACGCCACCATCGGCGACCACACGAACATCGGCGCCGCGAGCGTCTTCGTGAACTACGACGGTGAGAAGAAGCACCACACGACGATCGGGTCCCACTGCAAGACGGGCTCGGACAACATGTTTGTGGCTCCTGTCACGGTCGGGGACGGCGCCTACACCGCCGCCGGCTCCGTGATCACCAAGGACGTGCCGGCCGGTGCGCTGGCCGTGGCCCGTGGTCAGCAGCGGAATATCGAGGGCTGGGTGGCCCGCAAGCGGCCCGGGAGCGCCGCCGCGCAGGCGGCCGCGACGGCCGCCGGCGAGCCCGAGGGCGGAGCCTGACCGAAAACGAGTACGCCGTACTGGGCGTACCGTGATACGTGCACACAAATTCGGCTGGTTCGCGGCACACGGGACGCGCGGCCAGGGAACACGTCTGAGGAGACAGTGCTGTGACCGGGATCAAGACGACCGGCGAGAAGAAGCTGATGCTCTTCTCCGGCCGCGCCCACCCCGAGCTGGCCGAGGAGGTCGCGCACCAGCTGGGCGTCGGCCTGGTGCCGACGAAGGCGTTCGACTTCGCCAACGGTGAGATCTACGTCCGCTTCCAGGAGTCGGCGCGCGGTGCGGACTGCTTCCTGATGCAGAGCCACACGGCTCCCATCAACAAGTGGATCATGGAGCAGCTGATCATGATCGACGCCCTGAAGCGGGCGTCCGCCGCGAGCATCACCGTGATCATCCCGTCCTACGGCTACGCCCGCCAGGACAAGAAGCACAAGGGCCGCGAGCCGATCTCCGCGCGTCTCGTCGCCGATCTGCTGAAGTGCGCGGGCGCGAACCGCATCCTCACGGTGGACCTGCACACCGACCAGATCCAGGGCTTCTTCGACGGCCCGGTCGACCACCTGACGGCGCTGCCGGTCCTCGCCGACTACGTGGGCGCCAAGGTCGACCGCTCGAAGCTGACGATCGTCTCCCCGGACGCCGGCCGCGTACGCGTCGCCGACCGCTGGTGCGACCGGCTGGAGGCCCCGCTGGCGATCGTCCACAAGCGCCGCGACAAGGACGTCGCCAACCAGGTGACCGTCCACGAGGTCGTCGGCGAGGTCGAGGGCCGGGTGTGCGTCCTGGTCGACGACATGATCGACACGGGTGGCACCATCTGCGCCGCCGCCGAGGCGCTCTTCGCGCACGGCGCCGAGGACGTCATCGTCACCGCGACGCACGGCATCCTCTCCGGCCCGGCCGCGGACCGCCTGAAGAACTCGAAGGTCAGCGAGGTCGTCCTGACCAACACGCTGCCGACCCCGGGCGAGCTGGAGCTCGACAAGATCACGGTGCTGTCGATCGCGCCGACGATCGCCCGCGCGGTGCACGAGGTCTTCGAGGACGGCTCGGTCACCAGCCTCTTCGAGGAGCAGGGCTGACCCCGCCCCCTTGCCGTCCGGAAGGCCGCCTCCCCCGCCCGGGGTGGCGGCCTTCCGGCCTTCCCGCCGGGCGCCGCCTCCCCTTCCGCCGGCGGCCGGTGGTGATCCAGTTGGGTCCCTCGGCGGGTGCCGAGTAGACTGGGCGGGTTGCTCGGCGAGGGAGGCCGTGGTCGTGTGCGACCGCGGCGGTCCGTTATCGACGCGCTCTTCGTAGCAGGCCAAGTCCAGTCGTGGCCGAGTGACCGCGACCAGATTTCCGTTCCACGCTTACGAGGAGTGCCCCATGTCCGAGGTGAAGATCTCCGCCGAGACCCGCAGCGAGTTCGGCAAGGGTGCCGCCCGCCGCATCCGCCGGGAGAACAAGGTTCCGGGCGTCCTGTACGGCCACGGCACCGACTCGGTCCACGTGACCCTCCCGGGCCACGACCTGATGATGGCCCTCAAGACCTCCAACGCGCTGCTCGCGCTGGAGCTCGACGGCAAGACCGAGCTGGCCATCCCGAAGGCCGTGCAGCGCGACCCGCTGAAGGGCTTCATCGTGCACGTCGACCTCCTCCTCGTGAACCGCGGCGAGCAGGTCAACGTCGAGATCCCGGTCAACACCGAGGGCGAGCTGGCCGCCGGCGGCAACCTCCTGGAGCACGTGCTGAACGCGCTGCCCGTCGAGGCCGAGGCCACCCACATCCCCGAGTCCCTGACCGTCTCCGTCCAGGGTCTGGGCGCCGGCGACGCCGTCCTGGCGAAGGACATCCCGCTGCCCAAGGGCGTCACCCTGGCCGTCGAGGCCGACACCGTCGTCCTGCAGGTCCTGTCCGCGCAGGCCGAGGAGCCGGCCGCCGGCGAGGGCGGCGAGGGCACCGAGGCCTGAACGGCCCTGGCCTGATGTAGTCGTGGGGGGTGCACCGCACCCCCCACACCCCTTCCGGAGGCACACGCAGATGACGACCGACGCCAGCGCCCCCTGGCTGATCGCGGGGCTGGGCAACCCGGGCCCCGGTCACGCCGCGAACCGGCACAACGTCGGCTTCATGGTGGTCGACCTCCTCGCCGAGCGGATCGGCGGCTCGTTCAAGCGCCACGGCAAGGCGCAGGCGCAGGTCGTCGAGGGGCGCGTCGGCCCGCCGGGACCGGCCGGCCGCCGCGTCGTGCTGGCCAAGCCGATGGCGTACATGAACCTCTCCGGCGGGCCCGTCACCCAGCTGCGGGACTTCTACAAGGTGCCCACGGCCAACATCGTGGCCGTCCACGACGAGCTGGACATCGACTTCGGCGCGCTCCGCCTCAAGCTGGGCGGCGGCGACAACGGCCACAACGGCCTCAAGTCGATGACCAAGGCCATGGGCCCCGACTACCACCGGGTCCGGTTCGGCATCGGCCGGCCGCCCGGCCGGATGCAGGTCGCCGACTTCGTCCTCAAGGACTTCTCCGCCGCCGAACGCAAGGAACTGGACTACTTCGTGGACCGCGCGGCGGACGCCGTCGAGTCGCTGGTCACGGAGGGTCTGGAGCGCGCGCAGTCCGCGTACAACTCCTGACGGACCGGCCCCCGAATTGACCCGGCGCGGTCCCATGGCCAAGGATCGCGCCCCATGAGCCCCAAGAACCGGACCTCTGTTCTGCCCTTCGCCCGTGTCACCGTCATGGCGCTCGTCGCGCTGCTGCTGGTGGTCGCGGGCGTCTGGGCGTCCTGGGGCACCGCGCAGCACGTGCTGCTCTCGCAGGGGCGCGAGCACGGCACCCTGACCGTCACCGGGTGCGGCGACGAGGTGTGCACGGGCCGGTTCGTGTCCGAGGACCCCACTCCACCGCGCACGGACACGACGATCGCGCGGTCGGTCGCCGTGGAGAAGGGCGGCCGGTACGCGGTCGTCGTGAAGCCCGGCACCACCGAGGCCGTGCGGACCGGCTGGGCGGGCGGCCTCCACGCGTGGCTGCCCCTGGGCGGCGCGCTGCTGCTCGCCTCCCTGATCATCGGCGGCGGACTGCGCTGGACCCGGGGCGCGTACGCCGCGGCCGCGGCGGGCGGCGCGCTGCTGGTGGCGGCCTTCCTGGCGCTCTGACGGTACGTCAGAAGCCGCCGCTCGGCGACGTTGTGGCGGAACCGGTACGGACCGCCGTACAACCAAACCAGCCGTGGCCGAAACGTGATGACGCATCGAGGGCGCAAACGGTACGAACCCCTCCGAACGCCCAGGATCCCCCTTGACTGGTGCGCCGTGCCACAGGAAGCTGAGCCGCCCCCCACGGCACCGTCACCTCTCACGTTGGACTGCCCATGCGCTCCCTTACGAAGACCACCGGCGCCCTCGTGGCCGCCGCGGCCGTCGGTCTGCTGTCCGCCCCCGCCGCCCACGCCACCAAGGGCGACACCTACTCCCCCACGCTCCGCCAGGAGCTGCCCCGCACGGCGACCGACGAGGGCGCCCCGCAGCAGAAGGCCGGCACCTGCGCCGACATCCCGGCGGACCAGGACGGCTGGCACTTCGTGCTGCCCGGCAACACCGCCCGCTTCGTCAAGCTCACGGTCACCTTCCAGCCGGGCGGCGAGCAGGTCGTCACCGTCTTCGGCCCGCCGTCCGACAAGCACGCGTACGTCGCCTCGGCGCCGGGCGCCACGCTGACCTCGGTCGTCGCCGAGGTGAAGGGCGGCGACCTGAAGAAGTTCAACCTGTCGCACACCTGCCCGGCGAACACCGCCCCGTCCGGGAACCCCTCGGAGAACCCCTCGGAGAACCCGTCGGAGAACCCTTCCGAGGGCCCCTCGGAGAACCCGTCCGAGAACCCCTCCGAGGGCCCCTCCGAGAACCCCTCGGAGAACCCGTCCGAGAACCCCTCCGAGAACCCCTCCGAGTCCCCCGCGACCACGCCGTCGCCGTCGACGCCGGGCACGCCCGCGCCGTCCGAGTCCGTCCCGGGCGGGACCGCGCCGAGCACCGCGCCGTCCCCGTCCGAGGGCCCCTCGACCGGTGACCTCGCCGAGACCGGCAGCAGCGCCCCCGTCGGCCTCCTCGCCGCGCTCGCCGGCGTCCTCGTCGCCGGTGGCGCCGTGCTCGTGATGCGCCGCCGCAAGGCCGCGCAGCACTGACCCGGCACGCGCCCCGCGCGCGTGGAACGGGAAAGGGCCCCCGCCGGAGCGATCCGGCGGGGGCCCTTTCCCGTGTGCGGGGGCGCGGTCAGCCGGTGTTGCGCAGACCGGCCGCCACGCCGTTCACGGTGAGCAGCAGGGCGCGCGCCAGCAGCGGGTCCGCCGGCTCGCCGGCGGCCGCCGCGTCGCGCTGCCGCTTCAGCAGCGCCACCTGGAGGTAGGAGATCGGGTCCAGGTAGGCGTCGCGGACGGTGAAGGTCTGCTTGAGGGCGGGCTGCGCCTCCAGCAGCTCCCGCTCGCCGGTGACCGCGAGGACCTGCTCCACGGTCAGGGCGTGCTCGGCCTCGATGGTGGCGAAGACGTGCCGCAGCTCGGCGGGGACGAGCGTCTCGACGTAGTGCCGGGCGATCCGCAGATCGGTCTTGGCGAGGGTCATCTCGACGTTCGACAGGAAGTTGCGGAAGAAGTGCCACTTCTCGTACATCTCGTCGAGTACGGCGTCGAGGCCGGCCTCGCGCAGGGCCTTGAGGCCGGAGCCGACGCCGAACCAGCCGGGGACGATCTGCCGCGACTGGGTCCAGCCGAACACCCACGGGATGGCGCGCAGGCCGTCGAGCGAGACGCCCGAACCGGGGCGGCGGGAGGGCCGCGAGCCCAGGTGCAGGTCGGCGAGCTGGTCGACGGGGGTGGAGGCCAGGAAGTACGTCGGCAGGTCGGGGTCCTCGACGAGCCTGCGGTAGGCCGTGTGGGCGGCGTCGGAGACGACGTCCATGGCCGCGTCCCAGCGGGCGAGGGACTCGTCGGACTGGCGGGGGGCGGTGTGCAGGGCGGACGCCTGGAGCGTCGCGGCGACCGTCAGCTCCAGGTTCTCCCGCGCGAGGGACGGGATGAGGTACTTGTCGGAGATGACCTCGCCCTGCTCGGTCACCTTGATCTCGCCCTCCAGGGTGCCCCAGGGCTGGGCGAGGATCGCGTCGTGCGAGGGGCCGCCGCCGCGGCCGACCGTGCCGCCGCGGCCGTGGAAGAGCCGCAGCCGCACGCCGTAGCGGTGGGCGACGTCGCGCAGCCTGCGCTGGGCGCGGTGGATCTCCCACTGGGAGGTGGTGATGCCGCCGAACTTGGACGAGTCGGAGTAGCCGAGCATGACCTCCTGCACGTCGCCGCGCAGGGAGACGAGCCGCCGGTAGGAGGGGTCGGCGAGCATGTCGTTGAGGATGACGTCGGCGGCCTTCAGCTCGTCCGTCGTCTCCAGCAGCGGCACGATGCCGATCTTCGCCCAGCCGCCGTGCAGGTCGATCAGGCCGGCCTCGCGGGCGAGGACGGCGGCGGCGAACACGTCGTCGGCGCCCTGGCACATCGAGATGATGTACGACTCGATGACCTCGGGCCCGAACCGCTCGAAGGCCGCCTTCACCGTGTGGAAGACGCCGAGGGTCTTCTCGCCGGCCGCGTCCAGCGGCGCCGGGGTCGGGGCGAGCGGGCGGCGCGAGCGCAGCTCCTTCGCGAGCAGCTTCTGCCGGTACTCGCGGGGCATGTCCGCGTACCGCCACGACTCCTCGCCCAGCCGGTCGAAGAGCTGGCCGAGGGCGTGGTGGTGGGCGTCGGCGTGCTCGCGGACGTCCATCGTGGCCAGCTGGAGGCCGAACGCGGAGAGCGTGCGGATGGTGCGGTCCAGGTGCCCGTCGGCGAGGAGGCCGCCGCGGTGCTCGCGCAGGGACCGCTGGATCAGGGTGAGGTCCGCCAGCAGCTCGGAGGTGCCGAGGTAGTCGCGGCCCTCCTGGTGCGGGGTGCCCTGGGCGAGCCGCTCGCGGGTGTGGACCAGCTTCTGCCGGATGCAGGTGGCCTTGAGCCGGTACGGCTCCTCGGCGTTCAGCCGCTTGTAGCGGGGGCTGATCTCGGGCAGGCGCTCCAGGTCCTCCTGGAGGGAGTCCAGCAGCTCGGGGGTGGCGCCGGCGTACCGGATGGAGTTGGAGAGCAGCCCGCGCAGCTCGTCGACCAGCTCGATGGCGTCGGTGAGGCCGTGCTCGTGCTGGAGGATCAGCACGTCCCAGGTGACGGCCGGGGTCACGTTGGGGTTGCCGTCGCGGTCGCCGCCGATCCAGGTGCCGAAGGTGAGGGGACGGGTGCCGGGCGGCAGCTCGAAGCCGACCCGCTCCAGCTCGGCGGCCAGGTCCTCCAGGACGTCGCCGACCGCGCCGGCGTGCAGCTCGTCCAGGTAGTAGATGGCGTTGCGGGCCTCGTCGGCGGGCTCGGGGCGCACGACGCGCAGCTCGTCGGTCTGCCACACGAGGTCGATGTTCTCGGCGAGCCGCAGGTCGTGGCGGCGCCGGTCGGCGCCGGTGACCGGCTCGTCGAGGAGGGCGGCGATACGGCGCAGCTTGTTCAGCACGGAGCGGCGGGCCGCCTCGGTCGGGTGCGCGGTGAACACCGGCCGGACGTTGAGGTTGCGGACCGTCTCGCGGACGTGCTCGGGGTCGCCGTCCTTCAGCATGTCGGCGGTGCGCGCCAGCAGGCCGCCCTCGGCGGCGCGCCGCGCGCGCATCTCGCGGCCGCGGTGGACCTGCTCGGTGACGTTGGCGAGGTGGAAGTAGGTCGAGAAGGCGCGGACCAGCCGGGCGGCGGTCTCCAGGTCGGTGTCGCCGAGCAGCTCGGCGGCGGCCTCGCCGTCCTCGCGGGTCAGGCGGCGGACCTTCTCGACGAGTTCGAGGAGCTCGGGCCCTTCCTGCCGTACGAGCGTCTCGCCCAGCAGGTCACCCAGTCGGCGGATGTCGGCGCGCAGCTCGGCGCTGGCGGAGGGGGTCTGGTCGGCACTGCTCACAGGTGCGGCTCCTTGCAGTGATGAGCACGTCTGGAGGGGTACTGCTGAGGTGTCCCGGGATCGTCCCTTCGAACTACCGGCGGGTTTGGCGGGGCGATCCCTCGGGGACGCTGCGGACCGCGCTGTCCGACGACACCCAGGATAGGTGTCGCCCCGGGCCGGACCGTGCGCAGCCCTCTTGCCGCGAGCCGGAGCACTGCCATACTTACGAGGCCGTAGGTTACGGAACCGTAGCCACGCTGCCCGTACCGACGACACGCACCCCCGTTCCCCTCCCCCTCCGCTCCACCCCCCCTTCCCCCCTCCTCCTCACCCCCAGGGACGCCCATGACCACGAGCCCCGACGTGCTCGACACCAGGACCGACTCCCCCGACGCGCCGTCCGCCACCCTCGGCGGCGACAGCAAGCGGTCCATCGAGCAGATCGCCCTCCTCATCTTCATCACGGTGCCGTTCCTGGCCCTGGCCGCGGCGGTACCGCTCGCCTGGGGCTGGGGCGTCAGCTGGCTCGACCTGGGCCTGATGACGGCGATGTACTACATCGGCTGCCACGGCATCACGATCGGCTTCCACCGCTACTTCACCCACGGCTCGTTCAAGGCGAAGCGCCCGCTGCGGATCGCCCTCGCCGTGATGGGGTCGATGGCGGTCGAGGGGCCGCTGGTCCGCTGGGTGGCGGACCACCGCAAGCACCACAAGTTCTCCGACGCGGAGGGCGACCCGCACTCCCCGTGGCGGTTCGGCGAGACCGTGCCGGCGCTGATGAAGGGCCTGTGGTGGGCGCACATCGGCTGGATGTTCGACGAGGAGCGCACGCCGCAGCACAAGTACGCCCCCGACCTGATCAAGGACCCGGCGCTCCGCCGCATCTCGCGGCAGTTCATCCTGTGGACCGTCGTGTCGCTGGCGATCCCGCCGGTGGTGGGCGGGCTGGTGACGATGTCCTGGTGGGGCGCGTTCACGGCGTTCTTCTGGGGCTCGCTGGTCCGGGTGGCGCTGCTGCACCACGTCACGTGGTCGATCAACTCGATCTGCCACGCCGTCGGCAAGCGCCCCTTCAAGTCGCGTGACCGCTCCGGCAACGTCTGGTGGCTGGCGGTGCTGTCGTGCGGAGAGTCCTGGCACAACCTCCACCACGCCGAGCCGACGAGCGCCCGGCACGGCGTGATGCGCGGGCAGGTGGACTCCAGCGCCCGGCTGATCCGCTGGTTCGAGAAGCTGGGCTGGGCCTACGACGTGCGCTGGCCGAGCGCCGACCGGATCGAAGCCCGCCGCCGGTCGCAGTCCGCGAACGCGGCATGATGGACGGTGTGGCGATCGACGGCAGTGGGACCAGCAGTGACAAACCGAGGCGCGGCCGCCGCGTCCGCATGACGGGCGCGGAGCGCCGCCAGCAGCTGCTCGACATCGGCCGCACGCTGTTCGCCGCACGCGGTTTCGAAGGCACCTCGGTGGAGGAGATCGCGGCGAAGGCCGGGGTGTCCAAGCCGGTCGTCTACGAGCACTTCGGCGGCAAGGAGGGGCTGTACGCCGTCGTGGTCGACCGCGAGATGCGCCAGCTCCTCGACATGGTGACCGGCGCGCTCACGGCGGGGCACCCGCGTGAGCTGCTGGAGCAGGCCGCGTTCGCGCTGCTGGACTACATCGAGACGTACACGGACGGCTTCCGGATCCTGGTGCGGGACTCGCCGGTGGCGCAGTCGACGGGTACGTTCGCGTCGCTGATCTCCGACATCGCCACACAGGTCGAGGACATCCTGGGCCTGGAGTTCAAGGCCCGCGGCTTCGACCCGAAGCTGGCGCCGCTGTACGCGCAGGCCCTGGTCGGCATGGTGGCGCTGACCGGCCAGTGGTGGCTGGACGCCCGGAAGCCGAAGAAGGCGGAGGTCGCGGCCCACCTGGTGAACCTCGCCTGGCACGGGCTGGACGGCCTGGAGCCCAAGCCCCGCCTGATAGGCCACCGCAAGTCCTGACCCGGACACCGGCCCGCCCCCGGCCCGGCCGGCGGCCCCGCGCGTCCGGCCGGCGCGCGGGGCCGCGGTGTTCCTCAGTACTCCTTCCGGGCGACGGCGAAGACCCGGCGGTACGGGAAGACCGTGCCGTGCGGCCCCGGCGGATAGGCCTTGCGGAGCAGGTCGCGGTACTGGGACAGGAACTCCGCGACGGCCGCGCCGTCGCCCTCCAGCTCGGTGAGGACGGGGCGCAGCGCGGTGCCCTTTACCCAGTCGAGCACCGGGTCCTCGCCCTGGAGGAGCTGGGCGTACACCGTCTCCCACACGTCGGCCGCGCAGCCGAGGTCGACGAGCCGGCCCAGGTACTCCGCCGTGTCGAGGACGTGGGCGAAGAGCCGTCCGCGCCCGGCGAGGCGGGAGCGCCAGCGGGGACTGTCGCACAGCTCGCCCAGGAGCGCGTGGCTCGGCGCGGTGAAGTTGGCCGGCACCTGGAAGGCCAGGGTGCCGCCCGCGACCACGCCCTCCAGCCAGCCCGCGAAGGACTCCGGGTGGTTCGGCACCCACTGGAGCGCGGCGTTGGAGACGATCAGGTCGTAGGGCTCGTCGGGCGTCCACCGCGCGGCGTCGGCGTGGCGGAAGTCGAGCCAGCCGCCGCCGGACGTGGTGCCGGCGTGGTGCTTGTCGGCCTGCTCCAGCATTTCCCGGGAGAGGTCGAAGCCGGTGATGCGGGCGTCGGGCCAGCGCTCGGCGAGCAGCGCGGTGACGTTGCCGGGCCCGCAGCCGAGGTCGGCGATGCGGGCGGGCCTCCCCTCCGCGGCGGCGGGCAGTTCCGGGATCCGGGCGAGCAGGTCCAGGAACGGACGGGTGCGGTGGCCGGAATGCCTCAGGTACTGCTCCGGATCCCACGTGGGTGCGGAATGCACGGTCGAACTCCCTTGCTGGTGCGAGTGGTCTAAGCGGAACGTTGCTCCAACGGGGGTCCGCTCAATCGTCCGGAAACACATTTCTTGACATCAAGAGACTTCATGTCGACAGATCCCCTACACTGATCGTCATGGAGGACGAGGTCGACCGTCTGGTCGCTGCATGGCGCCGCGAGCGCCCCGACCTCGACGTGGAGCCGCTCGAGGTGCTCAGCCGCGTCTCCCGGCTGGCCCGCCACCTGGACCGGGCGCGCCGCCTCGCCTTCGCCGAGCACCAGCTGGAGCCGTGGGAGTTCGACGTCCTCACGTCGCTGCGCCGCGCGGGCGCCCCGTACCAGCTCTCCCCCGGCCAGCTGCTCACCCAGACGCTCGTCACGTCGGGGACGATGACCAACCGCATCGACCGGCTCGCGAAGAAGGGCCTCGTCGAGCGGCTGCCCGACCCCACCGACCGGCGCGGCGTCCTCGTCCGCCTCACCGCCGAGGGGCGCGACCGCGCCGATCAGGCCCTCGCCGGCCTGCTGGACCAGGAGCGGGCGATCCTCGCCCGGCTGTCCCGCGCCGAGCGGGCCGACCTCGCCGCGCTGCTACGCCAGCTGACCGCCCCGTTCGACAACATCCCCGGCTGACACGGCCGGCCCCACACCGGCCCTGCGGGCCAGGGCGACCGCCGCCAGCGTGGAGTGGACGCCGAGCTTGCCGAGGACGTTCTGCATGTGGGTGCGGACGGTGTGCGGGGAGAGGAAGAGCCGCTCCGCGACCGCCTTGCGGCCGAGCCCGGCCACCATGCAGCGCAGCACCTCCCGCTCGCGCGGGGTGAGCGACTCCACCAGCCGCTCGCTCTCGGTGCGGTGCTTGCGCGCGGCGGTCAGCTCCCGCAGCACCCCGGTGAGCAGGGCGGGCGCCAGGTGCGTCTCGTCGCGCAGCACGCCGCGTATCACCCCGAGGAGGCGCTGCAGCGAGCAGTCCTTGGCCACCCAGCCGCACGCGCCGGCCCCCAGGGCGAGGGCGGCGCGGGCCGGGTCGTCCTTCTCCGCCAGGACCACCGTCCGTACGGAGGGCTGCGCCCGGCGCACCCCGGCGACCAGGGAGATCCCGTCGACGATGCCGTCCGCGGCGCCGCCGTCCGGGACCACGCGCGCGACCGGCCGCCCGGCCGCCGCGCCGAGGTCCGCGTCGACCAGGAGCACGTCGAACCGGCGGCCCTCCGCTGCGGCCCGGTCGAGGCAGCGCAGCGCCGCGGGACCGCTGCCGGCCGCGGCGACGTCCACGTCGGGCTCGGCCGCCAGCGCCGCGGCGAGCGACTCGGCGAAGATGCGGTGGTCGTCCACCACGAGAACCCGGATACGGACCACGGACACCCCCATGGGTCGAGGAAGCTGACTGGCGCGGGTACGGCGCCCGGAGGCGGGGCGGGCACGCGGACACCCGGCCGCCGCCGCGTACCGGTGCCACCCCGCCCGGGCGTCGTACCCGACCGTCTCGCCCCCTGATCAGCACCGGCCCCCACCGGTGCTGTGCATCAGGGTAAGGCCGCGGGGCCGGACCGGAAGCCGATTTGCAGAACTGACCGACCCGGCCGTTCCCCCTGTGTCACCTGTGTCGTTACGGGGCGGAAATCGACAGTTTCCCGATCACGCGTCCGGGGCGGTACGGGCGGCGACGGGCCGGCGCGGGAGGCTGCGCCGGCCCGGTCACCACAGCCGCCGGGCCCCCGCCGACGGCAGCGCCGGGAAGACCCGCGGGGCGCGCAGGCCCCGCGCCGCGAACGCCTCCTCCACGGCCGCCGCCACCGCGTCCGCCGCCTCCGCCTCGGCCAGGACCACCGCCGAGCCGCCGAACCCGCCGCCGGTCATCCGGGCGCCCAGCGCGCCCGCCGCGCACGCCGCCGAGACGACCAGGTCCAGCTCCGGGCAGGAGACCCGCAGGTCGTCGCGGAGCGAGGCGTGGCCCTCCGTCAGCACTGGGCCGACCGCCCGCACCTCGCCGGCGTCGAGCAGCGCCACCGTCCGGGCGACCCGGTGGTTGTCGGAGACGACGTGCCGGACGTACGCGCGCACGGTCGGGTCGTCCAGCCGCGCCAGCGCGCCGGCGAGCTCCCCGTACGGGACCTCGCGCAGCGTGCGGACCCCGAGCGCCCGCGCGCCGGCCTCGCACCCGGCGCGGCGCTCGGCGTACGCGCCGTCCCCGAGCGCGTGCCGCACGCGGGTGTCGACGACGAGCAGCCGCAGCCCGTGCGCGGCGGGGTCGAACGGCACCTGCCGCCGGGTCAGGTCGCGGGTGTCCAGGTGCAGGGCGTGGCCCTCGGCGCAGCAGGCGGACGCCATCTGGTCCATGACGCCGCAGGGGACGCCGACGAAGTCGTTCTCGGCGCGCCGGGCGAGGACGGCGAGCTCCGGGCCGGTCAGCCCGAGCCCGAACAGGTCGTTCAGGGCGAGGGCGGTGACCACCTCCAGCGCCGCCGACGAGGACAGCCCGGCGCCCGTCGGCACGGTGGCCGACAGGTGGACGTCCGCGCCGGTCACGGCGTGCCCGGCGGCGCGCAGCGCCCACACCACGCCCGCCGGGTAGGCGGCCCAGCCGCCGTCCGGGCCGGGCGGCGCCAGGTCGGCGGTGTCGAGGCGCACCACGCCCCCGCCGGGCGCCGGGCCCGCCTCGGCGGAGTGCAGCCGCAGCACGCCGTCCGTGCGGCGGGCGACGGCGGCGACCGCGGTGTGCGGCAGCGCCAGCGGCAGCACGAACCCGTCGTTGACGTCGGTGTACTCCCCGATGAGGTTGACGCGGCCGGGGGCGGCCCACACGCCGTCGGGCTCCCTCCCGTACAGCTCCCGGAACCCCGCGGCGACCTTCTCGGCCGCCGCGGTGCCCGCACCGCTCACCGCGCCGCCTCCCGCTCCCGGGCGTGCCCGCGGGCGAACTCCCAGGCGTCCGCGACGATGTCCGCGAGGTCGGTGCGGGTGGGCCGCCAGCCGAGCCGCTCGCGCGCGGTGGCGGCCGAGGCGACGAGGACGGCCGGGTCGCCGGGGCGGCGCGCGGCCAGGACCTCGGGGACGGGGTGGCCGGTGACCTTGCGGACGGTCTCGACGACCTCGCGGACCGAGAAGCCGCTGCCGTTGCCGAGGTTGCAGACCAGGTGCTCGCCGGGGGTGACGGCGTCCAGGGCGAGGAGGTGGGCCTCGGCGAGGTCGGAGACGTGGATGTAGTCGCGAACGCAGGTGCCGTCGGGGGTGGGGTAGTCGTCGCCGTAGACGGCGATGGACTCGCGTTCGCCGAGGGCGACCTGGAGCACCAGCGGGATCAGGTGCGACTCGGGGTCGTGGCGCTCGCCGTGCGGGCCGTGGGCGCCGGCGACGTTGAAGTAGCGCAGGGACGCCGCCGCCAGTCCGTGCGCCGCCGCCTCACCGGCGATCATGTGGTCGACGGCGAGCTTGGAGGCGCCGTACGGGCTGGTGGGCGCGGTGGGGGCGGTCTCGGTGAGGGGGGTGGCGACCGGTTCGCCGTAGGTCGCGGCGGTGGACGAGAAGACCAGCCGGCGCACGCCCGCCGCCCGCATGGCGGCGAGCAGCGCCATGGAGCCGCCGACGTTGTTGTCCCAGTACTTCTCCGGCCGCGCGACCGACTCGCCGACCTGCGAGAACGCGGCGAAGTGCAGGACTCCGTCGAACGAGGCGTCGAGGTGGCGGGCCGCGTCCTGCACCCGGCCCTCGACGAGGACGGCGCCGTCCGGCACGGCCTCGCGGAAGCCGGTCGACAGGTCGTCGAGGACCACCACCTCGTGTCCGGCCTCCAGCAGGTGTGCCGCGACGACCCCGCCGACGTAACCGGCCCCGCCCGTTACCAGGTACTTCATGATGCGCTCGCTACCTCTCGCAGTCGCCGTGCCGCGGCCTCCGGCGGCACGTCGTTGATGAACGCGCCCATGCCGGACTCGGAGCCCGCGAGGAACTTCAGCTTGCCCGACGTGCGGCGGATGGTGAACAGCTCCAGGTGCAGGGCGAACGCGTCGCGCCGCGGATCGCCGAACGGCGCCTGGTGCCAGGCGGCGATGTACGGCGTGGGCGGCGCCCCGCCCCCCGCGTCCCCGCCGCCCGGGTCCTGCCGGGCCTCCGGGTCGAAGATCCGGTCGAAGCGCCTCAGGAGCTCCAGGTACACCCGCGCGCACTCCGCGCGCGCGGCGTCGTCGAGGGCGCGCAGGTCCGGGACGCGGCGGTTGGGGTAGAGGTGCACCTCGTACGGCCAGTGCGCGGCGTACGGCACGAAGGCGGTCCAGTGCTCGGTGGCGAGGACCACCCGCTCGCCGTCGTCGCGCTCGCGCGCGACGACGTCGTCGAAGAGGTTGCGGCCGCCGGTGCGCCGGGCGTGCGCGTCGAGGGAGCGGAGCATGAGGGCGGTGCGGGGGGTGGTGAAGGGGTAGCCGTAGACCTGGCCGTGCGGGTGGCCGAGCGTCACGCCGATCTCGGCGCCCCGGTTCTCGAAGCAGAACACCTGCTCCACGCCCGGAAGCGCGGCGAGTTCGGCGGTGCGGTCGGTCCACGCCTCCAGGACGAGCGCGGCCCGCTCCTCGGTGAGGTCGGCGAAGGACGCGTCGTGGTCGGAGGTGAAGCAGACCACCTCGCAGCGCCCGGAGTCCCCGGCGAGGGAGGGGAAGCGGTTCTCGAAGACGACCACCTCGTAGTCGTCGGCGGGGACCTCGGTGCGCCGGCCGTCGCGGGACGGGCAGAGCGGGCAGGCGTCGACGGGCGGGTGGTGGGTGCGGCCCTGGCGGTGGGAGGCGACGGCGACGCGGTCGCCGAGCAGGACGTCCTCGCGGATCTCGGCGGTGGTGGCGACCGGGTCGAGCGGCCGGGCGTCGACGGCGTCCCGTACGGCGTCGTCCCGGGAGTCGTAGTAGACCAGCTCGCGCCCGTCGGCGAGCCGGGTGGACGTCTTCTTCACGCGGAGGCTCCTCGCACCACACCAATCAAACAGAACCTCACACAAGGAACCACAATCAAACAAGCCCGTCAACGACGCGCGCACGACCGGAGGGCCGCACCGATGGCGGCTGACAGCCATCCGGGACGGTCCTGGGGGCCGGGC
>NZ_JAHWGT010000179.1 GCF_020873895.1 Streptomyces sp. DH12 | reverse complement strand
ACTGGGCGGCGACGCCGGCGACGATGCCGAGGATGCCCGCCGAGGCCAGCAGCGAGGCGCCGGCCGCGCGCATCGCCGGGAACGTCAGCAGCATCGCGGCCACCGCGACCACGCCGACCACCGCCGACACCACCCGGCGGATCAGGGTCACCTGGGTGCGCACCCGGCGCACCCGGGCCGGGTCGCGCTCCCGGTGGTTGCTGGCGTACCGGGTGTAGGAGGTCTCCACGACCGCGGCGGCGATCCGGATGGCCAGCCAGGCGGCCGACCCGATCAGCACCAGGCTGAGCATCCGGCCGACGGCGACCTCGTGGGAGCTCAGCAGCCGTGCCTCGTCGTAGGAGGCTCTGAGCAGGACCGCGCAGAGCAGCAGCTGGTACGGGACGCGGGCCCGGCGCAGCAGGCCCCACAGCGGTGTTTCGTGGTGGCGTACGTCGGCCTTCCGCAGCAGCAGGTCGGTGGCCCTACTCGGAGCGCTGCCTGGTGTACGCGGGGTTCTCCTTCGGCGCCTCGGTGGCGCAGACGCTGGCCCTCGGCGATGAGAGGGCGAGGGGCCTGCTGCTCCTGCACGGCACCTCCGACATCGCGGAGAACGCCGCGGCCTACGGGCTGCCGGTGCAGCTGCACGTCGCCGAGCCGGACCCGTTCGAGACCGACGACTGGCTCACCGCCTGGTACCTGCGGATGGGCCGGGCCGGGGCCGACGTGGAGGTCTACCGGTACGCGGGCGCCGGACACCTCTACACCGACCCCGGCCTGCCCGACTACGACGAGGAGGCGGCCGAGGCCACCTGGCGGGTGGCGCTCGGCTTCCTCGACTCGCTGGAGGAGCCCGTGGACTGATC
>NZ_JAHWGT010001769.1 GCF_020873895.1 Streptomyces sp. DH12 | reverse complement strand
CGATGAGTGAGAGTCACCAGTACTGCTTCGGCGTGGAACGTGAACTTGAGCTGGTCGTGTCGGGCACGCTGTTGGGTGTCTGAGGGTGCGAGCGTTTGTTCGCCCTTCTGCGATGCCGGCCCCAGTGAACCGGACCTTAGGGTTTGGGTGATGGGTGGCTGGTCGTTGCTTGAGAACTGCACAGTGGACGCGAGCATCTGTGGCCAAGTT
>NZ_JAHWGT010001768.1 GCF_020873895.1 Streptomyces sp. DH12 | reverse complement strand
AACTTGGCCACAGATGCTCGCGTCCACTGTGCAGTTCTCAAGCAACGACCAGCCACCCATCACCCAAACCCTAAGGTCCGGTTCACTGGGGCCGGCATCGCAGAAGGGCGAACAAACGCTCGCACCCACAGACACCCAACAGCGTGCCCGACACCCTCGACCCATCCTGTGTTCCACGCCGAAGCAGTACTGACAGGACAAGACCCGAGTGTGCCGAATAATCAACGTTCCACCCTTGAGCAACCAGCATCGAAC
>NZ_JAHWGT010001767.1 GCF_020873895.1 Streptomyces sp. DH12 | reverse complement strand
ACTCCGTACCGCCGTCGAAGTAGGTGCCCATGTTCTTGCGCACCGAGACCTTGCCGTCCCTGCCGTGCACGACGAGGTCGGCCTTGCCGTCGCCGGTGATGTCGGCGAAGTACAGCCGACCGAGGTCGCTGCCGTCCACGAAGCGGCCCCAGCCGGCGCTCCACTCCGTACCGCCGTCGAAGTAGGTGCCCATGTTCTTGCGCACCGAGACCTTGCCGTCCCTGCCGTGCACGACGAGGTCGGCCTTGCCGTCGCCGGTGATGT
>NZ_JAHWGT010001766.1 GCF_020873895.1 Streptomyces sp. DH12 | reverse complement strand
ACACGACCAGCTCAAGTTCACGTTCCACGCCGAAGCAGTACTGGTGACTCTCACTCATCGTGCCGAATAATCAACGTTCCACCCTTGAGCAACCAGCATCGAACATTCGCCGATGTACTGGCCTCTGGACCGCCAGGCGGCCTAGAAGTGCTCCTTAGAAAGGAGGTGATCCAGCCGCACCTTCCGGTACGGCTACCTTGTTACGACTTCGTCCCAATCGCCAGTCCCACCTTCGACAGCTCCCTCCCACAAGGGGTTGGGCCACCGGCT
>NZ_JAHWGT010001765.1 GCF_020873895.1 Streptomyces sp. DH12 | reverse complement strand
GACCGTTCGGCACGAGCGCCTCTCCACGGTCGCCATCGTGGTCAGCGCCCTCGGCCTGGTCGGCGGCATGATCCTCGGCGCCCTGTTCGCCGGCGCGTGAGCGGAGCCCCGCACCGCCGACCGCCTCGGCCGGTGCTCGGACCACTGCACAGGTGGTGCGAGCACCGGCCGAGGCGTCACGCGCGCGTGGACCGCCTCTGAGTGGCGCCCGGATCCGGGCCGCGCGGGCTCAGCCGCACGGCTTGCGCCTCGACGGGACGCGCCTTCGCGGTGTGCTCGGCCGTCCACTCGTATTCCATCTGGGTGGCGGTGCGGC
>NZ_JAHWGT010001764.1 GCF_020873895.1 Streptomyces sp. DH12 | reverse complement strand
CGGTCATCAGCAGCAGCCCGGGCACCAGGTAGGCGACGTAGGCGGACCGGCCGCCGCCGCCCAGCCCCGCGCTCATCACGTCGCCGAAGACGTACACGAAGAGCAGGAGCAGCATGACCGGTGTGAGCAGCAGGTTGAGGGTGAGGGACGGGTAGCGCCGGGCGTGCAGCAGGTTGCGGCGCACCATGGTGGACGAGTCGCGCAGGGCGAGGGAGAACCCCTCGCGGCGCAGCCGCGACACCATCTGCATGGCGAGGATGGAGTCGCCGCCCGCCTCGAAGAACTGGGCGTCGTCGGCCGCCTCGCCCAGGAGGTCGGCCCACACGGTGCGCACGGCCCGCAGGGCGTCGGCGGAGGGCGGGGCGGGGGCGGGTGCGGG
>NZ_JAHWGT010001763.1 GCF_020873895.1 Streptomyces sp. DH12 | reverse complement strand
GCGCGGTCCCGCGTCCGCGGCGCTTCCGCCGGATCCTCACATGGTCGGCCGCGGTGCTCGCGCTGCTCATACTCGCGGCCGGCGGCGCGGGGTTCCTGTACTACCGGCAGCTCAACGACAACATCAAGAAGGACCCGCTGAACCTCGGCGACAGCAAGGTCGCCGAGCCGACGCCCAACGCGGCGGGCCAGACCCCGCTGAACATCCTGCTGATCGGCAGCGACGCGCGGGACAGCGAGGAGAACCAGAAACTCGGCGGCGCCCGCGAGACGTTCGGCTCGACGCCGCTGGCGGACGTGCAGATGCTGGTGCACCTGTCCGCGGACCGCAGCAACATGTCGGTGATCAGCATGCCGCGCGACACCCTGCTGCACATCCC
>NZ_JAHWGT010001762.1 GCF_020873895.1 Streptomyces sp. DH12 | reverse complement strand
GCTCCAACGGGCTCGGGGCGCCGCCCCGGCCGGGCGACCCGAGCCGGCTGACCATCGCCCGGCAGGCCGCGGGCCGGGCCTTACGCTCGGTGCCCGACAGGCTCAGCGGGCGCCCCTCGTCGTCGTACAGGAAGTGCGTACTGAATTCCGACTCGCTCACGGCCTTGAGGGACCGTGGCGACGGGGTGAGCACCGCGCCCACCGGGGCGACCACGTGCGCGCGTGTCGAGGTGCCCGCCCAGCTGGTGCCAGACATCAGCACGACGTGCGGACCCCTGCGGCCGCGGCCAGGGTCGGCACCCACGTCGGGCAGGGAGAGCAGGAGTTCGCGACCCACACCCGCGCACCTGAAGAAGCGCAGGGTGCCGCTGTGCCGCCC
>NZ_JAHWGT010000178.1 GCF_020873895.1 Streptomyces sp. DH12 | reverse complement strand
AGGGAGAGGTGCTCGGCCGGGTCCTTGACGCCCGCGAACGCGTCGAGCGGGCCGCCGGGGACGCCCTCCCAGAACAGGATGTCGGCGCGGCCGGAGGTGGTGTACGTCGGCATGATGAACATCTCGCCGACGCCGGGGACCAGGTTGCAGCGCACCGCCTCGGTGTCCGGGTGCTCCGGGCGCGGCCCGAGACCGTGCACGTAGGCGACGGCGAGGGCGCGCTGCGGGGTGCTGTACGGGGAGCGCTCGGGGTCGCGGGAGAACATCTGCACCAGCTCGCCCTTGCCGGCGGCGATGAGCACCAGGTCGTAGGCGCGGGAGAGGTAGTCGAGGTCGCCGACCGCGGCGCCGTGGATGACGAGCTGTCCGCCGCGCTGGGCGAACGTCTCCATCCAGCCGGCCATCTTCACCCGCTGGTCCACCGACTGCGCGAACCCGTCGAGGCGGCCCAGCCAGTCGACGGCCCGCTGGGAGGGGCCCGGGTCGAAGGAGCCGGGGGCGGCGACCGAGACGCCGAGTCCCTGGATCTTCGGGGCCTGGGACTCCCAGAAGTTCAGCTGGAGGTCACGCTCGTGCTGCAGCGCGGTGTGGAACATGCACTGCGTGGACATGACCCGGCCGGTGCGGATCTCGTCCGCGGTCCGGTTGGACATGAGGGTGACCTCGTACCCGTGCGACTGGAGTCCCAGGGCGAGCTGGAGACCGGACTGGCCGGCCCCGACGACGAGTATCTTCCGCATACGGGGGACGCTCCTAAGGGGGCTACTCGGGGGTTTCGTCGAGCGCGTGGCCCACGAGGGACAAGAGGGTCTCGATGACCGAGATCCGGCGGCGCGCATCCATGATC
>NZ_JAHWGT010001761.1 GCF_020873895.1 Streptomyces sp. DH12 | reverse complement strand
AGCTATGCGCGGGCGCGGGTAGCCCGGGCGCGGGCGCGGCGCCCCCGGGCGCGCGAGGGAGCCCCCGGCAGGGCGCGGCGACCAGGGGTGCGCGGGACGTTCCCGACCGGCTCGGGCGTACGCACGCACGGGACGTTCCCGACCGGCTCGGGCGGGGCGCGTACGGCAGCCCGGAGCGCGGGAGGCCCGTTCAGAGCGGGAGATCGGTGCGCAGGGCCGCCGCGAGGCCGACCTCCACGTTGTCCGACCGGCCCCGCTCGAACGCCCGCCGGTACGCCTCGTCCCCGACGGCCGCCCGCGCCCGGCGCTCGCAGGTCTCGCGGACCGGCCCCAGCTCGGGCGTGCCGCGCTGGGGATGGCCGACCATGCGCCAGTACGC
>NZ_JAHWGT010001760.1 GCF_020873895.1 Streptomyces sp. DH12 | reverse complement strand
CGGCTCCCACCGTGACCAGGTCGAGAACGGAGAGGGGCACGGGGGCGGTGCCGTGTGCCGTGCCCCTGATCTCGTCGTCTGCGGTCACGTGGGTGCCTCCTGTCGGACGTCCTCGCACTCGGTGCATGTGCGGTGGGGGGAACAGGGGGTGGTCCCCGGTTATTCCCCCGGCCGGGGGTGTGTCGTATGCGTGCTCGACAGCTCTGGGGCACGTACATCCAGTGCGAACTGGGGCAGGACGTGACATCGGGAAGCCGTCTGGAGCGGTCGGGTGAAGTTGTGGGGTGCTCGTCCGGTATCTGCACTCAGCGGGCCCATTGAGACGGTGCGTCGCCGACTCGGACTGTGGTGCATCCCACACCTGCCCATAGCGTGATCA
>NZ_JAHWGT010001759.1 GCF_020873895.1 Streptomyces sp. DH12 | reverse complement strand
ACACGTATGTCGCCCACCTCGTGGACGTGCTGCCGAACCGGCTCGACGGGCTGAAGATCGTGCTGGACGAGGCGCACGGGGCGGCGTCGCAGGTGTCGCCCGAGGCGTTCCGGCGGGCCGGGGCCGAGGTCGTGACGATCGGTGCCGAGCCGGACGGGCTGAACATCAACGACGGGTGCGGGTCCACGCATCTCGCGCTGCTGAAGGCCGCCGTCGTCGAGCACGGGGCCGCGCTGGGGATCGCGCACGACGGTGACGCCGACCGGTGCCTGGCCGTCGACCACACGGGGGAGGAGGTCGACGGGGACCAGATCCTCGCCGTGCTGGCGCTGGCCATGCGGGAGCGGGAGGCGTTGCGGTCGGACACGGTGGTCGCCAC
>NZ_JAHWGT010001758.1 GCF_020873895.1 Streptomyces sp. DH12 | reverse complement strand
CACGCGGACCGGCTCGCCGCCGACGCCGTGATCGTCTCCGACACCGGCATGTGGTCCGAGGACACCCCGACCGTGTGCACCGGCATGCGTGGCCTCGCCGAGTGCGAGATCCGCCTGTACGGCCCCGACCAGGACATCCACTCCGGCTCCTTCGGCGGCGCGGTGCCCAACCCCGCCACCGCGGCCGCCCGGCTGGTCGCCGCCCTGCACGACGAGCAGGGCCGGGTGGCGATCCCCGGCTTCTACGACGGCGTCGTCGAGCTCACCGACCAGGAACGCGAGCTCTTCGCCCGGCTGCCCTTCGACGAGGAGCGGTGGCTGCGCACAGCCAAGTCGCACGGCGCCGGCGGCGAGGCCGGCTACAGCACCCTGGAGCGCA
>NZ_JAHWGT010001757.1 GCF_020873895.1 Streptomyces sp. DH12 | reverse complement strand
CACGCGGGCCGGAGGGTCCTCAGGGACGCCCGTGAGCCCTCAGCGGTCCGACACGCGCATCTCGAACCAGGTGGTCTTGCCGTGGGAGAGGAGGTCGACGCCCCAGCGGTCGGCGAGTTCGTCGACGAGGAACAGACCGCGGCCGCTGACGTCCATCTCCTGCACCGGCATCAGACAGGGCAGGGCGCGGGACGGGTCGCGGATCTCGACGCGGATCCAGCCCCGGCGGTGGCGCATGCGCAGCCCGAAGGCACGGGCCCCGGTGTGGCGTACGGCGTTGCCGACGAGTTCCGAGACGAGCAGCACCGCGTCCTCCGTGAACTTCGGGGGCAGGCCCCAGCGGCGCAGGATGACGATCTGGACCAGCCGGCGGGCGATG
>NZ_JAHWGT010001756.1 GCF_020873895.1 Streptomyces sp. DH12 | reverse complement strand
CGAGACATGCGACCGGGTGCTGAACAGCGTGCTGGCGCCGGGCGGCGCGACCGACGACGTGGCGCTGCTGATGGCACGCCTGCGCGGTCTGCCGTCCTCCCAGGTCGCCACCTGGGACATCCCGGCCGATCCGGCGCTGGTGGCCCCCATCCGCAAGCAGGTCCTCGACCAGCTCGCCGCGTGGGAGCTCGTCGGCGCGTCGTTCACGGCGGAGCTGGTGGTGAGCGAGCTGGTCACCAACGCCATCCGCTACGGCGCCCCGCCGATCCGGCTGCGGCTGATCCATGACGCGGCGACCCTGATCTGCGAGGTCTCCGACACCAGCCACACGGCTCCGCACCTGCGCCGCGCCAAGACCTGGGACGAGGGCGGCCGCGGC
>NZ_JAHWGT010001755.1 GCF_020873895.1 Streptomyces sp. DH12 | reverse complement strand
GCGCCTACACGCTGCCCGACTTCGCCGAGGCCCGGCTCTCCTCGCACACGGTCCGGCGGCTCGCCGGCACCCTCGTCGTCGGCGTCGGCTGGCTCTACCTGCTGCCCCAGCTCCAGGGCGCCGGACTCACCCTCACCGTACTCACCGGCGCGCCCGACTGGCTCGGCGCGGTGATCGTCGCCGTCGTCGTCACGGTGATCGTGGCCGCCGGCGGCATGCGCAGCATCACCTTCGTCCAGGCGTTCCAGTACTGGCTGAAGCTGACCGCCCTGCTGGTGCCCGCGCTCTTCCTGGTGCTCGCCTGGCAGAGCGACGGCGCGCCCAGCCACGCCTTCGACGAGCCCGCCGAGTTCCGCGACCAGCGCGTGGTGCGCGGCGA
>NZ_JAHWGT010001754.1 GCF_020873895.1 Streptomyces sp. DH12 | reverse complement strand
GCTATGGCGACATCCGCGTCGTCGACGGCATCTCCTTCACCGTCCGCGAGGGCGAGACCCTGGGTCTGGTCGGCGAGTCGGGCTGCGGCAAGTCGATCACCAGCCTGGCGATCATGGGCCTGCTGGCCCGCAACGCCGAAGCGACCGGCGAGATCCTCTACCGGGGCCGTGACCTGCTGAAGCTGGCGCCCCGTGAGCGGCGCGCCCTCATGGGCCCGGAGATCGCGATGGTCTACCAGGACGCCATGTCGTCACTGAACCCGTCGGTGCTGATCGGCACGCAGCTGAAGTGGCTCACCTCCCGGGGCGGTACCCGGACCCCGGCCGAGCTGCTCGAACTGGTCGGCCTCTCCCCCGAGCGCACCCTGCGCAGCTACCC
>NZ_JAHWGT010001753.1 GCF_020873895.1 Streptomyces sp. DH12 | reverse complement strand
CCTCGCTCACCTTCGCGCCGGCTACACCCATCAAGCGCTTCAACGTCGGACTTCGCCGGCGCGATCCGCAGGCGGGCCTCGGCTTCAACATCAACCCGCGGAACGGCTACTGGGAGCGCGCCCCCGACGACGACGACGCGGACGCTCCGGCGGATCCGACCCGCGTCGTCCCGCAGCCGATCGTCCCGTACGTCGAGGACCGCAAGAACGCGCTCCTGCTGCGGTTCGGCGGCGAGACGCGCGACGCGACCGAGATGGCCGACCTCCAGTACGCGATCCTCCGCGGGCTCGAGATGACGTTCCAACTGGAGGAGGGCGAACTGCTCGGTGAGGCGCTTCCCTCGCGGGGGGACCGTCGCGCCATTCTCATCTACGAAGC
>NZ_JAHWGT010001752.1 GCF_020873895.1 Streptomyces sp. DH12 | reverse complement strand
CCGTGGGCGGCGAGCAACTCGCCGGCCGGCCGCACCGCGCCGTCGGGCCCTTCGGCCTCGCCCTCGCCCATCAGCGCGAGCGCGCAGTGCGAGAGCGGGGCGAGGTCGCCGGAGCAGCCCAGGGAGCCGTACTCGTGCACCACCGGGGTGATCCCCGCGTTCAGCACGTCGGCCATGGTGCGCGCGACCTCGGGCCGGACGCCGGTGTACCCGGAGCAGAGGGTCTTGAGCCGCAGGAACATCAGCGCGCGGACGACCTCCCGCTCCACCCGCGGCCCCATGCCGGCGGCGTGCGAGCGGACGATGTTGCGCTGGAGCCGGCCGCGCAGGTCCGGGCTGATGTGCCGGGTCGCCAGGGCGCCGAAGCCGGTGCTCACCC
>NZ_JAHWGT010000177.1 GCF_020873895.1 Streptomyces sp. DH12 | reverse complement strand
GGCCGGGTACCGGGAGTCGCTGGCGCTGGGCCTGGAACGCAAGCTGTACGCCGGGCCGCGCCCCACGCGGACGTTCGTCGGGCAGCTCGGCGAGTGGGCGGACACCGGCGAGGGCCGCGGCTGGTTCGAGGACTTCGCCGCCGCGGGCCCGGACGCGCTGCGCGCGGAGCTGGACGAGGCCGCCCGCGCGGCGACCGCCGCCGTGGCGGAACTGCGGGACTGGCTGCGGGACGTGTACGCCCCGGCGGTCGAGGGCGCGCCGGACACGGTGGGGCGGGAGCGGTACGCCCGCTGGTCGCGCTACTACAACGGCACCGACCTGGACCTGGACGAGGCGTACGCGTACGGCTGGTCCGAGTACTTCCGGCTGCTGGGCGAGATGAGGAAGGAGGCCGAGAAGATCCTGCCGGGGGCCGGGACCCCGTGGGTGGCGCTGGCCCACCTCGACGAGCACGGCCGGCACATCGAGGGCGTGGACGAGGTCCGCGACTGGCTGCAGGGCCTGATGGACCAGGCGATCGACGCCCTGGACGGCACGCACTTCGACCTGGCCGAGCGGGTGCGGAAGGTGGAGTCGCGGATCGCCCCGGCGGGCATCGCGGCGTCGTGCGGCACATGGTGGTGCAGGTAGACGCTCGCGCCGTACGCGGCCAGCCTGCGGGCCACGGCGTGTCCGATGCCGCCGCGCCGGCTCGCTCCGGTCACCAGGGCGGTGCGGCCCCGCAGCGGCAGGGGGTCACGGCGGAGTTCCTCGGGCGGGGGCGGGGGAAGCTTCGGCATGATCCCCATGAGGGGTCGCGTGACCGGCCCGGGCACGCGAATAACGGCGCCCGGCTCAGGGCAGCGGCC
>NZ_JAHWGT010001751.1 GCF_020873895.1 Streptomyces sp. DH12 | reverse complement strand
GGACGTGCGGCAGCGGGTCAACGCGGAGATCCGCGACGGCGGGGTGTTCGACGAGGTCGTGGACTTCGACGAGGCGGTGCGGGACGCGTACGACCCGCGCCGCTTCCGCGCCGGGTACGACTCCGGGGACGGGCTGCACCCCAGCGACGCGGGGTACGCGCGCATGGCGGAGACGTTCGAGCTGAAAGCGTTGAAGGGCGGGGCGCCGGCCCGGCTGTAACCGACGCCGGGCCGGTGAGGAGGCTCAGCCGTCCTCGGGCCGCCGCTCGTGCTGCCGGTGCGGGCCGTGCAGGTTCAGCGGGTCGTGCAGGCGGCGGGACTCCTCCAGCTCCTGGCGGTGCCGCTCGGCGCTGTCCAGAGCCTCCCGCCGCTGCTCCTC
>NZ_JAHWGT010001750.1 GCF_020873895.1 Streptomyces sp. DH12 | reverse complement strand
CCCTCACCCAGGACGGCGCCGAGACCGTGGCCACCCGGGGCGCGCTCAACCAGCCCGACCACCTGTACTTCCTCGACAGGGAGCACAAGCTCGTCCGGATCGCCGCCGGCAGCCCCGGCGCCGACCCCGAAGCGGCTCCCGGCGCGCTCGGACAGGGCGAGCAGGGCCTGCGGTCGGTCGCGGTCGCGCGGGACGAGCGCACGGCCGCCGGGGTCGGACTGAACGGCCAGGAGCTGTTCGTCTCCGCGCTGGCGCAGGGCGCCACCCTCGGCGAACCGGTGCTGCGCAGCCAGGGCAAGACCGAGCAGGACCGGCTGACCCCGCCGAGCTGGGACGCCCAGGGCGGCCTGTGGGTCGCCGACCGCGACCCCGCCCGCCCC
>NZ_JAHWGT010001749.1 GCF_020873895.1 Streptomyces sp. DH12 | reverse complement strand
TCCCCGCTGTTCACGAAGGTCACCGTGCACCTGGAGAACGGCCGCGAGCTGGTCGTCAAGGCGCCGAGGAACAGCGCGAAGAACGTGTACGTGCAGGGGCTGAAGGTCAACGGCAAGCGGTGGAACTCCACGGCGCTGCCGCACGCGGCGATCGCCGAGGGCGGCGTGCTGGAGTTCGACATGGGTCCGCGTCCCTCGTCGTGGGGCACCGGCAAGAACGCGGCGCCGGTGTCGATCACCCAGGTCGTCGAGGTGCCGGCGCCCCGCAAGGACGCCCTGAAGGGCGAGGGCGAGCTGTTCGACAACACGTCGGCGTCCGGCGCCTCGGTGTCCACCGTGGAACTACCCGTCACCGGGGACATCAAGGCGGTGCAGTACAC
>NZ_JAHWGT010001748.1 GCF_020873895.1 Streptomyces sp. DH12 | reverse complement strand
ATATGTGCCGCATCGAGGAAGGTTCCGCATGAACCGCACACGCACGAACGACCGCTCCGCCCGCACCCGTGACGGCAGTGCCGACTCCGGAAGGGGCGACAGCCGATTCGGCTCGTCGGTCAGGAGCCGCTCAGGCGGGCCGAGCCGTTCCGGTGGTCATGGCCGCCGGCCCGCAGTCCAGGGGGAGTTCGCGCTGCCCAGGACGATCACTCCCGCACTTCCCGCCGTGGAGGGCTTCGCCGATCTCGACATGCCCGGGGCACTGCTGGGCGCACTGGGCTCGCAAGGCGTGACCGTGCCCTTCCCGATCCAGGCCGCGACCCTGCCGAATTCCCTCGCCGGCCGCGACGTACTGGGCCGTGGCCGCACCGGCTCCGGGA
>NZ_JAHWGT010001747.1 GCF_020873895.1 Streptomyces sp. DH12 | reverse complement strand
GGCTTCCAGTCGGCGATGTACCGGCGCATGGAGTTCCTGCTCGGCGACAAGTCCGCGTCGATGCTGGTCCCGCACCGGGGAGCGCCGCGGGTGCACGCCGAGCTGGAGAAGGCCCTGCACGAGCCCAGCCTGTACGACGAGGTGCTGCGGTTCCTCGCCCGGCGCGGCCACCCCGTGCCGAAGGAGGTGCTGGAGCGCGACGTGTCCCGGAAGTACGAGCCGTCGCCTGCGGTCGAGGAGATCTGGACGGCCGTCTACGCGGGCGACGAGCGGGACGAGGTGGCACGGCTCGGCGAGGCGCTGACCGACGTCGCCGAACTGGTGTGGCGCTGGCGCAACGACCATCTGGTCGCCACCCGCCGGGCCATGGGGGCCAAGAC
>NZ_JAHWGT010001746.1 GCF_020873895.1 Streptomyces sp. DH12 | reverse complement strand
GTCTGGTGGTCCGGGGCTTCTTCGCCGAGCTGGTCCAGCAGATCGGCGTGCCCGACATCGAGGAGCGCCTGATCGCCAAGATCGAGGAGGAGCTGGAGGCCGCGGTCGCATGACCTTCGTACGCGTCTGTGGACTGAGCGAGCTGGAGGAGGACACCCCCAAGCGGGTGGAACTCGACGGCACGCCGGTCTCCGTCGTGCGCACCGAGGGAGAGGTGTTCGCGATCAACGACATCTGCTCCCACGCGAACGTGTCCCTCTCGGAGGGCGAAGTCGACGACTGCCACATCGAGTGCTGGCTGCACGGCTCGCGCTTCGACCTCCGTTCCGGCAAGCCCGACGCCCTCCCGGCGACGCGCCCCGTCCCCGTATACCCCGTAA
>NZ_JAHWGT010001745.1 GCF_020873895.1 Streptomyces sp. DH12 | reverse complement strand
GTCGCCGTCGTCACCGACGACCTCGGCGGCGCGCAGCTCGCCGTGCGGCATCTGCTGGAGCACGGCTACGAGTACGTCGCCTGTGTCGGCGGCACGGCGGAGACCCCCGCCGTCGGCGACCCGGTCTCCGACCACGTCGAAGGCTGGCGGCGCGCGATGGACGAGGCCGGCATACCCACCGAGGGCCGCCTCTTCGAGGCCCCGTACAACCGCTACGACGCCTACCGGGTCGCGCTGGACATCCTGTCGGGGCCGCGGCGGCCGCCCGCGATCTTCTGCTCCACCGACGACCAGGCCATCGGTGTGCTGCGCGCCGCGCGTGAGCTGCGCATCGACGTGCCGGGCGAGCTGGCGGTCACCGGGTTCGACGACATCAAGGA
>NZ_JAHWGT010001744.1 GCF_020873895.1 Streptomyces sp. DH12 | reverse complement strand
ACCTCCAGGTCGCCCGCCGGCACGAGGAGCAGCCGGCCTCCCCGCCCGAGCCCACCGTGGCGTCCGCCGAGAGCACCGCCTTGCTGCGGGAGGACCAGCGGGTGATGATCGACGCGCTGCAGCAGCTCCCCGCCCGGCAGCGGGAGGCGCTGGTGCTGCGCCACTGGCTCGGGCTGAAGGAGGCCGAGATCGCCGCCGCGATGGGCATCTCCCGCGGCTCCGTCAAAACGCACACCTCACGCGGCATCGCCGCGCTGACCCAGGCCATGGAGGCCCGGCGATGAAGCATCACGATGCGACTCCGTCGCGTGGCACCAGCCAGGACCGCACCGGCCACGAGCGGTCCGAGCCGCCCCGGCCGCCCGACGCGGAGCGCACCG
>NZ_JAHWGT010001743.1 GCF_020873895.1 Streptomyces sp. DH12 | reverse complement strand
ATCGTCGACCGCCGCCTGGCCGGCGGCCGCCCGGTCATGGGCATCTGCGTCGGCATGCAGATCCTCTTCGCCCGGGGCGTCGAGCACGGCGTCGAGGCCGAGGGCCTCGACGAGTGGCCCGGCTCCGTCGAGCCGCTCCAGGCCGACGTCGTCCCCCACATGGGCTGGAATACCGTGGACGCCCCGGAGGGTTCCCGGCTGTTCGCCGGTCTGGACAAGGACGCGCGTTTCTACTTCGTGCACTCCTACGCCGTCCACGACTGGTCGCTCGAGACCACGAACCCGGCCATGGAGGCCCCGCTCGTCACCTGGACCACCCACGGCAAGCCCTTCGTGGCCGCCGTGGAGAACGGCTCCCTGTGGGCCACCCAGTTCCACCC
>NZ_JAHWGT010001742.1 GCF_020873895.1 Streptomyces sp. DH12 | reverse complement strand
ACGACGCCCAGCGTTCGGCCGGCAACACCAACGACCTGCGCGGCAAGATCCTGCGCATCAAGGTCCAGGCGGACGGCAGTTACACCGTCCCGCCCGGCAACCTCTTCCCGGCGGGCACCGCGAGGACCCGCCCCGAGATCTACGCGATGGGCTTCCGCAATCCGTTCCGCATGAGCGTCGACCAGGCCACCGGGACGGTGTACGTCGGCGACTACGGCCCGGACGCGGGGACGGCAAGCCCGTCCCGAGGCCCCGCCGGACAGGTCGAGTTCAACCGCGTCACCCGGGCCGGCAACTACGGCTGGCCCTACTGCACCGGCAGGAACGACGCCTACGTCGACCACGACTTCGGCTCCGGATCCTCCGGTGCCCGCTTCGACT
>NZ_JAHWGT010000176.1 GCF_020873895.1 Streptomyces sp. DH12 | reverse complement strand
CAGCCGCGAGCCGACCGGGACGGGGGCGGGGAAGCGCACCTTGTTCGTGCCGTAGTTGACGCCCATCTTCACGCCCTCGACGGACATCAGCTGGGGGCCGAACAGCGGCAGCAGCGAGAGCGTGAGGTAGCCGTGCGCGATGGTCGTGCCGAACGGTCCCGCCGCGGCCTTCTCCGGGTCCACGTGGATCCACTGGTGGTCACCGGTGGCCTCGGCGAACAGGTCGATGCGCTTCTGGTCGACCTCCAGCCAGTCGGTGTACCCCAGCTGCTCGCCCACCGCCGCCTTCAGGTCGTCGACGGACGTGAAGATCCTCGGCTCTGCCATGTCCCGGCCTCTCGCGTCACGTAGTCGCAGGCGCATCCGCGTGCGCATGCCTAAGCAACTGCTTAGCATGGTCGGCCGTGCGGCCCCTGTCAACGGACCGGCCGCCGGACGGGGTCGGTAGGCTTCGAGGAGTGCACCGGATTCCAGAGAAGATCCACGAACTCACGGTCGGCCAGCTCTCCGCCCGCAGCGGAGCCGCGGTGTCGGCCCTGCACTTCTACGAGTCCAAAGGGCTGATCCGCAGCCGGCGCACCTCCGGCAACCAGCGCCGCTACACCCGTGACACCCTGCGCCGGGTCGCCTTCATCCGCGCCGCCCAGCGCGTCGGCATCCCCCTCGCCACGATCCGCGAGGCGCTCGCCGAGCTGCCCGAGGAGCGCACACCGACCCGCGAGGACTGGGCGCGGCTCTCCGAGGCGTGGCGCTCCGAACTGGACGAGCGCATCCGGCAGCTGAACCGGCTGCGCGACCACCTCACCGACTGCATCGGCTGCGGCTGCCTCTCGCTGGAGGGCTGCGTGC
>NZ_JAHWGT010001741.1 GCF_020873895.1 Streptomyces sp. DH12 | reverse complement strand
ACGCGTCGGCTGCGCAGGACCCGTCGCCGACCTCCTCGCCGAGCCGTGCGCCGGAGGACGCCTGGTGCGCGCCGTTCTCGACCGCGGCAACGGCGCCCGCACCACGCTGCGGCGGCTCGGCGACGGCGAACTGCGTTACACCGCCCTCGCGCTGGTGCTGCTCACCGGCCCCGGCGTACTGGAGGCCGACGTGCCGGGCGAGGTGCCGGACGCCCTGCGATGCCTCACTGTCCTCGCCGACGGCCTGGACCGGGCGCAGGATCCCGCCCAGCGCGCCGCCCTGCTGGCGCTGGCGGCACGGATGTGCGAGCGGGGGCACATCCGCCTGGTCGGCGCCGTGAGCGACGCCACCTGGGCCGCCGGGGTGCCCGGGGCGACCGT
>NZ_JAHWGT010001740.1 GCF_020873895.1 Streptomyces sp. DH12 | reverse complement strand
CCCCTGGCCCTCACCTGGGTCAGGGGCTTCGTGCGTCCGTCGCCGATTTCACCCCACCCCCGCACGTCACGTAAGATCAACCGGTTGCCTGTGTGGCATCGCGGCGTCAGGATCGACCTGGTGTCGGGGGCGCGGAGCCCGAAAGTGGTTGGGCCGGCGCTGGCTCGTAGAACCACGATCTCCCTGTTGAAGGAGTTTGAGATGAAGCGCAGCAAGACGTACCGCGCGGCGGAAGAGAAGATCGAAGAAGGCAAGCTGTACTCGCCGCTCGAGGCTGTTCGCCTCGCGAAGGAGACGGCCGGCACGAAGTTCGATTCGACGGTCGAGGTTGCGATGCGCCTCGGTATCGACCCGCGCAAGGCGGACCAGATGGTTCGTGGC
>NZ_JAHWGT010001739.1 GCF_020873895.1 Streptomyces sp. DH12 | reverse complement strand
TCGTCCGGCTGTCGGTGCTGAGCCCTGCGGACCGCGACCCGGCTGTCCCCGCACCGTGCGTCTACTGGATGCACGGCGGCGGGATGGTCCTGGGTGACCGCTTCGGGCAGATCGACATTCCGCTGGAGTGGCTGGAGCGGTTCGGCGCGGTCGTCGTCACCGTGGAGTACCGGCTCGCCCCGGAGGCCACCGGCACCAGCGCCGTGGAGGACTGCCACCGGGGGCTGGCCTGGTGGCCGCGCACGGCGAGGAGCTGGGCGTGGACCCCGGCCGTGTCGTGGTCGCCGGCATCAGCGCGGGCGGGGGTCTCGCCGCCGGGCTGTGCCTGCTGGCCCGCGACCTCGGCACGCCCGCGATCGCGGCGCAGCTGCTGATCTGCCC
>NZ_JAHWGT010001738.1 GCF_020873895.1 Streptomyces sp. DH12 | reverse complement strand
GATCGTGCCGAGGGTTCGGACGCGGGCAGGGGGGTACGGGGTCTTACAGGTACCGCCGTAAGTCATCGTGAGCTGCGACATCTTCAACTGGGCCGGCGGACGGTTGTACTCGACCCGGAGAAAGGCGTTGTCCGAGAACCGCTTCCAGCCGTAGCCGTCGCTCTCACTCGACGCCCGCAGACCGAAGGTCATCGTCGACCACTTGCCGTTCGCGGCTTGCTGGACAGCCGACTTCACTTCGAACTCGGCGTCCTTGGCAGCGCACCCCTCGTACCCGTACGCGAACTCCTCGGTCTTGAGGTGGTCGATCCAGAAGCCCGAGGCGTTCTGCGAGTTCCACGTGGTGGACGAACTGATGTCCTTGGTACGCCACAACTGCAC
>NZ_JAHWGT010001737.1 GCF_020873895.1 Streptomyces sp. DH12 | reverse complement strand
ACCCTGGACCGCTTCGGCCTCGACGCGTCCGGCATCGACTACGTCGAGTGCCACGGCACCGGCACCCCGCTCGGCGACCCCATCGAGGTCACCGCGCTCAACGAGGCCTTCGCCCCGGCCGCCCGGCCCGCCGGCAGCGTCCCCATCGGCTCGGTCAAGGGCAACGTCGGCCACACCTCGGCCGCCGCCGGGCTGGCGGGGCTGCTCAAGGCCGTCGGGGTGGTGCGCACCGGCCAGGTGCCGCCCTCGCTGCACTGCACCGAGCCCAACCCCCGGATCCCCTTCGGCGAGGGCCCGTTCACCGTGGCCACCGAGGCCGTCCGGCTGCCCGCCACGGGAGGGCGGCCCCGCCGCGCCTCGGTCAGCTCCTTCGGATTCAGC
>NZ_JAHWGT010001736.1 GCF_020873895.1 Streptomyces sp. DH12 | reverse complement strand
GCCCGGCAGCTGCTCGTTCGCCCACAGCCGGTGCACCGTACGCACGCACTCCTCGCGGTCGGTGCCGTAGCAGACCTTCGTGCCACCGCTGACGAGCTTCTGGCCGCCCCCGCCCTTGCGGTACTGCTCGACCATGGAGGCGTCCGGCATCATCGTGATGTAGCCGTCGCCGACCCGTGCCGCGAGCTTGGTGGCCGCCGGGCCGAAGCCGGAGACGTCGATGGGCACGGGCTCGTCGGGCAGCGTGTAGAGCCGGGCGTTCTCGACGGTGTAGTGGGTGCCGCGATGGTTGACCTCCTCGCCGGAGAACAGCCGGCGCATGATCTGCACGGCCTCCTCCAGCATCTCCAGGCGCACATGGGCGGGCGGCCAGGGTCCGCC
>NZ_JAHWGT010001735.1 GCF_020873895.1 Streptomyces sp. DH12 | reverse complement strand
CGCTGTGCGTGTCGACCGGAACCCGGGACGTGGGCAGGGCGCTCGCCACGGCACGCGCCTGGCTGGGGCCGGAGGACGGGAGCGACACCGCCGCGGCGGCCGCACCGGCCGCCGTGTGACCCGACGCAGGAAGGGAACCCGAGGCCCATGAGCGAATCCGAGTTCACCCCGGAGAACCGCCCCGTGGACGTGTATCTCGACCTGCTGCGGGTGCGGATGGACACGGAGGACTACCGGCTTCTGCTCCGTCTGGTGGAGCCGGTCCTCGAGGCCATCGACGAGCACCGCCTGTCGGGCCTGGACCTGGCACTGGACAGCGGGGACGAGGAACTGCCCCAGGAGGTCCGCGACGAGGCCGCCCTGGTCATCGCCACGGCGGTC
>NZ_JAHWGT010001734.1 GCF_020873895.1 Streptomyces sp. DH12 | reverse complement strand
CGCCGCCGCTGCCGCCGTCCCCGCCGCTCGCCGCGACGGCCACGAACGGGCCGCTGACGATCAGCGCGCCGGCCGCGGCGACCATGTAGAAGTTCCGGCGGCGCTTGCGCGCCCGGCGCTCGGCCACCTCGTCGACGAGCTTCTCCACCACGCGCGGCGACGGCTTCGCGGACAGCGACTCGCCGATCGCGGGCGATCCGGCGGCGTCGGGCAGGTCCGCCAGCGCGGCCAGCATCGGTTCCATCCCGGCGAGTTCGTCGAGCTGCTGGGCACACCACTCGCACGTCGCCAGGTGGGCCTCGAAGGCGGTCGCCTCGGCGTCGTCGAGGATACCGAGGGCGTAGGCGCCGACGGTCTCGTGCTCGTTCGGCACCGGTGATC
>NZ_JAHWGT010001733.1 GCF_020873895.1 Streptomyces sp. DH12 | reverse complement strand
CGTCCGGAGCTCGGCGAGGAACTGACCAACAGCTTCTGCGCGACCGACCCGGACATCGCCCGGGTCTTCGCCCGCACCACGTTCCTCTCCGACAGCCGCAAGGACCTCGAGACCGTGACCGTTCCGACCCTGATCCTGGAGTGCGAGCAGGACGTCATCGCGCCCCGCGAGGTCGGCGCGTACGTCCACGCCGCCGTGCCCGGCAGCGAGCTGGTCACCCTGGACGCCGTCGGCCACTGCCCGCAGCTCAGCGCGCCCGAGGCCACCGCCTCGGCGATCCGCGCGTTCCTGTCCTCAGGAGTCCGTTGAGCACGGGCGGCGTGGACGACGCCGGCGCGGAGGCCCCCGGCATCCGCCCCGCGTTCAGCTCCCTGCTGGAGGA
>NZ_JAHWGT010000175.1 GCF_020873895.1 Streptomyces sp. DH12 | reverse complement strand
AGCCGTAGACCGGGTCCATGATCGTGGGGAGGTAGAGGCGGCCGGGGTCGGAGGAGGAGAAGCCGGCGTTGCGGTCGGGGGTCCATTGCATGGGGGTGCGGACGGCGTCGCGGTCGCCGAGCCAGATGTTGTCGCCCATGCCGATCTCGTCGCCGTAGTAGATGATCGGGGACCCGGGGAGGGAGAGCAGGAGGGCGGTGAAGAGTTCGATCTGGTTGCGGTCGTTGTCGAGGAGGGGGGCGAGGCGGCGGCGGATGCCGATGTTGGCGCGCATGCGGGGGTCTTTGGCGTATTCGGCCCACATGTAGTCGCGTTCCTCGTCGGTGACCATTTCCAGGGTCAGCTCGTCGTGGTTGCGCAGGAAGATGCCCCACTGGCAGCCGGAGGGGATGGCGGGGGTCTTGGCGAGGATCTCGGAGACGGGGTAGCGGGATTCGCGGCGGACGGCCATGAAGATGCGGGGCATGACCGGGAAGTGGAAGGCCATGTGGCATTCGTCGCCGCCGGCGGCGTAGTCGCCGAAGTAGTCGACGACGTCCTCGGGCCACTGGTTGGCCTCGGCGAGGAGCACGGTGTCGGGGTACTGGGTGTCGATCTCCTTGCGGACCCGCTTCAGGAACGCGTGCGTCGCCGGCAGGTTCTCGCAGTTCGTTCCCTCGGCCGCGTACAGATAGGGGACGGCGTCCAGCCGGAAGCCGTCGATGCCCAGGTCGAGCCAGAAGCGCAGGGCCGCCAGGACCTCCTCCTGCACGCGCGGGTTCTCGTAGTTGAGGTCCGGCTGGTGCGAGAAGAAGCGGTGGAAGTAGTACTGCTTCCGTACCGGGTCGTACGTCCAGTTGGACGCCTCGGTG
>NZ_JAHWGT010001732.1 GCF_020873895.1 Streptomyces sp. DH12 | reverse complement strand
GGATCAAATTACGAGCGACCATTCATTTGTTAATCACTTAGTAATGACTGGACAAATTACTAAAGATGAAGCATTTCATCATCCACAACGTAATATTATTACTAAAGTCATGGGAACAGATAAACGTGTTTCTCCAGATTTATTTATCAAGAGAACTCATTTTGATGATTATCTTCTTTTGAACTCTGACGGACTTACTGATTATGTCAGAGATTATGAAATCCAAGAACTACTAAGTTCAAATAATTCATTAGACGTCCATGGTAATGAGTTATTGGACTTAGCGCTTGCCCATGATTCAAAAGATAATGTCAGCTTTATCCTTTTAAAGTTAGAAGGTGATAAAGTATGATAGGTAAAGTCATAAATGAACGCTATACTA
>NZ_JAHWGT010001731.1 GCF_020873895.1 Streptomyces sp. DH12 | reverse complement strand
GAGTACCTGAGCACCCGCGGCGGCATGCTGGTCGGCGTCCTTCCCACGGCGCAGTTCGTCGGGGTGAGCACCGTCCTGCGGCCCGGCGACACCCTGCTCCTCTACACCGACGGCCTCACCGAGGCCCGGGTCGGCCCCGACCGGCAGCTCTACGGTTACGACGCCCTGCTGTCGTTCGCCGCCGCGCGCGCCCCGGCGGGCAGTCGCGCGCTCGTCGACGCCGTCACCGGTCTGCTGCGCTACTTCGGCGACGGCCTCGACGACGACACCGCGCTCCTGGCGATCGGCGTCCCCGCCGCCTCCTGATCCCCGCCACCCTGACCCCGCCTCCTCATCGACGCACCAGTTTCACGGAACGAACAGAGCGACCCCCATGAAACCC
>NZ_JAHWGT010001730.1 GCF_020873895.1 Streptomyces sp. DH12 | reverse complement strand
GGTGCGCACCGCCGACGGCGAGCGCACGGAACGCCTGGGCGCCCGCTCGTCGTACCACTACCAGCTGGAGGCGTTCGCCGAGCGGGTGCGCGGGGGCAGGCCCCTCCCCCTCGGCGCGGACGACGCGCTGGAGACGATGCGGGTGATCGACGCGTGCTACGCGGCCGCGGGGCTGCCTCCGCGGCCTCGCACCGCCCTCTGATTCCCCTCGCCTCTGGGTTCAGGCGTACAGCGGGGGCTTCCGCGCGAGGTCGACCTCGACCCTGCCGCCCTGCTCCAGCGCCCGGACGCCGGCCTCGCAGACGGCCGCGGCGGCGTAGCCGTCCCAGGTGCTCGGGCCGGTGACCTGGCCGCGGCGGGTGGCGTCGACCCAGGCCTGGAC
>NZ_JAHWGT010001729.1 GCF_020873895.1 Streptomyces sp. DH12 | reverse complement strand
GCGTACGGGAGCCGGAGACCGTGCCGGACGAGGTGGTGCGCCGCGCCGACCAGGTCGAACTGGTCGACATGACGCCCGAGGCGCTGCGCCGCCGCATGGCGCACGGCAACATCCACCAGCCCGACCAGGTCGACGCGGCCCTCTCCAGCTACTTCCGCCCCGGCAACCTCGCCGCCCTGCGGGAGCTCGCCCTGCTGTGGGTCGCCGACCGGGTCGACGCCCACCTCCAGCGCTACCGCAGCGAGCACGCCGTCTCGGCGATCTGGGGGTCGCGCGAGCGGATCGTGGTCGGACTGACCGGGGGGCCCGAGGGCCGCACCCTGATCCGGCGGGCCGCGCGGCTCGCGGAGAAGGGCGCGGGCGGGCAGCTGCTCGCCGTGTA
>NZ_JAHWGT010001728.1 GCF_020873895.1 Streptomyces sp. DH12 | reverse complement strand
ACGCCTTCGAGGCGCTGGAGCGCTTCGCGCACGCTGCCGCCGACGAGCGGATCAGCGCGCTCTGTCCGATGATCTCCAGCACCTTCGACCAGAGCCATCCCGACCTGGAGGATGCGCGGCGGCGCGTCGAGAGCCTCGTCGTCCAGCTGATGGACCGCGCCCGGGCGGCCGGCCAGCTGCGGGACGACGTGGAGTACGGCGACCTGCTGGTGGGCGTCGCGCAGCTGAGCCGGCCCCCGGCCGGCACCGGCTGCATGAGCGCCGACCGCTTCGTCCACCGCCATCTCCAGCTGTTCCTGGACGGGATGCGGGCGCCTGCCCGGTCCGTTCTGCCGGGTTCGGCCGTGACCGTGGAGGATCTGCGCCGCTGAGCCACTCCTGA
>NZ_JAHWGT010001727.1 GCF_020873895.1 Streptomyces sp. DH12 | reverse complement strand
CCCCTCAAGGACGCCCATGCTCCGTACGTCACACGATCCCGTCTTCTTCTGGGACCGCTACAAGCCGGACCGTGACGGACCGGTGCCGCCTCCCGAAGTAACGGCTTTCGAGTGGACGCAGTACGAAGGTCACGGGCCGGGGGCCGAACTACTCGGCCTGCCGCGCGCCGCGCTCGAACTGGGGGCGGCCGAGTGCCGGGAGGCGTCCTGGCTGGCGCGCCGTGGGGTACGTGTCACGGCACTGGACCTCTCCCCGGTCCAGGTCGAGCGGGCCCGCAGGTGGTGGAAGGACGTCCCCGCCCTGACGATCGAGGAAGGAGAGGCCTGCTCCTTCCTCCGCGGGGACGACCAGACGTACGACGCCATCTACTCGATCTGGGGC
>NZ_JAHWGT010001726.1 GCF_020873895.1 Streptomyces sp. DH12 | reverse complement strand
CGACGCGGTTGGTCAGGCAGACAGCCGCCAACCCCGGGGAGGGCTGGCTGATGGCAGCGGCGGGACGGCGGATCCAGAGGATCCGGATCCGCCCTGGTCGAGCAGACGGAGATGACGGTGTCTCATCTCGTTGTGCGGGGCAGTGGCGTGGCGGCGCGGCTGGGTCACGACGGAGCGTTGCACGATCACCGCTACGCGGCACCCCGGTGGTTCAGGCGGCGCTGCCGGCGAACTCGCCTCGGTCTTCGACCCGGCTTCGCCCTTCGGTTTCCGGTTCACCATGACGGAAGTACCGTTCGGCTCCGATGTCTCCGGTTACCTCGACGGCGCCGCCCTCGCCCTGGACTCGTACGCGGAGGACGGCACACCGGCGGACTGGGAC
>NZ_JAHWGT010001725.1 GCF_020873895.1 Streptomyces sp. DH12 | reverse complement strand
GTCGGACTTCAGTCCGGTCATGTGGTAGGCGTTGCTGCGTCCGGCGAAGCCGGCGATCTCGGCGTAGATGTGGGCGCCGCGCCGGCGGGCGTGCCCGAACTCCTCGAGGACCAGCACGGCCGACCCTTCGCCGAGGACGAAGCCGTTGCGGGAGCGGTCGAAGGGCCGTGAGGCGGTCTCCGGCTCGTCGTTGCGCGGGCTGGTCGCCTTGATGGCGTCGAAGCAGGCCACGGTGATCGGGGAGATCGGCGAGTCCGACGCCCCCGCGATGCAGACGTCCGCCCGGCCCTCGGCGACGGTGTGGAAGGCGTAGCCGACCGCGTCGAGTCCGGAGGTGCAGCCGGTGGACACCGTCTGCACCGGGCCCCGCGCGCCGAACTGC
>NZ_JAHWGT010001724.1 GCF_020873895.1 Streptomyces sp. DH12 | reverse complement strand
TCGCCTCGCTGACCAAGCCCGACGACGGCACGGTCCCCGGCGACTCCGACTCCCTCGAGCCGTTCTTCTCGACGATCCTCGAGCACATCCCCGCCCCCACCTACGAGGAGGGCGCCCCGCTCCAGGCGCACGTCACCAACCTGGACGCCGACAACTTCCTCGGCCGTATCGCGCTGCTGCGCGTCCACCAGGGCGAGCTGAAGAAGGGGCAGACGGCCGCGTGGATGAAGCGCGACGGCTCCGTACAGAACGTCCGCATCTCCGAGCTGATGATGACCGAGGCGCTCACCCGCAAGCCCGCCGAGAAGGCCGGCCCGGGTGACATCTGCGCGGTCGCGGGCATCCCGGACATCATGATCGGCGAGACCCTGGCCGACCAGGAG
>NZ_JAHWGT010001723.1 GCF_020873895.1 Streptomyces sp. DH12 | reverse complement strand
CGCTCGCGGCCGCGCTCTTCGCGGGGGTCGCGACGGCGGACAACGGCGTCGGCGCCCTCGGTACCGGAGTCGGCGGGGACAACTTCGGGAACTCCGCCACCACACAGCAGCAGGCCGTAGGGCCCGGCGCCGAGAACGAGAGCAATACCGCCCAGGTCAACGGTTCCGCGTTCACGACCGTCAACCAGGGCGAGGGCAACGTGGCCATCAGCTTCGCCCCCTTCTGGTGGCCGGCGCTCTGACCGCGTAGGCAGGGGGAGCAAGGGGGAAGGGGGGCACCGGACAGGGGGGAGGACGTCCGTGCGGCGGCGCTTCGGCGCCGCCGCGCCGGGCGACGGTCCTCAAGGCGGCGCGCCGGACATCAGGGGCGACCCGCAGGATCC
>NZ_JAHWGT010000174.1 GCF_020873895.1 Streptomyces sp. DH12 | reverse complement strand
CGCTGATGCACGGCGGCGGCACGGTCGCCCTGCGCACGCGGGTCACCGGCAACCAGGTCGTCGTGGAGGTCACCGACGAGGGTCCGGGCGTGCCCGCCGAGCTGGGGTCGCGGATCTTCGAGCGGGCGATCAGCGGCCGCAACTCCACCGGGATCGGCCTGGCGGTCGCCCGGGACCTGGCGGAGGCGGACGGCGGCCGTCTGGAGATGCTCCAGGCCAAGCCGCCCGTGTTCGGCCTGTTCCTGTCCCGCACGCCCCCGCAGAAGGACCCGGACGAGGAGACCCGCAGGACGGTGCGCTGAGCGGGACGCGCCGCGGCAGGGGGAGCGCTACGGCACGCGCTGCCGGAGCCGCTCCCCGCCGGCCGTGGCGCCGCCGCCCGCCACGGGCTCCTCGCGCACCGGCAGGGCGCGGAACACCCATGTGCGGTAGGACCAGAAGCGGAACAGCGTCGCGATGCCGATGCCGAGGAACTTGAAGATGTTGCTCTGCAGCGAGCTGTCCCAGCCGAAGCCGTACGTCGCCGTGTAGAGCAGGCCGTTCTCGATCACCAGGCCGATGGCGCTGAACAGCAGGAACAGCGACATCTCGCGGGTGCGCCGGGACTTGTCGCGGTCCCGGTAGGTGAAGTAGCGGAAGCCGACGTAGTTGAAGACGATCGCGACCACGGTGGCGATGACGCTCGCGCGCACCACCTGGAGGTCGGTCGCCTGGCGGACCAGGTTGAACACACCGAGGTTGACCAGAACGCCGGCTCCCCCCACCGCGCCGAACTTGGCCACTTCGCGGAAGAGCCGTCGAAGCCCCGAGGAACCTTGTCCCATCGCCCACAGGCTCCCGTCGGTCGAGTGC
>NZ_JAHWGT010001722.1 GCF_020873895.1 Streptomyces sp. DH12 | reverse complement strand
AGCGAGGTCCGCAGTTCCTCGTCGAGCCGGTCGAAAACCCGCCCGCCCAGCCGGTGGGGGGCGATGTTCACTTCCAGATTGAACATGGCGAGTTCCGTTTGGAAGTCACGGCTCGCGATGCGCTCGAGGACTTGCGCATTCAACATTTTCGGCATGCCGTCGGCGCCCGCGAGATTGAGTTCGATCTCCAGCCCCATCAGGTTCTTGGGGCGGTCGAACCGCTTCTCCTCCAGGAGTCGCTCCAGGCCCGTCAGGCACCTGCTGAGCTTCTCGCGGTAGCGCTGGCGATCGGACAGGTCGAACTGACCTGCCACGACCTTTTCCCCCATCGAAGCGTCCCTCCTCGGATGGCGTACCGAAGATCGGCCGCCGGGGTCCCGGTC
>NZ_JAHWGT010001721.1 GCF_020873895.1 Streptomyces sp. DH12 | reverse complement strand
GGACTGCCCGCCGTGCTCCGCAAGGGCCGCGCCTGGTACGTCTCCACCCTCCCCGAGCCCGACGCCCTGCGGGACCTGCTCACCCGCGTCGCCGCCGGGGCGGGGGCGCGGCCGGTGCTGGACGGGCTCCCGGACGCGGTGGAGGCCGTGCGCAGGGGCGGGCTGCTGTTCCTGCTGCACCACGGCCGGGGCGAGGTCACCGTGGACGTCCCCGGCACCCACCGCGACCTGCTCACCGGCGTCACCGTCACCGACCGGGTCACTCTCGGCCGCTACGGCGTGGCGGTGCTCGCGCCATGACCGCCGGACCCGTGCACGGCACCTGGGAGCCCCGGCCGGCCGCCCGCTGGGAGGACGCCTTCCTGTGCGGCAACGGCCGGCAC
>NZ_JAHWGT010001720.1 GCF_020873895.1 Streptomyces sp. DH12 | reverse complement strand
ACCGCGACCACGGACGCCATCCAGGGCCCGTTCGCCGCGCAGTACGTCTTCAACGACGCCAAGAAGAAGAAGGTCTTCGTCATCGACGACAAGAAGACCTACGGCGCCGGTCTGGCCGCCACCTTCACCGCGGAGTTCAAGAAGCTCGGCGGCCAGGTCGTCGGCACCGAGCACATCAACCCGGAGAGCAAGGACTTCAGCGCCGTCGCCACCAAGGTGAAGAACTCCGGCGCCGACGTCGTCTACTACGGCGGCGAGTACCCGCAGGCCGGTCCGCTGAGCAAGCAGATCAAGGAAGCGGGCGCGAAGATCCCGCTGGTCGGCGGTGACGGCATCTACAGCGCCGACTTCATCAAGCTGGCCGGCGCGGCCGGCACCGGCGA
>NZ_JAHWGT010001719.1 GCF_020873895.1 Streptomyces sp. DH12 | reverse complement strand
GGAGATGAGAAGCAACACCTGGCCTCCTTCGCCACGACCCGCCCCCGTCGCCGACCGAGGGCCGTGGATCGCCTGGTTCCTGTGTGGTGCGCTCATCATTTCCGTCGCTCTCCGCATCAGAAAGGGCGCACAGAGTATTGATGGGGTGGTCAAGGGCGTGCCCCGCGCGCCGTGCGCACCGGAGCGAACGGGTTTGCGGCGCGCGGCCCGGTTCCGCGGGCCGTCTCCACCTCGCCGACCCGATCGTCACTCGTCGGGACCGTCCGTGGCGCCCCGCAGAGGGCGCAATCCGTGTTGTCAGGACCGTCCCTGCCCCGGAGGGCGGCGATGCCGACGCCCTGCAGCCCATGCCGGCCGCACACGCGGTACCGCCGCACTGCTCC
>NZ_JAHWGT010001718.1 GCF_020873895.1 Streptomyces sp. DH12 | reverse complement strand
GTCCGCGGCGGTAACGCTTGGTCAGCCCGCGGGTGACGACGACGGCGTCACCCGCGGGCGGCCTGTCGCGTGTCTGCTCCGTGGCGGACGTCGCGTCCCTCGGCTCCCCCGTTCCCTCGCCGTGCCGGTGGGGAGCTACTTCCCCGCCTCGGCCGCCTTCACCAGCGCGTCCTTGGTGACCGTACCCACGTAGACCGTGCCGTCCTCGGTGATGAGGGCGTTGACCAGGCGGGTGCTGAACACGGTGCCCTTGCCGAAGTCGCCCTTGACCTGGTCGCCGAGCGAGCCGAGGAAGCCGCCGAGGTCGCCGCCCGCCTCCTCGGTGGGCAGACCGGCGCCGGTGCCGGTGTCGAAGGTGGCGACGGTGTTCCAGCCCTCGCCGA
>NZ_JAHWGT010001717.1 GCF_020873895.1 Streptomyces sp. DH12 | reverse complement strand
CGAACGCTCTGGTCGGGCAGAAGGTGGCGATCACCTCGAACCGGCCGCAGACCACCCGGCACACCGTGCGCGGCATCGTGCACCGGCCGGACGCGCAGCTCGTGCTGGTGGACACCCCCGGGCAGCACAAGCCCCGCACCCTGCTGGGGGAGCGGCTGAACGACGTCGTGCGGACCACCTGGGCCGAGGTCGACGTGATCGGGTTCTGTCTGCCCGCCGACCAGAAGATCGGCCCCGGCGACCGCTTCATCGCCAAGGAACTGGCCGGGATCAAGAAGACCCCCAAGATCGCCGTCGTCACCAAGACCGACCTGGTGGACAGCAAGGCGCTCGCCGAGCAGCTGATCGCCGTCGACCAGCTCGGCAAGGAGCTGGGCATCGCC
>NZ_JAHWGT010001716.1 GCF_020873895.1 Streptomyces sp. DH12 | reverse complement strand
CCACGATCCCGAACCGCTCCCGTCGCCAGATCTCCTCGTCGAAGCCCTGGACGAGACGGCCCGCCTTCTTCGCCTCGGAGGGATGCCCCGCGGCCAGCACGCGCCGCTCACCCTCCGCGTCCCCGAAGAGGCGTGCCTTGGCCGCCATCATCCAGTGCTCGGCGGTCGCGTACTCCACGCCGTCGACGGTGAACGGGGACGGCCACCACTGGCTCAGGCAACTCGCCCCGATGCGCCCGTCGGGCAGCGGCCGGTGTCCCCAGAAGTGCAGGTACTTCACCCGCTCCCCGGCCCGGACCGCCTCGATCAGCGCCTCCCGGGACGCCACCGTGCGTACGGTTCCGTCCACGCTCACCACCCCCACGTCGATCCATGCGCAGAGC
>NZ_JAHWGT010001715.1 GCF_020873895.1 Streptomyces sp. DH12 | reverse complement strand
GCGTGTTCGTGTTCACCTTCACCCAGAGCTCGGTGCTGGCGGGCGTGCGGGCGATCTCGGGGAACCTGGGCCTGGTGCGGGCGCTGCACTTCCCGCGGGCGTCGCTGCCGATCTCGTTCGCGCTCCAGCAGCTCCAGCAGCTGCTGTTCTCGATGATCGTCCTGGTCGTCATCATGGTGGCGTTCCGGAGCTATCCGGACCTGTCGTGGCTGCTGGTGGTGCCGGCGCTGGCCTTGCAGTTCGTGTTCAACACGGGTCTGGCGCTGATCTTCGCGCGGATGGGCAGCAAGACGCCCGACCTGGCGCAGCTGATGCCGTTCGTGCTGCGGACCTGGATGTACGCGTCCGGGGTGATGTTCTCGATCCCGGCGATGCTGGAGGAC
>NZ_JAHWGT010001714.1 GCF_020873895.1 Streptomyces sp. DH12 | reverse complement strand
GTGTATAAGAGACAGCCGCCGGCGAGCGCGGCCACCACCACGTCCGCGACGTCCCGCACGTCGACGAACGGCTCCGCCACCTCGCCCGCCGGGAACACCAGCTCCCCGCGGCGCAGCTCCCCGGCCAGCGGTCCCTCGCCGAAGTTCTGCGCGAACCACGCCGACCGCACCACCGTCCAGTCCGCGCCGGACGCCCGCAGCGCCTCCTCCGTGGGCAGCGCCTGGTCCTCCCCCCGCGCGGACAGCAGCACCAGCCGCCGCACCCCCACGCCCAGGGCGGCCGCCGCCAGCTCGCCGACCGCCTCGGCCGTCCCCGGCGCGCCCACGTCGGCCGGGTGCACCAGATAGGCCGCGTCGGCCCCGCGCAGCGCGCCCTCCCACGT
>NZ_JAHWGT010000173.1 GCF_020873895.1 Streptomyces sp. DH12 | reverse complement strand
CGTACGCACTGCGCGACACCATGCGCCACAGGTCACCCAGCCGCGGATAGGGGCGCACGCTGTCCACGCCGTCCGCGAGCCCCAGCCAGACGCGCCCGCCGCTCCGCTTGACCGCGCGGGCCACGGCCACGTCGTCGATCACGGCGTGCCGTACGGCGTCCGGGATCCGCGCCCGCGCGGCGGCGTCGGCGCGCAGCAGCACACAGCCGCCGGCCGCCGCGGCCGTCCTCGAACCCGGCCGGGAGATCCGGCGGAACGGGTAGAGCTGCGCGAAGAAGTACACGAACGCCGGCACGACCAGCCGCTCCCACAGGCTCTCCACCCGCAGCCGCGCCATCTGCGACACGAGGTCGAAACCGCCGGTCCCGGCCGCCGCCACCAGCCGCCGCAGACTGCCCGGGGCGTGCGCGATGTCGGCGTCCGTCAGCAGCAGGTACTCCGGGTCCCGGGCGCGGGCCAGCTCCATGCCGTGCCGCACCGCCCACAGCTTGCCCGTCCACCCGGCCGGCGGCTCGCCGGGCGGGACCACGGTGAGCGGAAGCCCGCCCCGCCTCCGCGCCAGCTCCCGCGCGAGGTCCCCGGTGCCGTCCGTGCTGCCGTCGTCGACCAGGAAGACCTCCGCCCTGCCGGGATAGTCCTGGGCGAGCAGCGACGGCAGGCTCGCGGGCAGCACCGCCGCCTCGTCCCGCGCAGGGACCACCACGCACACGTCCGGCCACCCGTCCGGCTCGCGCGACGCCGGAAGCCGCACATCGGTGCGCCAGAACCACCCCTGGAACAGCAGCAGCCACAGCCACGCGGCGAGGGACACGGCGGCACTCCACACGACGGCGCTCACGTGCGCAGTCTGCCCC
>NZ_JAHWGT010001713.1 GCF_020873895.1 Streptomyces sp. DH12 | reverse complement strand
TTCTTGTCGGAGCCCAGATAGACCACGCCCATCCCGCCCGCGCCGAGCCGTCGGTGAAGCCTGAAAGAGCCGACGACGCGCGGGTCCTCGCGCCTCAGGCGCATCATCGCCATGTTCATCCCCGCTGCCCGGTCCTGTGACGTGCCACAGCTTACGTTTCCACAGCCGTCCGTGCGCAGAGGCCGCGCCCTCTCCGCGCGACGGATTGTCAGTGGCCGGTGGGAGACTTGAAGAGTGGTCAGGGAGCGGGTGAGCAGGCCGGGTTCGCGCGAGGGCGATCCCGGCTGATCCCAACCACCCGACACAAAAGGGGGATTGATCGCGTGAAGGGCGACCGGGTCGAGATCGTCGTGGACGCCGGGGACACGACGCGGACGTACGAGG
>NZ_JAHWGT010001712.1 GCF_020873895.1 Streptomyces sp. DH12 | reverse complement strand
GGATGCGCGGGCAGGGGCCGGTGCCGGTCATCATGCTCACCGCGCGGGGCGACGAGGACGACCGCATCCTCGGCCTGGAGGTCGGCGCCGACGACTACGTCACCAAGCCGTTCAGCCCGCGTGAACTGGTGCTGCGGGTGGGGTCCGTGCTGCGCCGCGCGCGGCCGGCGGGGGACGCGTCCGGTCCCGGCGCCGGTTCCGGTGTGCTGCGGGCGGCCGGGCTCACCGTCGACCCGGAGGCCCGGCGGGCCGTCAAGAACGGGGTCGAACTCGCGCTGACCGTGAGGGAGTTCGACCTCCTCACGTTCTTCCTCGCACACCCCGGACGGGTGTTCGCGCGGGAGGAGCTGATGCGGGAGGTGTGGGGCTGGGACTTCGGCGACC
>NZ_JAHWGT010001711.1 GCF_020873895.1 Streptomyces sp. DH12 | reverse complement strand
ATCCTAAGTATATACTATATATACTTAATATAAACATTGGTATTGCCATTCATAAACTCTCATGTACTTGTGAATAAACATAACGAGAAGCATTAGGTATATTATTAAAAGTTAAATAAATAACTCTTAAACTATATATTGCAGTTAGAGTTGCAGATGCTGTTGCTATATAAAACATAATATAACCACTAATATTATAATTACCATATAATGTTTCAATAATTATATCTTTAGAATAATAACCAGATAAACCTGGTATTGCCATTAATGATAATGAAGCAATTAAAATAGTAGTATAACTATATGGTGTATAAGTTAATAATCCACCATATTTACGCATATCTTGTGTTTCAGATATATAACTATGTATAATAGAACCTGCTG
>NZ_JAHWGT010001710.1 GCF_020873895.1 Streptomyces sp. DH12 | reverse complement strand
CCGGGGTCATCGCCCATCTGATGACCGTCGACGGGCTGGTCGCGGTCGCCCTCGGCCTCCAGGACCCGCTCGGCGACGTCCGGCCCGAGCGCCCCACCCCGTCCGGCCGCACGGAGGCGTACTGGCGGGCCGCCCGCTTCCCGCCCACCCGGGCCGTCCGCGGCCCCTGGCGCGAGCAGAGCCACCGGCTGGTCCGCACGGTCTCCTGCACCGGCGGCGACACCGGCCGCACGACCGTCCCCGACGGCGACTTCGCGCTGCCGGTGACGGCGTGTCCGGGCTGGACGGTGCGGGACGTGCTGGCGCACTGCTCGGCGGCGCTGTCGCGGGTGGTGGAGAGCCGGTACGAGAAGGACGTGTTCTCGCCCGCGAGTAACCAGCGGG
>NZ_JAHWGT010001709.1 GCF_020873895.1 Streptomyces sp. DH12 | reverse complement strand
CACTTCTCCTACGGCGACGGCGAGGAGGCGCTCACCGCCGTCGACCTGACCGTCCCGGCCGGGCAGACCGTCGCGTTCGTCGGCGAGACCGGTGCCGGCAAGTCCACCCTGGTCAAGCTGGTCGCCCGGTTCTACGACCCCACCTCGGGCCGGGTCACCGTCGACGGCACCGACCTGCGCGACCTGGACCTCACCGCGTACCGGCACCGGCTCGGCGTCGTACCGCAGGAGGCGTATCTCTTCCCCGGCACCGTCCGCGACGCCATCGCCTACGGCCGCCCCGACGCCACCGACGCCGAGGTGGAGGCCGCGGCCCGCGCGGTCGGCGCGCACGAGATGATCGCCACCCTGGACGGCGGCTATCTGCACGAGGTCGCCGAGCGC
>NZ_JAHWGT010001708.1 GCF_020873895.1 Streptomyces sp. DH12 | reverse complement strand
CGCTCCCCGGAGCGGCGCAGCAGCCGTTGCAGGGCGACCGCCGGGGGCAGCGGCTCCAGGGTGTCCCGGTCGTCCACGGCGGGCCGCAGCAGGCCCAGATCGACCGCGCAGGGGGCCGCCTGGGCCTCGACCGCGTCCAGCCGGCCCTCACGCAGGGCCCGCTCGTACAGTCCGGTCCCCTCCGGGCACAGCTCGTCCGCTCCGTGCTCCGCGTGCGGCGCGCCGGTCACCGGGGGCCGCCGTCCTCGTCGAGGATCCCGGACTGGGCGATGAGGTAGCCCAGTTGGGCCCGGCTGCCGCTGCCCAGGGTGGCGGCCAGCTTGGCTATGTGGGCCCGGCAGGTGCGGACGTTCATGCCGAGCCGGCGGGCGAGGGCCTCGTCCA
>NZ_JAHWGT010001707.1 GCF_020873895.1 Streptomyces sp. DH12 | reverse complement strand
CGGACGCCTGACCCGCCCGGCCGGGGACCGCCCGGGTCAGTGGCGGCGGAGTCGGCCGGCGATGGCGTGGCCGATGCTGTGTTCTCCCGGGGGTGCCCCCCGGACCCCCCTGATCACGCGGCGGGGGTGGAGGGCCTGGAGCGGTCCGGGTCAGTGGCGGCGGAGTCGGCCGGCGATGGCGTGGCCGATGAACAGGTAGACCACGGCGGCGAGTCCGTAGCCGAAGACGACCCGCGCCCACTCCTCGTCGAAGGTGAACAGATCACGCGACCAGGCCGCCAGCCAGTTGGACGCGTCATGGACGTACCGCACCAGGTCGTTGGCCCGGTTGGCGTCCAGCAGGTACATCAGAATCAACAGTCCGAGGATGACTGCCATCACGTC
>NZ_JAHWGT010001706.1 GCF_020873895.1 Streptomyces sp. DH12 | reverse complement strand
CATCGACGTGGTGCTGGGCCTGGAGGCGGGCGCCGACGACACCGTGACCAAGCCGTTCGACGGCGCCGTCCTGGTCGCCCGGATCCGCGCGGTGCTGCGCCGCTTCGAGCGGGCGGGCGGCGCGGACACGGGGCAGGACGACGCGGACCGCGGACCCGTGCTGGCCTTCGGGGAGCTGGAGATCGACACCGAGGGCATGGAGGTGCGCAAGGCCGGCCGGCCGGTCGCGCTCACCCCGACCGAGATGCGGCTGCTGCTGGAGTTCTCCGCGGCGCCGGGCACCGTCCTCAGCCGCGACAAGCTGCTGGAGCGGGTGTGGGAGTACGGCTGGGGCGGCGACACCCGGGTGGTCGACGTCCATGTGCAGCGGCTGCGCGCGAAGAT
>NZ_JAHWGT010001705.1 GCF_020873895.1 Streptomyces sp. DH12 | reverse complement strand
AGGGCCGGCTCCTTCTGCACCGCACCCAGCAGCCGGTCGAGTGCCATCTCCACGTCTTCCTTCCAGGAGAGTGTCGACCTCAGTTCCAGACGCAGCCGGGGGTGGGCGGGATGCTGGCGGACCGTCTTGAAGCCCACGGCGAGCAGATGGTCCGCGGGCAGCACACAGGCCGGCTCCTTCCACCGGGCGTCGCCGAAGGCCTCGATCGCCTTGAACCCCCGGCGCAGCAGATCTTTCGCCACCGTCTGCACCATGACGCGGCCGAGTCCCTGTCCCTGGTAGTCGGGCAGGATGAAGGCGGTCATCAGCTGCACCGCGTCGGGAGACACCGGGCTGGTGGGGAATGCCATGGAGCGCGGCACATAGGCGGGGGGCGCGTAGAGG
>NZ_JAHWGT010001704.1 GCF_020873895.1 Streptomyces sp. DH12 | reverse complement strand
ATGGAGCTGCGCATCTTGTCGTAGCCGGAGACCTTCACCACGACCAGGGAGATGATGGTGGCGGCGACGACCAGGGCGAGGGCGATGGCGGAGCCGACGCCGAAGTCGAAGCCCTTGAAGGCCTTGTCGTACATGTAGTAGGCGCTGATGGTCGTGTCGGTGCCGGGGCCGCCCTGGGTGAGGATGAGGACGGTCTCGAAGGTGGTGAGGCCACCGACGATCATCAGGATCATCGACGTGATCATGGAGTTGCGGAGCTGCGGCAGCGTGATGTGGAAGAACTGCCGGTAGCGGCCCGCGCCGTCGATCTCCGCGGCCTGGTAGAGCACCTGCGGGATGGAGCGGGCGGCGCCCTGGTAGATCAGCGTGTGGAACGGGGTGAAC
>NZ_JAHWGT010000172.1 GCF_020873895.1 Streptomyces sp. DH12 | reverse complement strand
GGGGACATCTACCGCAAACTCTCTTTTAGTTCCTCCGCACTACCCAACGCACCCACATGCACCGCCAGTTGATCACCCGCACCATGACGAGAGATACTGCCTGACGGGTGCGTGTTCCCGACCGAGTGGCGCTCGCTGCAATATCCTCCCGCGCGGGCCACTGAAGCCCATATACCCAACGATTACTGGGCAGTTGACCTCAGGGTTTCGTGGTAACGTCCTCACTCAGAGGGACAGTGCAACCTGAAAGGGAAATCGTGAACACGGAGAAGATCGCCGCTCGCCGCCTCTCGCTGGAAGAGGTGACGAAACTCGGCGTGAAGGACAGGCTCTTCGTTTCCGCCGACACGGAAGAACTCAAACTTCCCGACTGCTATGTCCCGGCTTTCCTGACCAAGCCCGGTGAGTATTTCGAGGGCGGCTCGATCACGGCGAGGACCGTATTCCAGGAAGAGGTCTCCTGCCTTCCCGACGACGAGAACGAAGTCGGGATCTACGTGGCCGACGAGAGCGGTCCGGTGACCATCGAGGTCCTCCAGTCCGCCGGTGTCGTGCTGGACCTGGCACTCTTCGTCCCCGGTGGGGACAAGGGGTCCCTCACGGCCCTTTACGCCGCGGTCCGGCAGGCGTTCGGCGCCGATGTCGTGCAGATCTGGCGCCAGGGCCTCAAGGCGGTTCCCGACGTGAAGGTCGACATCTTCGAGGAGCAGATCCCCCGGGGCCGCAAGGCGAGCGACAGCCCCAAGCGTGACCGTCGCGCCATCGACACCTACCCCACCCGTGCGGACTTCATCGAGTTCTCCACGGGGTGGAAGCCGGTCGTTGAGATTCACAAGCCGGTCGTCGACGACACCC
>NZ_JAHWGT010001703.1 GCF_020873895.1 Streptomyces sp. DH12 | reverse complement strand
GCTCAGGATCAGCGACACCGCCCGCCGTCCGGCGCCCGCCCCCGCCTCCAACCCCGACGCCGAGATGACCCAGGTGGTCCGCCCGTGAACAAGCCCCTGCGCCGGGTCGCCATCTTCTGCGGCCTGCTCATGCTCGCCCTGCTCGTCAGGAACAACTGGATCCAGTACGCCCAGGCCGACAAGCTGCGGACGGACGAGAAGAACCGCCGCGTGGCGAGCGAGCGCTACGCCACCCCGCGCGGCGACATCATCGTCGGCGGCAAGGCGATCACCGGATCGAAGGAGACCGAGAGCCGGGACTACGCCTTCCTCAGGACGAACAAGGACGGTGCGATGTACGCGCCCGTCACCGGGTACGCGTCCCAGTCCCGGGGCACCTCGCTGC
>NZ_JAHWGT010001702.1 GCF_020873895.1 Streptomyces sp. DH12 | reverse complement strand
ACGTGAAGGCCTGGGCGAAGAACACCGCGGTGGGGTTGTGCGAGCGTGGTCGGGCAGCGGGCCTTGAGCTGGACCGAAGGACCCTGCGACGGGACCTCCGAGCGCGAGCGGAGGACAGCCGCAGCCGGGACCCGTTCTATGCCTTCGCCCTGTATCCGGACGGGTTCGACTCGGCTCTCGCTCTGCTGGAGGTGGACCTGATCTGGCCCGACGAGACGGTTCGCCGCCTCACGCTGGACTGGCTGGCCGAGACGTTCAGCGCCGACGACTTCGGCGGGCCGACGGTCACACGCAGGCAACTGCCGGTCGGCCCGGCTGTGCGCATCCGCCAGAACCTGGCGATGAGCAGCCCCCCTGGCGGGAATCCCGGCGCACTGCTGGAGAC
>NZ_JAHWGT010001701.1 GCF_020873895.1 Streptomyces sp. DH12 | reverse complement strand
ATCCTCGTCTCGGTCGTGTTCGGCTTCGTCGCCGTCTTCTTCAACTACAAGTTCCCCGACTCCGTCTTCCTCTTCCTGGTCAACTCCTCCGGCGCGGTCGCGCTGTTCGTGTGGCTGGTGATCTGCTTCTCTCAGTTGCGGATGCGGAAGATCATCCAGGCGGAGGCGCCGGAGAAGCTGGTCGTGCGGATGTGGCTGTACCCGTACCTGACCTGGCTGAGCATCGCCTTCATCGTCTTCGTGCTGCTCTACATGCTCACCGACACCGAGCACGACGGCCGGTCCACGGTGCTGCTGACGATGCTGGTCGCGGCCGTGGTGCTGGCGATCGCCCTGGTCCGGCACCGGCTGGCCGGCCGGAGGGCGGCCGCCACCGCCCCGGAGC
>NZ_JAHWGT010001700.1 GCF_020873895.1 Streptomyces sp. DH12 | reverse complement strand
GTCCGCCGGCCGGGGAGGTGCGACCCCGGGTGGGGCCCGGGCGCTCAGTAGACAACGGCTCCAGGTGATCCGCAGCCGGCGGATCCCGGGCCGGCCCGAAGGGCGCCGGGCCCCCATCCGCCGTCCGCGCGCATCCGGGGAAAGAAGATGCGCCTACCCGATGATCGGGAAACGACACCACCATATGTACGTCCTGTCACGTCACGACAGGCCGTGCACACTAAGGTGGGATCCTGCGCACAGGACATGAAGGGGCAGCAGAGAACGACGGCGGCGGGACCCTCGCGGCAGGATCCCAGGGGCGGAAATTCGGCCCGCTCGGTACGGCTTTGGTGATCATCCCCACGTACAACGAGGCGGAGAACATCAAGGCGATCGTCGGACG
>NZ_JAHWGT010001699.1 GCF_020873895.1 Streptomyces sp. DH12 | reverse complement strand
CCGCCTGGACCTTCTCCAGGCTGATCCCGCCGGGCAGTCCGTCGATCTTCTGCTCGAAGTCGGTGATCCGCCGCACCCGCGACTCGGCGATCTCCACCCCGCCCAGCACCGGCAGCGCGTCCGCCCGCACCCGCACGGTGTTCCCGTCGACGACGGTCACCGAGCTGAGCACGGACACCGGCTCGGGCAGCCTGGTGCCGAGCACGGTGGTCTCCAGTGCGACCTTGATCTTCCCGTTGCCCCCGTCGGACAGCGCCACCACCTCGGCGGTGATGCCGGGCGCCACCTGCGTGGGCTCGGCCTCGGCGGCCCTCAGCAGCTCGTCGTAGGCGATGGTCGCCGTGCCGGTGGCGCTGTCGGCGACGGCGGAGCCGAAGTCGCCGAC
>NZ_JAHWGT010001698.1 GCF_020873895.1 Streptomyces sp. DH12 | reverse complement strand
GTGCGGGCGGACGCCGAGTCGGCGACCAAGGCCGTGCTCAAGTCGGCCATGGGCACACTCCAGTCGCTCGCCGAGGAGCAGCAACTGCTCCTGGACCAACTGCTGAAGAAGTACGGCAACGACAGCGAGGTGCTGGCCGACCTGATGTCGGTGGACCACACCGGCAGCCAGTTCGGCCGCCGGGCCAAGGGCATCTCGGTGCTCTGCGGCGGCTGGCTTGGCCGCCGCGAGGGGGCGGCGACCGTCTACGACGTCACTCGCAGCGCCCAGGGCCGCATCAAGGACTTCAACCGGGTGAGCATCCACGCCCAGGCCAGCGTGGCCGTGGTCGGCAAGGCGGTCGAGCCGGTGGCCGTGGTGCTGGCGGAGCTGCTGGACAACGCGA
>NZ_JAHWGT010001697.1 GCF_020873895.1 Streptomyces sp. DH12 | reverse complement strand
GAACAGGCTCAGCGCGACCAGCAGCGGCCGGCGCCGGTGGCGGTCGGCGAGCGTGCCCAGGAGCGGGCCCGCCAGGGTGGGCGCCCACATCGCCAGCATGCACAGCGCCGCCAGCCCGTCCGAGCCCGTGAGGTCCTTGACCCACACCCCCGACGCCAGCCACAGCGTGGAGGTGCCGAACCCGGAGACCACCACCGCCGTCAGACACCGGCCCGCGGTGCGGTCGCGCAGCACGCGGACCGCCGTCCATCTCGTCGTCATGCCTGGTCATCCTGCGTCTAAGGCCCGCCCGCGCGGATCGGGAGGATGCCTTAGGGGCGGGGCGGGGGTGAGCGCGGCCGGTACGTCACCCGTCACCTGGCGGGGCCCGGGCTGCCAGGACCAC
>NZ_JAHWGT010001696.1 GCF_020873895.1 Streptomyces sp. DH12 | reverse complement strand
CAGGTTGACCCAGGCTCGCTTGTGGCGTTCCGAGAGCGGCTCGTCATCGATGAGCTGACGGACGCGGTCCAGGCTCAGCAGGGCCTGGGCCGGGGCGTCCTCTCCGTCTTCCGGAGCGAAGTCCGGGATGACGACGGGGAGGGGGAGGTCGGCGAGCAGCGCCTGGATGTAGGCGTGAGCGCCGACGAGTGCCTCCATGAGCGTCAGGAGGCGCTCCCTGTGGTTGTCGTGGTCTGCCACGACACTCTCCTCTCTGTGGAATTTTCAACCGGTGTCTGGTGCGGGGCTCTCACCCCCCGCCCTGACGTCTCTAACTTTACAGCACTCACTTCTAAGATTGCAACACCCTTGGGTGAGAGAAAGCGGGACGGTCCCCGGACCGCCC
>NZ_JAHWGT010001695.1 GCF_020873895.1 Streptomyces sp. DH12 | reverse complement strand
CAAGCTCACCGTGCACCCGCAGCGCGAGCACATCCCGCTGTACATCGCCGCGATCGGCCCGAAGAACCTCGAGCAGACCGGTGAGATCGCCGACGGCGCCCTGCTGATCTTCCCGTCCGCCGACCACCTGGAGGACACCGCCGTCCGCCATCTGCGCGCGGGCCGCGAGAAGGCCGGCAAGACCCTCGAAGGTTTCGACATCTGCCCGACCGTCCCGCTCGCCGTGGGAGACGACAAGGACGTGGCCACACTCGCCGACACCTTCCGCCCCTACACGGCGCTGTACGTCGGCGGCATGGGCAGCCGCAAGCAGAACTTCTACAACCAGCTCGCCCAGCGGATGGGCTACGAGCGGGAGGCCGCCGAGGCGTTCGTACAGGTACAC
>NZ_JAHWGT010001694.1 GCF_020873895.1 Streptomyces sp. DH12 | reverse complement strand
GCAGGCCGGTCCGGGAGCTGTTCGGCAGGCTCGCCGACGGCACCCGGGTGGACCGCTGGACTCTGGAGAACGGCGGCACCCGGATGGAGGTCCTCTCCTACGGCGGCATCGTCCACTCGCTGGAGATCCCCGACCGCCGTGGCCGGCGCGCCAACGTCTCCCTCGGACTGCGCACCCTGGCGGAGTACGTCGCCTCCAGCCCGTACTTCGGCGCCCTGATCGGCCGGTACGGCAACCGCATCGGCAAGGGGACCTTCACCCTCGACGGCGCCCGGTACCAGCTCTCCGTCAACGACGGCGAGAACAGCCTGCACGGCGGCGCGCAGGGCTTCGACAAGCGGGTGTGGGACGTCGAGCCGTTCACCCGCGGCTCCGACGTGGGCCTG
>NZ_JAHWGT010000171.1 GCF_020873895.1 Streptomyces sp. DH12 | reverse complement strand
CTCTTGGGCAGTGCGTCCAGAAAAGTTGGGCAGCTCCAGAGTGGCACACCATTGGGCAGGCTGTCCAGAAATCATGGACAGTCCGGTTGTGCTGGTTTTGGTCAAGTCTCAGAGTTGGACTGGTGCCCCGGCCCTAAAATCCTGGACACTATGGCCATGTATCGTGGGTGGTTGGCCGCCTGAGCTGGGCGGATGCATCAGCCGCACCATGCACCACTTGGGCACCCCACGGCCTACGTGACTGGGAGACGAGGATGATGACGGCGGACAAGGCCACCGAGGGCACCGACAGGACTGACCTGTCGGATCTGCTGCGCGACCGCATGGCGGAGCTCGGCCTGTCCATCAGGACCGCGGCCGACGCCACCATCGACCCCCGCGCCCCCGAGGCCGGCCCCAGGCCGCCTCGGGGGTTCGTCGTGCGTTCAGCCCTGCTGCACGTAGGGAAGGAAACGCGCCCACGCGGCCGGGGCGAAGGCCAGCCGGGGGCCGGCGGTGTCCTTCGAGTCGCGGACGTGGACGGTACGGGGGGTGAGGGCGAGTTCGACGCAGGAGTTGCCGTCGTTGCCGCTGCTGTAGCTGCTCTTGAACCAGTTGAGCTCGCTGCTCATGTTTCTCCCAGCAGTTGTCCGATGAAGGTCAGCGTTTCGCGCGGAGACAGCGCTTGGGCTCGGATGGTTGCATACCGCAGTTCGAGAACACGCAGGTGTTTCAGCTCAGTTGTCGGCCGACCACAGAACGCGCCGTCGGAGCGGCCGACCGCTGTCCCGTCCGCGAACTTCAGCAGCTCGATCCTGCCGTCCATGCCGGAGTGCGACTCGCAGTCCAACGGCATGACTTGAAGCATCACGCTGTGC
>NZ_JAHWGT010001693.1 GCF_020873895.1 Streptomyces sp. DH12 | reverse complement strand
ATGACGTGGAGGACGCCGGCGTTGTCGGCCGGGTCCAGGCCGTCGTCGCTGCCGTCCAGCGTGATCTCGAAGGGCAGGTACGCGCCCTGGGCCCGTCCCGCGAGCTGCCCCGCGTACGCGATCAGATCACTCGCGACGTGCGCCGCCGTCTCGCGGCAGTTCCACTCCAGCCGTCCCGCCCGGACCCCCGTCCAGTCGCGGTCGGTGACCGCCTCCAGGGCCGCCACGCTGTGCGCGACGGCCTCCTCCACCTGTTCCGCTCCGGATGCGTGCATGACGGGAGGCTAGGCGGAGGGCGGGGGCGGGGTCGACAGCATTTCCAGCTCGCCGCGCAGGTTGTAGCGGGCGGTGGCCTCCCAGTGCTCCTGTCCGTACGGGGTGCGGAA
>NZ_JAHWGT010001692.1 GCF_020873895.1 Streptomyces sp. DH12 | reverse complement strand
CACCGCGGGGGGTGGGTGGGGGGCTGTCCGACCGGTCGGACATGCGTCCGAAGGACGGTACAGACAGCGATCGTAACGCCCAAGGGTGAACGTGCGGCAATCCCTGTGCGTACTCCCGTCCGCGGTCCGGGCCTCGTTCTCCGGGCCGCGATCAGCAGCGTACCTGCCGGGCCCCGGCCGGTGACAGGGCGGCGACGGCGGCCTGTCCGGACGACGGTCCCGCCGGTGCGGCGCCGCGGGGCTACAGGGCCTCCGCCGAGCGGGCCGTGCTCGCGGCCGCGCGCTCCAGATCCTCGGCCGCGCGGCCGATGCGGCGGGCCGAGTCCGCGACCTGCCTGCCGAGGCGCTCCGCCTCGACGAAGACCCGGACGGCGAGCACTGCGAGC
>NZ_JAHWGT010001691.1 GCF_020873895.1 Streptomyces sp. DH12 | reverse complement strand
TCCCAGGGGCGGACGCGGACCCGTACCGGCAGGGTGTTGACGAACATGCCGATGGTGGACTCGATGCCGGGTATCTCGGGCGGGCGGTGGGAGACGGTGGCGCCGAACACCACGTCGTCGCGGCCCAGTTCGCCGCCGCGCCGTTCCGTGCGCGCCTGTTCGGCCAGGTGCAGGGCCCAGGCCCGGAACGGGGTGCCGACCGGGGGCAGCGGCGTGTGCGGGTCTTCCCAGGCGGCCTTCAGGTCCGGCAGCAGGATGCGCCAGGACACCCCGTCCACCACCAGGTGGTGCAGGGTGAGCAGCAGCGTTCCGGGGCGGCCGTCCCCGGCGTCGAGCCAGACGGCCTGACCGGTGCGGCCGGTGAACGGGTCGAGCCGGTCCCGGGC
>NZ_JAHWGT010001690.1 GCF_020873895.1 Streptomyces sp. DH12 | reverse complement strand
AACAGGTACAGCGCGCCCTTCGGCTTCACGCAGCTCACGCCCGGGATCTGGGTGAGCAGCTCGTACGCCACGTCCCGCTGCTCGCGCAGCCGTCCGCCCGGCAGGACCAGGTCGTTGATCGTCTGGCGGCCGCTGAGCGCGGCGACCACGCCGTGCTGGCCCGGCATGTTCGCGCACAGGCGCATGTTCGCCAGGACCGTCAGGCCCTCGATGTAGGAGTCGGCGTGGGCGCGCGGGCCGGAGATCGACATCCAGCCCACCCGGTAGCCGGCCACCCGGTACGCCTTCGACATGTCGTTGAAGGTGAGGGTGAGCAAGTCGGGGGCGATGGATGCGGTCGGGACGTGCTCCGCGTCGTCGTAGAGGATCTTGTCGTAGATCTCGTC
>NZ_JAHWGT010001689.1 GCF_020873895.1 Streptomyces sp. DH12 | reverse complement strand
CGAGTACGGACGCGTCCAGACCGAAAGAGGCGGCACGGTTGTGCCCGTGAGCGCGGCGGTCCCCGACAGGGCAGTGCGCAGCTGAGCCGGACACGACGTCGGACATGGAACCCCTCCCTTAAAGCAACTCGTTTGCCTTAAGGGAGGGTAGGTTCTACAGTCGCGCTAAAGCAAATATTTAGCTTTTGGCGTGGTGCGCCTCGTCGCTCCACCCCGACCAGGGGAGAATCCATGTCCTCCACCGGACTCACACCGTCCGAGGCCGCCCGCTGGGCCGCCCGTGCCGGGCTTCCGCTGCCCGATGACCGCCACGTGGCGGTCACGGTCACCGCCAACCACATCCACTCCGTCGTCGCGGCCCTGCGCGAGCTGAACTTCGGTGACAC
>NZ_JAHWGT010001688.1 GCF_020873895.1 Streptomyces sp. DH12 | reverse complement strand
CGGCCGGCGAGCTCGCGGACGTCTCCGGCACCCGGTACGACTTCCGCGAGGCGCGCAAGGCGGGCGGCGGTTACGACGACAACTTCGTGCTGGACAAGGGGGTGACGGCGGCGCCCGAGGAGGTGGCCGAGCTGTACGACCCCGCGTCGGGCCGGGTGCTGACGGTGGCCACCACGGAGCCGGGCATCCAGGTGTACACCGCGGACCACATCGGGGAGCCGTTCGAGCCCGGCGCGGGCATCGCGCTGGAGACGCAGCACTTCCCGGACTCGCCGAACCGTCCGGAGTTCCCGAGCACGGTGCTGCGGCCGGGCGAGGTGTTCCGCTCCGAGACGGTGTACGGCTTCTCTGCGCGGTAGCGGACGGGTCCCGCGCGGGACCCGGAC
>NZ_JAHWGT010001687.1 GCF_020873895.1 Streptomyces sp. DH12 | reverse complement strand
CACATGGATGGACACAGGCAATTGGTCTAGTCCACAATGGGTTCATCACGACCTCCGCTCTCCCCGCACAGGAGGGCGGACCGAGGCTCCGGCACTCTCTGCCCTGACTGCGCCGGTGCCTCCATGACCGACGGCACCGCACACCGTCGGTCGGGTAGGGCCTGCCTTTTGGAACGGGCCGGATCAGCGAGCGGGGTCCGGTGCGTGCAGCTGCAAGGCGGAGGAGGGAGTCGACGCGGAGCGTCGGCGACCGACGACAACGCCGCAGATGTGCGCACCGGGGCGCGCGAGCCCGGCCGGTTCCGAAAGGCAGGCCCGAAGCTCCGGGCTGCGGTGCCGGGTGGGCTGAGGGTCCCGCTCCGGCGCCGCGGCCCGCGGGTGTTTCCG
>NZ_JAHWGT010001686.1 GCF_020873895.1 Streptomyces sp. DH12 | reverse complement strand
CGGCGTTCACGGGCCCGCAGCCTGCGGGCGGGTTCGCCATGCGGTCCTCATGCGACCGTCATCCGGATGCTGTGTACGCGTCAACGCCGCGTCGTCCCCGGCCCCTGCAATTCCTCCCGCACCCACACATCCGTCAGGGGAGGACCGATGACGCAGGACCTCACGACACCCCACCCCCGCCCCTCCCACCACGCGCCCGAACTCCGCGCCGCCGCCCGCCACATCGGCCGCCGCCGCTTCCTGACCGTCACCGGCGCCGCCGCCGCGCTCGCCTTCGCCGTCGGCGTGCCCGGCGCGGGCGTCGCGGCCGCCGCCGAACTGGACACCGCCCAGCTCACCGACGACCCCTTCACCCTCGGCGTCGCCTCCGGCGACCCGCACCCCGAC
>NZ_JAHWGT010001685.1 GCF_020873895.1 Streptomyces sp. DH12 | reverse complement strand
CGCGCGCAGCACGCCGAGGACCGCCACGCGGCGCTGCACGGCCAGCGGGGTCGGCTTCTCCTCGACCTCGGCCTCCGGCGCGACGGCGTTGTCGAGGTCCTCGACCTCGCTGTCGTCCGCCTCGGCCAGCCTGACCAGCTCCAGCCGCTCCTTCGCCTGCCGGGTCAGCGACCAGCGGTGGGAGAGGTAGCGGCGGGTGATCAGCTGCCGCTCGGGGTGGCCGGCCAGCCAGCCGTCGCCGACGCGCAGCAGCTTGTCGACCTCGTCCGGGGAGACCCAGTAGTGCTTGGCGTCGTCCAGGACGGGGAGCAGCACGTAGAGGTGGCGCAGCGCCTCGGCGAGGGTGAGGTCCGCGGCCTGAAGGGCCAGGCGTATGTAGCGCGAGTC
>NZ_JAHWGT010001684.1 GCF_020873895.1 Streptomyces sp. DH12 | reverse complement strand
GGCGAAGAGCGGATGTGCCCTGGGCAAGCATTCACCACGTGAGGCGCTCAGCGACAGACCGCGGGCGGCCCGTACATGACCCTTGCGTGAACGATGCCTCTCCCGGCTGCATCCGCGCCCGCCTGCGGACCGGGGTAGCTTGAGGCTCATCAGGCCAACCGGTGTCCAAGAGAGGGTCGCGTCATGACCGAGGAGTTCCTCATGCGCCTCGACGACGGGATGCTCGCGTACTTCCGCGACATGGCGGACGAGATGGTGAACCGGTTCGGCATCTCGCGGGCGGAGGCCGTGGCGAGGATCAACGCCCGCTACGGCGACTGCGACATCGAGCCCTACCCCGACCTCATGTGCCACGAGGAACCCGCGTATTGGGCGTACGGCGCCTAC
>NZ_JAHWGT010000170.1 GCF_020873895.1 Streptomyces sp. DH12 | reverse complement strand
GGAGCATCCCGCGCAGGGCGTCGCCGATCCCCGCGGACCGCAGATGGCCGACGTGCATCTCCGAGGCCACGTTCGGCGGGGCGTAGTCGATCACCGTGACGCCCGGGTTCACGGCGAGGGGCACACCGAGGCGGCCCGTGTCGTCCGCGTACCGCGCGGCCAGGTTCGTGAGGACGGCCCGGTCGGCGATCGTGATGTTGAGGAAGCCGGGGCCCGACACCTCGACGTCCGCGATCACGTCACCGGTGGTGATGCGGGAGACGACCTCGGTCGCCAGGTCCCGCGGGTTGGTCTTCGCCTTCTTCGCCAGCGCGAGGATCCCGTTGGCCTGGAAGTCCGCCCGGTCGCTGCGTCGCAGCAGCGGGTCCGCGGACGCCTCCGGCCGGGTGGCCAAGAGGGCGGACGTGAGCTGCTTGCTGACGAGATCGGTGAGCGATGTGACCGAGGCCATGGAGTGGGTGCCGTTCTCCTCGTGGGTTCAGATAGACAGGGTCAGTATCCCACGGGGGGTAAAGGGGTTTTTCCGTGAGCGGGGGCGCGGGAGCCGCGCGGGGGCCGGTGAAAAGGCGTTTTCGCGGTGGCCGGGGGAGCTGGGAGAATGGCACGGTCAGCCGTGCGACCGTACCGGCTGCCCGAGCAGAAAGAAGGACGTGCCGATCGTGGCTCAGAGCACCGAGACCACCGACTGGGTCTCCCGTTTCGCGGATGAGGTCATCGAGGAGTCGGAGCGCCGGGCCCCGGGCAAACCCGTCGTCGTCGCGTCCGGGCTGTCCCCCTCCGGGCCGATCCACCTGGGCAACCTGCGCGAGGTCATGACCCCGCACCTGGTCGCCGACGAGATCCGCCGCCGCGGGTAC
>NZ_JAHWGT010001683.1 GCF_020873895.1 Streptomyces sp. DH12 | reverse complement strand
TCGCCGACCAGTGTCCGGTGGTGATGCGGTCGGGGGCGACGGGCAGCGGCCCGATGTCCTGGGCGGCGAGGGTGAGGGCGATCTTCACCTCGGGAACGTCGACCGGCGTGCCGTCCGGTCCCTCGACGTAGACGTGCAGGGCGTTGTCGCCGGCCTGGGCGGGGTCGAGGTCGACCGAGACGACGCCCTTGCCGTTCGTGCCGCCGGTGTCGAAGGGCATGGTCAGGCTCACCGCACCACTGCCCTGCCCGGTCGCCGGGGCCGAGGACGAGGTGGCGGCGGCCGCCCGCGCGTCCTGCTCGGTGCGGCCCGGCTCGGTCTGCGTCAGCACCGTGGTGACGGCCAGCAGCACCACGGCGACGCCCGCCTCGGCGATCCGGCGGGCGT
>NZ_JAHWGT010001682.1 GCF_020873895.1 Streptomyces sp. DH12 | reverse complement strand
GCCGGCCGCTGGCACCGGGACGCCCGCCGTTTCGTCCGCCGCCACGGCAAGGAGCTGGCCGGACGTCCGCTGTGGCTCTTCAGCAGCGGGCCGCTCGACGCCTCCGCGGCGGAGCGGGACATACCGCCCGTGCCCTGGGTGCAGAAGGCCGTGGTCCGCCTCGACGCGCGGGACCACGTCACCTTCGGTGGCTGTCTGCGCGAGGGCGCGAAGGGCTGGGTCGCCCGGATGATCCTGCGCGACGGAAAGGGCGGGGACTTCCGCGACTTCGGCCGGATCGAGGCATGGGCCGCGGGAATCGGGCGCGAGCTGAAGAGCGGCTGACGGCGCGGTCAGGGAGCGAGGGAGAAGTAGTTCTCCTCCTCCTGCGTGAAGTGCAGCCGCAGC
>NZ_JAHWGT010001681.1 GCF_020873895.1 Streptomyces sp. DH12 | reverse complement strand
CCGTTCCAGGCCGCTCGTGTCGGGCTCGCCCCGAGCGCCGATGCCGGTCAGCAGGTCCGAGGGGTATCGCCGTCCTGATCGGCCGGGTGAAGCAGCTCGATGACGCGTTTCTCGTACCGGACGCGGGCCGGGGAGAAGTCGTACGGCATCTTGCCGATGGCCTCCACCACGCTCGTCCTCGCCTCGCCTTCCTCCACACCGGCGAGCTCGTCGTCCTGGTCCAGGAGCTCGTCGAGGGCCTCGTCCAGGCCGGATCTGTCGATGGTGGCTCCCAGGGCGGTCTCATGAGCACAGCGCCGGGCAGCCAGGTCTTCGATGCCGGGGTCGTCGGGGGACATGGTGTCGTCCAGGGCCGCCTCGGCCTCGGCCAGGCGGTCGTCCTCGGCC
>NZ_JAHWGT010001680.1 GCF_020873895.1 Streptomyces sp. DH12 | reverse complement strand
GGTGTGCAGCATGCGCGGGAGCTGCGGGTTGAGGTACCGGTTGTGCAGCTCGTAGCGCTCGGCCCCGCGCTCGGCCAGCAGCGCGGCGAGGTCGAACTTCCCGGCCTGTGACGACTCCGACGCGGACTCCGCGGTGGTCATGCCTGGTGCTCCTGTGCGTCCGGTGAGTGTTTCGCGAGTCGCTCCCCGGCGGCGAGGCTGGCGCTGATCCGCCCGGCGACGTCGACGGGCGTGAGACCGATGTCGGCGAGGACCTCGCCGCGCTTGGCGTGCGCGAGGAACTGCTCCGGGATGCCGAACCGCCGTACCGGCACGTCGACCTCGGCGTCGCCCAGCGCCAGCGCCACCGCCGAACCGACCCCGGCGGCGCGGCTGTTGTCCTCCACG
>NZ_JAHWGT010001679.1 GCF_020873895.1 Streptomyces sp. DH12 | reverse complement strand
ATCCCCGACCCGGGCACCTCGCCCTCGGCGATCGCGATACCGCCACCGGCCGCGCCGAGGTTGAGGGCCTTCGTGGTCGGGGACCAGATGTTCCACTGGCCGTCGGACTGGCCGGACGCGGTGGCGAAGTAGCCGCCGACGGTGAAGTTCCCGGCCGCCGCCCACGCTTCGGCGAATGCATCGACCGGTGCTGCGGTCGTGCCGGTCCTCTCGCCGATGTTCGGGCCGCGGCGTAGGACCGTGTTGCCGCCGCCGTCGGACCAGCCGGCGGTGTCCGCGTGCAGGAACCCGGAGGTGACCGACACGTAGGTGCAGCCGGTGAACCGGGCGCCGTACTGGGGGCTGTTGGCCTGGGTGCCGTCGTCGTCGACGCCGGGGTAGCAGGTG
>NZ_JAHWGT010001678.1 GCF_020873895.1 Streptomyces sp. DH12 | reverse complement strand
GCTGACGGTGCTGCGGACGGTCGGCACGAAGTGAGCGGGCGGGCTGCCCGCCGGGCCGCCCCATGACAGACTCGACCCGTGATCATCGAACGTGCGTACGCCCATGTGGGTGCGTACGACGTGGGGGAGTGGCCCTGGTCGGTCCCCTGCGTCCGCGCGCTCCTCGACGGCGGTCTGCGGTTCACCGCCCCGGTGACCTTCGTCGTCGGTGAGAACGGCTCCGGCAAGTCGACCCTGGTCGAGGCGCTCGCCGAGGGCTTCGGCCTGGACCCGTGGGGCGGCTCGCACGAGTGGCGCTACGCGAGCCACCGCACCAAGTCGGTGCTGGGCGAGCACATCCGCTTCGACGCCGCGCCCCGTGGCCGCCGCATGCTCGCCTCCTGGTCC
>NZ_JAHWGT010001677.1 GCF_020873895.1 Streptomyces sp. DH12 | reverse complement strand
GAACGGACCTGCCGCAGTCGCCCCCGTCTTGATTAATCTGTTGGGCGGAGGCGCGCCGACAGCGCCTCCGCCCCTGCCGCCCCGCCCGGTGCGCCGAGGGGCCCCAGCTATCCGAGGAGTGACCCTCTCCGGCGATGGACGGATCGTCCTGCAGTACCTGCGCCGCCCTCGGCGGCCACCGGGAAGCGGGAGTACCCGGTGCGTGCGGTCAGCTCCACGATCTGCCCCGGAGTGACCGCCGGGGTGACGGTCACCAGGGACTCACGGCGCAGCAGGACGTCCGTCACCGGGCGCGAGCCCAGCTCCAGGGCGTCCTCCAGGCGTTCCGCCTCCTCCGGGTCGAGAAGACCGGCCTGGCCGGCGTCCTCCACCAGCCGGTTGAGCTGCT
>NZ_JAHWGT010001676.1 GCF_020873895.1 Streptomyces sp. DH12 | reverse complement strand
GGACCAGATCGTCTTGTCCTCGCGGCCGTGCCGTAAGCCCCAGTGGGCGCTGAGTCGCATCACGATGTACAGCCCCCGCCCGCTCTCGTCGCCGTGCCGGGCGTGGCGGAGGTGAGGACCCGCGCTGCTCGCGTCCGTCACCTCGGCCAGCAGGCGTTCACCGTCGTGGATGAGGCGCAGCCGGACCGGGCCCTCGCCGTGCAGGATCGCGTTGGTGGTGAGTTCCGAGGCGACGAGCAGGGCGTCGGCCAGCGCCTCGGTGTCGCAGGGGGTGCGGGTGGCCAGGCAGCGTTCGGCCACCGCCCGCAGCACGGCCTCGCGCACCTCGGCGGGCCGGGACGGGCACGGCTGCCCGGCGGGCCGGTCGCCGGGCGGCCGGACAACGGGT
>NZ_JAHWGT010001675.1 GCF_020873895.1 Streptomyces sp. DH12 | reverse complement strand
CCGTGCCGCGCCACTTCGCAGCGGCCTCGGCGCGACTCGTGCTGTGCAGCTTCGCGAAGATGCGGTTGATGTGGTTCTTGACCGTCTTCTCGCTGATGAAGCAGGTGGCGGCGATCTGCTGGTTGCTCATGCCGGACGCGATGAGCTCCATGATCTCCGCCTCCCTCGCGCTCAGCCCGTACGTCGACCTGTCAGACACCGACTGTGCCATATCTGGTTGCAGTTGCGAAAGGTTTTCCGTAGAAGTAGGTCCGGCATTCGGCCAACTCCTTCCAGACGCAGCGCCGGAAGCGGAGTCGCCCGCACCCCCCTCCCGCAATTGCGCCAGCAACCTCCCCGCCGCCGTAGGCGTCAAGTGCGGCCTCCCCCGCCTCGCGTCCCGTACCGC
>NZ_JAHWGT010001674.1 GCF_020873895.1 Streptomyces sp. DH12 | reverse complement strand
CACTTGAAGATCTCGTCGATGAACGCGACGTGCGCGGTCGTGGCGCGGCCCTCGTAGACCTGGCGGTACTCCCCGCGGGTCAGCGCGGCGACGTCGACGGGACCGAACATTCTCGTCGGCGCGGTGAACTTCGACAGAAGGATCTCCCAGTAGGCGGCCCCGTCGACCCTGCCGGTGAGCTCCCGGGCGATCTCGGACTTCGCGGTTCCGGGCGGGCCGAGCACCAGCGAGTGCTGTCCGGCCAGCAGCGCCACCACGAGTGTGCGCACCACGTCGGCCCGCTCGTAGAAGCGGTCCGACACCTCGTCACAGATCTTCCGCAGCCGGGCGGCTGTGGACTGCTCGTCCCCTGAGCCCTGCGCGTCCCCTGCACCTCGCACGTCTGTAC
>NZ_JAHWGT010000016.1 GCF_020873895.1 Streptomyces sp. DH12 | reverse complement strand
GTGCGGTGGTCATCGCGTCCTCGGGTTTCTCCGGCCGCACGCGGCCGGGTCAGCGGTCGTCCGGCCCGCGCGCGGATCTGCGCACGGGCCGAAGCCACCGTGAGGAAGCACCCCTTGACCGCGGTCTAACCGTGGCCAGGTCAAGGAGAAACAGGGCAGCGGTCAGGTGGTAGCGGAGTTGGACAAGGAGGCAGGGGCGGATTCGCGCCCGAGCCGCCCCTGCCGGACAAGGGGCCAGGTTTGGCCCTTACAGTCCCGACTCGCCCGGTTCGAGTTGGAGGGCAGAGTTCTCCGTCCTCTGTCCACAGGGCAGCGCGCCGACCGTACGAAGACGACGCCGCGAGTCGCACGGCGGTCATCATGAGGAGAGCTACATGCCGTACCTGATCCCGACCCGTACGCCGCTGACGCCCGAGCAGGTGGAGCAGGGCTTCGACTACCTCCTGGCGCTGCAGACGGGCGGCGGTACCTACGCCGCTGGGCGGGTGGAGGCGACCCCGGAGCTGGCGTTCACCCTGCTGCGGCTCGCCGAGGACATCATCTGGCCCGTCACAGCCGTGGCCGGAGAGGCCGCCGACCTGTGCGTGGACTCCTTCGTGCTGGACGAGGTCGGGTGTGTGCTGCTGTCCGCGCTGCGGGACTGGGCGCGAAACTCCCCCACCACGGCGGTGCCCGGCATCGCCCGCAGCATCACCCGCTTCGTTGAGAACGTGATCCCCGACCCCGACGACCACGGAGACACCTGCGCCACCCTGGAGGCGATGCGCGACGAGCACCTGGCGCTGGCGCACGCAGTGCACTCCGCACCGGATGCGCACCTCTGACCGCACCACCGCACCACCGCTCCACCGCACCGGGTTGGAGCGCACCGGTGCGGTGGAGCGCACCATCGGGTGCGCACTGGTGCGGTGGAGCGCCCATCCGGTGCGCACCACCGTCCATCGGGTGCGCTCCACTCGGTGGGCGGTGCGCGCACCGGTGCGGCCGGCGCGCGGGAGTGGTGCCCACTGGATGGACGCGGTGCGGTGGAGTGGGCCCGAGTGAAGGCGGTGCGTTTCTCCTTGACCTGAGCCGAGGTCAAGGAGAAACGCACCGGGTGGATGCGCGGCCCCACTCCCGTCGATGGCGTCCACTTCCACTCGGTGGGCTCCACTCGGTGGCGTCCACTCCCGGACGGTGGACTCCACTCGGTGGAGTGGACGCGGGGCGTCGTCGGTGCGCACCACCGCACCGGGTGCGCACCATCGGGTCCACAGGCAGGCGGCGATCTGGTCACAGCGCCGGGCAGTCCAGCGGATCAGCTCGTGCGGCACCCCGGCAACCTCCATCACCGGCCGGCGCCCCGGCGTGACGGTGCGCGGCTCGGTCGCCAGCCCCAGCGTCTCGCAGACTTCCGCGGCCACGATCTCGTTGTAGAGCGCGGAGGCCGCCACGGCGTTCTCGTACAGGGCCGTGGTGTGGATCGAGCCCCACTTCCCTAATGGTGGAGTCGGATATCGGAACGGACGGAATAGCAGAGACCAGCCAGTCCGCGCGGTGCAGTCCGTCGGTTCGATCCGGTCGGCCCGGACCGGCAGACTGTGCCCCATGAGCCTGCGACTGATGAAAGACGAGGAGATTGGGTTCGAGGGCGTCATGCCCTGGCTGCGCCCGACTGGCGAGATCACCGAGCTGGTGAAGGCTCACGCGATGGGCTTCACCCCCGCGCTGTCAGTACCGCCCCCTACAGTCCTTCCATGACTGACAACCAACGGCCCCTAAACCGGAAGTTGGTGGAGGCCGTGTACCCCGTCGGCACCCACCTCGACTACTCCCGCGCCTCCTCCAACGGGATGCGCGGCAACGTACGCGACGACCGGGACAACTCGCTCATCGGCCAGGCCGAACTCTTTGACGCCCCCGACCGGTACGCCGACGGCTACCACGACGGCTACGACCACCGATCCCACGACGACGAGTTCCGCCGCTACCTCGCTGACGTCCTTGCCCGCGAGATAGTGCGCCCCATCATGGACGCCGCTTGGGCCGCGGCAGCCCGCGGCATCACCGCCGCCCGCCCACAGATCAACGCCTGGGTACGCCAACGCGTCGACAAGCTGCGCCGCCGCACCCCGAAGGCCACGGCAGCCGCCCCCCACAAGCTCGTCCAGGAATACAGTCCCGAGCACGGACCGTCGCGATCGGCCGCCGCGACCGCTAGCGGTCACCAGCGGGTAGACCCTGTGCTGCGCACCGACCATGGGGACGCCTGCGTGAACGCCGCCATGGAGCGGATCATCGCGCGTGTGGTCGAGGTCCACGGCCTGGCCGCGCACTACGCCGCCGACCTGCCCGCAGGCGATGCCGCCGACGCGGCCATGCGTCAGGCCGTGGCCGCGGCCGCGCCCGCCCTAGCCGCCGCTACCCTCCAACTCATCTCCTCTGACGATGCTCTGGGCCTGACCCCTGAGCAACGGATGTACATGTTGGAGCGTGCCGCCGGACTCGACCTCGCTGTGGTCGAAGATCTCACTGGCGCCAACACCATGCCTGTATATGGCGTCAAGGATCAGTGAACAGCCGGTAGCGCTAATGGCTATTCCATTCCAGTCGCCGCCGGTCGCGGTGGATACGTGGTCACCGTGGCGGCAGACCGGCCCTTTGACCAGGTCAGACGGCTACAGGCGCCACTTCGTCGCAGCTACAGTAGACACGAGCAGGGCGAAGACCCCGGCGTCGAGACCCGGCACGGTACCCGTCCCCCGCACGCTCTCTTTCCGGGTGAACTCCGGTGCGCGTCGGCTCCTCCTGATCCAGAGGGCGGCACGCCATCAGGTCAAGTCGTTCCGTACATCGAAGCAGAACCGCGCAGAAGGGAGCGAACGGCCAGAGGGGTGGGCTGGCGCGGGCGCGGCTCGATGATCGGTCCCTTTTCATCTGACGGTCAGACAACTGGCCATCGTACAACTACCATGAGTCATGGAGCGCACCGATGTCGGTGACCCGCACCAACCCCAGTGGACCGGTCCGGTCCGGGGTGGCCAGTACTGCGGTTCCCGTGAGGAGCCAGCGGTGGCCGGGTGACGGTGATCCGTCCAAGGTGGTCGCGACGGCCCAGTGCCCCGCAGCAGCGGGGAGGCGGTACGGCGGCGGCACCCACCTCTGCATACGCGGGAGGCGGACCCACTCCGCGTCCCTATCTCCTCGGAGCGCGGCAAGAGCCAGCGATCCCGCGTACGAAAGCAGAGGTGCGGTATGTCGCCGCGTCGTCCCCAGCGCCCGTCCGGCCCTTTCCCCTATCTCGACGACCCTGAGTACCGTGCCCAGTTCGTCGAGGCCGGCATGGCCGACCCCCGGTGCACCCTCGACCGAAGCGCCCTGGAGCGCTTGGCCACCGAGGCCATCAACCTCAAGCCGCTGATCGCGACGAGTGGCACCAAGAGGACCGGCATCAACGTCACTGGCTTCAAGGCTGTGCATGAGGTGCCCACCGGGCACGGCACCCTCTACGAGCTGCGTGTCAAGCAGCCCGGCCTGGCCAGCGCGATCAACCAGTTCAACATCCGCTTCGCGTACGACGTGGCGCAGAGCGCCACCGTGCCCACCCCGCGCGTTGTTCCGGTCAAGACGGCGGACGGCGGTCAGCGGGCGGTACTGGAAGTCGAGTTCGAGTCCGAGAAGGCGCTGACCGAGCACCTGACCTTCATCGAGGGCAGGCTGACCGCAGCGGAGAAGGCCCGCAACTACGACCTGCAGGCGGACCTGGCGGTCTCGGGCCAGGACGAGAGGGCCACCTATCACGTCGTGCGCTACCGAGTCGGTGACCAGGTATGGGATACCACCGCCGCAACGGCCGGATCGAACCGCACCCGCCACCGCCACGACCTGTTCGGGCTCCAGCCCGCAGCCGGCCTGCTCGGCCTGCCCCAGCAGGTCCTCGGCGGACCTGAAGGTCAGCGCTGGCGCAACCCGGCCGATTGGCGGGACCGCTTCACCGCGCAGCTCAACAAGTACAGCGGTGTCGATCCCGAGGACATCGAGATCCCGGAGGATGACCCGGAGAAAGCCAAGGATGCCCTGGAAGAGCGCCGCTGGGCGAAACTGGCAGCCGACGCGCTGCAGGTCGCGGTCACCGATGCGGCCTTCGTCATCGGCTACGTACCTAAAGAGGGCACCCCTCCGGACTTCGATGCCGCGCTGGCGTCGACGAACCTGCGTACCCACCTGCGAGGTCCGCTCGACTTCTCGAGCACCAACCAGGCCATGGCGTCCGGCCGGAAGCTGGTCGACCGCGCCTACGCCGAAACCGCGATCACGGAGCTGGAGCACGCGGTCCTCACCGGCGCCACCCCGGCCGCCTTCTTGGACGACGATCCGCGCGAGGCCGTGGTCAAGCTCGTCCGGCTCGTCGACCGGGTAGTCTTCCCCAGCGACATCCCCAGCCTGCGCAGGACGACCAAGGTCCTCGTCGAGCCGTCGCCGTCGCTCCTGAGGGCCAAGCACGCACAAACCCGCGGCGAGATCCGCAGCACGCTGCTCACCGCGGCAGTCGGCGGGGTTGACCTCCCGGCCGCCGCCATGGACACCCCCCACCAGAGCGCAGTGCGGAAGGGCATTGACACCACCGGGCTGCCTGCCGCCGAACTGATCGCCGCAGCGGCCTCTGCCGAGCCGAGCGACGGCCGCGACGCCGCCCGCGCCGAACTGGCGCACATCGCGGTGCCGGGCCTCGTCAACGGCAAGGTGCTGCTCGGCTCCTACGGCTCCACCGGCGACCGCCGCGCGGTGTCCACCAAGCTCGCCGCGGCCCGCATCACCGACGACGGGATCACCTTGTTCGTCGAGGCGATCGACACCTTCGCCGAGGTGATGCAGCACCGCGCCGGCCGCATGGCCAAGGCGCGGCCGGGCGAGCTGGCCGAAGGCCGGCTCCGCAAGGTGGCCGACGGGGCCGTCGTCACCACTGACACGGCCAAGCCGGCCGACTCGGAGTGGTTCACCAGCCACTGGCCTCCGGTAAAGGACGGTGATTCGGGCGGCGGCACGGGCACACCGTCCGGTCTCTCCCCCAGCGAGGACTGGGCGGCGAAGATCAACGCCATCACCGGCCTGGTCGAGAATGCGAAGAAGGGCGTGACGACCCTCGACAAACACTTCGAGGCGATGCGCGCCCTGGTCGGGCCGGGCAGGGACATGAGCGCTGACGAGCGGCAAGGATGGGAGGACGAGCTGGACAAGCTTGGTCCCATCGTGGAAAGCGCCGGTAAGCATCTGCGGAAGCTGCGATACCGGCCGACCGAAACCGAAGCGATGACCGGCGGCATCGACGAGTTCGTCTTCGGGACGGAGCGGGCTGAGTGAGCGGCATCCTGCCGGGGGCGCGTGCACCGCAGGACACCGCGCCCCCGCCGGGCCCGATCCTCCTGCCGCCGCACATCCCGCTGCTCGCTCGCGCCCTGGGCGGCTACAGCAGCAGCGCCCCATACTGGTCGCATGTCGGCACCGTCGAGGCGTTCTCTCCGGGCCTCTACCTCGTAGTCGATGCCCGGGGCCGCATCGTCTGGCTCGGCATGGCAGCTGGTGGCCAGGGAGTGACCGGACGGATCCGGACACACCTGGCCGAGCCGTGGAAGCGCGCCGTCTTCCACCGGGTCTGGGTAGCCCCCGCTTATGACCAGATCTCGCATCCCGCGCTGGAGGCCGCTGAGGGCTGGGCTGCGGACGCGCTGGCTCTGCGGAGCCGGATGCCGCACCGTACCTGGCCACCGTCCACCAACTGGCTGCCCCTTGTCGGCCGTCGGCAGGAGATTTAGCCCTCACGCGCTGGTGCCGGCGTCAAAGACACCGGCACCAATGACGCCTTCTACACGGGGGTCCGCTCGTATAGGTACCGTCAGGTGGCAAGTAGCGCTCTGTTGCGGGCCGTGGCCCAGACGCTGCACCTCACACCCCCTTACCCGGTGGGTCTAACACAGTGCGTCACCGTCGGAAGCGGACCGGGCGTTAGTTGCGGCTGCCGGGGGCGTATCCCTGTAGGAAAGCGGGTGCGACCATGCGCTGCCGCTTCAGCATCTGAGGAAGCTCGCGAGCGAGGTCCGGATGGACCTTAGTCCAGTCCGGAGCGTGCGCCACGAACTCACGGCTGTTGAAGACGCTGTAGCGGTTGATGTCCGCGACGCGCAGCCGCGAGGCGTCCTGGGGCTCCCGGGAGATGATCACGGCGAGGCTGCTGCCCAGCGGCACAGTCAGGCGCCGGAAGTTGTGGAACCCGGTCCCGACTCCATGGTCGAAGAAGCCGGGCGGCACGTCCTCTGGCGGGGTACCCACCACGCCGGAGAAACAGACCGGGTTGTCGCCGACCAGGAGCCCGCCTCCGCGGGGGCGGTAGCAGGACCAGTGCATGTCGCTGGACAGCAGAGTGGAGACCAGGTGATTCCACTGGTCCTTGTAGTACGCGTCGTCGTCGTGGCGTAGCCGCCATGGATCGATCACGTACATGGAGATGAACCCCATCATGCTCGTCTGGAACTGTTCGTCGGACACCCCGCTGTCCTCGACCCCGCTCGCCTTGCCCGTCACGTGCATCAGGAAGCGGCTGCGCTGCCACTGGAGGGCTAGGAGCCAGGCCAGGGCGCTGCGGGCGTGGGCTGGTACAGCGCGCTCTCTCCCCTGCACCAGTTCCCTGACGACGGTGGCGGCCTCGCCCTCGATGTTTCCCATGGCCTCCTCCATCGACATGTGGTCGGGTTCGTGTCCCGGGCGGTAGATCGAGTGGCCGAAGTTGCGGTGGCCGAGGTCGCGGACGGCCGAGCCGAATCGCCGTTCGCTCATCACCTGGTGGACGACGAGATTCCCCTTGGGGCCAGCGAAGTGATGGAGCAAGAACTGGGGGATGAAGTGGTGCTTCTTGGCGTGTGGCGGCATAAGGCGACTGTAGCTAGGCCGGACAAGTCCGCTGCCCGGACTCCGTCGCAGAGCCGAAACGTTCCAAGGGCCGGGCATCCCGGAAGACGGCCGTGTGCTCGCGCCATGTGAGGTGCCACAATCCGCCGTTGGCCAGGGTCAGGCCTTCGCAGAACCAGGAGTCAGGCGGCGCCAGTTGTCCAGGCGCTGCCCCTTCACCGACAGCAGCAGATGGTCATGCAGCAAGGGCCGCCCTGAGCGAGCCTCGTAGTGGCGGAAGCGGGCGGCGATCAGACCGCCGGGTGGCCGCACCCGGTAGATCCCGTCCTTGCCGTACCGGATCACCGCGACCTCGTCCTCGATCCACTCCAGCACCCGCTCGATCGTCCGCTCGTGCACGGCCTCGATCACCAGACGGGTCTCCTCATCCCCGAGCGCCCACAGGAGGTAGATCGTCGGCTGCGGCCGGAACACGAAGTCCACGCCCGTGACCGTCACACGGCGTCCGAGAGCGCCGGCCTTGAACGCCTTCTTCGGGGAGTCGCCCGCGGCGAGCCGGTCGGCCTCGATCCGGTCCGCGTACGGGTGGCGGCCCCGCTCGCCGAACAGGTTCCGCAGCTGCACCTCGGTGACCTCCTCACCCGGCGCCAGCCCGAGCACGGCAAGCCCCCGGCCCATCCAGCGCCCGACCGGGACACCGGCCTGCTCTTGGGCGGCGCGCAGCGGCGTGCGGGCCGGACGGCGACCGTCACCGACGACGGTCTCGCGCAGGTAGTAGCGGTACATCTGACCGGCCCGGATCACCCTGATATCCACTGTCATGCAGACCACGCCACACGGCTCTGACCTGCAAGAAAAGTCCGATCAGCCCGGCGTCCCGCCAGGCGGGAGCAGCAACCGAACTTTCCTCTCAGGTGCCCGCCGGGCGGGAAGCGGACCTTGGCCGGACGCGAATGTCACCGCTCTCCGGCAGCCCTCAACTCGCGACCCCGAACGACACCAACAAGCACCGGTAGGACGCCGGTGTGGCGGTCGGCCGGCGTCCGACAGACAGCCAGGGCCGGGAAGCTGCCGGAGGACGCGGCGCGCCGGGCGTTGGCCGAGGGAGTGTTGGCGTGCGCGGTCTGCCGGCCCGACACCGGGCTCGGCGTTCGGGATGCCGGATAGCACTGCACAGGGGCCGCGGGCAGTGCCTGATGACAGCCCGGCGGCAGCCCGGAGGGACGGCGGCTGGCACACCGGGGGGCGGCCCGGCCTGCGGGCGGTGGAACGTCCGGGCCGCCGCCCGCGACGGCCGACGGGATGTCGAGCAACCGACCCCACAACGGAGCCGGGATGCCACGGCCACAGGACGGCGGCGATTCAGGCTGGCGCGGCCAGGGAAAGCGGCGGGAGACCGGGCAGCGGCGGGGCAGCGGTAACCCGGCCACCCACAGCCGCGGATCTGGGGCGCCCCGCAGGCGCAGCGCAGCATGGCGAGAGGCCGACGGCACCGGCATGAAGCGCAGCGGTGGCGGGCGAGTGGCGGCGGCCCGGCGGCCACCCGGCAACCAGCGGGGGCGCCAGCACGCCGACGGCGACGCGGCAGACAGGCGGCAGGACGGCGGCGGACGAAGGCAGCAGGAGTTCGGCGGCCACCCGGCAGTGCGCGGCCGGGGCGCGGCCGGGTTGCAGTAGCCGCACGCGGGACAGCGGCGGGACGCCAGGTAGCGGCAGCTCAGGGACCCAGCAGCCCGGACGGACAATGGGGGTGGTGCAGAAGACGAGTCACGGCCAGCGAGCGGGCCGAGGGCGGTATCCGGCAGACGCGGCAGCAACCGGCGCCATGGGGCACAACAACCCCGATCGGAAACAATACGGGCCCGGGCGCCGGGTCCTCGGCGCAGGCCGCGAGGTGGTAACCGGACCGGGGACGACAGCGACGCTGCCCCTGCGACGGCAGCACGCCAGAGTGAACACCGGCGACGGAACAGGGGGACGCGGCGACGCGCGGCAGCCCGGTTGGCCGACGGCGGAGCAGCGGGGCGGAGGCCGCTCAGAGACAGCGCGGCGGCGGGGACGTCCGGGCCGGACGCACGGCGGGCGGCGGGCGGCGGGCGGCGGGCGGCGGGCGGCGGGCGGCGGGCGGCGGAACAACGATTGCAGTCCCAGCCGCAGAGATGAGGCGACACAGCGGCAGGACGGCGCGCGCCCGACAGCGCGGGGACGGCGACCGCGGGCGGCACAGGCTGGCGGACGACCGCGGCCCGACCCACAGCCCCGCCGGGAAGGCGGAGGGACGGCGGTGCACCCGCCCCGGCCAACGCGCCGCGGATCGCGTCGGCCGGGAGGTGAGGCGTGGACACGCGACGAGAATGACGACCGGACGGCCCAAGGCCAGGCCGGGCTGCCACGAAGGGGTGAGGTCGGCCACCCGGCGTCAACGTCACCGGCCGGCGAGCAGACCACGGAGCACGCCCCCTCGGGGACAGCATGCTGTCCGGCGGCACGTTGGGGTGTAGCAGCCGCAGGACGGCGACCGGGGAGCGGCGGCTGCCCGGCGGGCGCGCGGCGGCGGGATGTCCGGGCGCGGCAAGACGCCGGGCAGTGGGCCCGGTCCGGCCCCGGCGTTCCGGCGGCGCGGCGGCACGGCAAGGACCCAGGCGGCCGCAGTACGGCGGCAGGGGTTTTCGAACCCGGGGCTTGCGGCAGCACCACGACGGGGACCGGCCGACCGCAGCAGAAGTCGGACGCCACAGAGGCGGGAGACCAGACGGCGAGACAGCGACCGACGCGCAGCCGGGAGCGGGCCGGGCAGCGGGCGGCGTACAACCGCCCGGCGACACAGCGGCACAGCGCGGGGCGGCAGAACGGCGGCGCGCGACCGGGGATCGGGCGACGGTGGGGCGATGGGCGGCCACCGCGGCATAGCGCGGCGCGACGGGGCGCCCGGCACGGCAGAATACGGGGATCGGTAACTTGGCAGCGTGCGGTCGGTAAACCGGCGTCCGGACGGCGGCAGCACGGCGCGGTGGCGTGCAGCGGCTTGGGGCACGGGCGGCACGGAGCCGGGGCTCAGCAGCTCAGCGGCTCACCGGCGGAGACGGGGACGCTACGGCCGCCCGACGGCGGCAGCGCGGCGGACGGACGGCGGCGCGGCACGGCTGGGAGATCGGCAACACGACTAACAGCTCGTTTCACAATGAGGGTGACGAGAAGTTTGCTGTCGCGCTCGGCCTCGTCCGTAAGATCGCTCCATGCCTGCTGACGAACGTGTAACTCGGTCCATGTGTCGTGTCCAGCCGATATCAGATCCTCGGCCGATGTCGGAGCTGCCTCAGCGGATCTGGTCAGATGAGGACTGGGAGCGAATCCAGCGTGGCTACGGGGCGCAGGACATGGACGAGATGTGGGACGTCTTCACGGAGGGTGAGGTCGTCTTCTTCCATCGAAGCTGGACCGGTTACGGAGTCTTCGCGGCGACCTTCGCACCGGTTGATGGCGGTGGATGGCGGATCGCCAGTGCTGTGGTAGAGCGTGATGGCGAACGCTACGGAGGCACGGACGACGCCTACGACTGCGTCATGCTCGAGCTAGTGATCACTGCCATCGTGCTTGGCGAACCAGCGCCGGAGCTCCGCGCGAGGCTGGTGGAGTTGACCCGTCGAAAGTCACGCTCTGCTGATGCCCCGGCCGACGTGATTCAGCACAGCTCCCTGGGGCTGCGCTCAGACTCCAACTGATCGTTCCAGGATGAGTTCGGCGTAGGGGCTTGGCGGTCGGGTCTGGTGACGGCAGAGTGGTGCGAGTGTCGGATGATCTTGTGCCTGATGACCTGTGGGAATCGCTCCACTGCTGCCGCCCCGGCCGCCGCGGCGTCATCGGTATCCCGGGCGCCTGCCAGCCGACGATCGCGCCGCTCTGCGGGGCATCGTTTACGTGTTGCGCAAGAACGTGAGCTGGAGGGACGTGCCCGCCGAGCGGACCGGGTGCAGTGGGGTGACGGCCTGGCGGCGGCTGCGGGACTGGACCGAGGCCGGGGTCTGGCCCCGCCTGCACGAGGTCCTCCTGGCCGAGCTGCGCAAGGCCGGTCTGCTGGACATGGACGACGCCGCGGTCGACGGCTCGCACGTCCGGGCCCTCAAAGGGGGGCTCATACCGGACCTTCGCCGGTCGACCGCGCACGGCCGGGCAGCAAGCACCACCTGATCGTCGACCGGCACGGCACCCCCCTTGCCGTCGCTCTGACCGGAGGAAACAGGCATGACGTCACCCAGCTGACGCCGCTGTTGGACGCGATCCCCCGCATCCGCGGGGTCCGCGGGCGGCCGCGGCATCGACCGGGCCGGCTGTTCGCCGACCGCGGCTACGACTACGACAAGTACCGTCGCATCCTGCGGGCTCGCGGCATCACACCGAAGATCGCCCGGCGCGGCACCCCGCACGGCTCCGGGCTGGGCAAGACCCGCTGGGTCGTGGAGCGGACCTTCGCCTGGCTCCATCAGTTCAAACGCCTGCGGATCCGCTACGAGATACGTGCCGACCTCCACCTCGGCCTACTCCAACTCGCCTGCAGCATCATCTGCTTGCGACGCCTCCGAACCGCATTCTGAAACGATCAGTAAGGAGCGGCGGACAACGACAACACAACGGGGTCCGGCGCGGCCCGAGCAGCAGCGGAACGGGGCGGCGGGCCGGCAGGGGCAGGACAGCATCCGCGCGGCGACGCCCCGGGCAGCGGCGGGGACGGGCGGGGCGGCCCTGCACCCGACCGACCGGCCAGTGCCCATCCGGGCTTCGGTCGGCGGCCGTGGCGGGCACGCGGCCGGGCCGACACTCAAGCGGCACGGCGACCCGACAGCGGCGAAACCATATGGCGGGCCGACCGCGGCAGCAGCACGACGGCACGTGGCAGACGGGCGGCGTGCGATCGGCACGGCGAGGCAGCGGAGCAGCGGCGCAACGGGCGCCGGCTGCACCCCGACCGCGGTGCACCTCGGACCTGCGGCATGGGCCGGAGGGGCCCCGGGGTGTCGGAGGGGGCGGCGCGCCGGGCGCTGGCCGATGGGGTGCCGGCGTGTCCGGTGTGCCGGTCGGACACCGAACTCAGCGTCCTGGACTCCGGATAGGGGCCCGCCCGAACCGAAGCGGGGCAGCGGAACGGCGGAGCAGTGGCGGGACGGCGGCGGCGCGGGCCGGAGATGCAACGGCACCGGCCCCGGCGGCGCAGCGCGGCGCGGCGGCGGGAGCGCCGCAGCCGCGCGGCGACGCCCCGGGCGGTGGGCGGGCGGCGCGACGGGGACCAGGCAGGCTGCCGCGCAGACGGGTAGGCAGACGGCGCCGCCCGGCGAGCTCCGAGCCGGGAACCGGGTGGCGGCACCCGAGGCCGCAAACGGCCTGCACGGAAGCCCGACCGGCAGGCCGACGGCGCAGCGACAGCACAGCGGCACAGTGCCGGTAGACAGCGGGCGGCGGAGCAAGAACGACACGCCGCGGCGGACCTCGGGCGGCAGGACCAGGCGGCGGCAAAGCCGCGGCCCACCGCTGGAAGCCGGCGGCCGCCAGGCGGTGCCCGGCGGGACAGCGGCGGCGGCACGGCGGGACCCCGGAACGGCGGCAGTCCGGCGGGGGCTGGTGAACCCGGGGCCTGCGGCAGCGGCGCCACGGCGGTCACCGACCGGCCGCAGCAAAGTCGGGACGGGACGGGCGCCAGCGACACGGCGGCCGGCATGAGGCCGCGACGGCGCCCCGGCGGCCCGGCACCCCGGGCGGCACGCCAAGCACGGCGGCGGAAGCGCCGCAACGGGGGCGGACAGCGACGCCCCAGGCGGCGGGCGGGCGGCCCGGCGGCGGGGCGACGGGGGCGGACTCGGCGCCGCGGCCGGGGCGCCCGCAGCGGCTTGGCGGTGCCGCGGGCGGCAGCGGCATGGCGGCGGGGGCGCCGCAGCGGGGGACGCGGCGACGGCAGCGGCCCGGGCGGGCCGAGCGGCGGCGGGACGGCCGACAGACAGGCGGACAGCACCGAGCGGGTGGGACGGCGGCCCAGGCGGCGGACCGGCGGCGCCCGCCAGCGTCGCACGGCCCGGGTCGACGGCGCCACAGCTGCCACGAGCCCCCAGTGGGACCACTGTTTGAGCAGCGGCGGGCAGCGGCGCGCGGCGACGAGACGACCCTACGACGGGGAGCGGTACGGCGTCCGGACAGTGAGGCGGCGGCCCGGCGGGCAACCGCGGCGGCGCGAGGCACCGGCATAAGGCCGTCCGGAGACCGGACGGCGGCCGCGGCACCGGCACCGGCACCGGCACCGGCACCGGCTCGGAACGCCGCGGCGAACCGGGGCTGGCACGACGAACATGGCGGGAAGCCGCTCAGCGGCAAGCACGACGGCAGGCTGGCGGCGGCGGCACAGCGGACACGCGGCGCCCGACCGGAGACCAGCGGCGCGGCAGCGGCGGCAGGACGACGGCGTGTCCAAAGAGAGACCGGGCAGCGCCCCCCAGCCATGCACGGCACCGGCGCCGGGCGACGCCGGAAGCCGGCGGCCGCCAGGCGGTGCCCGGCGGGACAATGGCGGCACGGCAGCGCGGGCGGCGGAGGCCGGGCGGCTAGCTGCCGACACGCGGCGGTACGACGGAGAACCGACGGCGCGCTGAACAGGGACAGCCACGCGACGGCGCCACAACCCACGGTGGGCGGCACGATCCGCCCGGCGGTGGAGCTGGGACCGCCTGTCTCGGCTGCCACCGTGTCGCGGCCGCCGCCCGGTTGTGCACCGGCCGCACAACCACCGGTTGCGGGCGCGACGCGGCGGTGCGCAGCGCGGAGTAGCGACGGCACGCGACCGTAGCCGGATCCGGCCTGGAGGCGGTCCAGGTCGGTGGACAGCTCGGCACCTGGGTGCGCAGTTCGTCGGTCCACTGCCGGGTTAGGGCCTGCCCGTTGACGTACAGCTCCCCGTCCCGGCCGCCGACGGCGAACAGCACGCCGCCGCGCGGGGCCGGGATCACCATCGCGCCGACCGGCTCGGCGACCTTGCCCTGGCGCCCTGCCGGTGGCTGTTCCCCGGCCGCCGAGCCGGGCAACCCCTCCACCCCGGCGTCCTGGCGGCGCTCCTCAACGACATCGGCATCCCCACCACCGCCGGCCGCACCGCCGCGATCCGGCAGCCCGTCCTGGAGATGCCCGCCCCGGTCGTCGCTGAGGCTCTGAGCTACCACCGCGTTACCACGGCCAAGCTGGCCTCCGAGGCCGGAGGCACCTGGAGCCGATACGCCTCTGGTGACCACTGGCGGTCACCACCGGGCTGGACACCACGGGGCACTATCTGAACCAGCGGTCAGCCGACTGAAGCTGCTACTCCGCCGGAAGGGGACTCAACGGAATCTGCATCAACGCCCAGCGCGTGAACGTCAGCAAAGCCTCGCCGTCGAGGTCCTCAAGCCGGTCGAAGTCCTCCGGCAGCACGTCGAGCAGGAAGTGCTCGACTTCCCGGTCGGCTCGCTTGATCAGGACGAGGGAGCGGTAACAGACCTTGGGGGGATGCTCAAGAAGGATCGCTCGCAGAGACCCCGTCGCATCGTCCGCTAGGTGCTGATCAAGCCATCCTGGCTCACGTCCCCTGCCGAGGTTAAGGCGCTCGCTCTTCGAACTCAGTCCTACCAGGTCCTGCTTGCTCACACGCTTGATTGCTTTGGGCACCTTCTCCGGCATGAGAGCAGGTTAGCCCCCGACGACCGGAACGCGAGTTGCTGCACAGCGCAGACCATGTCCCTGCGACGCCCCGGCACACATAGTGACTACAACGACCGCTTGGGTAGCAGTACTCGCGACAGTTGAATACGCGAGTTCACCAGTACCGAGCCCGGGGTCAAGCCCGGCCGCAGCCTCTGAGGACTCAACCGGGCGAGGTCGGGCCTGGCCCTGATGCAGCCGGCGCCCGTCTCGAAAAGCCTTACGCCTCCCCAACGACGGCGCCCTCGCCGACGGTGTGGTGCCGGTACCCGTCCGGTGGCGCAGAACGGACGCGGGCCGGGCAGAGGCGGGCGCGCCCTACCCGGGACCGCCCGCCGAACCGCCTCCGAGGGGCATCAGGGGGTGCGCATTACCGCCCCGGAGAGGAACCACTGAACGAGGGTGGCAGCGAGGTGGACGGCTGCTCGGGCGGCGTCCAGAGTCTCGGCCACGGTTGCCGCCTGCCCGCCGTGCCGCGAGGTCTGCCCGCCCCACAGCGCCGACATCATGGCCTCTACGGCCGCGACTGGGTCGCTGCCGGCCGGGGTGTGGAGGGCGCTGCGGAACTTGTTCCGGGCGCCGCGGATCTCGCCGCGCATGGTTCCGAGGGTCGCCTTGGGGTGGTTGGGCTGGACGACGGACTGGGCGGCAGATTCAACGGCCTTGATGGCTTCGCTGTAGGCGCGCACCGGGTCCGGGTTCCGTCCGTACGCGGCGCGCCAGGCGGTGTCCAGGTGGTCGGCCGCGGACCCGACGGTGGTGGCCGCTTGCGCCTCGGCGATGGTCCTGCGGACCGCTTCCCGGGCGGCGGGAGTGACGCGTTCTTCGAGGCCGGCGTGGTCGTCCATGACGCGGTAGGCGGATCCGCCCTCGTTGAGGATGTGGCTGAGTCCGGCGATCGACACGGCGTCCGCGGCTTGCTGGTGGTGCTTACGCACCCACCCGGCTCTGACACAGAGGACCGCGTCGATGACGTCCAGCAGGTCGGTGCCCCGTGCGGCGGTGAGCGGCGAGACGTAGTCGGGGTCCGAGCCGGGCTGCGCCGGGATGCGGAGCCGCAGGCAGACGGTCTTGGCCGTGAAGACGTCATAGTGCATGCCGCCCGGCAGCGTCAGCGCGTGCAGCACCCACTGCTGCAGCGGCGCCTCCAGGTGCTGGGGCGCGCCCTCGTACGGCCCGTCGTGCGTGGCTGCGGTGAGGCCGGCGCGTACGGAGAAGGGGCGGCGTGCGGTCGTCATGCCGGGAGGATAGAGGTCCGCACGAGGGGCCTGGTACCGATATTGAACTTTACGGAACAGACCAGCTCCCCAGCCCCTTCCCGGCCGGGGGCGGCGCCGCGCCGCGCTCCGCACCTTTCGTACGGACGTCGACCGACCCATGGCTGTCAGAGAAGGCGGTGGGTCTGTTCCGTAAAGGTTCAGTCAGGGAGGGGGTGCCTACTCGGGGTCGCCGGGGAAGAGCATCCCCTGCACCGGCCGACTCCCGACCGGTTGCCGCCGCGACCATCGGCGCGTCATGACGACCTCCGAGTGCTTCGCCTGGCCAAGGGTCCGCGAGCGATCTACGTACACGGCGGCGGAGCCGTCCGTCCGACGGACCGGGTCAAGGGAGTCTCTCTTCCGACGGATAGCGCCTTCCACAGCGACGTCACCCTCCCAATAGGCAGGGCGCGGCCCGACGGTACCGTGCCACTCGTCGGTGCCCTTCTCATACCGCCACGCCCGAGCCCAGGCGAACCCCCAGGCGGTCAGGTCGCTCTCGGGTACGTCGCAGACGCGCAGGAAGGCGGCGAACTGATCAATCGTCTGCGGTACCGCCTCCTTCTTCAAGATGCGGCGCACGGTGCTCGCCGGCAGGGCACCGTAACCACCGGCCCGCCGCTCCATCCGGCGCAACGGCGGGGAGCCAGCCTTTTCGTACACATCGATCAATGCGTCCACCAGCTCCGCGAAGTCCCGGACGAGCTCAGGACGCGGAGCGTGCCGTTCACGCCCTCCGCGCGCCCGCCGCGTCTGCTCGTGACGGGCCCGCCGCCACAGCCAGCGCGCCTCCTCCGGGGAGGCGTCGCAGGCCCGCGCATAGCTCAGCACGGTCGGCAGCGGCGGGACCGTCTCGCTCGAAGCGGCCCGCTGCAGGGTCGTCGCGTGGTACCCGGCCCGCGCGGACAGGGCCCGGTAGTCGTGCCCTGTGCGGGCCCGCTGGGCGCGCAGCCACTCCTGGAGTGCGCGCAGCGATCTGTTGGCTGTGGTGAGCGGCTTCTCGGGGCGGCCCATCGACTCCGCCGCCCCTACACGGCCGGCGCCACAACGGCGCGCAGCGTGGCCCGCACCCTCCTGTTCGGGACTCCGGTGATCACCACCACCAGGAGGATGGCGGTGAGACCGGCGCCGCCGATTAGCTGCAGCGCCTCCAGGGTCGCCATCCTCGCGACCGCGACCAGGGCGGCGGCCAGGACGATGACGATGATGACGACGGCGGCCTCGGCGCCGCTCAGGCGGCTGCGCCCGTGGCAGCGGCTGGGCGACTGGGCGGCAGATCAGGTGTGGTTCGGAGGCGACGGTGTATCGGCGCCGCCGGGCCCCGACGGCGTGGCGGGCGGGCCGGCGGGGTCTGAGCGGCAGCGGCCGAACGGCGCGGGGCCGGGCCGGCCCTCAAGCAGCGTCGGCGACACAGCGGCGGCTCGGCGAAACGGCGGGCGCACCGCGGCGTAGCGACAAGCGGTCGGACCCCGGAGGAACAACACCCAGTACCGCAGACCGCGGCGCGGCAGGAACCGGGGCGGACGACGGCGCGCGACGGACGGACGGGGGCGCCGGCAGCCACGACCACGGCGACCGGCGGCGGGTGAGCGCGCGGCGGGGAGGGTGGTTTGGCTGAATCAACATCTACTTGCGCAGGCTCCACTCATGTCATGATCACGGCCCAGTTGTTTACCGGAGGGGGATTTAACAATGACATCCACGGTGAAGCGCGCCGCAGTGCGTGTAAGTACGGCGATCGGTGCCGCCGCCGCGGTTGTGGCTCTGACGGCCGGACCCGCTTTGGCCGAGGTCGTAGTGCGGTGGTACCCGTACACAACCGCTGGCGCCAAGTCTTGCAATACCGCAGCCAATGTGGCCGGCCCGGAGTACTACTGCAAGGCTCTCAAGCTGGCCAACGGTACCTGGGTGTGGGCGCTGGCCCGCCCGTAACCAGGTGCTCCTCGAGGATGAACCTCGAGCATCGCCTGGGGCTGGGGGACGCTGTTAGTCCCTTCGGCCTCGTGAGTGATGTCGGCTTCCGATTCCGGTTATGACCTTGGGAGCCGACATCATCAGGTCGGCGCGCGAGCGTTTGATCTGGTCGCGGACGTAGCGCTCCACCGTGCGCTGGGAGACGCCGAGGAGCTGCGCGACTGCTTTGGTGCTGCCCTTATAGTGGCGGACGAGCGCGTCGGTCCTCTTGCACGCCCTGCGGTACGACAGCCAGATAGACGCGGCAGAAGGCAGCGGCAGAGCAAGACGCCAGGCGGTTTGGCGGCGGGACAGCCTGGCCGACGGTCTTGAAGCGCGAGCGCCTCATCGATTCCTCGGCGCCCACGGCGGCCGGGGCCGGGGCGAGCTGGCCAAGGTCACGGATCTCGTCCGGCCAACGCAGGCCGGGCGAGGCGATCGCATCATCCCCCAGCACTTGAGGCTCGCCCAGTCTCGCCCGCCGGTGCGCACGGCACATCTGCGTTATGCCGCCGACCAGCACCGAGGCTTTGTCAAGCGTGGGCACGCCCGCGAGCTGGCCGGACTACTCGCTTCCGAACGGGCCTCCAACGGTTATCGCGTCTATGACGAGCTGGCCGTGGTGCGAGTCCGCAACATCCGCAATCTGCTGGCCGTCGGCTCACCCTGGACGACGTGCGGGTGTTCCTGCCATGTTTGGATGGCGATGTGGCCGCGGCACCGCCCTCGGACAAGCGCCTGCGGGTCGCGCGGCAGCGGCTCGCGGTCCTCAACCAACGGATCGCCGCCCAGACCGCGGCCCGCGACCGGCTGGAGACCGCATTGCGAAAGGCAGCCGGTGGCCAAGCCCGCCCAGTGACCTGACCTTCCGCCTCGTCGCATGAGCCAGAACCCGGCGTCGCTACGCTCTCAACGGCAGCTCCCACTGACAACAAGTCTAGCCTCGGTGCCAACTATGTCCTCGATGTCGGTCAGCTGGACTTGGGGACCACCCCGCGCATCGGTCGTGGTCGCGGAAGTGCGCTTCTCCCAGAGCTTCGGCGGCGAGGTGGCGGAGTCGGCTTTCGGTGGCGCCGACGGCTGGGCGTCGAGGAGGCGGGCTGTGTGCTGCGGGGGCAGGGCGAGGGTGAGGTGGCGTAGGCGTGCGTCGTCAGTGCTGCCGGGGCCGCGGTGAACCCGAAGCGGGCGCGGATGTCCACCACCAGGCCCTCGGAGGTGGCGGCGGCCTTGCGGGCCCTGGCCCGGACCTGTGGCTGCCAGCGTTTGGTGGTTGGTGTGGGAGGGCGGCCGGCTGGCGTTCGAGCGCCTCCAGCAACGTCTGGGCCAGCGCGGGGCGGCCGCGGCAGGCGGGCCGGGAGTGGCCGGCGCACTACGTCGCCTTCGACCTGGTCCACGCCGGCGGCTTGCACTTGACCGGCATGCCGTACGCGCGGCGCCGCGCCGAGTTGGAGGCGCTGTTCGCCGGTCGGGGTCTGGTGGCGCCGTTCACGCTGCATCCGTCGACCACCGACCCGGCCACAGCCACGGAGTGGCTTACGTGGACGGCGGCCGGGGTCAAGGGCCTGTGCTTCAAACGACTCGACCAGCCGTATACGGGCGGTGGGCGGGCGTGGCACAAGTACAAGGTGCGGGCCACCACCGAAGCGATCGTGGGCGCGGTCTCCGGTTCCCTGGCCGCGCCCCGGACGGTGCTGCTGGGCCGCTACGACGCCGCGGGCCGGCTTCGGTATGTCGGCCGCACCACCACGTCCTCGCAGGCGGCCAGCCGCGCGCTGGCCGACCGGCTCATCCCGGCGCCGGCGGGTGGGCATCCGTGGGAGGGGTGGACGTTTGCCGCCGGGTGGGGGACCACCCGCGTGCTCGACGTGCTCCTGGTGCAACCGGAAGTGGTGTTGGAGGTGGCCGTGGACACCGCGCGGGACGCGGCCGGTCGGTGGCGCCATCCGGCCCTCTCCACCGCGTCCGCACCGACATCGACGCCGGCGGCGTGCCCCGGCTCGAGGAGTGAGCCCCGGCCGCCGAGGGCCAGGCCGGCGGTTCGCCGGGGCGAGGACCCCGGCCCCGGGCCACTCCGAAGAAAAGCCCAGCTTTTCTTTTGGGGCCGGGCCGGGCTGGCCGGGCCGAGCGGGGTGGGCCCGGCGAGGTCGCCGGCCACGGGTCAGCGGCGGGCTGGCTCGGGCGGCGCCCGCACCACGGCGACGGTGACCGTCCGGCGGGCCCGGGTCGGATCCGGAGTGCCCCGTTCCTATAATCGAACGCATGAGCGAACACGAGGGGCTGACCCCGGACCTTGACCGCCTGGTGGTCCTGCGGACGTGGCTGCGCCTCGTGCTGCGGCAGGTCGAGGAGCGGATCGCCGCGCTTGAGGCGGAGCAGGCGGCGGCGCGGCGGCGGGCCGCGCCGCCGCCGACACCGGACTACCGGATCCAGCGCAGCCCCGGCGCCGGCCGCGCCCCGACGAGCGTCCACGTCGGCACCTGCGGCATGGGCCGGAAGGCTCCCGGGGTGACGGAGGACGCGGCACGCCGGGCGCTGGCAGAAGGGGTGCCGGCGTGCCCGGTGTGCCGGCCGGACACCGAACTCGGCGTCCTGGACGCCGGGTAGCCCTCCGGCACCCCGCGCCGGGTTCGTTCCAAGGCGGCCCCACCACCTGATCTCCTCGGGTGGCGAGCCCCGCGCTTGCTCCGGTGATCCCGGGTTCCGCGGTTCGGGCTCCCCTGGCTGGCCGGGCGTGGTCGCGGCGGGCGAGGTTCAGCGGTCGTCGGCTCTTGTTGCGGAGGGGGGCAGTGCCAGATCCATCAGGGCGTCGACCGTGTCGCCGTCCAGCTGGCTGTCGAGGTGGAGGGAGTGCCGCAGGAGGTCGCCGACGTCCTTGGGCGGCAGCCCGAGGCGCAAACGGGCGGTCAGGCAGATCTCGCCGAAGAGCGACGGCGTTCCGTCGGGTTCCCGCAGGATGTACCAGTCAAGGAGCTTGACGACGTCGTGCCGGATGTCCCCGAGCGAGACGCGGGAGCGGTTCTTCCTACCGGCCCGCTCGATGTCGTCGGCGAGGCCTCCGAGGACGGCCTCGACCAGGGTGGTGCGCAGCGCCGTGACGGGGATGAAGCCGTCGGTGTCGTCGCTGAGGGCGACCGCGGGCCACCAGGCGAGCTGTTTGGCGGTTTCCTCATGGTTCGTCTTGCCGAGCATGCCGCGCTTCTTCCGGCTGCGGTCGGCGTCCTCCAGGCTGTCGCCGATGATCTTTGTGAGGTGGTTGTGGTCGGCGACGAGGCCGGCCGGCTGTTCGGTCCCGAACGTCGTCGTGCCGGACAGCAGCGTCCGCAGTCGGTCGCTCCTGTGGTGTTCCTCGGCCCAGTCGCGGGCCACGGGCTGGGACCAGCGGGGGCCCTGGGCGGTTTCGAGCTGGGCGGTGGGCAGACTGCGACGCCCGTATGTCGGGTGGGGCAGGTCGTCAAGTGCCACTCCCGCGGCCTGGGCCAGACCTGACCGGTCCACGAGGCGGTCCGGTTCGAGCTCGGGTGCCCGCAGGTCGATGACGCATCGCTCCAGCTGCACGGAGTCGGGCAGACGGAATGTGGCCCACAGGGCGAGATGGTCGTCCCAGTGCGGCAGCGGTTCCTCGAGGGCGGTGAAGTCGGCGATCTTCGCGATCCGGGCGTTGTGCGGGTTTCCCGGGCGGCGGAGGAGGTCTGCGGCGGTGACGGTGACGGCGTCTTCCACCGGGCGGGTGTCGTAGTTCTCGTAGGCGCGGTCCACGACCAGGCCCGGCCGGTGCCAGGCGGTTCCGTTCCACCAGTAGCCGCCGTGCCGGTAGAGGAACCCGTTGTGCCCGTACATCCAGTTGTGGTGCAGGGAGCTCATGTCCTGGTCGTGGATGAGCAGGACGGTGCGGCCGTGGATGGGGTGCTGGTGGACAGCCCAGGCGTAGGCGCGGTTCTTCGTTTCGGTCGTGAAGGCCACCCACCCCCCGCCGGGTAAGGGGTCCGTGCGGCCCCACAGCCCTTCACCCTGGTTGCGGCCGGTCCGCTCGATCGCGTCGGGTTTGTCCAGAGGCAGCCGCTCGTCGTTGATGAACGGCAGCCCCGGAAACGGATGATCGGTACGCAGCCCGTTGGCAACCGGCTGAATCCAGCTCATAGTGCCTCCTCTTGATGCAGTCTCCCTGCGTTCCGACGCCTCGGCCCGGACGCGTTCGACACTCTCTGCCTCATCCCTGCGACGCAGTAGGTACCGCCAAACCCGACGCGGCGGGCCGACCATCACGTCGTCGGGCAAGGAGGCTGGCGGGTGTCAAAGGCGGCGCGTTGTGCGCCGGCCCGCCGCGCTGCGGGTGCCAGGTCTTCGGCATCGGGCCCGCCGCCCTCGATATCGTCCTGGGCGGCCAGCAGGTCCGCCGCCGGCTGCGCGAAGGCATGACGGTCACCGCCCTGCTAGCCCTGGCCGCCGAGCGCGGCCTCGACCTGCGCCGGCGATGACCTACAGCGAGCCGGTCCGGCGACGCGTGCCAGCCGAACCGGTGCGCGGCTACGGGCACGTCATGACACGCGCCATCCCCGAAGGCGTCCGGCCCTGCTGCTGCCGAAAGCGGCGCAACGAGCGGCTACCTCAGGCCGGGCCGTGCTGGTCCGCATGGGCGAGAGCCTGGGAGACAGGCGACGGCGTACCACCCGGTTGTAGAGGAGATGCACGCCCAGGATGAGAGCGGGCGTGAGGGCGCGGTAGCTCAGCCACCGCGGGTGCCGCGGGGGTGCGGTGCCCTCGGCGGTGTTGCAGACGGCGCACAGCAGGCGGCGCACGAGCCCGGCCTGGTGGCAGTGGTCGACCACCAGGTCACCTGGCCAGCGGTGCCCGCATGCGGCGCAGCGTTGGCGTGCCAGGTCACGAGCAGGTCGACCGGATCCTGGCCGGGCAGGGGACAGCACGCGGGTAGGGCCGGGAATGGCAGGCGGGCGGTTCTGTTTCCCGGAGTTGCTGGTCGGCCTGCTGCTCCACCGTCAGGTTCAGGCAGCAGCCGTGGACGTCGCGGAAGTAGTCCTGTGGCTAGTCGACGGTGTCCTGCCACTCCTCGTCGTCCAGGTGGCGGGCGCAGCCGACAAGGCCGGGCAGCGGCCAGAAGGGTGCACCGTCGCACGCCGTCACGCAGCAGTCGGCCGCAGCGTGCCTGCCCGGGGCGCTGCCCGGCAGCCCGCTGGTCTTCGGCGATCCGTGCGGTCAGGGCGAGATGACGTGCACGCTCCGGCGTCATCTTGGGCGGAAGCGGAGGAGGCAGGGGAATCCGTGAACTCATGCGGGTCGACTCCCGGTCGGCGATGGCGGGGGTCATCCCATGACGCGCCACTGACACGCCGGGCCGGTCCCGCCACTCTCCCGCCGCAGTGGGGAGGCCGCCGCATAGCCGCACACCATGTCCTCACCGCCTGAACCGCCCCGGTCGACGAGGTGCGGCTGGTCGGCTTCCTGCCCGTGTGCGTGCCCGCGGCCGGCAGCCGGCTTCGGATGGCCGTGTTCGCCGAGTGCGCCGTCCAAGGGGCAGGCCAGTGCCCTGCGCGTGAGCAAGCCGGTCGTGCCCGCGACGTGAGCCCCACCCGGTCACCCGGCCGGGTGACCGGTGCGCCTGACCGCAACCGCAGTCCCGCGCCGGTGCGTTGGTGTCCGGTATGAGGAGCATCGTGGACGCCCACGTGGCGCGCCCCGGGCTGGCAGTGGTGGAGGTCGCCGCCGGCGACGATGCGACCGCGTACGCGGTGCAGGCGCTGCTCGTAGAACGGTGCGCTGCTCTCCGCCTGGCGACCGCACCGCCCGGGAGCCGGGCGAGCCCGGCGCGCGGCTGCACTTCTTCTTGGCCCTGCGGGATGGCGGGTTCACGGACGCGTGACGCACTGCGTCGTTCAGCTCTGGTCCTTCTTCCTTCGCCTGCCGATACGTTCGGCACCAATACGCCGACAGTTACCGACCATGAGCCTGCTTCCAGGCTTCGATGATCGGGCCGGGGATTCGACCTCGTTCAGGCAGGTTGTGCCCATGATCTCGTGCCCACCTGCGGACGGCGGCCGTGTCGATGGCGGCCGGTTGCCGAGGTGCTGTCTCGGCCATGCCGATTCGTTGCGGGGAGGGCGAGAAAGACACGCCCTGGTGCAGAAGGTCCCGAGGGAACATGGGTACATCGGTGCGGCCGGTCAGGACGGCGATGAGGAATTCTGTGAGTGTTCCGTCGAAGGTGTACCAACGTGATCCGCGTGCTTCGTTGACGACGATACGCCAAGTGTCGGGCGCTTCCTGGGGGTCGGTGATCCAGAAGAGGTGTTCGCCGTTGTCGGTTACGCCGATAGCGAAGAGACGTTGTGGATTGTGAGGGATTGCGGCCCCTTGGTCGAGGGCCTGTTGCAGTTGGTTGCGGATGGTCGTGGGCATCGGGCCGGTGATGTCGACCCACCGTGTCGCGCCGAGGGGGTGGTAGATGCGGATATATTCACAGAAAGCGCCGGGACCGTAGATGGCGGCAAAGTCCATGTAATCCCTGGGCAGGCGCATGTCGAGGTTGTTCTCCACCGCGTCCCAGTCTACTGCGGGGGCTTCGGCCGGAGGCGGGCAAAGGAGGGTGAGCTCGTTGAGGCTGGTCATGGAAGTAGTCCTCGCCGGTGTCGCTGTTGCTGTGCGTGCGCGGGGTTGTCGAGAATTTTCTCGACCAGCATATTTCCGTGCTGGTCCGAGGCTTCCAGCTGGATGGTCTTCGGTACGGAGTCGGCTAGGTCATCACTGTATTCGAGATAGACGTTGTAAGTGACGATCTTGTTTTTGTCCTTGACCGCGTCATGGATGCTTTGTTCCCAGTCACGCATCTCGGGGGTATTGGTCGGGTTCTGGGTTATGGTGAAAAGGTTGTCTAGGGTGTCGCCGGACCCTCCAAGCATGCGAGCAAGCATGTGGCCGCGGGCTTGGTTGTAGTCACCGCCGAGGAAGCCCGGTGGCTTGAGCGTGTTTCTGGCTTCAGTGCCCTCCCCTAACATGTCCCTGGTGATGATCGCGTTCATTTCGTAGGGGCGTCCGTGCTCGTCCTGGGTGAATTTGACGCGTCCACCCCATGTGGGGTCCTGCTCGCAGCCTGCAAGGCCGAGCGGGTCGGCATGGGTGAGGGGGTTCGCAACGTAGGCGTAGTGGTTAAGAGCGGGCGCCAGTCCGAGCGGATCCGGGCTGAGGTACCGGCCGAGGTCGGGATCGTAGTAGCGGTTGAGGTTGTAGTGGAAGCCTGTTTCGGGGTCGAAGTACTGTCCCGGATAGCGCAAGGGGGTGTAGGCTATGCTGCCGCGTTTCCACTGCGTCGCGCCCCAGACGGTGCTGCGGGCCTGCCAGGCGACCTCGCCGTCGGGAGATATCAGCTCGCTGGGGCTGCCGGCAAGGTCCGTGACGATCGCGAAGAAGCGCCGGTCTATCTCCTTATGAGCGCCGGTCTTAGCTTCTCTCTGGCACAGTGGTCGCATCCCGGCGTAGTCCCACACGAGCGTGGTCTGGCCGTTGTACTGCTCGGCGAGCTGGGCGCCATCCCAGCAGTAGATGGTGGTGTCCTCAGGTTCCCCGTGCTTGTTCAGGCGCAGTTTGGCGAGGCGGCGGCCGAGGGCATCGTAGAGGTAGCGCCACGTGGCCCCTCCAGGGGCTTCGACGAGCGTGAGACGGTCTTCGGCGTCCCATTCGAATTGCCAGTCCAGTTGCTTGCCGGACAGGGTGGTGGTGCGCCGGCGGGTGACGCGGCCTTGGGTGTCGTAGGTGTAGTGCGTACGACCGGCGGAGCTGACGCGGGTCCCTTCGTGGGTTCGCGCACCGGTGGAGTGCTGTCCGGGGGCCTGTGACGGGAGGCTTGTGTGGGTCTGGTCTCCGAGCGTGTTGTATGCATAGGTCTCATTCCATCCGCGTGCCTGGACCGCTGTGATGCGGCTGGCGGAGTTCAAAGTGAAGGTGCGCGGACCGGTGATGATGTCGTCAATGCGTATTGGGGCGCCATCAGCCTGGTAGGTGAACGCCCGAGTCACGAGGTCGGTGTCGGGTGCGCTGACGTTCTGACGGGTGAGGCGGCCGACGGAGTCCCATGTGTGGGTGAGGGTCAGGTGTCCGTCGATTGTCCGGGCGGTCTCCCGGCCGAGGGCATCGTGTTGGAAGTCAAACGAGTGGTCGCCTGCGGTGTAGGCGGACAGTCTGTCCAAGCTGTACTCAAGGATGCTGGTGGCGCCAGACGGCGTGCGGCGACCAATGCGTCGGCCGAGGATGTCGTAGGAGAAGGTGAGGGTGCGCCCGTTGACCGTCTCCGTGATCACGCGTCCGGCCGCGTCGCGTTCCAGCCGGATGTTGGCGTGGCGGTTGGTGATCTCTGAGACGTGTCCGGCCGCGTCGTGGGTGAAGGTGGAAACCGAGCCGTCGTCGTGACGCAAGTGGGTGACCCGCCCCAGGACGTCGCGTTCGAGTGTGAGGGACTGGCCGGCGGCGTTAGTGCGGCGTGTGAGCCGGCCGAGCGCATCGTGTTCATAGGTGAGAGTGCGCCCGTCGAAGTCCGTCTCGGCAGTGAGCCGACCGGCGGCGTCGTAGGTGTAGTGCCACTCCATGCCTTGCATGTTGGTGACTTTGACCAGGCGCAGTTCGGTGTCGTGAGTGAAGCGGTATTCGCCGTCTGCAGTGCTGGTTGAGGTCACTTGGTCGAAGTGGCCGGATTTGCTCGTGTGGGTGCGCTCCATGCGGTCGGTACGACTGACCAGATTGCCCTCCCCGTCCCAGGCCCATTCCTCGCGGCTGCCATCGGGAAGCTCCCGCCAGGCTGGCTTGCCTTCCACGGTCCATGCCTGACGCAGGATGCCGCCGGCCGGGTCGGTAATGGCAGTGACGCGGCCGAAGGCGTCCCGCTCGCAGGCGAGGGTCGCTCCGTCAGCCGCGGTGATCGTCTTCGGGAGGCCGGCTTGGGTGGTGGTGATCCGCGTGGTGTGACCCAGGGCGTCGCGTACGGCGATCAGGTGCCCGAGGTGGTTGTACTCGTACTCTGTGCGCGCGCCCGAAGGGTCGGTGGAGGAGGCGAGGTTGCCGCGGTCATCGTATGTGTAGCACAACCGCACGCCACCGCGCTCGGTGACCTCTATCGGCTGATGCCAGGTGTTGTATGCAGCGGTGGTGCGCACCCCGTCGGGGGCTATCACGCCGACGACGTTGCCGTTGGCATCGCGCTCGATACGAGTGGTGTACCCCAGGGCGTCGGTCTGTGCGAGGAGTCGGTCGTGGGCATCGAATTCGTAATGGGTGGTGTGGCCCAGAGGGTCAGTTTCGGCGACGACCTGCATGGTGGGGTTGACGGTGAAGGCTGTTGTGGCGCCGGTGGAGTCCGTGAACCGCGTTACCCGGTGGCCGTCCGCCGCCGGGCTTTCGTACGCGAACGTGGACGACAGGAATCCCTCCGGCCCGACGGTGCGACTGACCCGGCCATCCGCGTCGTAGACATACTGATAGGTGGAGGTGTTGCGGTCCGTCCACGAGGTGATTCGGCCTTCGGTGTCGTAGGTAAAGCGCAGCGGCAGCCCGGAGGAGTTGGTCACGGCCTCCAAGTGGCCTCTTGCGCTGTAGCCGAAGGTGACGGCCTGCACGGGACCGTTTGGGGTCTGGAGCGCGATACCGGTGACACGCCGCAGGTCTGCATCGCAGTTCACCGTCACCCGGTAGCCGCCATCGTGGATCAGCGCGGTGGGCAGGCCGTCCTCATCGCGGGCGATCTGCAAGCCATTGCCGTTTCGGTCCTGGATCTCCCTCAGCCAGTAGAGGCGGTCACCGTGGTATGGGCTGCCGGTGAAAAACCGCCTCAGGCCGGACCGTGGCTCGCTGACGGCGTAGGTGACGTCACCTAGCACACTGCGCTCGACAAAGGTGAGGGGCAGCCGCTCCCCCTCGACGGGCCACACCTTTTCACCTTCCGTCGCGGGCAACGTCGGGTAGAGAAGCACTGAGCCGTCCTCGCGGGCCCATGCTGCTCCCGGTCCGCATGGTTCTAGGCGCTCATCGAGCGTGGACGCCCAGCTCACACCGAAGCAGTATCCGTATCGGTAGCTGGAGATATGGGTGCGGCGCAGCACCAATGGCAACGCCCCGGCAAGAGCCAGATCGGTGTGAGAGAGCACCATGTCACCGCTGGCCACGTCCACCGGGTCGGTCTTGCAGCGACGCTTGCGCAGAGAGATCGCCAGCTCGCGGGGCCGGTCCAGAGCGTCCCGCAATGTGGGCCGGGTACGGCCCCGGTCCTGGCCAGGACGACGGCCGCGATCCGCGTCACTGCTGCGGCCTCCGGCGCCGCCTTCTTCCGTCTTGCCGCCTCCGGCGGTGATCTTCTTAATGCGGTCGCGGACGTCGAGATCGGTGTTCTTGTGCATCCTCGAACTGCGGGTCAGCGCGTTGGGGAGTGTCTTGCCGATGTGTCGGCCGATGTCGTTCAGCGCCTTGGTGAGCTTCTGCATCACGCCGTCGATCGTCTTGTCCAACACAGCCGTCAGCGAGTCCCTGCCCTTGGCACGACCGTGATGGCCCTTGGCCTTGCCGAGCTTCGAGCCGGTTTTGTCTCGCATAGAGACCTGCACGCCGTTGAGGTGCAGCCCGGCACGTTCGTGCGCGGTGTGGTCGATCTTCGGTCCGCCGCCCGCGCCGGCCCCGGCGCTGCCCGCGGATGCGAGTTGCATACCGTCCTTCGCCGCCTGGGCGGTCTGCCCCGCGTCGTACCCGCCCTGGACACCGGTGACGTTCAGCGCCGTCTGGATCGCAAGATCAGCAGCCACGTTCTCCAACGCAGCGACCGCCGGTTCAGTCAGCGTTGCCACAATCTCGGCGACCGCCGCCTCCGCCATCTCCTTGAGGATCTTCTTGAACGCGATCCGTGTCGCGGCGATCTTCGCCCCGCCGATCAGCGTCGACAAGCCTCCTGTCACCGGCGCCAAGGCCAAGGTGATCCCAACGGTGGCGGCCAGGTCCGTAAGCTCCCCGACCGCAGCAATTTTCCGCGCGACGATGATGTCCGCGACGCGATCCAGCGCCCCCGCGATAGTGCGAGCCGCCTTACCCAGATCCTTGTGCTTGCCCTGCACCTTCTTCCAGTGCTGGTCCAACGCCGCCAGCGACTCGCTGCGCCCCGTCGACAGCAGCGCCTGGACATGCCCGTGCGCCGTCCCGGCATCACTGTCCGCGTCGTCCGCGAACTCCCGCAACGCGTCGGCCATGTCCCGGTACGCGTCCTCGTCGATGTTGGGCCACCCCACACCGACGACGTCGAGCATCGTGTCGACGCCCTCAGGAATCGTGTAACCCACGACGCAACAACCCCCCGGCACAGCAACGAGCAAAACAAGATCAACCAGCATGCCATGGGGCATCGGCGGTGACTGAGGCGGTTCCCAGTCACGTTGGCCAAGCACCCAGGTCGGTGATCGCCGGCCTGCCCTTAGCGCCAAGGGCAGACACCGTCATGTCCCAGCGGGCGGTGTTCATCGGGCGTGCGGCCGGTATACCACTCGTCGAATTCGCGGCCGCGTACCCGCCAGGCTCGAGCGTATGACCGCCGCACAGACGTCAGGAAGCGGCGGCGGGCGGCACTCGGCGGGCCGGGACGGTGCAAATACCAGGAAGCGGCACAGCGACCGGACAGCGGCACGGCGGCCGGGCGGGGTGGCCGCAGCGGCAAGCACCGGCAGGAAGAGGCCGCCGAAAGGCCAAACGGCGGCCGCGACGCTGACTTGGGACGGACAGCGGCGGCGGCAGGACGGGCGCGGCGGGAAGCGGCCCGGCTGCACACTCGGTCTGCGGCAAGGCGCACGGGGGCCGAGAGGCACCAGCCAGCAGCCACGGGCGCGCAGCTCGGCAGAGCACCGGCGGCAAGCACAATGGACACGCGGCACAGACCGGAGAGCGGCGGCAACACCGCGGCGAGGGCCTCTGGACGCAGGGCTCGTGGCAGCAGCACTGCGGGGGCCAGCCACAGCAGAGACGGGGGGAGCCCGTACGGCGAGACCCCGACACGCGGCCAGGGAACGGCGACCATCCGGCAGCGCGCAACGGTCCGGCGGGACAGCGGGGCACGGCAGCCCGGCGGCACGGCGGTAGAAACCACCACACCGGCCCGCGACACAGCGCGGCGCGACGGCGCACCCGGCACGGGACCGAAATCAGCGCGGTGGCGGCTGGCGCGAGCGGCGCGGGGTCGGGGCTCGGCGGCCCCAGCAGCGGAGATGGAACGCTACGGCCTCCCGGCGGTGGCAGCGCGGCAGGACCCTCCGGAGGGACGGCGGCGCGGCACGGCTGGGGGATCGGCAACTCGGCTAAGGGACGGCGGACAGCGGCAAGACAGCGGGGTCCGGCGCCGCCGGGGAGCACAGGCGGCGGACGGGCGACTCCCGGCCGGGAAGTGTCCTTGGCACAAGCGGGACGGCGGCGGCCGGAACGGCGGGCCCCACGAGAGCGGTGCGCGGCCGACAACGGGACCGCAAGCCCGGAGGCAGCTGTGGGAGGGCGGGAAGCGGGCTGGAGTCGGGCGCGGCCCCACGAGCGGCGGCGGGAGACCGGACGACGGCACAGCGGCAGTTCAACGGCCAGTGGCGGCACCCTACGGTGCGGCTACGGCGTTGCGACGGGTCCCCGTGGGTGGCAGGACGACTGCGGCACGACGGAGGTCGGCCCCCGAGGCCGCGCGACGGGAGCCGCACAGCCCCACCAGCACAGCGGCGGCAAAGCGAGGGAGCGGCGGGCACGGGGCACCGACCTTGAGACGCCGCCCGGCGGCCGTCCGCCGCGGCACGGCCAGGTTCGGCGGCGCATTGCCGGAGCTCGGCCCGCCGCGGCTGGCCGGTGCCGGGAAACCAGCGGCCACCTGGCGGCGGAACGCCGAGGGTGAGACATCAGAACCCCGGTGCAGCGCGGCCGGAAGCACGGCGGCGACACGGCGGCAGCCGAGACTGGGGAGCGACGACGGCACGGCGGACGGCAGCAACCGGGGCGCGGACGGCGGCACCGCCACCGCGCAGTGGCCGGCACCTGCCCAACACGAGGACAGGACGGCGCGCGGTACAACGAGGAGCAGCGGCGGGCGGCGCGGGGCGGCGGGACGGCTCTAGGACGGGGAGCGGCACAGCGACCCGGCAACGGCCCGGCGGGCAAACGCGGCGGCGAAGCACCCGCAGCAGGAAGCCGCCCGGAAGCCGGACTGCGGCCGGACCGCGGCAGCAGGATGGCGGCAGCAGGACGAACACGGTGGTGAAGCGGCCCAGCAGTGCGCCCGGCCAGCGCAGGGGCGGACGAGCCGCAAGGCAGGAGCCGCGGTGGCCACGGAGGCGGCCCGGCGGCAGGACAGCGACAAGCCGTTGGACACGGCAGGCTGACGGCGGCACAGCGGACACACGGCGCCCGACCGGGGAGCGGGGCGGCACGCTCGGAGGCAGGCCAGGCAGCGGGCCCCGCCAGGGCCGACTTCACAGCGGCGCCGACAACGGACGACGCCGGAAGCCGCCCGGCGAGACAGCCGCAGCAGCACGTCCGAGACCCAGGGCGGCGGCACTGCGGCGACGGGGGGCGTCCGGGCCCGGGGCTCGCGACGGGAGACCGCACAGTGAAACAGCGGCGCGCGGCTGGGAGCGGCAACATTGGACAGCCAGGGGCCCGCCGCCGATGGAGAAGGGCGGTGGGGTGGGGCCACCCGGCTGCACCCGGCACGGCCCGAACTGCGGTCGGCCGGCGGTGCGCAGGCGGCAAGGGAACGGCCGTCCGGAGGCGATGTCGGGACGGCGCCTCCCACGGCGTGGCGGGCGGGACGGCGGCGCCTGGGCGGCGGCGGCCGACGGCCGTGCCAGCACTCAAGCACTGCGGTGACACGGCGGCGGCTCGGCGAACGGCGGGCGCACCGCGGCGCAGCGACAGGCGATGGGACCCCGGACCAACGGCAGCAGCACCGAAGATAGTGGTGCGGCAGGGCGACGACGCGGGGCGGGCAGCGGCACGGTCGAGCGCAGCAGCCGCGCGGCGGGAACCGAGGCGACAGAACAAGGGCCGCGGACGGACGTGAGGGTGTGCCGGCAGCCACGACGGCGGCGGCAGGTGGGCGCGCGGCCCGGCCCGGCGAGTTGTGGCCGGGAACCGGGCGGCGGCATCTGAGGTGGCGGACGCCTGTGCGGAAGACCGGTCGAGAACCGGACCGGCAGGCCGACGGCGGTGCGGCGGCACATCGGCGCGGCGCCGGTAGACAAGGGGATGGCGGGGGCAGGAGCGGCGGCGGGGCGTCCAGGGGGACAAAAAGCAGGACCGGGTGAACGGCGGCAGGAGTAGAGCGTCGACGCGACGCGCCGAAGGCCGCGGGTCAGGTAAGGCGGCGCGCGTGTATCGGGAGCCGACCCGAAGCCGGTGCGGCGGAACCCGTGCGTGCGGCCGTGAACGGCACCGGAACAGCGGACCGCGGCGGCCTGGCGCACAGGCGACGGACCAGCGGCGCGTGGCTGAGGGAAGCGGTGGAGGGACTTCGGCGACACGACGGCAGCACAGCAGCCCCGTAGGGAGGCCTGGAAGCGGACTTCGTCGGGCCCGGCCTGCAACGCTGGCGAAGCTGCAAAGATCGACAACTCAGCAGCACACGCGGCCGCGGCACGGCGGCGCGGGGTACCGACAGCGAGGAACCGCGGCCAGACCCCAAGGCCGCACTGCGGCACCACGGCGACAGGCGGCAGCACGAGCAGCGGACGGGCGGCGGCACGTCCGGCGGGTCGTGGGCCCTGGTGGCCGGGGCGAGACCTGCCCCAGCCCTCACCATGGGGGCACCCACACCACGACAAGCGGCTTGTCCGGGAAGATGAGCCCCGGGCTCCTGGGGCCGGGCCCTATCACGGAGGATGTGTACCGCCATGCGTAGAGTCCAAGCGATCGCAGAGGTTGCGGGCGGGCTCGCCTTGCTCGGCCTCTATGTGTTCGACGTCGTCACCGAGGTCCCCTACGTGGTGTTCCTCCTCTTCACCGGCACCGCGCTAGTCATGACCGGGGTCAAGCACGCCACGGCCGGAGAACCAGGTCGGTGACGGTCAGCCTGCCCTCAGCGCCAAGGGCTCGCGCCGCCGTCCGCACCAGCGACGCACGCGCGGGCGGGGAGCGGCGGCCACCTAGCGGCATCGGCAACCCGGTGGCGAGACGGAAGGCCGAACGGCGTGCGACGGCGGCACGCGGTCCCGGGGAACGTTCGGCGCGCGGCCGGGGCCCGGACAGCGGACGGCGACGTTACCTGCTGACGTGCAACCCGGCGACGCGACCGGCCCTCGGGGGGCGGCCGGGCGGCAGCGCGCGGCCCGGGCAGAGGTCGCCATACGGAACGACGCCTGGTCGGCGCTGCGGCAGAGCTGGGTGCAGCAGCGCAGGAGGGCGCCCCAGGAAGCGGCGGCTGCCCGGCGGCGGGATGTCCGCGCGCGGCCGAGGCGGGCCGCGAGGATGTCCGGGCGGCCTGGGCGGCCGACAATTCCGGCGGCCGGCGGAAGGGGCAGTCCGGGCGTGCGACTTGACGGCGGGGCGCGGGCGGCAGCCCGACGACGCGCGGGACGGTGCAGCGGCCCACGGCCCGGGAATCGGCCGCGAAACGGCGGTGGCCACGCCGGGGGCGGGGGGCGATGGCGGCAATCAGGCCGGCCAAACCCGCAGACGCCGTACAGGCGCCGCCCCACGGCTGGAGAGCGCCTCCGCAGGAAGACAGGGAAGTGAGCCCAAATCAGGTCCGGCCCTACAACGGCAGCAACGCAACAGCCCCCTCGACCTAGTGGTCGAGGGGGCTGTTGCGTTGGTAGCGGGGACAGGATTTGAACCTGCGACCTCTGGGTTATGAGCCCAGCGAGCTACCGAGCTGCTCCACCCCGCGTCGGCAGCACCACCCTATCATCATTGACCCCGTCTCCCGACCGTCTTCCCCTTGGGGGGATGTGTCCAGGCGTGACTCGCCAAGGCGCCGCCGGCCGCAGGGTGCGGGAGAGCGCCAAAACCCATGCGGGCCGACACCCGCCCCTGGGAAAGTGATCAGATGGCGATGACGAAGCTTCCTGAAGGCGACGACGAGACGGACCGCCTCCTCGTGCAGCTGGCGACCGAGGCGGTCAAGAACGCCCGCAGCCTTCAGGCAAGCGCCCGCGCGGTACGCGACGGCCGGCAGTGGCCCATGGCCTTCTCCGTCGCAGCGCTCGCACTGGAAGAGCTCGGCAAGTCCAGCCTCTGCGTGAGCATGCTGGGCATGCCCGACGCCATGCGGGCAGAGATGCGCCCGAAGTTCCCGAGGTTCTTCAACAGCCACGAGGCAAAGGCGGCTTGTGCTCATGCCCTTCTGGCGATGGTGGCCGGCCCCGTCCCCGAAAGCGTGGATCGGCTGATGGAGGAAGCCATCATGGCCGCGGCGAGCACCAACGCCGTGAAGTTCCGCGGTCTGTACGTGGACTACACCGCCATCGGAGACATCCTCACGCCCCAGGACGTCACCGCGGAGCAGGCACAGCAGATGATCGACATCGTGGAAGCCGCCTTGGAGCAGGCGGTCGCCGTCGAGGAGTCGATGGAGCGGCCAGACGTCTATCTCGGCCTGGTGCGACGGATGCGCGCCAGCGAGGGGTATCTGCGGGCCTTCAACGGCTGGGAGGAGGATGCAGACCACCTCTTGACCCAGACGCGAGCACTCGCACAGGACGAGGTCTCCCTGGACGATGCGTTCGACGGTACGCCGATGGGCGAGGTGATCAGCGGCCTTGTCGAAGCGCAAGTCCAGGAGCACGCGGGGCGGCCTGCTGCGCCACGGGAAGCGTGAGGACCCGGACGTCTGCCCTGCCGTAGGCCCGGGTGGCCTCAGGAACCCCCAGCTGCCGACCGTACAGGGGGTGAACGGTGGGCGCGCGGCTCAGACGACAGGCGGCGGGGAAGCGGGCGGCTGGGCCGCGTTCATACCTCGTCGAGTGGCGACCGACACGGCCTCCATGTCCGCCGCATCGCTGCGGCGGAGCACGAAGATCTTCACCAGCGCGAGCAGGCTCGGCCCGCAGAGCAGCACCGACAACCACCAGAAGTCCCTCGCCGCGTACACCCCGGCGCCGAGCATCCCGAGCGCGACGACCGTGCCCGCCACGAGGCCGGCCATGTAGCGCCTGTGAGCCGCGGCCTCACGCTGGGCTCGGGCCGCCTGCTCGGCAGTCGTCCGCTGCATCTCCAGCCGGAACATGCGTTCTTTGTGTTCTCGGCGCAGCTGCGGTTCGAGTGCCTTCAGAGCAATGTCTAGTTGCTGGGGGTCAAGTACCGCACCCCACTGCGCTGCGATGCTCATACCGGCGGACACGACAGGGTCACTGCCGGGGGTCTGAGGCGTGGGGAGGGCCCCCCTGTCCTCCGTGGTCACTGCTGAGCCCCTCCGCCACCGTTGCCAGCGGACGTGTAGTCGAGTTCGGTCGGCTCGGGCGGAGGCCCGAGACGAAGGAAGAGCATGGCCAGAGCGTGATCGATGGAACTTCCGGAGGTAGCCGCCACTGCCGCGCGGTCTTCTGCCGACGCCTGCGCTGCATCCTGCGCCGCCAGGAACAGCGGTAGGTGCACGCGCGTGAACGTTCCGGGGTCGTCAGGCAGATGCCGCGACGCGTACGCCACCTCGCTGGCAGCCTTCAGCTCCTTGGCCACAGCGAGACGACCGTCCGCCCGCGCGAGCTTGCTGAGACGCTGCAACTCGCCGACCCAGACAAGCCGCGCCGCGTACACCTTGTCCACGGACTGGCTGGCTGGGTCGACACCGGCCGGACTGACGAAGACGGACCGCTCATTCACGGATTTCGGCTGGGCGGTTCCTTCCGACCTTCCGATCCGCTTTCCCAGCCAGGAGCCAGTGAACTTGAGGGCTGCAGTCAGTGCCTCGAACATGCCCATTGACATCGCCCCCTCAGCACCCGACGAGTGCCCCACCGACGCTAGCGAAGGGATCACACGGCCACAACGAGAACGGCAATATTGCCATCGCCCTGACCCACGCGCCCTGCCCGACCCGTGAGCGCGCCGCGGCTGGCCCGGCACAGTGGCCCGATAAAGCTGCCTCGTGTCCGCTGCGAGACGTGCGACCGGACCATCACCGCCGAGCCGGTCACCGGACGTCTCAACAGGGGCCCGCCTATGGCGGCACCACCCCCGCCTTGGGGCACCGCGAGCTCTGGCGCCCCGCTCGCCTCCTGCGGCGGTTCCCTGGAGATCGTCGACCTGCCGTACGGGCGGCGGAGGGGTCAGGAGCGGAGTCCGTCTCGGCGCAGCAGACGCAGCCAGCCGCCTCCGCAGGCCCCTCTGCGCAGGCGGACGCCAGTACGGGTGGAAATGGGCGGCATATGCGAAAGGGCCGCACCTCGGTGGGGGTACCGCCCTTCGGCGGTCGTGAGAAGGGCGTCAGCGGGACAGCGCGGCGCCGGCGGTCGCGACGGACTCTTAACGGCGGAAATATCATGTTGCCGGGCGGTGGTCAGCGCGGGACAGGGACCATCTCACCCAGGCCGTGGGCGGCGCAGGTGGCGGCGTTCGGGGCGCCAGCGGCGGCTATGAGGAACAGCATGTCCCGCCCGGGCGCCGCGTCTCACCCTCGTCTCTCCTCGGTCTGTCCCCGGCCTGTCTCACCGGTTCTTCCGCTGCGGTAGAAGGCCCGTAGCGAGGCAACCAAGACAGGGAACAACGCCTGAGTCGCTCGGTCGCTGACCCGCCCCAGAGAGAGCGAGCTGCGCGTTTTTACTGGTCAGATGCTATGTCGACCCTGCGGCGGCTGACCGCCTCAGCCACATCAGCGACTGAAGCGACTGTGTTTCAGCCATGCCTCAAGAAGGAGCTTGAGGTGCTGTTATAGCGGAAGAGTTATCCCCAGCTCTTGCATGGCGAGGGAGGGTGGTCCGCCTTCGGAGCGCTCGGTCTTGCGTCCCTTGCTGCCCGCTGTCAGGGTCCGGGGGTCGACCGCTTCTGCGGGCGCGCCGGTGGCGTAGAGGCCTTGGGGTTCGGTGTCGCGGTCGTGTGGCAGGAGCCAGAAGACGCGGCGGCGGAAGGTGCCGGAGGCGCGTGATGCGCGGGCCTTGGGGCCGAGGATGGCGTAGCCGACCATGCGTCCGTCGCGGTGGTAGGCGGGTTTGGCGCTGCGGGTGGGCAGGCGGTCCAGGCTTTGGCGGACGTAGTCGAGCCGGTGGACGTCCTCGAGCCAGACGAGCTCGGTCTCGTGCTTGAGCTCGTCGTCGCTGATCAGGGCACTCATGCCATCTCCTCGTCGGCGAGCAGTCCGATCCCAGGGTAATACTTCCGCGAATTCGACAAGATCATCTCTTTGGGGGAGGAGAGACCCACCAGTTCGCGGGCGCGGGCGGCGAAGGCGCGGCTGGTGACGGGCGGCACGCCTTCGCTCTGGCACCAGGCCTTGTAGGCGGCGTAGAGGCGGGACTGCTCGGCGCGGTGTTCCGGTTCGAGGGCGCATGCTTCGTCGAAGAAGCGGCCGGTGTGGTCTTCGGTCTCGGCGTAGGCGGTGGTGGCGACGCGGACCTTGTCGGGGCCGGTGAGATCCTTGGCGCCGCCGAGGTAGCGGCGGGCGCCGTCGATGAGCCAGTTGAGGATGCCGGGGCCTTCCTCGGCGACGAGGATGTCGGCGAGGTTGTCGATCTTGCGGTCGTCGGAGACGGTGCGTTCGAAGGGGATAAGGCGCATGCGGCGCCAGAAGGCGAAGCCGCCGGTGCCGACTTCGGGTCGGTGGTTGCCCAGGAGCCAGAGCTTGTGGGTCGGGGCGAAGCTGAAGAAGTCCTGGCGCATGCGGCGGGCCTTGATGCGGTCGCCGCCGGTGAGGAGTTTGACGCGGGCCTCGTCGAACTTGTCGCCGGGCTTGACCTCGGAGCAGACGATGACGCGGCGGCCGTGGAGTTCGGCGAGGTCGGTGGGGTGGCCTTCGTAGGGGCGGGCCATGAGGAAGCCGGGTGGGGCGGCGTCGGCGTAGTCACCGAGGAGCTTCATCAGGACGTCAAGGAGGACGGACTTGCCGTTCTTGCCGGCGCCGAAGAGGAAGGGCATGACCTGGCCGCCGACGTCACCGGTGATGGAGTAGCCGAGGAGCAGCTGGAGGAAGCTGATCATCTCGGTGCCGTCGGGGTCGTCGCCGAAGGTGTCGGTCAGAAACCGGTTCCACCGGGGGGTGGGCTGGGGAGCCGGTGCGGTGGTGGTGGAGCGGGAGTGGAAGTCCTTATTCGGGTCGGGGGTGCGGATGAGGCCGGTGTGCAGGTCGACGATGCCGGCGGGGGTGCACAAGGCGTAGGGGTCGGCGTCGAGGAGGGCTGCGTTGAGAACCATTCCGGGAGCGGATTTGGCCTGGGTGAGCATGGCGTTGATGCCGGAGGTGCTCAGGGCCCGGCGGCGGTGTTTCCGCAGTGCGTCGGTGGTGTGGATGCCGCGGGGGTCGTTGGCGGCGATGTTCTCGCCCAGGTCGCCGGCAGCCCACAGGACGGTGTCGTCCTCGTCCATCTGCCAGCGGGTGGTGTCCCACCGGTACCAGCCCAGGCCGGGGACGTGGCGGAAGTCGTTGGCGTAGAGGCGGACGAAGAGCTTGGCGTTGCCGCGGTCGGTGAGGGTGTCGGGGAGCAGTCCCTCGGCGGTGGCCGGCCCGGCGGGGCCTGCGGAAGTGGTGGGCTGGGGGTTGTGGCTCTGGGCGGGTACGGGTGGCCTGCTGGCAAGGATTTGGGCTGCGACGGAGTGGGCGTCGAAGTCGAAGAGGAAGTTGTCGCTGCCGCCGGTGGGGGTGGTCACGGGCGGCTCCTGGGGTGCAGGGGGCGGCGGGTGCCCGCGGCCAGGCCGCTGCGGATGATCTGCTGGGAGCGGCGTTCCTGGCCGGGACGGGCGATGAGGGCGGCTTCGGCGAGGATGCGCTCCGCGTCCTGCTGGGTGAGTTGTCCGGCGGCGACGAGGCCTCCGGCGGTGTAGGCGGCCCGGTTGAGTTTCTCGGTGAAGCCGGCGTTCTCGGGGGCCGTGGCGCAGGCGGTGACGTCGGCCAGCACGGTGGTGAGGGCCTTGGTGACGTGGTCGCGGCCGCCGCCGGCAGCGATGACGGCCTGCCGAGCGCGTGGCGGGACGGGGCGCGGTGCTGGGATGTGCGCGGCAGGCAGGTGGTGGGTGCGTTCCAGCTCCAGCGCGAGCCAGGCGGGGAGAGGCGCGGGGAGTCGGGCGGCGCCCAGGGGGGTGTAGGTGCCGGTCTTGGTGGTGGTGCCGGGGGCGATGATGTAGCCGCCGTGGGCGCGTACGTCGACCTGCCAGGCGAGGGCCCGGGTGGGGCTAGTGCCGGTGGAGCACTGCCAGGGGCGGGAATCGGTGGTCCGGTACCAGATGTGCAGCCCACCGGAGGGGGTGCGTACCCGCAGGGTCGTGGTGTCGTCCGCGGGGTTGGGCGCGCCTCTGAGGGCGGCGAGGACGGCGAGGCTGTGGAAGCCGGTCGTCATGGCGGAGACGTCCACGTCGTCGGCGATTGCGATGCCCGGGAGGAGCCGGTTGCGCGACGGCGGGGTGGTGGGGTGGGCGTCGATGTCGATGACGACCAGGTTGGCGGGTCCGCAGGCGACCCCGACGCCGAAGGCCGGGTTGGCGCCCCACCACTGGTGGATGCGCGTCATGTCGAGGGTGGCGGCGTGGAACCCGTGGCACCAGCGACCAGCGGCGCGGCAGCCGCAGTCGGCGCGATCGTGCTGAGGGTCCCGGCATAGGGGGCAGTTCGCCGCCGGGGTCTTCCGTCCGGGGGCCAGGGGGTGGACGGGCCAGCCGTTGCTGGCGCACCAGCGGGCGATGGCGAGCGACTCAGCGACTGGACGGGAGGTAGCGGAGTCTCCTGAGTCGCTGCGGGAAAACCGCAGCTCAGCAGGCATATGACTCCCCCATCAGCGACTGAAGCGACTCAACGACGGACACAGACTAGCGAAAACATGGCAGGAGCCCCGCATCTCTCCTGACCTGGCGCCCGAACGTGTCGGTAGCGACCGGGATCAGCGACCGAACCGCAAGCGCAGCTACCGAAGGCACCTTCGGTAGCTGTTGAGTCACTCACGCATCACCGCAGGTCCAGACTGGTACGGAAGATCAATCAGCGACTGAAGCGACTGAACTTCCCTATATATAACGCACACGCGCACACGCATTACAGCTCATATACCCGGACCTTGAGTCGCTTCAGTCGCTTCCCTCAGGCTCTAAGGGCTCTGACCTGCGCCTTTAGCCAGCGACCGAAGACGCGCAGAGTCGCTGCCCTTCGGTCGCTACTCAGGCAGGGCAGCCAGTCGGTCCAGCGACCCAAGCGACCCACTTAGCCCCCCCAGGCAACCGACCCGTGGCTCCAGGCCCCGGCCCCCGCCTGAAGCGCTCAGGCACAGGCGGACATCGGGAAGCCAGCTCCTCCGCCGGGTCGATAACGGCGCACGGGAAGCAACGCGCCGTATGACATCGTGAAGAGCCGGGAGGCGCATTGACTGCCTCCCTCCGGACGGGTGTCGGAACGCGGCGGGAGAGTGAAGCCGGCGCCGTCCCAGCCTGGATGGGCTAGACCTCGAGGTAGGCGACCACGACCACGGTCTTCAAGGCCGTGACCCAGTACAGGACGCGCACGTGCTCGATGTCGTCGGTGTACTGGCGCAGCTGGGGCCCGCCGTGTCGCCGGGGATCGGTTCGCCGATGTCGGGGTCGACGGAGACGACGACCAGGGCGCGGTCCAGGGCGTGGATCTCCGCCTCGCTGGTGATGCTCTCCAGCTGCTTGGCGGCGGAGTCGGAGAACGCGATCCGGGCCCGGCGCGGGCCCGGCTGCGGGGCCATCAGGCGACGGCCGGACGCTGCCGAGCGAGGCGGGCGAGGTGGGCCTCGCGCAGCTTCTCCCAGGGGGTGCACTGCTCGGGGTCGGGCAGGCCGTTGGTGGCGATGTCCTCCAGGGCGGCGGCGAACCGGTCGGCGTCGGCGCGGGTCTTAGCGGCGTACGCGCGGACCGCGTCGGCGGCCGCGGGCTCCAGCTGCCGGGCGGCGGTGTCGGCGGAGGCCGGCTGTTCGCTCATCGAGGGCTCCGGAGGGCAGAACTGGCGTTGCTCACCACGTTTTCGCCGGGCCATGGGGCCTGGGACCACTCTGGCCGAACCAGCCTTCGCGACTACGTTCCGTACTGTCGCAAGCGCCCGGGCTTCAACTCTTATGTGTCACGCTCTGCCCTCGGATCCAGCTTGGAGGGCCTGTCGGACTCCGAGAAACGGACATACCGGGATGCATTCGAGGTGGCGTGACACTTTCCCGAGGGAGCGTGAAAGCCGGTGTCACGCTCACGCTCAGTCAGCGTGACATCCGGCCTGTCCTCTGACACTGAAGTCGGACCGATTGCCATCGAAGTTGGACCGCTGCCTGGCAGCCCCTTCTCAGGCCGAGGGGCATGGGCGGGCAACCGGAGCACGGGTGACGGCACTGTAGACGTGGCCTCTGCGACGTCGGTGACTGCCGCCCGCATCCCGGGGTCAAGGTCGAAGGTGCTTGAGGGTGCACTCAGGCAGGGCATAGGAGCCGGCCTGGGGTGCGCCGGGGTCGGCCGGGTGGTCCGGCATGGGGATGTCAGCTGCATGGAGCTGGGCATCGTCGACTGGTGTGTAGGCCAGTTCTGCCGGGTCGGGGAGTTCCCAGAAGCGGCGGGCGTTGTTGGAGACGGCGTATGTAGTGACAAAGCGGGTGGAGGCCGGTGCAGCGAGGGCGGCCCGGATGAAGCCGATGGCGTCGCGCGGGCTCAGCCAGGTCGCCAGGTGCCGGGGCTCGGTGGGTAGGTTCTCGAAGCTGCCGATGCGCAGGCAGACGACGGACAGAGCGAACTTGTCGGCATACAGCTGCCCGAGCGCCTCGACGGCGGCTTTGCTTACCCCGTAGAGGCCGTCCGGGCGTACCGGATCCTGCGGACCGGTCAGATGCTCAGTCGGGTAGAAGCCGGTCACACGATTACTGCTGGCCAGTACCACCCGCTCGATGCCTGTGCGCCGGGCAGCCTCCAGGACGTGGTGCGTGCCGAGTACGTTGGCTTCGAGGAGATCGGGGAGAGGCGCCTCGTCGGGCACGCCACCCAAGTGCAGCACCCGGTCGGCTCCCGCCAGGGCCGACTCCACAGCGGCGACGTCCCGCAGATCCACGGTGTGGACGTCCTCGTTCTCGGCCTCCCGGCGCAGCGGCACACGGTCGAGGAGGATCAACCGGTCCGCCTCGCCTCGCAGCGCCTCCCGCACCACACAACCGATGGTGCCCGCCGCCCCGGTTATCGCCACCGTTCCCAGACTCACTGCGTCTCCCTTGGCTTGGACCATCCGCGCATCTTCGCGTCTGTTGATCCACTCATCAAGGGGCTGAGGAGCTGGTAGAGCAGCGGTCCAACTTCGTTGGCAAACCGTCCAGGTTCGATGTCAGCGGACACGGCCGGAAGAGCGTGATGCGGTCAGCTGGCGCCGGAGCGGGCGAGGAGCGCGGCAAGGTCACCGGCGGCTTCGGGTTCGGTTGTGGCGAGCCGGGCCGCGAACGCCAGCTGGTCCATGTCGACGCCGGGGACCAGGCGGACAAGTTCGGCGAGCAGCGCGGCGTGGGCGAGGACCGGCGGCGGCAGGAGGCCGGCGGAGGCTTCCCGGGCGGCCGGATCGCGGTAGTGCCCGCGGTGTGCGGCCAGGGCGTGGGCGATCCAGGCGTCGACGTCGGCCCGGCCGTACCCACCGGCTCGCCGCGTGAGTTCGTCGCGCACGGCTTCGTCCCCGTCGCGGGGCTCGGTCTGCTCCCAGCGTGCCCAGTTCGCGCAGCGCCTGGAGCTCGTCGGCGCGGGCTGCGATTCGCTGCGCCTCCCGTTCGGCGGCGGCCGCGGCTTCAGCGGCGAGCTCGGCCTGGACGAAGTCGTCGGTGTCCGGTCGTACGCGGTGCCCGGCGCGGCGGCGGCGAGGAGTTGGTCGATGCGCTCCCACTCCGCCGGGGCCGGTCAGCCCGGCACGAGGACCTCGCCAACGACGAGCGCGGCCGGGCCGAGCTGGTACGCGAGCGAGCCCCGGACCACATCGGTCCGGGGCTCGCGGGCTGTTCGGGTACGGCCCTGCTACAGGTCGAACTCGAGGTGCTGGACGTCCGTGAACCGGACCTCTTCCAGGCTACCGGCGCGGCGGCCGCCGTCCTGGAAGTACACCTCCTTGAGCCCGTCGGCCACGATCTGCTGGAGCTGGGCGTCGCTGGCGCCGGCCTCTTGGGCGTCGAAGAGACGAGCGGCGAAGTGGGGCGGCAGCGCGACGGTCAGGTGCCGGACGCGGTCCTCGTCCGTCGACCCGATCGGCGCGGTGTAGCCCATGCGGGCCTGGGTGTCGATGACGATGCCGCCGGTGGTCGCCGCCTTCTGCCGGGCCTTGGCCCGGATCTGTGGCTGCCACCGCTTCTTCACCTCGCGCTCCAGGCGCGCGGCGAGCTCGGGCCGGGGCTTCTTGATCTGGTCCTTCACGTACCGCTCGACGGTGCGCTGGGAGATCCGCAGCATCTGGGCGACCGCCTTCGTGCCCTTGAGCTGTTTGACCAGGTACCGCATCTGCGCGCCCGCGCTCTTGGGCGCCGGGCGGGTAAACGCCTTCTGCACCGCGGCCTCCAGGCCGTCCCCGAACAGGCTCATCGCCTACTCCTACTCTCCGTTGTCGACGTCGGTGACGGTGCCGTCCTTGATGTACCGGGCGAGGTTGAGCTCCGGCGCGTTGAACCGCTCGCGGACTTCCTCGCCCCACAGGACGTCCTGCGTGCCCTCGTGCTTGACCAGGCCGGGGTTGATGCCGAGCTTGAAGCCGCCGGGTAGCGGTTTGCCCTCCCGGTAGGGCAGGAAGTCCAGCGGCGAGGGGCCGCCTGCGGCGTAAACGACGCAGTCGGAGAGGATCGCGATCGGGTACTGGCCGGTGAACGTCGCGTGCTTGACGATCTTGCGGTGGAGGTTGATCCGGGTGCGGGAGATGACCGCCGCGCGGATGTCCGGCCGCCACGTCGGGCGGGACAGAGCGCGCCACGGCTCGCCCGGCCGCCAGCTCTCGCCGCGCGGGCGCTCGCGGAGCTTGCCCAGGCCGCCCTTGACCGTCGCCTTGATCGCTGAGACGACGATCGCCAGGTCCGGGTCGCGGTTCTTGTAGCCGTCCATCGCGGCGAGGAAGTCGGCCGGGGCGAGGTCGGCGACGACGCCGAGGTCGGCCATCGTGGCGAGGTAGGCGTCACGGAGCCGCTGGTACCAGCCGTCCAGGTACCGGCCGTTGTCGTACCGGACCCACGCCTCGATCGGGCGCACCTCGTAGCCGAGCTCCAGGGCGTACGCCACGGTGGGGGTCGCGTACCAGGCCGGTCCGGTCGGGTGCTCGCCCTTCGGCGTGAACGGGGAGGGCAGCAGGCTGCCGTCCAGCTCCACCCACTCCTTGCCGACCTTCACCTTCGACAGGTCGACGTGGGACAGGTCGACCAGCCACGAGCCGGGCAGCTTCGGGTCGAACGCGGGGGCCTGGACGTGCGTCGCCTCACCGAGGCCGACGTTCAGACCGTTCGCGCCGGCGGCGAAGGCCATGTTCACGTCGATGCCGACCAGGTGCCGCAGGGTGCACTCGGCATCCGTCATCGGCCGCGCCCAATCGTATGCCTCCTCGAGCAACTTCTCCGCCGGTCCGCGCACGTGGAACCGGGGTAGGTCCTTGAGGACCGGGTGGCCGTCGGGGACCTCGCACGGCGGCCAGTTCATCGGGTCGATGGCGTCCTTGCCCAGCGAGCCGGGGTTGTGCTCGGAGTGCCGCTTCCCCGTCGCGTCGGGCTCGGAGGCCCGGGTCGGCGGGTGCAGGGCGGTCATCAGCTCCAGGCCGGTCACGGCGGTCGAGCCGCGCGGCGTCATCACCCGGGACGCGTACACGCCCAGGACGCGGGCGAGCTCGGCCGGCGGCAGCTGCCCGGCCTCGCCCCAGTGCCGCGTGTCGAGCGCGTTCCAGGACGGGATGCACAGCTGCACGCAGGCCCGCTCCGAACCGGTGGCGGGGCGGTAGATCCTCGCCCACGGGCCGAAGCCGCGCTTGGTCAGCTTCCACTCCGCGCGGGTCAGCTGCTTGATGACCTTGTGGCCCTCCGGGATCCGCCCGGCGTGTTTCTCCTCCTCGGTGAGCGAGACGGGGAGGCCGTAGCGTTCCAGCGCGGCCTCGGTGAGCACAAGCAGCGGGTCCGCGTCCTTGCCCGGTCCCGACAGCTTCGGGTGACCGAGCTTGGCCTCCGTGAGCGTCCAGTCGACCAGGGCCGGGATGGACTTGGCGGGCACGTCTAGGACCAGGCCGCCGGTGCAGTACGCCAGCACCTGCCCGTCCTCGGCGTCGACGACCGCGAGCGGTCCGTTCTCGAACCGCGGATCGGCGCCGCCCGTAGGGGTGCCGACCGGGGCCGCCTTCGCACCCGGGCGGCGCGACGTCGACGACGGCCTGGTGTTGCGCGCCGGGCGCGAGGCGGCAGTTGGAGTCGCGGAGTCGGCGGCAGCGTGGGGCTGGGTGGTCTCGGAGTCGGTTCCTGGCCTCGTTCCCGGAGGCCGGTGCCGCGGGCAGAGTCCGCGTTTCCGGTGCCGGGGCTGCCGGGCCGGTGAACATCTCGGGCACGGCCGTGTCCTCGCCCGTTTCGGTGGTGTTGGCCGGGGTGGGATAGAGCTCCGCGAGCTTCTCAAGCAGCCGCGCGTACGCCTCGCGCTCCGGGCCGCGCGGCTCGACCGGCTTCTTGATCGACTCCCAGCCGGACACCGTGGCCCGGCGCACCTTCAGCGCTGCGGCGACTTCGTCCAGCGTCAGGCCGTGCGCGACCCGCAGCCGCTTGCGTTCCGCCGCCGGCGGCAGCGGAGCGCGGGACGCGATCAGCGCGTCGACCGCGTCGAACAACTCGGACATGGAACATCTCCCGCCCGCCACCCTACCTTAGAACCGTACGGGCAGCGCACTTTCACCGTACGCATGGCGTACAGACGCGCATATGGCGGTGGGAGAGACATGCACACTTCTGTAAGCCGGTGTGCATGACGGAGATCACTTACTCGATCGTGGAGGCACGCGCCCGCCTGGGCGCCATCGCGCGCGAGGTCAGTGCCACGCGGGAACCGGTCGCCATCACCGACCACGGGCGGACCGTTGCCATACTGGTCAGCCCCGCCGACGCCCTGGAGCTGCAGGAGCTGCGGGCGCTGGCTACCTACCGCGCTCGCCGGGCCCGCGGCGAAGACGCCGGCGTGTCGCACGACGAGGCGCACCGGCGCGTGTCCGGCGGAGCTGAGGCGTGAGCTACGAGGTCATCTGGGAGCCCGAGGCACTCGCCCAAGCGGAACGCTACGCCAGAGACGACCCCGCCGGGGTACGGCAGGTGTTCACCGCCATCGGCCGTCTCGCCGACAACCCGCGGCCCGACGGCGCGTTCGGCCAAGCCGACGTGCTGCGCATCCACGTCGGCGCCTACCGGGTGATATACGAGATCAGCGACCAGCAGGTCCGCGTCAGCGTCATCCACCTCGGACACCTGCGCTGATCCCCCACTCCCCTTTTGGTGCGCCGGCCCGCTTCCCTCCGTCCGGGCGCACCCGTGTTCTCCCGCGTCTGGCTCGTGAATCCGTGTCTCCCGGTTCGGCAAGGCCCTGCTGCAGCACACGCAGTCCGCTCCCAGCGATGTCGACCAGGCCCTGCTGCTGCCCAGCACCGCGGCCTGCGCGCGGGTGACACCGCCGCCGGCACTCTCGTCCGCTTCCTCGCCTCCGGAGTGGGCAACGACACCTGCCGCGTCGAGGAGGGAGTCGAACTGATCCTGGCCTTCGAGGAAGTCATGGCCGCACACGGGTACGTGCTGAGTGCCTATGGTGTGGGGTCTGCGACTGCAGCCGCAGACCCCACTTCTTTGGCCCGGGACCGTCAGCTAGAGCCCGAAGCGGTGTGATGGCGGCGGTATCGTGCGGCCGCCATCAATCCGATGACCACGCCGGGGATGATGAAGACAAGCCCGTTGACTGTCTCTTCGCGTCCCTCGAGCGACATGGCCCAGAGGACGGCTAGAAGGAGAGCGCTCGCTGTGCTTACCAGCACAAATAACGCCAATTCGGTCCACCACTTCCTGGAGCTGTATGCCATGTCATCCATAATGGCTCACGAAGTGATGTAGTGGCACTGTACGGCCCGCCGCTTACCGTTGACGAAGAGCTGCGCACACGCCTTGCCGTAGTGAGCCAGGGTGTGGTCTGCAGCCACGTTGAGGGAGTTGACGGTCCCGCTACGGCAGGGGGAGTTGAGCGGGCCGCGCTTGATCTTGTACGTCTTCCCTGCCGTGTTGGCGTAGTGGAATTCCAGCCTGGTGTTGCAGAACTTCGCGAGGAGGGCCGAGGGGCCTACGCAGTCGACCCCCGCCATCTGGTTGGTGATCCTCTTTCCGTCGCCCTTGATGACGTGCGTCAGCGCACAGCCGGTGGGGATGGAAATGGTCAGGCCCCCCACCTGGTACTGGAAGGTTTCGATCGGCGAAGAGCCGGCGGCGCCGCGCGTCGTCCAGCCCTCCGGGTCTCCCGGCACGTCCTCGATCACCAGGTCGTCGGTGAACTCCTCGCCCGAGTAGTCGGAGGGAATGTCGGTGTCGGTGCCGTCAAAAGCGCTGGCCGGAGTGACGCCGGCGGTTAGCAGGATGGTGGCCGAGATGACTATGGCCGATAACAGGCGATTCTGCAAAACTCCCCCTCAAGGTCGGAACTCGGTCTCCAAAAACCTACGAGGGTTGGACTGCAAGCGCCAAGAAATTAACGGAACTCGCCAAAATGTTGCGCTATTTAGTTGTCGGGAAGCAGCTGCTTAGTTGCCTATAGCGGGTTTTCGGCCAACTTCTCAGAGATCTCGTTCCCCGTGCCCGACACGTCCCAGCTCGGCCTGGACTGGCTCTCCGAGGCTGCCGCCAGGCCTAGCTGTTCTAGGCAGGCCGGTCCGCCGCCCGAAGAGCAGTAGGGGACCGACATCGTGGACAGCGAGGTCCTCAAGGACCAGGAGGTCGAGTACAAGGTCGTGCTCCGCTTCCGTCCGGGCGGGCCGGCCATCCTCGGTGTCTTATTCAAGGTCGAGACCGACGGCAGCGCGTCGCGGTCAGGCAGAGGGGCGCCGCCTGGTGCCGCCGCCGCTGCCGTTCAGCGGGATCAGGCTCTCCAGGTGAGCGCCCTTTACTCAGGAGCCCAGCAGGTCGCGGTGCAGGGCCACGATGTCCTGGCGCAACGCCAGGCCCAGCGCGTCCCTGGTGAAAGCGCGGCAGGTGGTGACGAACAGGGCGACGTCCGCGCGGTGCTCGAGACGGGCGGTGCCGACGAACTTCTGCATGTCCTGCGAGGACACGCTCCGATGCGCTGCGTGCTTCTTGCACTGGATGACCAGCTTGCGGCCGTCGGCCAGGTAGCCGACGACGTCCGCGCCCAGGTCGCCGCTCTTGCCGCTGACGACGACGTCTCTGCAACCGTCCCGCCGGCACAGCTCCGCGATGTACGTCTCGAATTGCTGCCACGTCAGGGTATCGACTTGGGCCATGGACAACTCGCGCGCCCGGGCCTCCTCCTGTGCCCGCCAAACCTGGTCTCGGCTGACCGCCTGGCGGTGCGCCCGCAGCAGCGCCCAGCCCGCCCCGCCCAGCGTGGCCGCGGCAAGCACCGTCACCAGGACGGGCCACACCGTCGACCAGTTCGCGGCGACCCACACCGCTGCGGCCAGCGTTGCCACCGCGCCCCAGCCCTGCAGCTGCCGGCGGGTCTGCTTCTTCAAGCGCCGGCGCCGTCGACGTGCCGCCATCACTCCCCCGCTCCCCAGGTCCGCGGTCCGCCGTGCGCCGCCGGATCCCTGCGGTGCGGCAGCTCATCGGTCGGCCTGCGTGACGCCGCTCGCCAACTGCGCCATGACGTTCATGATCCCCTGACCGGCCGGAGTGGGGGCGAGCAGGACGCCCAGCGCCAGGACGGACGATGACGACGGTCAGCTTCTCGTCGAAGCGGCTGCGGGTCTCCGTACGCCGCCGCAGCCGCCAGATGACGACGACTACGAGCAGCACCGCCACGTTGATGGTCACCAACCGCCCCGGCCTCCCCACCGACTGGCATTCACCCCAGGGACGGCTGGATGTCGCCGCCAGCCTTCTTGTTTAGCGGCACCTTGGTGATGCTGGAGGCGGGTTGCCGACGAATGGCACAAAGCCATCGGACCTGGCCGAATAGCGCGCGGCGGCGCTCTTCGGCCGTCATGGCTCGCTCGGTCGGCACGCCTTACACAGCGGGTAGTCCCGTCCTCCGCGCGGTCACCGCCGACCGGCTCACCGCCCTCACCACGGCCGGGCACCTGCCCGGCGAGCTGCAGGAGATGGCCGCCTACCACCTCGCCAAGACCCCAGCGGGACCCAGCCGTTCCGCCGACTCCCGCTGTGGCATGCAGTACGTCGGACGGCGGCGGCCGACTCGGCCCCCCGCTGCCCCCCCGCGGCCTCGCTCACCTCGCCCACCTCGCCAGCGGCTTCCCGCCGCCCACGCGGTCGTCCCCGCCTTCGGCTGGCCCGGAGGCCGCCATGTCGACGGCGACATTTGGTGCCCCCACGGCGACATCCCCCGGGCCTCGGCCGCGTACAAAGCCAATCCGGAAGACGACGGCCCGGAGGTCTTCGGTGTGGGCGGAGGCCTGCGGGAGCACGCGGGTGCGGTCGACGGTGGACCCGTCGGTGAGCCGTACGGACACGGTCACCTTGCGGGCGACCTGCTCGCGCCGACGGATCCGTTCGGCGAGGGTGACGATGAGGTCGAGAAGCCCCGCCCGGACGAGGACGGGGCCGCGGGGGTCGATGCCGCGAGCGCGGTTGCGCAGGGTGCGCCCGGCCTTCCCGCCGAGGATCCGGCAGAACGCGGTCTCCTCCATCGCGGCGAGCGCGCCGACCGTGTAGAGCCCGTCCCGTGCCCTGGCCTGGGCGAGCACTGTTGAGGACGGTGTGGACTCTGACGCCGAGCCGGTAAGCGGCACCTACACGGACGAACCCCGCCTCGCCCTGCTCACCGCCGCCGAGGCCCGCACGGCGATCGAGTATCTCCGAGACCTGGAGCGGCTCGACCCCGAGCGCGGCTGGGCGGCCGGGCAACTTGCCGCCGACCTCGCCCGGCGCTTGCCGTAGCCGTAGCCGTAGCCGGAACCGTCCGGGCCGGACTCCGGAGGCGCCGGTACCGGACAGCGCCTTCCGCGTCCCAGTCGGGCGGCGTCGTCAGGCCGGGCCGCCCGTCTCCCCGCACCGCGCCCTCGGCGGAGCGGGGGCGCGGCGCGGCCGGTCTTCAGCGGTGGGTGGCGGCTTCATCGACCTGTCGGTGGATCCGCGGTGTGGTGCGGGAGGTGTCTCGTCGCAGGCCTGGGCGGGTGTGCGGGCGGGCCGGTAGGCCGCTGGAGGCGCTCGGTCGGTCGGCGGCCGCTTCGAGCAGGGTGCGGATCTTGCAGGCGAAGTGGGGGCCGGGGAGGGGGAGCTCGCTTTCGGGTTCGCGGAGGTAGCCGACGGCGACCGCGGTGGGCATGTAGTCCATCAGCTCGGTGACCACGGCGGAGCGGGGGCGGGTGGTGTGCCGGGCGAGGCGCCGTAGGACGCGCAGCATCGTGGTGGTGGAGGCCTCATCGGGGCGCAGGACCAGTGGCTTGCCGTCTCGGTGGATGGTGGTGTGCACGGGGGCGTGCTGGGGTTTGACGTCGTCGGTCTGCTGGTGCCACCAGCGGGCGGTGTGGGTCTCGCCGAGGGCCAGGTGGTGGAGGTAGAGGCAGTAGGCGGCGGCCGGCTGGCCTGCGCCGGCGGCGTACTGCCACCAGAACCGGGCGCCGTCGTCGGTGTCGGTCAGTTGCAGGACGCAGGCCAGGACCAGGGCGCTGCGCGGTTCGGGGACCTGGTCGGTGACGAAGGCGGCGACCGCGGTGGCGGGGGTGTGGGTCACCAGGGTCTCGCACAGTGCGCGCAGGTCCGCGGCCGCGGAGGCGTTCGGCTTCTCGCCCGGGGTTACGGCCGGGCGGGCGCCGGGGTCGGCTTCGCTGGGCGGGACGGTGTCGCGGGGCACGGTACGTCCGGGGGCGAGCAACGCCCTGGAGAGGAGGTCTTCGAGCGGTGTCATGGGGTGGGTCCTCCGGTCTGGGGCGGCAGCTCGATGGTGTCGTCCAGGAAGCGTTTGGCGTGGCGCTCGTCGGACCGTACGGCGGCCAGCGGGATGCCGAGGAGGTCGGAGACCTTGGCGTAGGGATACCCGCACACGCGCCGCAGGATGACGACGTCGAGCTGGGCGGGAGGGAGTTTGCTGATCGCGGTGAACAGCTCCAGGCTCTCGGCCATCTGGGTCGCCTGGCCCTCCGGGGTGGTGTGCGCGCGCAGGGCGACGGTGTCGAAGGCGGCGTCGCCCAGCACGGGCCGCTGGTCGCGGTGGTCGGCCTTGGCGTGGACGGTGGCGCGCAGGATGTTCCAGGCGTAGCGGCGGATGTCGGGGCTGGCCAGGGCGTCGTCGAAGGAGAGCCACAGGATGGCGAAGGTGTCCTCGACTGCGGCTTCGAGCGCCTCGTCGTGCAGGAACGCCTCGGCGTAGCGGCGGTAGCCCTCTTCCACGATCGAGCGCAGGGCTCCGTGCTCGAGGGGCGGTCCGAACCGGGTGGTGGCCAGGGTGATGGCTCCTTCGGTGGACCGCTCGACCCAGTCGCGGCTCTTGCCGGCGTCCAGGGCGGCCTGCTTCCACAGCCGGTACAGCGGCCAGCCGGGGATGTCGAGCTCGACGGCCAGGCGGTGGATGACCTCCCACCGGGGGTAGTGGCCCACGCCGCGCAGCAGTTCGGACAGCTTGGACTTGGCGAACGGGACGCGGACGCTGAGGTCGCTGAGGGTGCGGCCGCTGGCGAGGTAGTGCTCGCGGGCGGGTTCGAGCCAGGCGCGGTGGGAGCTGCCGACGGTGGCGGCGATGGGGCCGAGTTTGCGGCCCGGGCGGGTCGGGCCCGGCTCGGAAGCCGGGCCCGGAACGTTGAGCGGTGTCACGAGGTGCCGTCCTCCTCGCGGGCCACCGCCGCGGCAGGTTGCCGGGAAGCCGGTGCGGGCTGCGGGCGGAACCCGCGCAGCACCTGGGTCACGGTCAGGCCCAGGATGGGGGCGAGCGTGGCGACCAGCGCCACGTGGCCCATCGCCGCCATCATCATGCTCCAGCCGAACACCATCCCGGCCAGCACCAAGAGGAGAGCTATCTTCCTGGTGTCCATCACACTCCTTTGTGTCATGCCGCAGCCATCCGGAAGACCACGTCAACAGGAACCCCTGGCAACCGGCGGGTGCCGATCCGCGGTTGAGGGAGCATCAGCATGGACCGACCATGACCGGCTACGCCACGTGATCAAGGAATCACGGAACATTAGGGTTCGCGGAGTGTCCGGTCAGGCCCGGAGATGACCGTTGTGACGCGCGTATAAGCACGTCCGCGCGGCAGCGCGGGTGAAGTTCCCGGTTTTCCTTGCAATCAGGTCGGGGAGCCCCTCATATGGAGGCAGGACACCTTGGTGTCGCCCTTCCATCCGGAAGAGGCCGGCCCCCGTGCCGAGAACAACAGGGGGCACGTGCCGCCCGTCCCCGCCTGGCCTGACGTAGAGGCCGGGCGGGAACGGAGCACCCCCTCAAGCAGGGGAGACGACCGTAACGCAGGACACTGACAACGCCACCGCCCGGCTCGAACCCGGACGGGGCGGCGACGTCCGTGCCGAAGACGGTGCCCGGCGCCGCGACGGCGAGCAGCCCTTGGACGCGTTCCCACTCCGCGGGATCCCCGCGGCCGCGGACGTCGTCAGTCAGGTCCTCGTGCCGTGAGTCCCGCCGCGCGAAGAAGCGGCCGTCCTCAAAGGCCGGGAGCGGCGCCGGCGTCCATCCCCTTCACCCGCCGGGCCACCCCCACGTACCGGTAGCCGGTGCTCGTCGGCTTGAATCGGTCAAGGCGGATCTTGAAGATCCGCGAGGAGGCGGGCTCGCCGGTCTTGTTGCAGTCGTGGCAGTGCGCGTGGGTGCCGTCGATCCGCGTGATAACGCGGAAGCGGACGCCTCCCTCGCGTTCGAGGCGCTTGTCGGCGTCCTGCCACACCTGGTGCGGGGCGGGCGCCGGATAGCCGGGGCAGGTGCCGCTGGCGGCCTCGGGAGTCGTCACCATGTGCGCCTCGTGGAGGTCGGCGCGCTCGCAGTGCCTGGTCGGAAAGCGGGTGCTCATCAGGCTTCCTGGACGTAGCCGGTGCGGCGGGGCTGGCCATCGCGTGTGTAGGCGGTGGCGTGGAACTGGCAGGCCTCGACGGCGCGAGGGCGGACCTCGCGGCCGTCGACGGTGAGGGTGACGACCTGCGCCTTGCCGTGGCCGTACAGCGGCCAGTTCCGCGGCGAGGACGTGACCTTGACGCGGGCACCGGTGATCACATGCCGAAAGACGACGTCCTTCTCCAGGCGTGCTCGGGTCTCCGACATAAGTCATCCCTCCACGGGTCATGAAGACGGGGAACAGCGGCAGGGCAAGCGCCACGTGGGCCTTTGGTCTGCCCGATCGCCCAAGGCTGGGTCAGGTGGGGTTCAGCGGAGTGATGCCAGTGCCCGTATACAGCTCGGGGTCCAACGACAGGACCGTGAGCGGCTCCCCCGCCTTCAGTGCCTGCCAGGCAATGGCAGCCGCGTGAGCCACCGGCCAGTCCGTATTCCTCCAGTCCATCGCATCCACCGCGTGCGCGGCGGTGAACGGAACGTTCTCCGCGAACCGCAGCGATGCCGCGTGCTTGCCCGCGCCTGCGTCCTGCCGCTCGGCAGCGACGATGGAGAGCGACGGGATCAGGACGCGGCCGGTGCCGCGCGAGGCTTCGACGTAGAGGCCGGTGAAGAAGGGGTCCGCACGATACAGAGCGGCCAGAGCCGTGTGGTCCAAGACGGCCGTCAGGTTCATGCGGCGGCGCCGCCCTGGTGGGCGCGAATCTTCGCCCAGGCATCCTGCCCGACCTGCTGGACCTGCTCGCTGTACTCGATCCCGAGCTCACGGGCCGCTTCGACAGCACGCTGCTCACGCTCGGCTTCCGTAAGCTCGCGGGAAGCGAGCTCTTCCAGCAGCTCAGTGATGGTGGTGCCGCGCTCGTCGGCAAGGATACGCAGCCGGTTGCGCACTTCCTCGCTGGTCTTGATGCTCGTCGGCTTACTCATACCGCCAATTCTACCGCCGGTAGAACTTTGGGGGAAGCGCTGTCGAGCTCTCCACACACCGCCTTCGTGATAGCCCGGCCGCCGCGGGCCAGTGTTTTGAGGGCCGCCGCCCGGCCCGGCTGGCGGGCGAGCGGGGGCCGCCTGGCCCAAGCAAGGACCGGGCCCCATGGCCTCCAGGCCGTCCACGCCGACCAGCCGGACCGAATGCGATCGGGAGCGGCTCGTCGATGTGGACGGGCGCGCCCGCCAGGAGCAGCGCCCGGCCGTCGCGCCCGCTGCCTGGTTGCAACGGCCTCAGCGTCTTGCTCACCAGTCTGTGAGGTCCACCACGCGTGTGCAGTGCGGGTCCGCGCTGTCCACCGTCATGCGTTCCTCTTCGGCGATCAGTGACGGCAGGGCCGCGAGCAGGGCCGTGATCGCGCCGGAGGGCCGTACGTCTGCTGCGATCACTCCGGGCGCGTCTTGCGTGTCGAGGTAGAGGCGCAGCCGGTCTTGATCCAGGAAGAAGAATCCGCGCAGGCGCGGGTCCGGCTGGTCTTCGGTGAAGGGGTTGGTGATGGAACGCAGGATGGTCAGGGCATTGTCGTCCGGGGTGGGAGGCGCCGTCTCCACGGTGGTGGGATCCACATGGACAAGGGTCATGCCCATGACTGTGCCGACCCGGTCGCTCGGGTAGATCTGGGTGCCAGAGTTCAGGAGAGCACGCAGAATATAGATGATCTCGTAACCGGTAATGAAATCGCCGTCCGTGCGGAGGGGGATCTCATAGGCCACCAGACGGTCTGAGGTGTAAGCGTCTTCCGGGCCAGTGGCGATCCGGACAACTTCGGCGGACTCCAGGGCCGGAAGGATGCCTCGAATGTACTGGTCCCCGGGGAGCGGTGCCTGGATGTGGTGGAGCAGCAGGCAGGTGATGTCCGCCTGCTGCTCCGCGATCTCTTCGTGCATAGATCTCACTCGTTGACCCAGTTGGGGCACTTGTTCATGCCCTGGCAGTAGGCAGTGATGACGCCGATCTTCTGGCCGGTGCCGGCATTGTACCGACGGTCAGCGGTCCGTTGTGCGTACTGCACGACGACAACGATCTTCACCTGACGTCCGCCGTTGATGGCGTAGCCCCAGTATTCCAGGCGAGCGCCACTCACCTTGTCGGGCTTCCCGTTGAGGGGGCCGTTGACTACCTTGCACTTCTTGATGTTGTGCTTGCCCGAAAAGTGGTTCCATCCGAGTTCGCCATTACCGAACCGCGTGGGTACGACCCTTCCGTCCCAGTCCTTCTGCTCACACTTCTTACTCTTGTTCCAATAGGGGTCGGCATGCGCAGGAGTGGCGAGACCCACGAGAAGGGAGGCTATCCCGACGGCTGCTCCGGCGAGTGTCGCGATCTTCTTCATGCCCGCACCATGACACCGGGATGTCTGCCTGTCTCGCGAATTTGACATTTGACGCCTATTTCCGGCCAATGTGAGGCGGCGAGAATATCTGCGACACGGAACTGCCGTCGTCGCGGCTCGTCGAACAGTTGGCGCAGGGCGGTCAGCCCGGCCCTCATGGCGCCGCCCCTCCCTGTGCGGACATGGCGTGAGGTTGGCAGCGTGGGGGATCGTCAGCAAGTCGGGGTTGCCCGCCCCAATCACGGAAGGGTCCGGGAGCGCTACGAAAGGGCAGCCGCTCGCCTGGCGACCGCGGGGTACTCAGCCCGGTGCCGGCGATCCGCGCGCCGCGTTCGGTGGTCACAGGACCGTCCGGACCCACCGCACGTCCGCGCTGCGCAGCAGCAGTCTGGCCTCGGTCATCAGCTGCACACTGGGCCGGGCGGCCTCGATCCGTCCGCCCCAACAGACGTAGGCGGCTTGGTGAAGCGTCAGCGTGCTGTACCGGTTGACCAGCCGGAGCAGTTTCTCGTCCTCCTCGGTGCGCTGCCATCCGTCCCCCGACGGAGCGCAAGCTCTCGGATGGGCCTTGGCCGTCCCGCTCGCGCCACGGGTGGCAAGGGATCGATCGGTGCGGCCCGGGGACCCGCAGGGGTACAAGGGCACCATGGACGGCTCTTCCTGGCTCGTGGTGGCCGTGATTCTCGCTCTCGTCGTGGCCGTATGCGCGGCGGTCCTGCTCACACGGGTGTTCCGGGCGCGCCGACTGCTGCTGGACGCCGGGGTGCCGTTGCAGTCGAAGGCCCTGTTCTGGGGGGCCGTGATCTATACGGTGTCGCCGGTGGACCTGATCCCCGACCCTGTCTACCTGGACGACATCGGTGTCCTCCTGGTGGCGCTGCGGGCGCTGCACGCGGCCGCAGCCAGGAGCGGGGTGGATCGTAAGGAGCTGCGCTGCCGCACTGACGAGCCGGCTCCTCGCCGGCGGCACTTGGTCGTGCCGTCGACGAGGGCTGCGGCGGACGGGGTGGCCGCCGGAGGGCCTCGTGGGTGTAGGGCGGCGGCGGGACCTCGTACCGGCTTCCTGATGCCGGTGCGCCCTGCCGGGCCCGGGGGTCTCCTGCGCGTTGCAGAACAGGCACTGCCCCCAGCCTTCGGGCGGCTCCGGATCGATCGGGCCGTTCGGATGGATGGAGCAGCTCGTGGAGTTGCGGGACGGGGCCGAGTTTCGGGCGGTGACGAACACGCGGTACAGCGCGTCGTACTCCGTTGGGTCCCCGCCATCGCATCGCGGCGGCCGGCGACGGCGTGCGCGGGGTGGGAGACGCCGTACTTCCTGCGCTGGTCCAACGCCGCGGTGCGCACCGTCGTGCACGGCCTGGTGCTGTCCACCGAGGACCGCTTCATCTACCAGCAGCTGTTCAACCCCGGCTTCTCCGGGACGTGGGCGGCCTTCTTGGAGTACCGCTCCTGGCACCCGGCCGACGCCAGCCCGGGCCGGCCGCTGGCGCAGCGCCTGGCCGAACTTACCGGCGGCACCCTGGCGGCGCACCAGGTCTTCCACCCCCGACTGGACTTGTGGGACGAGACGGTGGTCGCCCGGCTGCTGGCCGGCGAGAGCGAGCAGGACCGCCGGGCCGTCGCCCGGTACGCCGACGCCCTTGGCCGGGCCCGCCGCTCCCGGCCCGCGTTCACGGTCGCGGCGGTGCGCGAGGACCTCACCCGCCGTCTGCTGCTGCGCCTGTGGCGGATCATGATCGAGGACCTGGACGTCGAGGCGTCCGCGCGCGGGCTGGTGAGTGGGGCCCGGGCCGTCAATGCGGCCCGGCGGTTCGTGCCCGGACTGATGGAGGACGGGCAGAGCGTGCAAGAGGTGCTGGCATCTACGCTCGGGGCGTGGACTATGACGAGGAGACGGCGCAGCTGGAGTGGTGGGCCAATCAATCAACGTGCCTGGCTCGGGTCCCGGTCCGAGTGATGGCCACCGCCAGCACGGGTGAGTGGCAGGCTGTGGTCTTGCCACCGTTTGACGATGTCGCCCGCCAAAACCTTGAAGAGCTTCTCGACGCGGACGCCTGCCTCACTCTTCGCTTTGGCGCCTCAGCCATCGAAGTGCAGGTGGAGCGCTACGACCGGGTCGACCGCCTTCGGCTGGCTGCCATCCCCGGTCTGTGATCACGGACATCCCGACAACCTGCGTGGTGGCGGCTGACGCCTCGCGGCGTACTCACTGATAAGGCCACGTCCGGGAAGCCCGATCGGGGTGACACACGTGACCGCTATGCTGAACGCGTTCAAACCGTGCGGCGGGTGGAGGGTGAGCATGCGCCCGAAGGTGTACCGCGCCGCGGCGTTGGCGGCTTTGCTGGCATGGTCATCGGTTGCCTGCACCGCGGGTGGCGATACGGCGTCGATCGATCAGGCGACACTGGCCGGCCCATGGACAAACGAGGCAGGAGCGCGCCTCGTATTCGAAGCTGACCGACGCGCGACGGGAACCGACCTGGGCAGTGCCCTCCCGGGAACCCTTTCCTGTCCCGATTCGCTCAGCGGGACGTGGAGTTTCTTCAGCGCCCCGACCGATACGGGCTTCAGCGCTGCTGACGCCTCGCTGACCAGTGGCGACACCATCGGCATCAGCATCACCAGCGTGGAAGACCACTGTTCACTGTCAGCGGTCGTTCGACGGGACGCGCACGGCTACAACCTCTGCCTCGTGGCAGACCCGGACTCTGATTGCTCGACCAACAAGGAACTTCTTCGCCCCGCCCCCCCGGGGCCGGAACAAAGCCAGTAGGGCCACCCCGCGGCCGACAGCGCGCAGGCGGCCGGGGTGACGGCCGCCGCCGCGCCGGCGCCGCACCCGGCCGCCCACCTTGATGGAGCGTGCCCCTTGCCTCGCACCCGCGGAGCCAGCCGTCGGTGACCGGCGTGGCACGCGCACCTCACCGCGGCCGGGCTGCGCCAGGAGCACGTCGACGAGCGGCCCGGCGAGCCCGGCATGCGGAAGCGCCTCTACCGGCTGTGGATCGCCCACGCCGACCAGCTCCGCGCCGAGCTCGGCCCGGGCCCCGCCGCGCGCATGCTGCACGAGGCGCACGGCGCACCAGGCCCTGCCCACACTGCGCGGCCGGCGCGCGGTCCTGCTCACCCTGCGGCGTCTGCCGACCGCCCCGACCGGGCCGGGCCCGGCCGCTACGATGTCCGCGCCGGGCGAGCCCGGCGCCCGGACCGCCGCCCTGAAGAGGACCTTCCCGTGACCCACGCTTCCGTCCGCGCGGCGGTGTTCTCGGCCGGGTCCTGGGGCACCGCGATGGCCAAGGTCCTCGCCGACGCCGGCACCACCGTCACCGTGCACGCCCGCCGCGCCGAGATCGCTGACGGCATCAACACCACCCGGCGCAACCCCGGCTACTTCCCGGACGTCGAACTGCCCGCCAACCTGACCGCGACGAGTGACCCGGCCGCCGCGCTCGCGGGCGCCGACTTCCTGGTGCTGTCGATCCCCGCCCAGTCCCTGCGCGCCAACCTCGCCGCGCGGACGCCGCACATCGCGCCCGGCACGGTGATCGTGTCGCTAATGAAGGGGATTGAGCAGGGCAGCGGGGAGCGGGCGAGCCAGGTCATCGCCGAGGTGACCGGCCTGCCCCAGGAGCGGGTCGCGGTGCTCTCCGGCCCGAACCTGGCCCGGGAGATCATGGCCGGTCAGCCCGCCGCCGCCACCGTCGCCTGCCCCGACGAAGACGCCGCCCGCCGCTTCCAGCAGGCCTGCCACACCCCCTACTTCCGCCCCTACACCTCCACCGACGTGACCGGCTGCGAGCTGGGCGGCGCGGTGAAGAACGTCATCGCCCTCGCCGTCGGCATCGCCTCCGGCATGGGGATGGGCGACAACGCCACGGCCATGCTCATCACCCGCGGGCTCGCCGAAGCCACCCGCCTGGCCGCCGCGATGGGCGCCGACCCCGCCACCCTCGCCGGCCTCGCCGGCGTGGGCGACCTGGTCGCCACCTGCTCCTCCCCCCTCTCCCGCAACCGCACCTTCGGCACCCACCTCGGCCGCGGCCTGACCGTCGCGGAGGCGACGGCCGCCACCCGGCAGACCACCGAAGGCGTCAAGTCCGCCGAAGCGATCCTGGCCCTGGCCCGCGCCCACGATGTCGAGATGCCGATCACCGAAGTGATCTCCGCCCTGCTGCATGAGAAGGTCACCCTCGATGAGGCCGCGGCCGCGCTGATGCAGCGGCCCCCCAAGCCCGAGCGCTGACCACCCACGGCCGAGCCTTCCCATCACGCCATCGAGCGATCCCGCCCCGACCCGCCTGATGGCGGCCGCCTACAGGCCCGCGCTCCTTCTCCCCACAGCCGCCCTCGCCCTGCGGCCCGGTCGCGCCGAGACCGTGCACCGCCCTCGCCACGCCGAGGCACCCCGGGCGCTGGCCAAGGGCGCGCCGACTCGACAGCGGGCTAGGGATCCACGCTGCGCCGACGCCACCTTCACCTGAAGCAAGGGGGGCCGGCCGGTGTCACTACTGTTTCCGTCATGCGCATGAAGATGACCGCGGTTGCCGGGCTCATTGGGCTGCTCCTCACCGGGTGCGGGACCGGAAAGAACGACGACTCCGCACCGAGGCCTGCCTTCTCGGAGCTGCCCCAGAAGGTCGTGAAGCCGGCCCCGGAACCAACGGTCAAACTGCGCCCGTCGCCACCTCCCGATGCCGCCTTCCACGAGACGGTCGCCTTCGGCTTGCGGGAGAAGGTGCTCGACATGGTCAACACGGAGGGGACGACGACGGCCCGGTGCCCTGCTTCCCTGCAACAGCAGAAGGGCGCTCAGGCCGTATGCGTGAGCACGTGGAAGGGCCTGAAGACCGAGTGGGACATCCTTGTGTACACGCTGCCGGACGCTCCGAAAGACCTGAAGTGGGGGGCTGAACCTCGCACGGCGATCCTCACGCGGGACGGCGCCGCCAATGCTGTCTACACCTACCTCGCGCCCGATCTCGTGCGTTGCAACAATATTCCCGAGGCGGTCGTCGTCCCCATCGAGCGGGAGTTGTCGAAGTACACCTGCCAGACCGTGACGGACGGCAGAGTAGGCATGCCCATCCCGGTGCGCGTCACCTTGAGCGGCCCGCGCTTCTACTGCCAGGTGCGCAGGGAGGCTCATGCATGCGGCTGAACGGACTGCGCCACGAAGCCGAGGCAACCGGGTGGCTTTGCCCTCTCCGGCCGTGCCCCTGGCTCTGTACGCGAGAATCGACAGCACTTCGTCACCAGTTCGGGCGTCACCAGGCCCCGATGGCCCAAGCCAAATGTTCACGAGAACGGACAGCACCGACGAGCGCTGATCTCGGTCAGTCCAGGTCGGCGGATGCCAGGGCCACCGCGAGCACCAAGAACGGGGCAGCAGCGAGGCACTGCTCGGCCATCAGGCTCGGGTCGGACGCCGTGCCCGCCTTGTTCAGCGTCAGCAGCGCGGCGCCGATGGTCGCGTCAACCGCCGCGTCCAGGATCTCGGCCGCGGTGAACTCGCCGCCGGCCACCAACTCGCGCACCAGGGCGACGGCCTGATGCGGATCGGCCCGCCATAGCTCAGCGACCTGGTCACCGGCGTCCGCCAAGTCGATAACCGCGCCCTGTTCTGCGGTCGGCAGCGGCACGGGCCAGGACACTCCAGGCTCCTCCACGATCTCCTGAGCCCGCGCCAGAGCCACCCTCGCGGCGCTCGTCCGCTGGGCCTGCTCCTGCTCCCGTGCGACGGCGGCCGACCACCGGGCTTCGTCCTCGGTCCGGGCCGCCTCCAGTCGTAGGGCGGCCGTGTGGCTGAGGTAGACAACCGGCAGGGGGTCCACCACGACCGCCTCCTGCCCGGGCGGGGCATCGGCGACGGGCTGGTACAACGCCTGCGCCGCCGAAGCGCAGGCTCCGACCGTTGCAGTCAGGGCAGCGATCAGTCGTGCGTGGCGGCGACGACGAGCGGGCAGGTCCAAGCGGTCCGATGTAGCGGTCACCCCTGCACTCTGCCGCGCGGCGACCCCTGGTGCTGTCCGCTTTCGTGAACATCGACCCAACCGGTCACCAGGTGCCTCCCGAAGTCATGACGAACCGACTTCACAACTCGTGAACAAAGCCATGCCCCGATCCCACTCCCCGATGGTACCTCCGGCCGGTGGCTACGCGAGGACGCGGGCCTGGGGACAGAACAGACGGTGGCCGGTCCCCGATGCCAGGACACCTTCTCCACGCGCACCCTCTGCCTACGACGGATAACCGCGCGCAGCCGCGACCCCAGCCATCCGGACCAGGTAACCAAGGACTTCACCGACGACCGTTGGCTCACCGCGAAGAAGCCAAGGATTACGGGCTCATCGACGACGTCCTCGACACCCTGCCTCATACGCTCGGATCCGCCAACGTTGTCTCCGATCCAGCATTGACAGGCAGAGGGAGAGGAGCCGGCGGTGCACGGCCGGGACCGCGGTGACGCGCAGGGTGTATCCCTGGCCGCGCCGTACGACCACCCCCTGGTCGAGCGCGGTCCGCTCAGCGGCCTCCAGGTCGGCGGCGCTTAGGAAGTCGGCGACCTTCCCGGGCATGTCGAGGGTGACCAGCAGCTCCAGGGCCGGGGCGTCCTCCTCGGTGGCGGCGCGGTCGGGCAAGAGGTCGGCGACAGCCGTGCGGATGGCGCCGCGGCTGACGCCGTGGTCGCGCGCAAGGGCGGCGATGGAGCGGCCCTCCAGGTACGCCGTGCGCACGGTGTCGGTCGACCAAGGACGTACAGAGCGCCACGGTCGCCGTCTTCGGCGCGGTCACGCAGCGCCGCCTCCATACCCCGCTCTCGAAGCGATCTGTTGAGTCTTCGACGTGCGTGGCTATCCGTGAGAGCGCGCTCCGTCAGTTCTGAGATCCGTTCCGCTCGGGCCAGCAGATCCATGTGCCACAGATGGTTGTCGTGCATGTCTGGATCGTCGGAGAAGCATTCGGCGTGGGCGCCTACCAGCGCGATCGCCACGTCCCAATCTTGAAGCTGTTCCGTCGCCCGAGCTCGCTCCAACCAGTCCACAAGACGAGTATCGCCTGCGACCCCACCGGACAGCGCCTTTCGAAGTAACCGCTGATGAGCGCCCTTCAAGACAAGACACGGTCAAATGCTTACGAACCATCCACTCAGGGCCTACGACGGGGGGGGCAGGGCTGTTTGGTGCTGCGGCAAACGTAGGCAACCGGCGGAGGCGGCAACGGATTCATGCGCTGAGGTGGAGACGCTCGTCGTAGTAGTGCTCGTCGCCGACGAGGACCGAGGTGGCGTGGACGGGCAGGCCAGCCGGTGTGCGGGGGACCTCCTGGGAGGTCTGGCGGGTGAAGCCGAGGGAGACCCCGGGGATGAATGGGTACTCGGGCTCGCTTTGGTCCACGGTCCAGCCGCGTTCACGCGCGGCGCGGAAGAGGTTCTCGGCGGGTGTCGTGAAGACGTCGTCGCCGTGGAGGAGGACACGGACGTCGGTGCTGCGGCCTTCGCCGGGCCACCACAGTTCGACTGCGGTCACGGCCTCGCCGGAGTCTTCCAGCAGGATGGTGACACCGATCTCGCGGCACTTCGTGTGGATGGTTGCGTCATCGTCGTCGTGCTCCACCTTGGGCGTCCCCCAAGGGGTGACCGCGGCGACGGCTTCCGCGAGCGTCATTCCGATGAGTACGGGGCCGACACCGTGGGGCGGGTCCAGAACGAGGTCCATGGGTGGCTGTGCCTTTCCTTGGTCGGTGTGTCACTTCAGGATGTCGTAGTCGATGGTCCAGCCCTTTTTCTCCAGCAACTTCTGGAACTTCCTGTTGCTCTTCAGGCTGTCGATCATGTCCTTGATGTGCTGGTCGTACTTGGTGCCGAATTTCTTCCGCGTCTCGTCGATGTCCATCATCATCGCCTTGTCCCAGCGGCCGGCGTCAATCAGGGCGCGCTGCTGGGCGCGCCAGCGGATGGACTTGTTGCTGGAGCCCGTGCTGGTCATCGCGCGGTGGTCGTCGTACTCCATGCGGATGGCCGGTCCCATCCCGGCGCCGCCGCCGTCCTTGTTGGTCTTGAAGCCCGGCTGGTCCAGATGGGCGTAGGCGTTCTTGGCGGGGATGTGGTTGATCTCCATGTCGACGTCGGTGCGGCGGGAGCCGTCGGCCTTCTTGAGGTTGGCGGGCGTCAGCCCGCTGTACCAGCCGCCGTTCTCGGTGCAGCCCCTGGCAATCAGTCCCTCGGGGTCCATCCACATGTGGGGGTTGATGACGTAGGCCGCCGGGTTGGGGGCGGCGTCCAGGCCGAGGGGGTCGGGGCTGATGTATCGGCCGGCCGTGGGGTCGTAGTAGCGGAAGCAGTTGTAGTACAGGCCGCTTTCCGCGTCGTCGTACTGGCCCGGGAATCTCAGCGGTGTGTAGGCCAGGGCGGTGCGGTTCCAGGACGTGGTGCCCCACACGGTCGTGCGGCTCTGCCAGGCGATCGTGCCGTCCTCGTCGACCAGCTCGGTGGGCGCACCGATCAGGTCGGTGACGATGGCGAAGAACCGGGAGTCGACGTCGGCGTCTGTCGGCGGCTGCAGGCCGGTGCGGCGCTCCAGCTGGCTGAGCGGGGTGCGTCCGTCGTACTCCCAGGTGAGGGTGGTGTGGTGGGCGGTGTCGGTCTGTTCGACGAGGGTCGTGCCGTCCCAGGCGAAGTGGACGGAGTGCGCAACGGTGCCGTCGTGGGCCAGGCCGTGCTTGGCGATCCTCCGCCCCAGCGGGTCGTAGTCGTAGCGCCAGAGCGTCCCGTCGGGGGTGCGGCAGGTGATCAGCCGGTCCTCGGCGTCCCAGGTGTACTGCCAGACGTCGGGCTTGCGTGACAGCCTGGTCTTGTGCCGGGTGACGATGCGACCGGCAGCGTCATAGGTACACCGGACGGCCCCGGCGGTCAGCAGCCGGGTGCCCTCGTAAGTGCGTGGCCCGCTCTCGTCTGCGCGCCGGGCCTGTTCGGGCCAGGAGCCTGCGGTCTGGTTGCCGGCGCGATCGTAGGCGTAGGTCTCCGACCAGTCCTCCGCGGTCACGCGCAAGGGCCGGCCGACCGGGTCGAGGTCGAAGTGTTTGACGGTGCCGGCCACCTCGTCAGTGATCTTCGTGAGGAAACCGTCCGCCCGATAGTCGTACGAACGGGCCCGCAGCGCATGGTCACCGAACGCCACGGTGTGGGAGGCAAGGCGTCCCGCTTGGTCCCAGTCGGAGGTGAGGACCAACGGGGTGGGGCCGGCCCCGACGGTGCGGGTGCGTTCACGGCCTCGAGGGTCACGGGTGAAGGCCAGCGGGTGACCGCCGGAGTTCAGCGTCACGCGGTGCCCGACCACGTCGTAGCCGAAGTCCGAGACGACCCCAGTGGGGGTGGTGCGGCGGACGGTCCGCCCCGCGGCGTCGTACGCGAAGCGCATGGTGCGCCCGTCGACCGTCTCGGCGACCACGCGTCCATTGACGTCGCGTTCCCACCTCACCGTGGAGGTGGGCGAGGTGGCCGCGACAAGGTCGCCGGCCGCGTCGTAGGTGTAATGGGTGACCTGCCCGGCGGCGTCCTTGCACACGACGCGATCTCCGGCGTCGTAAGTCAGGCTGATGCGCTCGCCGAGCGGCGTCGTCCTAGTGATCAGCCGGCCGGCGGCGTCATAGGTGTAGGTGAGGGTGCGGCCGTCGAAGTCCCTCTCGCCGATAAGGCGGCCCGCCGCGTCGTAGCTGTAGGTCCACACAAGTCCCTGGGGGTTGCGGACCTCGGTCAGCCGCAGCTCGGTGTCGTAGCGGAACTCGTAGCGAGCCCCGTCCGCGCCGGTACGCGCGGAGAGCAAGGCGAAGTGGGTGTACTCGAAACGCGTCGTGTCGCCCCGAGGGTCGGTGCGGGCCAGGCAGTTCCCTTCGTCGTCCCAGGCCCACGACTCCTCGGTGCCGTCGGGGCGCACACAGCGGGCAAGCCACCCCTGCTTGGTCCACTCCATCCGGGTGACGGCTCCGGCCGGGTCGGTGACGCGCACCGGCCGGCCGAAGGCGTCACGCTCGACGCGGTACTGGTGGCCCAGCGGGTCGGTAAGGGTGAGGGGAACTCCCGCGCGGTCATAACCGAGGCGCTCGCTCACCCCGGTCGGATCCCTCTGCTCGACGACCTCGCCGTGCGCACCGACCCGGTAGCTCGAGCTGCTGCCGTCGGGCGCCGTCACAGACAGCCGGTTGCCGCGCTCGTCGTAGCTCTGCTGCCACGTGGTGCCGTCCGGGGCGGTCGACTGCACGGGCAGGTTGAGGTCGTTGTACTCCAGGGTCGACGTGGCGCCGTCCGGCTGGCGGAGGACCGTGAGATTGCCGCGCTCGTCCCAGGTGAACTCTGCGGTGCTGCCCAGCGCGTCGGTACGCGACAGGAGGTTGTCGTACCGGTCCCACTGGCGCAGCACCGTGTTCCCCAGGGGATCAGTCTCCGCGATCACCTGCCCGAGCTCGTTCAACCGCGTCATCGTCACCGCGCCGGTGGAGTCGGTGAAGGTGGTGACCCGGTTCTCCGTGTCGTAGGTGAACGACGACGACAAAGCCCCGTCCGGCCCGATCGTCTGCACGACACGGCCGGCGGCATCGTAGACGTACCGGTAAGTGTGCCCGTTGCGGTCCGTCCACGAGGTAATCCGATGATCACCGTCATAGGAGAACCGCATCGCGGGGCCGTCGAAGTTGCTGATGGCCTCCAGATTCCCCTGCCCGTCGTAGCTGAAGGCCGCCACCTTCGCCGGCCCCTCCGGGGTGAGCACCTCCAGCCCGATCACGCGGCCGCGGACGGCATCCGTGAACACCGCCACCCGGTAGCCGCCCTCGTGGACCACCATCGTCGCCACGCCGTCGTCATCCCGGCCGATACGCACGGCGTTGCCGTTGCGGTCCTCGATCTCCGTCAGCCAGTACTGCCCGCCCGCCTTGTACGGGCTGCCGGTGAAACGACGCGTCAATCCCGAATGCGGATCGGTGACCGCGTACGTCACCTCACCGAGAACACTGCGCGCATCGAAACGCAGAGGGACCCGGTCCCCTTCGACCGCCCACACCCCCTGGCCGTCATCCCCCGGCAGCCGGGGGTAGACCAACACCGAGCCGTCCTCCCGCGCCCACGCCACGCCCGCACCGCACGGTTCAAGGCGCTCATCCAAGGTGCAGGCCCAGCTGGGCCCGAAGCTGTGGCCGTAGCGGTAACTGGATATGTGCGTGCGCTGCAGCAGCACCGGCAGGATGCCAGGCAGGGCGAGGTCGGTCTGGGCGAGGACCATCTCGCCCGTCGCGACGTCCACCGGGTCCGTCTTGCACCGCCGGATCAGCAGCGACATCGCGAGCTCGCGCGCCCGCTCCCGGGCCCTGCCCAGCACCGTCGGCCGTGTACGCCCGCTACCGGCGCCGCCCCTTCCAGAGCCGTCCTTACCGCTCCTGCTCTCCCCCGCGGTGATCTTCTTGATGCGGTCATGGACGTCGAGGTCACTGTTCCGGTGCGCCTTCGAACTGCGGGACAGCGCGTTGGGAAGCGTCTTGCCAACGTGCTCACCAATGTCGTCCAGCGCCTTCGTCAGCTTCCGCATCACGCCGTCGACCGTCTTGTCCAACACGGCCGTCAAAGCATCCCTGCCCTTGACACGACCGTGGAAGCCTTTCGCCTTCCCCAGCTTCGAACCGGTCTTGTCGCGCATGGCAACCTGCACCCCGGTGAGATGCGTCCCGGCGCGCTCGTGAGCAGCGTGGTCAATCTTCGGGCCGCCACCGCCACCCGTACCAGCCCCGGCGCCGCCTGCGGAAGCAAGCTGCATACCATCCTTCGCCGCCTGCGCCGTCTGCCCGGTGTCATACCCGTCCTGGACGCCGGTGGCATTCAGCGCGGTCTGGATGGCCAGGTCGGCCACGACGTTCTCCAGCGCAGCGACGGCTGGTTCGGTGAGCGTGGCGACGATCTCCGCGACTGCCGCGTCGGCCATCTCCTTGAGGATCCTCTTGAACGCGATCCGCGTAGCGGCGATCTTCGCCCCGCCGATCAGCGCCGACAACCCACCCGTGACCGGCGCCAAGGCCAGGGTGATCCCAACAGTGGCGGCCAGATCCGCCAGCTCGCCGACCGCGGCGATCTTCCGTGCGACGATGATGTCCGCAACCCGGTCCAGCGCCCCCGCGATCGTACGAGCCGCCTTCCCCAAGTCCTTGTGCTTGCCCTGCACCTTCTTCCAGTGCGCGTCCAGCGCCGTCAACGACTCGCTGCCCCCGGTCGCCAGCAGCGCCTGGACGTACCCGTGAGCCGTACTGGCGTCACCGTCCGCGTCATCCGCGAACTCCCGCAACGTGTCGGCCATGTCCCGGTACGCGTCCTCGTCGATGTTGGGCCACCCCACACCGACGACGTCGAGCATCGTGTCGACGCCCTCAGGAATCGTGTAACCCACGACGCAACAACCCCCCGGTACAGCTACGAGCAAGCAAGATCAACCAGCATGCCATGAGACGTCGCCGGCTCCCCAGGCAGCTCTCGGGGTCGACAGCGGAGCCGGCCTATGAATCGTTAGGAACAAGGGTCCGGTCGTGGACGAACCTCTTGCTGCTCTTCGGTTCGCCACCCTCGCTGTGACCTGATCGTCGACATGCCCGCGCGGTGTTCAGGACAGTGAGGTCGGTTTGCGGGGTGACGGGACGGTCTCGGAGCAGCTCCCACAGCGGGCGTGAGTCGGCCGCCCAGGCTCCCAGGGTGTGGCGGTCGACGACGTGGAGGCGCTGCTGCCGGGCGAAGACGACGGCCGGGGCGGTCACTCGGCCGTTGGTCACGAGGACCGCGACGTCGGCGCCGTGGACGTGGCGGGCAGTGCCGTTGAGGACTTGGAGGTCCGGTGTGCCGACCGCGGAGCCGGCGAGGCCGTCGCGCCTGTGTTTGCACTGGATCACCCAACGACGTCCGTAGGCGCCGCAGCCGGAGAAAGACGATGACTCTATCTGGCCGCCATCGCGCTGCCGGGACAGGCGCCCGCAGCCGTGTGCTGAAGTGCACTGCGAGCTGGCGGTTCCCGCAGTCGAGTACTTCTGGCGTGCTCCCCGGACGCCGGAATCGGCGGCGACCGTGGCGGACGGGTCTCAGCGCGCGGGCGAAGAACTCCGTGTCCCGCGGGCTTGCGCCGGGCCAGCCACCCTCGATGAAGCCCACGCCGAAGTCGTTCAGGTGCCGGGCGATGGTCAGCTGCAGCCCCTACGGCAGCTGTCGCTCGATCCATTGGTCATCATGATGCGGCGGCGGGTGAAGAAGTCCAGGAGGCGGTGGAATCGGCTGTTGCCGTCCGTCGGGCGGTGGTGGTGGTTACGCTGCATGGAGGCGCTCGCCTTTCGTCGAGGTGGGTGCTGGTTGGTGGGGCCCGGCGGGGCTGGCGGCCTAGGGGGTGTCTTTCCGATCATCGGATCGTTGGTGCGGTCGTGAGGGACGGGGAGATTTCTGACGCCGCCTGGGCGGTGATCGAACCGCTGCTGCCGCCCGTGGGCCGGGCTCGTGGCCGGTGGCGGGATCACCGCCAGGTGCTCGAGGGCATCGTGTTCAAGTTCCGCGCCGGCCTGCCCTGGAGGGACTTGCCCGAGCAGTTCGGCCCCTGGCAGACCGTCCACGGACGGTTCGCCCGCTGGGCCGCCGACGGCACCTTCGACCGTCTCCTGACCGCTGCCCAGAGCCGGGCCGATATCGACTGGCTGGTCGCGATCGATTCCACGATCGTGCGGGCCCACCAGCACGCGGCTGCCAAAGGGGGCTCGAAGAACGCGGCCTCGGACGCTCCCGGGGCGGACTGACCAGCAAGACTTCGCCTGCGACGGACAGGGCAGACCGCTCGCCTTCACCCTCACCGGCGGGAACGTGAACGACCGCACCCAGGCCGAAGCCGTCATCGGCAAGATCCTCGTCCCCGGGCCCGGTCCGGGCAGACCCTGGACCCGGCCCGCCCACGTCGTCGCGGACAAGGGCTACTCGGCCCGCACCTTCCGGGTCTACCTCCGCCGCCGCGGCATCAAAGCCACCGTCCCCGAGCGCCTCGATCAGCTCGCGGGACGGCGACGGCGCCGGTAGGCGGCCCTGCGCCTTCGACAGGGCCGCCTACCGACGCCGCAACGTCGTGGAACGCTGCTTCCACCGCCTCAAGCAATGGCAGGGCATCGCCACCCGTTACGACAAACGCCCCGACCGCTACCTCGCCGCCAGCACCCTAACCAGCACCCTCATCTGGCTCGACACATGATCGACAAGACGTGCCCTAGGTCGTGCTCCGCTTCCGTCCACACGGACTGGCCATCCTCGGTGTCTGGTCCAAGGTCGACACCGACGGCAGCGTGTCGTGGTCAGGCAGAGGGGCGCCGCCTGGTGCCGCCGCCGCTGCCGTTGAGCGGGATCAGGCTGCCCAGGTGAGCACCCTTGACCCAGGAGCCCAGCAGGTCGCGGTGCAGGGCCACGATGTCCTGGCGCAACGCCAGGCCCAGCGCGTCCCTCGTGAACGCGCGGCAAGAGGTGACAAACAGGGCGACGTCCGCGCCGTGCTCGAGACGGCCGGTGCCGACGAACTTCTGCATGTCCTGCGAGGACACGCTCCGATGCGCCGCGTACTTCTTGCACTGACGAAGACGCCGCCCGCCGCTTCGCCACCTGCTCCTCCCCCTCTCCCGCAACCGCACCTTCGGCACCCAGCTCGGCCAGGGAACGAGCGTCCAGGAGGCGACGGCCGCCACCCGGCAGACCACCGAAGGCGTCAAGTCCGCCGAAGCGATCCTGGCCCTGGCCCGCGCCCACGGCGTCGAGATGCCGATCACCGAAGTGATCTCCGCCCTACTGCACGAGGAGGTCACTCTCGACCAGGCGGCGGCCGCGCTGATGCAGCGGCCCCCCAAGCCCGAGCGCTGACCCCCCGCGGCGGCGCCCGGCCGACTCGGGGCCGGCCCACCTCACCCTTCACCCTCCCGCCACGGAGGTCCCCTCGCCATGCCCGCATCCGCGCCGTCCGCCGTCCAGGACGCGGCCACCGCCGCCCAGGTGGCCTGGATGACCACGCGGACGTACGGCTCCCGGTCACCGGCTGTGCGGCTGGACGGCGGCGCGGATGCGTTCCCGGCTGGCGACGGTGCTCCCACCGAGCGGAGCGGACTTCAGCTCCGTGTGGAGTTCCATCAGTCGGTCGCCCACCCGTGTCGAGTTGACCGCACCCATGAGGGTAAGAGCTTGGCTCGTCGCGGCGTCCGCAGCCTCGGGCTGGCCGGCGCGTACGTAGGCGCGGGCGAGGGCGATGTGGTCGAAGGCGCGGCTGCGGACGCGTTCGGCGGGCCGGTGGGCGGTTCCCTGGCTGATGAGGGTGACGGCGCGCTCGGCGCGCTGGGGGACGTGTTCGGCGGCGATGAACTCGCACACTCCGGCAGTCACCTGGTACTCGGCGGTGTCGAACCAGGCGGCCCAGCTCGGAGTGGCATCGCCCGCGTCGTTCGACAGGGCGGTCTCGGCGGTTGCCGTGGCGCGCTCCATGTCGCCGACGTTGCCCAGGACGGCGTGGCAGCGTGCTTCGAGGGAGCACAGCAGGGCCCGGAGGCGGCCCGGCGGGAGCTTGCGGGTGCCGTACTGGGCGGCTTGGACCAGTTCGAGGGCGTCGTCGGCGTGGCCGAGGTGGTTGGCCTGGCGGGCGAGGCAGTTCAGCAGGTGCCCGCCGACCCGGCGCCGTGGGGTCCGGCTTGCTTGGCGGCTTGCAGGCCGAGGAGGAGGTAGTGCTGGGCGTCTTGGTGGACGCCGGCGTCGTGGGTCATCCAGCCGGCGACGCTGGCGAGCTCGGCGACGGCAGCGAACAGGGCCCGGCCGGTTTCCTCGGTGTAGGTGCGCGTGCGGGTGAGGTGGGTGACGTGCTGGAGCTGGCCGACGACGGCGAGGCGGGACAGGGCGCCGCCGTGCTCGTTGTCCAGGTGGCGGAAGGCGCTGGTGGTGGCCTGGATGCGTTCGACGTCCGACATGCCCAGCCGCTGGCCTGCCTCGGTCGGCTTGGGCAGGGGTGCGCCGTCGGGCAGGTGCAGCCAGGGCTGGACCGCGCTCACCAGGTCGGTGCCGTGCAGCAGGCGGGTATGGGAGGGGGTGTGTTCATCGGTCACGGCATCGCTCCGAGTGGTGTCGAGAATGGCGGCGACGACCGCACGCGCTGACCACCCTTCCCCTGCCCGGCGCGGCCCGCTGTCGGAGAATCCCAGGTCAGCGGGGGTGAGCTGGTGCGGCTGGTGGCACAACCGGCTCAACGCCAGCGCCAGGTACTCGGGCACGGGCGGCCTGGGCTGCTCGCCCTTGTTGATCCACCGCGAGACGCGGGAGCTGTCGGTTTGGATGTCGTGCCGTCCTCGGTCGGCCGCGACCTCGTTGATCTCCTTGGCGATGCGGTTGTAGCTCGCACCGGAGCGGCGCACCCAGTGCGCGAGGGAGTCGTTGGGGCGTCCTGCCGGTTGCGACACCGTGTTCCCCCTGGTCAGAGGTGGCGTGTGGTGCTTGCGGTGATGGCCGTGCGCTGGGCTTCAGGATACGCGCCGGGTGCCAACTCTTGGCTGGTCAGGCGTAGTTCGCAGCGATTCGCAGCAGCGCCGCAGGGCGAGGGCCGTCGGCCAGGCGCAGGCAAGCGCAGTGCCATCGCCGTGGCAACGCAGCGGACCCGAGCGGTGAACTGGGTGCAGCCCGGCCGACACGGCGCCGGGATTCGAGACGGAGGAACGGACATGGTCATCAACGCCACCCCGGTCAACGACAAGGCCGCCGAGCAGGACACGCGGGCGGTCGCCGGCTTCGTGCCGCAGATCGCCGTCCACGAGGTCGACGTCCTGACGCTCGGCCGGCTGAACGCCAACGACGCCGACAAGTCGAACTACTTCGAGGGTTGATCTTCGGCTTCCAGCACGAACGGGGCCCGGCGTCCGGCGGCATGTCCGCGCGGGGCGCCGGGCCCCGGTCCGTCCAGTACGTCAGCGCAAATGGGGAGGCACAGCATGGAGCAGCAGGCCACCGTCGACCAGGAGCTGGTGAAGACGCGCGGCGAACCGACCCGGACGGTGTTCGACGGGCCCTGCCGTCTGACCGTTGCGGGCGACTGCGGCGCCGGCCGGGAGGAACTGATGCGGGCGCTGGGCGCGGTCGCCGCCCACCAGTGGGCCGCCCTCACGCGCTGGCCCGGCTCGTACTGGGTGAGCGCGCACGCCGCGGACGGCACTCGGTTCGTCGCCGGGGACCTCGCCGGCACCCGCCCCGTCTACTACACCCGCCACGAGCACGGCCCCGTCTGGGACGTGCACCTGGGCGACCTGGCCGAGCAGACCAAGGCTCCCATGGATCTGGAGTTTCTGGTCGCGCGGCTGGCCTGCGGCCCGCAGCACTGGCCCGACCGCACTCCCTACCGCGGCATCAACCTGGTGCCCGGTGGCTACGGACTGGTCATCAGCCGCAGCGAGACCAGCTTGGTCGACGTCTGCGACGTCCGGCCGGTCGAGGACCTGTGCAGCGGCGCCGAGGCGTTCGGGCGGGCGCTCACCCGGGCCGTGCAGCGGCCGGTGTGCATCGCGGGGGTGGAGGTGGGCGCGGATCTGTCCGGCGGCCTGGACTCGGGGACCGCGGTCCTCCTCGCGGCCGCTGCCGGCCCGGTCCGCGCCGTGACCTACACCGACGGGCAGACCAGCGGCGAGGACACCGCCTACGCCCTGCGCATCGCCGAGCACGCCAGGATCCCGCACGAGATCGCGGCCGGCGGCGACGCGCATCTGCCCTTCCGCCTCGACGGCACGCCGGACACCGATGAGCCGGCCGCCGACGTCGTGAACTGGCACATGGACCGCCTCTACCTCGGCCCGGTCGCGGGAAGGCCGCTGCACCTGACCGGGCACGGCGGGGACGTGGTGCTGGACGCGAGCAGCGCCGCCTGGGTCGGCATGATCCAGCGCGGCGAGGAACGCGCCGCCAAGCGCCACGCCGCGGCCTGGGCGCGGCTGCGCGGCATCGCGCCGGGCCCGTACTGGAAGGCGCTGCGCCGCAGCGCGGCGCTCGGGCCACACGGCGCGCTGCTGAGCGCAGCCGACCGACTGAAGAGCGGCGCGCTGCCCGCCGAGGGCCCGCCGGGGTGGACGTGGTGCCGCCTGGGCTCGGCGGCGTCCTGGCTGACCCCCTACGCCCGCACCCGCGCGGCGGCCATGCTGAGGCGGGCCGCCGAGGAGGGTCCCGCGCAGTTCGCGGACGAGGCGGAGCAGTGGGCGGCGCTGCGGGCCACCGGGGAGGAGGCCCGCACCGCCCGGTCCCTGTACGCGGCGCTCGACGTGCGTCCGCTCTATCCCTACCTCGACAACGAGGTCGTTCGGGCCGCGTTCGCCGTGCCGGCCTCCGCGCGCCGCGGCGTGGTCACCTACAAGCCGCTGCTGGCCGCCGCGCTGCCGGCCCTGCCCGAGTGGTTGACGGCTCGCCGGTCGAAGGGCAGCTTCACCGCCCAGCGCATCGCCGGTCTGGCCCGCCACCAGTTCGCACTGGCCCGGCTCATCCAGGACAGCCCCCTGGTCAGCGAGGGCCTGATCGACCCGGTCGCGGCCCGGCGCACGCTGCTGGAGGCGGCGCGGGGGCAGGGCGCGGCCCCGATCGCCTCCCTGCACCAGCTGATCGCCACCTGCCAGTGGCTCACCGGAAGGCGGGGGGCGGGGTGCTGACCGCGGCCCCGGGCGTGCACTACGCCATCACACCGGAAGGCGCCGCCGTCCTGGACACCACGGCCGGACGGTGGCTCATGCTGGATCCCGCCGCCGCCACGGTGTGGCGGGAGGCCGTCACCATCGGGTCCGTCGCCGGGCTCGCCGACCGGATCGCGATCCCGGCCGGGCTCGACCCCGCGACCGTGCGGGCGGCTGTCGACGACTGCGTGGCCTCACTCCTGGAGCGCGGCGTGCTCGCGGACACCGGCCGCCCCCCGGCACCGTCGCGAAGGTGGTGGAAGCGGTGACCGTCGTCGCCCCCGGCGCCCGCCCCACCGCGCCGCTGCGCCTGCGCCTGGTCGCGGCCGTCGCCCTGCCCCTGTCGCTCGCCCTGTCCAAGGCACCCCTGCGCTGGCGTATCGCCGCCGTCCGCCAGGTGCGCCACCTCCCTTACGCGACACCGGAGCGGCTCGACGCCCTCTACACCGCGGCCACGGCCGTGGTGCCGTGGTGGTGGCCGGGCCGGGTGGCCTGCATGGAGATCAGCCTCGCCACGGTCATCGCCGCCGCCCTGACCGGCCGGCGGGCCCGCTGGGTGCTCGGCGCACGGTTCCGGCCGGACGCCGCACACGCCTGGGCCGAAGTGCCCGGCGGGGCCGCAGGGCGGGACATCGGGGACGCTGTCGACCGGCCGTGGACCGCCGTGATGCACGTCCCCTGACCGTCTGCGGCAGCAGACCGCGACCCGGGCGCGACCCTCCCCTCGCCCCGGGTCGCAGCCACGAACAGGTGGATCAGTGGACGCAGGTTGACGCTCGGTGTCTTCGAGCTGCGAGTACACCCGGCAGCGCTGGAAATACGCGTTGCCTCAGCGTCGACAGGGGTCGCTTCATAGGCGCGTGACCACTCCCAGCACCGCTCTGCCCGCGGCCCCCGCCGGGCAGGCCCCGCACATGCGCCTGGCTTCCGACCGGCACTACACGGCCGCCACCGCCCTCAACACGACCACCATCGCCCGCCGCCTGCCCCGCACCCTGCGCCAAGCCGCCGGCCTGGCCTGGCGCGCCGACCGGCCCGCCGTCGTGCTCCTGCTGGCCGGGCAGGTCACCGGCGCCATGCTCACGGCGCTCGCCCTGGCCACCACCGCGCACGTCCTCGGCGCGCTGCTGGGCGCCGACAACCTGCTCCAGGGCCTGCGCCACCACACCCCTGCCCTGCTTCTGCTGGCCGGGGCGAGCGCGGGCCGGTACCTCGCCGACGCCTTCGCCCGCGCGGCCGCCGCCCGCCTGGCACCGAAGGTCGTCCGCGAGGCCGACCTGAAGGTGATCACCGCGGCGACCTCCGCGGAACTCGTCGCCTACGAGGACCCCGACTTCGACAACGCCTACGCCGCCGCCGGCGACGGCGCCGACAAGACCCGCGACCTCGTCCTCGACGCGCAAACTCTCACCGCCGCCCTCGCCCAACTCGTCGCCGCGGCCGCCGTCGCCTCCGTCCTCCACCCCGCCCTCGTGCCGCTGCTGCTCCTGGCCGTGACCCCGTGTGCCTGGGGAGCCGTGCGCGCCGCGCGCATCGAGCACGCCGCCCACCACCGCAACCTCTCCGACAGCCGCCTGCGCGCCGTCTTTCGCAACTACTCCACCGAGCGCTCCACCGCCGACGAGGTCCGCGCCAACACGATGGCCGGCTTCCTCATCCGCCAGTACCGCCTCGTCTCCGGCCGCCTGGAAGCAGAACAGCTCACCGCCACCCGCCGCGCCCTGATCGTCCAGGGACTCGGCGACACCCTGTCCGCCTGCGGGATGCTCCTGACCTGGGCCGCGCTCGTCGCCCTGGTGGCCACCGGCCGGATGGACCTCGCGCTCGCCGCGACCGCCGTCCTGGCCGTACGCACCTGCGCCACCGCCCTGTCGGCCCTGGTGCGGGCAGGAGCGCGCCTGTTCCGCACCTCGCTGTCACTGGACGACTGGGCGCGCTTCCTCACCCTCGCCGGACAGTGGACCGGCCGGCGCGGCGCCCAGCAGATCACCGCCGCCCCCAACGTCATCACCGCCCGCTCGGTGTCCTTCACCTACCCCGGCGCCGACGCCCCCTCGCTCACCGACATCGACCTCACCATCCGACGAGGCGAGGTCATCGCCCTGGTGGGAGAGAACGGCTCGGGCAAGACCACCCTGTCCAAACTCCTCACCGGACTCTTCCTTCCCACCACCGGCACCGTCACCTGGGACGGCCACGACCTCTCCCAGACCGACATCGACACCGTCCTGCGCAAGATCGCCATCGTCCCGCAGGACTACACGCGCTGGCCGCTCGCCGTCCGCGAGAACATCACCCTCGGCCAGCCCCGCCCCGAAGGCGACACCGCCGTCCACGCCGCCGCCGAAGCCGCCGGCGCCGACACCGTCATCGCCCACCTCCCCCACGGCCTCGACACCTCCCTCGCACGCTCCTGGTGGGGCGGCCACGACATCTCCGGCGGCCAGTGGCAGCGCCTGGCCGTCGCCCGCGCCTTCCACCGCGACGCCCCCGTCCTCATCCTCGACGAGCCCACCGCCGCCCTCGACGCCCGCGCCGAACACCGCATCTTCACCCGCCTACGCGAACTCGCCGACGGCCGCACCACCATCTTCACCACCCACCGCCTGATCAACACCAAGCTCGCCGACCGCATCTACGTCCTCGACCAAGGCCGTATCACCCAGACCGGCACCTTCGAACAGCTCGCCACCGAAGGCGCGGGCCTCTTCCACGAGATGCTCAAACTCCAGGAAGAACGGTGAGGACGCCAGACCCCCGGCCTGCGCCCACGGCCGAGCGTGTGTCCTGCACCCGGCCGACGCAGTTGTCGCATTCGAGTGCCACCGCACCCCTCGAAGGAGTGAGTCGTGCCCCCGGTTGCTGCCGTCGCCCAGTCCGTCCCCGAGCGCCACTACACCCACCACGAAGGCCGGGGCGCGACCCCGCACCGCTCCAACCCGCTGGTCATTCACCGTGAGATCACCACGCTCGACGTGCGCCAGGGGATGAACGTCATCGAGTTCGGCACCGGCTCGGGGTACTCCGGCGCCCTGCTCGCTGAACTGGTCGGCCCCGCCGGGCACGTCACCAGTCTGGACATCGACGCCTATCTGGCGCGCTGGGCGGGCCTGATCCACCAGGAGCGCGGTGTGCATCGCATCCGCTGCCACGTCGCCGACGGCACCGCCGGCTTCCCCGCGCGGGCCCCCTACGACCGGATGGTGGCCTGGTGCACCCCGCCCCTGCTCCCGCAGGTGTGGGTGGACCAGGTCGCCGACGGCGGGCTGATCGTCGCCCCGTTGCCGATCGCATCGGTGCCGAACATGACCGTCGTCGCCAAGGTCCGCGTCCGCGACGGACGGCCGACGGTGGCGCAGGTGTTCACCGGCGGGTACATCGAGGCCACCACCTCCCCCAAGACCGACCTCGACCTGCCCGGCCGGTGGGTGGACTGGGAGAACCGCGTACCCACCCCGTCGTGGATCTCCATCGCCTGGCGGGACGCGGACGACCACGGCAACACCGGCGCCCGCACCGCCCTGGGCCAGCTGCTGAGCAAGGACGCGTACGCCGAGCCGTACGAGGGCGCGGAGCTCGACTGGCCGTCGTGGCGGACCTTCGCCGCCGCCCAGGCCGACCAGCAGCTCACCGCGGCCGGGCTGAGGCCCGACCTGTGGGCGATCGGCCACTCCACTCCCGCCACGGCCGCCGTCATCCAGCAGGACGGCACCCTCCTCGCCGACCACCCTGACTCGCCCTCCCTCACCGTCCTGCGCGGCTGGCTCGCCACCTGGGAAGCCGCCGGGCGCCCCGCCCCCGAGACCTACACCCCCGCCCTCGACCGCACGGACCGCGGCTGGGCCCTGCGGCTGAACAGGTGACCGATGACCACCTCCACACCCAGCAGCGCCCGACCGGACGCCTCGATCACCGTCGCCCGCGACGAACAAGACCGCGTCGCGCTGCTGAGCGCCCACTTCCCCGACCACGGCGGCGAGTACCTCTTCCTCCCCGGCGGCCGAATGGAGCCCGGCGGGACCCCGCAGCAGTGCGCGCGACGTGAACTGAAGGAGGAGGCGGGCATCACCGCCTCCTCCTGGCGCTCCCTGGGCTCCTACGCCATCACCCTCTCCTCCACCGCCCGCGTCCACCTCTTCGAGGCGACCAGCCTCGCCCTCGGGCCCCAGCAGCTCACCCCCAGCGAGGTCGACTACAAGCTGTCCTGGTGGCCCCTGGAAGAGGCGATCGACGCAGCTTCGGCCGGTCGCTTCCTTCTCCCAGCCGGCCCACTCGCCCTCATGCTCACCCGCAACGCCCACCTCGGAAGAAGCGCCCCAGATGCATGACGAGCCACTGGAGGAGTAGGCGAACCAGCGGGAGACTCGGCTGCCGAGGCAAGGAGAGCGCCGGGCCACCCCGCTGGGCGACGGCCCCGCCCGCGGGACGTCGCGCCGCAGACACCGCGCGCGGCCGAGACCTGACCTGCTGTCGGCGTACTCCTGTGAGTGCTCCACCAAGTACAGAGATATATGCACCAGTGAGGGAGGCTGTGAGCCAGTCACGTCATCCCGCGGGCATAGCAGCGGCGGGGCGATGAACCTCCAGGATGACTGCCGTGCCGGCAACGGTTCGGTCCTCGTGCATGTTGATCCGCTGGTCGGGCTGGAGGTGCGTCCAGTGGGAGGGGGTGAGGGGCACGAGGCGAACGGTGGCTCGCCCGCCGGGCTCCAGGTAGGGCATGTCCTCAACCCAGAGCCAGGCGATGCTGACGGCACGTTCACCGGTGGGCGAGAGGTGTCCGATGTCCCACATGGGCCGCAGAACACCGGCGCCGGAGATTGCCGTGGTGCGTCGTGCCTCGGCGGCAGGACGGAGCGTCAGATCCGCTCGGATCACGCCGTGACGAATCTCCGAGCACCGCCAATGGCACCAGGCCGCGCTCCGCTCAAGCTGGAGCTGCTCAGCCGCGTCAGCGAGCCTTGCCCAGAACGCAAGCGGGAGCGAGCGACCGTCCCCGAGTTCCTCCAGCAGGCCCAGGGCGATCTCCCACTCATCTTGGACGAGGTAGTCCCAGATGTCTCGCACCGTGATGTCGTTCTCGGTGGCGGTCTCTTCCGGAACAAGCAGAGAAGCTGATTCGAGCAGCTCAGGGACGTCCATGCGCTCATTGTCGACCATATGAATGATTAGGCGGCGCTTTCCTGGTCTCGCTCGATGGCCGCGAGCCGGTTCTTAAGCCGGAAGCTGGGACCGTTGATGGAGATCACATCGCAGTGGTGCAGGAGGCGGTCGAGGATGACGGTGGCCAGAACCTCGTCGCCGAACACCTGTCCCCACTCGCTGTCGTCGGCGTGTGGTGCTGCTCGTCGGATTCCGTGACGACTGCGGAAGCGACTGCCCCGCTGGTCGTCGCGGCCCTGTGCGAATGGCGTCACTGGTTGGAGGACCTGGCGGAGCGGTTCGCCGCCCTCGCGCCCCCGCCATCGCCGGCGGGCTCCGTGGTGGACCCCTGGCACTGGGAACGGGCGTGCACGCGGCTGGTCACCGTGGTGGCCGACCGGACGCAGGCGGAGAGCGGCTGGTACGAACACTGTATGCAGGTCCTTCGATGGTTCCTCGCCTCCACCGGCATCGACGAAGAGCAAGCCCGGGAGGTAGTCGAGAACGCCGTCGGCGGCCGCTTCGGCAGTTGGATCGCGCCGGACGCCACAGAGGTCGAAGCGGTCAGCTCCCGCTTGGCCCGGACCGTGGGCGGGCACCGATGACTTCCGGGACCGGCCAGCCGGCGGACGCTCTCGCCGACTGACTGCGCATCCGATCGAGGGTGGTCTGGCCGCACTGGAGCGGCGAACGCGCCATCTCAGGGGCACCGGCTCGTGACGGCTTCCGGGACTTCTTCACCGCGACGCGCGGCGACCGCGACCCCCAGGGAACCGTGCAGGTCCTGACCGCCCTCGATCTGGCCCTCGCCGACGCGGAGCAGGGCAGGCCGCTGACCTTCGCCCCCATGGCGAACTGGCAGCGAACCGTGCTGCGTCGCAGGGTTGCCGGCTTCCGTACCGGGCCGGCCTTCGCCAAGGGCGGACGGGAGTGTTACGGCCTGACGCCCCACACGCGGGCACAGTTCGAGTGTCGTCTGTCCGAGAGCACCCAACCCGGTCTGCCCCTCCCTGCGCGCGCCGCCCGGACCTACCTCGACGTCCTCTTCTTCCATCCGTTCGAGGACGGCAACGCCCGAGCGGCCGTGGTGTCGATGGCTTTCCTCCTGGCCCGCGAAGGCGCCCCGCTCGACCAGGTGCACCCGCTGCAGACCACCCGCTGGGCTGACGACGCCCAGGGCGCCGCCGATCTGGCTGTGCTGCTCGGCATTCTCATCACCGCGGCGGAGCGCCGCCTGTTCAGCGGGATGCAGCCATGACCGGTCGCCGCGTGATACCCCTGGTCACCGGATCCGCCAGCGCAGCCGGGCGCGCTGCGCCCTTCATGCGGAGGCCAGCGCGAAAGCGCTCGCGCCCGGTGCTCACGTCGTCGACGAAGGCGGCCATGGCCTGGCAGATCGGCGGCGCTGGGCGGGGTGCAGGCGGGGCGTGGCCTGATAGGTCGGCCCCGCCTCCAGGAAGCACGACGGGCGGTGGGTCTCTGTCGTCGTCCACCACCGGGTGGAGGAGCTGATGGAGAACGGCGCGGTGCAACAGGTAGGGCCAGCCGAGAGCGGCCGGAAGGGCGCTGGGTTCCCGCCCTTCTCTTGAAGCTGTGGCGCGGAAGCGTGTCGACGCAGGGACGCTGATTGCCGTCGGGAACACGAGGAGGGGCCGATGGGATAGACCGCCGTACACCCGGTGTGGGGTCGGTTGGACGCGTCGATGGACGACCTCGGGTGTGGCCGCGCCTGGACGGACGTCCACCGGGTCAAAGGGCTACGGCTGGCATGTCCGGAGTGCGGCGGTCGGGTCTTCGCCCGGTCCTTCCGGCACGTCGTCCGGCACTTCTACCACCAGGCTCGGCCCTTGGATTGCGAACTGGCGAACGAGTCACCGGAGCACCACCTCCTGAAGCTGGAGCTGGCCGTGGCCGCTCGGGCAGCGGGGTGGCGAGCGGAACTGGAGGTCAGCAGCGAGGATCGGAGCTGGCGGGCCGATGTGATGGCCTTCGACGAGCACGACCGCCCCTCCATGGCGCTGGAGGCACAGTTGTCCTCCATGACGCAGGACGAGGCGCAGATGCGTACGGACCGCTACGCCAGGGACGGCGTGGCAGTGTGTTGGGTCGCCCTGCAGGACCGGCCGTGGGAACGTGTCGTGCCCTCGCTAAGGGTGCGCTTCCCCAACCAGCGGGGCGAGACCTGGACGGTGCGGCATGGGCTGGCGCGCTACACCTGGCAGCCGCGCACGCTGAAAGCGAAGGCGAAGTGGGAGCACATCACCTGCCCGCTCGGTGACGCGATCAAGTGGATCCTCGACGGACGGGTGCGCGTCCACACCGGAGTGAACGGCACGGTGTGGTGGACGGCGCCCGCGTACGAGGACCTCGCCCTTGTGCGGGCCCGGATGGAGGCCGATGCCGAAGCCGTCAAACGGGCTGCGGACGCCGAGCGCCGTCGTAGGGACGCCAAGGAGCGAGCCGCCGCTGCCGCCCAACGCCGCCGGGACGCCGAGCGGCGGGCTCTGGATCGTCAGGCAGAGCTACAGGAGGCTCAGGCGGAGTTACAACGCCTGGCTGACTTCTTCCAGCACACGGGCATTGACCCCGTGATGTGGGAGACCTTCACACAGATGGTCCGCTCCGCCTCGGGCAAAGCCATCTTGTACGGCGATCAGAGCACTTCTCACGGCGGTGGGCTGCTCGTCTACGCCCGACCGAGGTGGGGGCGCGGTGGGTTCGGCCTGGCTGGTGTGGTCTGCCCCGATCCCGGCGCACTCGCCGAGTGGCCGGCGGAGTTGACGATCCTGGTGCCGAGCCAGGGCTGGCTCTCTCGCATTCAAGCCACTGCCCGGTCCCCGCTGAAGGTCGCGGTACTGGACCCCCTCATTGGACGCAGCTCCTTCGTACGCCTCACTCCGGTTTCGAGTGGTGCCCCTGTGAGCCCCAATGGGCCTGATGAGGCGTGACGCGCGACCGTGCGCGGTCTGCCTGACCGACACCGAACTCGCCGTCCTCAACGCCGGATAGCTGACCCGCAGAACACCGGCGGCACGGCGGCGGCCCTGCCCGAGACAGGGGGCGCAGCGGCCCGGCGACGAGGGCTGCTCCTACACCGAGGGCTGCCGGGGGCGTCTCCACGCCCACTTAAGACATGCTGAGACGGATTTACCCTGTTTGCCCGAATCGGCGAAAGTGATGAGGAATAGGGCTAGCGACCCATAGACTTGCAGGTCAGGAAGCGTGCTCCCCGCGCCCGCGGGGATGGTCCCTGGCTCGGCGGAGGAATCCTCGCAGCAGGGCGGTGCTCCCCGCGCCCGCGGAGATGGTCCCACCGCCTTCACCGCCCCCTGGCCCACCGGCATGTGCTCCCCGCGCCCGCGGGGATGGTCCCGCCTGAGGCGAGGTGCCGCCGCTGATGCCGGAGTGCTCCCCGCGCCCGCGGGGATGGTCCCGAGCGCGACGACATGCCGGCGAAGCGCGGCGGGTGCTCCCCGCGCCCGCGGGGATGGTCCCGCGACCCCCGACGAGAACGGCAACCTCGGCGTGTGCTCCCCGCGCCCGCGGGGATGGTCCCATGGTCGGCATGGCGACGAGGCGGTTTCCGGCGTGCTCCCCGCGCCCGCGGGGATGGTCCCCATCACGTGATGATCAACGACGGCCGGACCGGGTGCTCCCCGCGCCCGCGGGGATGGTCCCAGCCACGACTTCGGCATGTGGAGGATCCTGTCGTGCTCCCCGCGCCCGCGGGGATGGTCCCCGGAGCAGCATCGGACAGGCGGTCCGGCTCTTGTGCTGCCCGCGCCCGCGGGGATGGTCCCCGCAACACCTCCCCGTCTCGTGGTCGGCGCGGTGCTCCCCGCGCCCGCGGGGATGGCCCCTTCAAGCCGGTCTTCAGCGACACTCTCGGCAGGTGCTCTCCGCGCCTGCGGGGATGGTCCCCTTGTGCGGTACTACCGGACCGGCTGGCGTCCGTGCTCCCCGTCACTGCGGGGGCGGTCCCGGCTCCCTCCCACTCCATGCGTACGGGCGGTGGTGTCCCCCCCGCCCGCGGGAGTAGCCCTGGGCCTCGCGCACGGTGTCTGTTGCTGCCCGTCGTCCCCCTCCCCGCCGTTGGGGATGTCCCAGCGTCCGGTTCCGCCTGCTCTCGGGCGCCATGCTCCCAGGGCGAGCGGGAATGGTCCCCGTGGTGCCCACGTACGTGCGCTGGGCAGTCGAAACTTCGACATGCTCTCTGGGCTTGGTGGAAGCGCTTGCCCTTGCGCGCCCCTCAGTTCGACTGCTTGCCTGGGGGTGGCTAGTACTGACTATCTCGTTCCGAAGCGCCGTCGCTTGGAGGCGCGGCTCCACCCGATTGTCGGGGGAGATGGTGGTGCTTCGGTTGTTTGGCTGGGACGCCGGATGAGTGTGAGGCCTTCGTGGTCGACCGGGTGCCACTTGTGATCGTGGGTGCGGAAGGCGAAGCCTTGTTCTGTGTTGGTGGTGTGGGCGAGGAGGGCGCGGCCTTGGCCCGTGTGCTGCTGTACTTCGTGCCACAGTGTGTCTCGGACGCGGGAGGAGGGGCTCCCGATGAAGACGCCGGGGGAGATTTCCAGGAGCCATCGGGTGAGGAGCCCTCGTAAGCCGGCTGGGAAGTTGGTCAGGACGATGACGGTCACCAGAGGTCCTCGTCGGCGTAGTTCCTGCCGGATGCCAGGTGGAGTCCGCTGTCGCTCTGCAGGGTGACGATGTCGGCTTCATCGTGGTGGGCGGGCGTTGGTGCGAGCAGTTGGGTGATGTCGTTGACACAGCGGTCGAGCAGACGTGTCTGGTTGATGCGGTCGCGTAGTGCTCGGCGGGTGCGGGGTGCGACGTCCTCCTCGCCTTCCGCCGCGATGTCGAAGGCGAGAGGGATGCCGATCTCCGTCTTGTACAGGTCGGCGATGTCCAGGACGAACGACAGTTCGTGGCCGGAGTGGACGAACCCCAGACCGGGACTGCAGCCCAGCGCGGCGACGACGGCGTGGCTGATGCCGTACATGCACTGGGCTGCTGCCGTGATGGCTTGGTTCGCGGCGTCGCCTGCGGCGAAGTTGTTGCGGTCGTAGTGCCGGCCGCGCCATGGGAAGCCGGTGCGGGCGGCCTCGCGTCGGTAGCACTCTTTGACGCGGGCTCCTTCACGGCCCAGGAGTTCTTGGCGCCGGTAGGCGGCCGGGTCCTCGTCGGGGAACCGCAGCCGGTACATGGCCCGGGCGACGGCGATGCGGCTTCGGAGGTTGGCCCATCGGATCGCCTGGGCTTCGACGAGGGCGGAGGATCTGGTGAGGGCGCGTCCGCCGGCGTAGTAGCGCACCCCTTGCTCGCCGACCCAGGCGACTGCTGCCCCTGATTCGCCGAGCACGGACATGGCTTGGTGGGTGACGCGTGTGCCAGGTCCCAGGAGGAGGGTGCCGATGGTGGCCGACGGGATGTGTGTGACACCGTCCGCGTCCTCGGCGATGATGGCGTTCGCGTCACGGTGGACGGTGCATCGCTCCAGGTAGACGAAGGAGAGACGGTCGCTGGCACGGGTCAGTTCGCGCGGTCCGGCGGCCGGTCGGGCACTGATGGTGGTCGTCATGGGGTCATCCCAACGGGGCGAGGGTCATCAGTCCGCAGCCGTAGGCCTTGGCCTTGCCGAGGCCCGCGGTGAGGGTGCGGCGCAGCGCGGTGGGGTCGGTGACTTCGAGGCGTCCGTCGAAGGTGACGGCCAGCACGCTGACGCTGTGCTTGGCCTGGGTGGTGTCGGGGGACTTGCTGAAGCGCAGGTCTCGTCGGTTGTGGACGATCAGGTCGTGCTCGTTCCCGTGGTCCGTGAGTCGCCGGTCGGCGGGCTTGGTCAGGATCCGGAAGCCTGATCGCTCCTGCCTCTCCAGCAGCCACCGCATCTGGTGCCCCGGTGTGATGTGGGCAGTGCGCTTCTTCGGTTCGCCTTCCTTACGGCGGATGTGGTGCACCGGGTTGGCGGTGAGGCGGAAGCCCCAGGTGGAGCCGGGGGTGATCCGCTCGAGGAACGGCGCGTAGGAGTAGCTTTGCCAGCCGCGCAGGCGGGGATCGGCGGTGGCGTTCGCGGCCGCGGCGGGCCAGCCGGCTTGTTCGACGAGGTGGGTCAGGTCCGGCTGGTCGGGGCTGACGATGTAGAGGAGGATCTCGGCTCGGGCGTTGTGGTCGATGCGCCACAGGACGCGGGGGGTGTCGTCGCCGGTGGGCAGCAGGTGGGGGAAGGACGACATGACTGCGGCGTGGATCGCCTGGGGTGAGGACAGCAAGCGGCGCGAGCCGGGTCGCGCGGTGTTCACACGGAACCGGGTCAGATACATCAGGCGCTCTCCGCTTGCAGGTGGCTGACCGGGTCGTGTCGGGGCACGGCCGGCCTGGGGACGGCCAGGGGGTTGGGGACGGTGACCGTGGTGGTCGTGATGGTGCGCAGGGCGTGCAGGCGGCGGTCGGCGGCGAAGCTCACGGGCTGATCGCGCAGCACGTCACCGGTACCGTCCCTGCTTTCCAGCAGGACGGTCAGCTCGATGGTGGCGTCGCGGCGGCGCTGGCGCTGGTACCAGGTGGAGGCGTGCCAGGGTTCGTCGGCCAGGGCCTGCTCGAGGTCGCTGTCGTGGACGGCGAGGTCGACGGGCCGGGACGGCGGGCATGAGCGTCGGCCCAGGAAGGGCAGGAAGCCTGGGTCGCGCACGGCCTGGTGCAGGGTGCGGATGAGGGTGTCGTCGCCTTCCACCGCGGCGACGAACACGGCGTCGGCGAGGTAGAAGCGTTCGGAGACCGGCATGGACTTTTCGCTGACCTGGTGGTGTGCGGTCTGGTAGTCGCGCAGGCGCTGGCCGGGCTGGTCGAGGCGGACGGCGAAGCGCAGGGCCGCGAGGTCGTCGATCGGTGTGTGGCGGGCGCGGCCCTGGGCGGCGGCCAGGAGGCCGATGACGCCGCTCTTGGTGGGTGCGCTTTCGGTGGTGCGCCGGGCGAAGCGGGCCGAGGCCCCCCACGACTGCAGGGGGCCGGCCAGCTGCAGGGTCAGGACGCTCACTGCCGCTCCAGGCGTTCGGCAACGGCCTGTCCGACCGTGTCGACGAGCTGGGAGAGGCTGGAGACCTCGCTGCCGAGGGCGGCGAGGGGTTCGGTGCTCGTGCCCAGGCGCAGGACCCAGGCGCTGGTGCTGGTGTCGCCGTACGCGCGCTCGATCTCGGTGGCGTGAGCGGCGAGCTGCTCGCAGGCGCCGCGGACGTGGCCGGCGCCGTTGCTGCCGACGGGGTTCTCGAAGGCACCGACGTAGCTGATGGGGCGACTGGAGCGGATCTTGACGATGACGGCTTCGGGCAGGGTGTGGTTGCCGAAGGTGTTGATCTTCCCGGTGGGCAGGGAGGCGACGAAGCCGTCGAGGAACGCCTCGACCGCGCGCTGCACAGGCGCGGCCGCGGGTTCGTCCTCGCGCAGTCCCTTGCCGAGGTTGGCGGCCAGCAGGTTCACGTCCAAGGCCGCGTAGCGGTAGAGGGTGGAGGAGTTGAAGTCGATGGTGCCGATCATTCCGGCGCCCGGCTCGGCGTCGCTGTTGCGGTCGTCGACGGCCGTGAAGTAGTCGGACTCGGTTTCCACCTGGTGGACGCTGATGGCGTGGGCGACCTGGGCGGCGGCGTCGACGTTGATGTCGGCGGAGTCGGCGACCATCCGGCCGAACAGGGCGATGTCGACGGAGTGGCGGGTGTCGGCCGCCTCCCGGGCGCGGGCCTTGTTCTCCTTGTCCTTGAAGAACGCGCTGATGTCCTTGGCACCCTCGACGGCGATCTCGGCGAGGCGGTCCAGCTGGCGTGTGCTGAGGAACATCAAGTACGACGCCTCGGGCGCCGGCTCCTTCTCGCCGGACTTCTTCGCAGCGTCCGCTTTCCGCTTGGGAACCTCGATCTTGGATCCGGTCGCGGCCTTCAGCGTCTCCGCGGCCAGCGTCAGGGCCTCGGGCGCCCCTTCCAGGGAAGGCTCGAGCCGCTCGATGCGCTCCGCGAGGAGCTCGGCGACACGCTTGGTCCGCACGCCCAGCTGCGAGGCGTCGAGGGTGCGGTTGAAGTGCTCACGGGTGGCGCGCTTCCACGCCTGGCTCGAGACGCGGGCCCGCGGCACGCCGCCGTACAGGGCTGTCTTGGGTGAGCCGGTGTCGTCGCGGTTCAGGTTGCTCGGCGGGACGGTCTGCAGGGCGTGTACGTCGACGATGATGCGGCTCACGAGGCGTCCTTGTCCGTTTCGCTGGATCGAGTGTCAGAGGTGTTGTCGTTGTCCGTGCCCGCGGCATCGGCGGCGGGACGGTAGGCGTTGAACGACCGGCCCCACGCGGCGCGCACCGCCTGCGGGCCGCCGGGCTGCCGCCAGGTGTAGAGCTGATCGGCGAGCAGGGCGTAGTCCAAGGGCACGCCCGCCTGGCGCAGCAGCACGACCAGGTCGCGCAGCCGCTGGGCCAGGCGGGGCCAGCTTGGCGCGGTGCCGGCGCGGACGAAACGCTTGTGGACCGCTTCGTCGATCTCGTTCGCCGGCATCAGCCGCCGGACCGCCGCTCCCAGCTCCCCGCGGTAGGGGCGTGCGCCGTGGTGCATTTCGGTTCGTCGGGACTGCTGGTGCACGGCCCACAGGCTGAGCGCGGCGTGGAAGGCCTGCTCCGCCCACTGCAGTTCGTGTTCACGCAGCGGCCTGACAGCCGCGTCCTTCGGCCGCTCGTACAGCGGGCTGGTGTCGATCAGGCCCCACAGCTGCGGGATGGACATCGCGTCCTTGCCCGCGGCGGTCCGCAGCCGGGCCAGCGTGGCCACGGCGGCCCCGTCGTCGTTGAGGTAGCCCTTCTGCAGCTGGGTGATGCGGGATGCGGCCAGTCGGCCGACGATGCCCAGACGGTCGGAGGGGGCTGCGGTCGGGGAGACGGCGGTCACGCGGGCACCTCGCAGGGGTCGGAAGCGTCTGTGGCGGCGCGCTGCGCCGGAACCGGCGGCGGCTCGTCGTTGGCGGAAGTGTGGGAGGCCCGCTGGGGCAGGGCCTTGTTCAGCTGGGACCTGAACCACAGGTCGCATCCCGAGGCGTTGAGCCAGCGGCTGCCCTGGGCGGTCGTGACGATCCGGCCCTCCCACGCCCTGCGGCCCGCGGCCCACACCAGCTGCCGTCCGAGCCGGCTGATGTGCCGGTGGACCAGGTCCTGCCACTCCTCGCGCCGGCGAGCCGGATCCTTGGCGGAGGCAAGCTGCAACAGCCATTGCCGGTAGGGGTCATCCAGCGTGGCGTACCCGGCCTCCAGCGCCTGGCTCTTCCCGGCCTCCGATTCCCCGCCGCCTGCCCGGGTCAGGTCCATGGCCAAGTCACCCAGCGCCCGGACAGCGGCCTCGGCGTCACGGACGGCGTCGATCGCCGTCATCGCGTACCGCGGGTCCTGCTCGTGCAGCAGCACCACGCCCATGGCGACCGAGTCGTCGACGATCTCGTCGATCACCGACTGCTGAGTGCCGTACACCGCCCCCACCACCCGCGCCCGGATCAAAAACCGGCGCGGCAGCACCCCCTCGGTGGACAGCCGCGCCACCCACCGCACGATGCCCGGCCGCAACCCGGCCGCAGGGCCCTGCCCTGCCTCCTTCGGTGCCTGGTCGGCGATCAGCGAGCCGATCCCGCGCCACGCCGAACGGGCGGGCCGGTGCTCCCGGGGCAGGTACACCGGCGAGGTACGCAGCTTCTTCTCCTGCGCCTGGCTGCGCCGCCACCCGCTCATGGGCTCGCGGGTGTGCGCGTTGTGCGGGGCCAGCGGGTCGCCGTAGCCGAGCACCACGCCGCTCACGCCCTGGGCATTGAAGCAGAGCCTCAGCCGGCGCGTCTGCCACGTGTACAGGTCCCGCACGCCGTCGGGGCGGGTGGCCAGTTCCTCGCTCGGGGCGGGGCCCGGGCCGCACGGGTCACGGCGCCAGGCCGGCGCGTCGCCCTCGCCGGCGTGGACCGGTGAGTCCTCCGTGGCGATCAGGTTGAGCAGCAGGGTCTCGAGCAGGCTGTTGCCCTCGACCAGGACCCCGCCGAGGTTCCCCGCCCACCCCAGCCCCAGGGGGTAGACCTTGCCCTTTGTGACCCGCGGGTCCCCTACGGTACCGGTCTTGATACCGGAGGTGTCGTAGGCGTGCGCGTGCACCACCCAGCGGGCCGCTTCGTCGAAGCCGAGCCGGTCGGCACCGGGCATACGAGCGGTGAAGAAGGGGTCCCCGTTCGGCACGTCAGCGACGATCCGGTTCAAGGAGAACACCTCGTCGCGTTCCGTCCGCAAGCCGGCGACCTGGAAGAACGGCACCTCAGGGTGCAGCAGGTCGAACCGGCCCCGGTGCGCAGCCAGGTAAGGGTCCACCGCCTCGTGCAGACGGTCGGGCTCCTCCCACAGCTCGGCCCACTCATCGATGTCGGCGGGGCCGTCCAGGGCGTCATGCGCGATCGCGAGCAGGAGCCGCATCAGGGCGAACTCCTGCGTCGGCACCTCCCCCACGAGCCTGCGCACCGTCCCCGCCTGCCGGAACACCTCCGATAAGGAAAGACAGTCCTCGCTGCCATCGCACCGCTGCACGGGCAGCCACGGCCGCTCGGTCAGGTCGTACGACAGCACCTCGTCGTGCTGTGACTTGCTCGGGTCAGGCACCGGTCACCTCAAGTCCATCGGCCTGGCTGTACGTCAGGCGGAAGCCTGACAGACGGGTCTGACAATCGCCGTCGAGAACGAGGATCAGCTGGCCGGCCAGCCACGGACTGTCCTTGGACTGCCACGCCGGCACGCAGAACTGCTCCAGCCCGGCAATGACCTCATCCACCACGCCGGGCACACACATCTGCACCGGCAGACGAAGACCACTCGCCGCCACCGCCCGGGCGGCCCGCGGCGCCGGCACCGCGTCCAGCGGCAGCTCAAGCCCGCCCAGGCCCTTCCCCAGCCACGGCACCGTCGTCAGCACCCCGTCCTGGCGACGCTGCACCACCAACACCTCCAGCGCCTCCCGGCCATCGCGGACCTGGGCCTGCCCGACCGGGGTATCGTCCGCATCACCGACCCCCGCCGCCAGCCACCCCAGCAGCGGCCGACCGGCCCGACCCACCTCCCCGATCCTGAACGTCTCCGCCTTGCGCCCCTGCTCCAACCGGCGCACGCGATGCTTCTCCCGCGCCGCGCCCATGGCCTGCGCCCACCCGGCCGGGCCCAGCGGCCCATCACCGTAGGCCGCCTGCACCAGGGGACTGATGTCCTCCGGCAGCCGCACCGCACGACCACCCTCACCCAGGTGCGGCAGCAACACAGCCGCCGACCGCAGCAGCGCGTACTCCCCATACACGCTCACCGACCCCCGCACCGCACGAGGAACCCCCGCCGACCAGTCCACCCCGCTCACCAGACACCGCGCGACACGCAACCGCTCCGGCCGCCACCGCTCGTGCCGGTGCAAACGACCCATCCGCTGCAGCAGCAAGTCCACCGGACACAAGTCACTCACCAGCAGATCGAAATCCACATCCAGCGACTGCTCCACGACCTGGCTGGCCACCACGATGTGCCTGACCGGCCGCTCACCAGCACGCTTGTCGTCCGGACCGAACCGCGCCAACAGGTCCCGGTCCTTCGCCGCACGATCCAGGTCGAGGAAGCGGGCATGCGCCACGGTCACCGCCGCATCGCCGAACCTCTTCCTCAAAACCCTGGCGGTCTCCACCACCCGCGCGACGGTGTTGCGCACCACCAGCGCACACCCCCCGCCCTCAAGCTCGGCCTCCAGCCGATCCGCCAGCACCCCCGGATCGCCCTCATCCAGCCGCTCCAAGCACACGGCACCCCCACGACCCGAAGCACCCGGCTCACACACCAACGCAGCCACCCCCGGCGCGACCGCGGTCAGCAGCGGATACCCCACCGCCTCCTCCAGCACGGCGAACTCCGACACCGCACCGCGACCCGCATACGCCTCGGCCAGCTCCCGCCGCCGCCCGGCCGGCAACGTCGCCGACAGCACCACCACCGGCACCCGGTACTCACCCAGCCACGACAACACCCGGTCCAGGTAGACGTTCATGTACGCGTCGTACGCGTGAGCCTCATCGATGACGACGACCTTGCCCGCCACCGCCAGATGCCGCAGCGCCAGGTGCCGACTCTTCAACCCCGCGAACAGCAGCTGATCGACCGTCCCGGCGACGAACGACGACAGCATCGCCTTCTTACGCCCCCGCAACCACTGATGCGCCACCAACTCGGCAGGAGCCCCTCGCCCCCCAGCCGAACAGCCGCCCTCGATCTCACCACCGTGGGCCTCACCGTCGACGTCCACCGCGGCGATCGTCTGCCGCCCCGCACGCAGCAGACCGGCGAACGTATCGTTCAACGCCGCCTTCGAATGCGCCAGCAGCACAGACAGCCGCGCACCATCCTCGACCGGCAACCGGTCAAGCCACTCCAACAACCGGTCGAACATCGCGTTGCCCGTCGCCATCGTCGGCAACGCGAAGAACACCCCACCCGCACCACTCCGAGCAGCAAAGACCTCAGCGACCGCCAAAGCCGCCTCCGTCTTCCCCTCCCCCATCGGAGCCTCGATCACCATCAGCCCCGGCGCCGGCAAAGACCGCGCCAGCCGCACCGCCTCCTCCTGCACCGGCCGCGGCTTCGCACCCCCAGGAAGATCGAACCGAGCCGCAAACAGCTCCCCCACCTCGCCCCGCGGCTCCTGCGGCCGCCACGGCTCCGGCAACCGAAGCCCAGCCCACGCAGCCGCCACCCGCTCCGCGCCCGAACACGACGCACCATCGGGAAAGTAAGGGAACAGATCCGGATTGCTCGCAATCCAGTCCGCCATGATCACCAACGCCGACAACAACACCTGCACCGGCTGCGACAGCTTCACCGACCGCCAAGCGCCAAGACGCCCGGCCACCTCGAACTCCTCGGCACACGCCCCGAGCAGCTCATCCTGCACACGCCGCCACAACACCTCGGACTCACCCGGCGAGCGCAGCAGCTCAGGATGGCCGTAAAGATCCTTCAGCTGAGGATGATCCGGTGGCACCCCATGATGCCCGCCCACGACCACCGCGAACTGCCCCGACTGCCGTCCCGACCATCCCTGCCGCTCCTCTAGCCACTCCGACAGCAGCACCTGCCCGGCCAGCCCATGCGGCGCCAACCGGCGATCCGCACGAGCCTGCCCGAGGCCCCGCATCGCCAGCCCCGCATCACGCATCACGTCCGCAAGCAACTCCACCTGACACGCGAACGCCGGCGTCGCCTTCCCGATGTCATGCACAGCCGCCAGCCACACCGCCAACTGCCGCCCGTCCGCCTCCCCCTCAGGCAACCCCTCCCCGATGAGACACCGCACACTGCCGGGCAACCACCGATCCCACAACAGCCCCGCTACAGCAGCACTGTCCTCCATATGCCGCCACAACGGCAGCCAACCATCACAGTCACGATCATGCTTCGCCCACACCGCCCGCACCGGACCCACAAGCCGACCACCCAGCCCGGACCGACCCGCCCCCACGCCTGCCATACGGGTATACATACAGCCAATCACCCAAGCCACAGGCACGAACACCGAAACTGATCAAAAAGCCCTCCACGGCACCACACCTGTGCTAAAAGATCAGGCACCAGCAGCCGATGTCCCTCCGGGACGACCGGCGGAGATGGTGCCAACGCCGCGCGCCAGGACGAAGAGCAGATCGGGCGTTTCCCGCCCGCACGACGAAGTCCCCCAGGGGCGAGCGCGCGATTGCCTTCCCGAGAACGCTCCCCGCCCCGTGCGGGGATGGTCCCGTGGTAGACGGTCAGAGGCAGTGACGGGGGTGTGCTCCCCGCGTCTGCGGGGGATGATCCTCGCGGGTATGCCGTGCCCGGGAGGGCGTGTCATCCGAGCAGGAGTGGAGTCTGCGAAAGGGCCTCCCCACGTGGCGGATGCCCTCCTAGCGACCCCCTGGTCGCGGCCGGGAGCACTTCCCCCCTTTTAGGGCCAGACCCGCCTCCCCGTTCGCCTACCAAGCAGCCTTCCGAGCTTCGGCAGCCGCTGGCCTGCTCGGCGGAACGTGGACAGGGTCGGGGCTGTGCCGCCGAAGGTCGCCAGCCCGCGCTCACGGCCATATCCTGTCCCGCTGTGGGCGTTTTGCCGGTTTCAGTGAAAGTGGCGAGAATCGGGATCTGCCGTGGGTAGAGTCGCAGGTCAGCAAGTGTGCTCCCCGCACCCGCGGGGATGGCCCCGTGGCGCTCGGCGGCGATGTGTTCGGCGAGTGGTGCTCCCCGCACCCGCGGGGATGGCCCCATTGCCTCCGGCGACAGGCCGGTGAGCAGGACGTGCTCCCCGCACCCGCGGGGATGGCCCCGGTCCCAGACGGCCGTCCTGCTGTTCGGTACGGTGCTCCCCGCACCCGCGGGGATGGCCCGTATCTCGGGTCCACGTTCTGGATCCCGAAGTAGTGCTCCCCGCACCCGCGGGGATGGCCCCCACCCGCTTGTCCACCGCGCCGACGGCGGGGAGTGCTCCCCGCACCCGCGGGGATGGCCCCGGCCCATCGTTGCCGAAGCACTCATTGGGCATGTGCTCCCCGCACCCGCGGGGATGGCCCCCTCGCCGCCCACACCACCGCCATCGCCTTCGAGTGCTCCCCGCACCCGCGGGGATGGCCCCTCACCCACCCGCAGACGGACGCTCAGCCACGAGTGCTCCCCGCACCCGCGGGGATGGCCCCCATCCTGCCCCAGACCGAGACGCAGGGCACCAGTGCTCCCCGCACCCGCGGGGATGGCCCCCACTTGTTCGACAGGTACAGGTCATGGCCGTTGTGCTCCCCGCACCCGCGGGGATGGCCCCAAGCACTCGCGGTGATCAGCGACCAGCCGCAGTGCTCCCCGCACCCGCGGGGATGGCCCCTCCGAGGCCGCGCCGTCGTTCAGGAGGGAGCTGTGCTCCCCGCACCCGCGGGGATGGCCCCCGATGCCGAGTTCGGCACGCAGGCGACGTAGAGTGCTCCCCGCACCGGCGGGGAGCACCGCTCTGCCCGCAGCACCGCCGCGCAGTGAGCGGGACCATCCCCGCGCAGGCGGGGAGCACTCCCGGTCCTTCGTCCGGTCCGCCAGGTCGGCGGGACCATCCCCGCGCAGGCGGGCAGCACGTCGACGTGCAGGGTGCGGGCCGCGGTACCGAGGGACCATCCCCGCGCAGGCGGGGAGCACATCGGCGCCATGGCGGTCCTGGTCTACCGGACGGGACCATCCCGCGCAGGCGGGGAGCACGTGCTGGCAGGGCTGGCGGTGGCCACCGTGGTGGGACCATCCCCGCGCAGGCGGGGAGCACCGGCCCGCCGGTCCGGGCAGCAGCGCGGCCAGGGGACCATCCCCGCGCAGGCGGGGAGCACGAGAGGACTCACCAGCCTCCAGGGCTCGCCCGGGGACCATCCCCGCGCAGGCGGGGAGCACTGGCCACGTGGACCGAGCGCGTCGACTGGCTGGGGACCATCCCCGCGCAGGCGGGGAGCACGTCCCCGTACTGACGGGCGCGATCGTCCCGGCGGGACCATCCCCGCGCAGGCGGGGAGCACCCCGCCCGGGGGCGGTACGGGCCCGGCGCCCGGGGACCATCCCCGCGCAGGCGGGGAGCACGCCTGGGCAAAGTAGGTGCTCGGCCGGAGCCGGGGACCATCCCCGCGCAGGCGGGGAGCACCGCCTCCCGCGCCAGCCTGGCGTCCGGACCCCGGTGGACCATCCCCGCGCAGGCGGGGAGCACGACCTCACCCCCCAGCCCCGCTACCCGTACCTGGGACCATCCCCGCGCAGGCGGGGAGCACACTTGCTGACCTGCGACTCTACCCAGGACGGACCCCAATTCTCGTCACTTTCGCCGGAACCGGCAAAACCCTCGTAGCAGGACAAGAAGTGGCAGTGAACACGGGCCGGCCGTCCTCCAATGACCCGACCCCGGTCACGTCCGCGTTCCGCTCCAGACCAGCAGGCGCGGAGAACACACGACGAAGCTGTAGCCGGTGTCCGACCAGCCGGGGCCATCCCCGCAGGCGCGGGGAGCACGGTAGCGTCGCCTCTTCGTTGTACGCGTACGCGGGACCATCCCTGCGGGCGCGGGGAGCACCAAGCTCCTGGGCGAGCCGACCTTGCCAGACGGGGACCATCCCGCGCGGGCGGGGAGCACTCTGGCCCAAGTTCAGCCGGCCCGAGGACGTGGGGACCATCCCCGCGCGGGCGGGAGCACATCGTCGAGGGCTACGAGAGGTCCTCTGGACGGGACCATCCCCGCGCGGGCGGGGAGCACTCGTGGCACGGACCGCCGACCATCGGCTGCGGGGGACCACCCCCGCGCGGGCGGGGAGCACCTGCGGTACGCCGGCGTGGGCAGGCCGCCGAAGGGACCATCCCCGCGCGGGCGGGGAGCACGCCGTGGCGTGGAGCTCGGCGGGGGTCGGGGTGGGACCATCCCCGCGCGGGCGGGGAGCACAAGGTCTCGAGTCTCCTCGACATGCCACGGGTGGGACCATCCCCGCGCGGGCGGGGAGCACCAGCTCCTGGTCGAGCACGGTGCGGGCTGCCTGGGACCATCCCCGCGCGGGCGGGGAGCACCGCGAGCGCCGAGAGTTCGGCGATCCCAGCATGGGACCATCCCCGCGCGGGCGGGGAGCACAATCGATCGCGTCCCAGAAGTGGAAGGCGCACGGGACCATCCCCGCGCGGGCGGGGAGCACGCGAACTTGAACGTCACGTCGTCGATGACGACGGGACCATCCCCGCGCGGGCGGGGAGCACCAGCTCCGGGCCGGCCTCGATGAGTCGGACCAGGGACCATCCCCGCGCGGGCGGGGAGCACACTTGCTGACCTGCGACTCTACCTGCGGCGGACCCCGATTCTCGTCACTTTCACGGAAACCGGCAGAACACCCACATCAGGACAAGAAGTGGCAGTGAGCACGGGCTGACCGTCCTCCGATGGGCCCAACCCCGGTCACGTCCACGTCCCGCTCCAGACCGGCGGGCGCGGAGAACACACGACGAAGCTGTAGCCGGTGTCCGACCAACCGGGGCCACCCCCTCAGGCGCGGGGAGCACGATAGGAACGAACGGTCCATTGCCTTGTCCGAGGGACCACCCCGCGTGCGCGGGGATGGTGCCGGCGGCGTGGCGACGGACCCATGGCGGACATGGTGCTCCCCGCCCGCGCGGGGATGGTCCCAGCTCCAGGGTCGCGGGCCACGCCCACTGACGGTGCTCCCGCCTGCGCGGGGATGGTCCCTGACGTGCGCATCGACGTGTGTCGGACCAGGGGTGCTCCCCGCGCCCGCGGGGATGGTCCCGGGTCTGCACTCCCCGTGGGCCGCTCGTGCGCGTGCTTCCCGTGCGCGCGGGGAATAGTCCCACGGTGCAGGACCAGGAGAAGCGCTCCCGCCCGCGCATGGGGAGGGGGCGAGGCGCCAGATGCGGTGGGAGCGGGAGCTATGGCGCCGCATGGTAACGGCTGTTACCATGCGGGTATGGCGAAGACACAGCTCGGTGCCAGGGTGGATGCGGAGATCGCTGAGCTGGCTCGTAGGCGGGCCGCTGATCGGGGGATGTCGGTGGGTGACTACCTGGCCCAGCTGGTCGTGGACGACGTCAGCGGGCTGCGCGCCAGGGCGATGGGCGCCGCTGAGCGGTTCCTTGTCGAGCACCAGTCGCTCTTCGACGAGGCCGAGCACGGCTCGAGGCGGGGTGGGCAGGCCGCCTGATGATCCTGCACATCGACGTGCCGTGGATCTTGCAGGTCGCCGAACTCGCCGGTGCCGGCGACCCGGCGCCGGAGGACTACGGAGTCCCGGTCGCTGCGTGCGCCCGCCACCAGGCCGAGCTTCTGGACCAGGCCGTCTACGACGGCCCCTACACGAGAGCGGCTGCCCTGGTGCACACGCTCGGCCGCTGCCGCTGGTTGGAGCGCTCCAACCTCGCTGTCGCCGCGGCGACCGGCGTGATGTACCTCGAGGCCTCGGGCATCACGGTCAAGCCCTCCACCACTGACGCCGCCGCCCTGCGAAACCTCCTGGTCGACCCAGCCTGCACCGCCCACCAGATCGCCCACCAACTACGTTCCTGGCCCACCACCACCTAAGCCGAGATATACCGCGCCTAGCTGCGGCGCTCCCTGCCCACGCGGGGATGGTCCCGAAGAGACCGCGGACACCGCCACGAACGGGGTCGGGCCATCGGAGGTCGGCCAGCCCATGTTCACTGCCACCTTCTTGTCCTGCTTCAGGGGTTTTGCCGGTTTCGGCGGAAGTGACGAGAATTGGGGTCTGCCCCGGGTAGAGCGCAGGTCAGCAATGTGCTCCCCGCCTGCGCGGGGGTGGTCCCGCGCCCACCGCCGCCCCGCCGCCACACCCCGAGTGCTCCCCGCCTGCGCGGGGATGGTCCCCCGGTCGGCCGGTGGAAGTACGGCGAAGGCGAGTGCTCCCCGCCCGCGCGGGGATGGTCCCATCGACCGGTACGCCCTGTGAGACGACGACCTGTGCTCCCCGCCCGCGCGGGGATGGTCCCTCCTGGGGAAGGAACGACACCGCGAAACCGGCGTGCTCTCCGCGCCCGCGGGGATGGTCCCGCCTACCTGTTCAACCCCGCGGACCTGGAGGCGTGCTCCCCGCGCCCGCCGGAGGCCGTCGTCCTGGAGTGCTTCCCGCCAGCGCGAAGATGGTCCCTCCACCGGGATCATCCGCGCTAACTCCGACGCGTGCTCCCCGCGCCTGCGGGGGTGGCCCGCCGGCCTGAGGGCACCCTGCTGCATGTGGGGTGACCTCTGGTCCGAGCGGGACGTGGAGTCTGTAGAAGTTTCCGCCCGCGTGCATGTCGTTCGAGCGGAACCCCGGTCACCGGTCGGGATCGCATCCTGTGCCTGTAGGTGGAATCGCCTCCGTGCTTCCTTGCCAAGCAGCCTTCCCAGCTCGGCGGCTGCCGACCTGAAGCGGAACGCGGACGTGGCCGGGGCCGGGCCATCGGAGGACGGTCAGCCCGTGCTCACTGCCACTTCTTGTCCTGATGTGGGTGTTCTGCCGGTTTCCGTGAAAGTGACGAGAATCGGGGTCCGCCGCAGGTAGAGTCGCAGGTCAGCAAGCGTGCTCCCCGCCCGCGCGGGGATGGTCCCCGGAGTTCGCGGGCGTGATGGACATTCAGGACGTGCTCCCCGCCCGCGCGGGGATGGTCCGACCAGCTCCACGAGGAGTACGGGGTGACGGCGGTGCTCCCCGCCCGCGCGGGGATGGTCCCGAGCAAGAGCGAGTTGATCCTCGCCGCCGCATGTGCTCCCCGCCCGCGCGGGGATGGTCCCAGGTCCGAACTCCCGGTCAGCGCGGCGCCCTGGTGCTCCCCGCCCGCGCGGGGATGGTCCCGGCCCGGCCCGTCGTGACGTCGAGGCCGAACTGTGCTCCCCGCCCGCGCGGGGATGGTCCCATGGTTTCCGTGTCGAGGAATCCGGCGAGGACGTGCTCCCCGCCCGCGCGGGGATGGTCCCTTCGCGCCGACCTCGGCGATGGCGTTACCCGCGTGCTCCCCGCCCGCGCGGGGATGGTCCCCGCAGTCGAGCGGTCGCAGACCCGACGAGTGAGTGCTCCCCGCCCGCGCGGGGATGGTCCCGCGATGCCGGGCCTGATCAACGTCATGCAGGCGTGCTCCCCGCCCGCGCGGGGATGGTCCCCTGGCGTCCTCGACGGCGCAGGCGAGGCGGTGGTGCTCCCCGCCCGCGCGGGGATGGTCCCTGGGCGAGGCCGTCGTCCATGCGGACGGTGGTGTGCTCCCCGCCCGCGCGGGGATGGCCCCACAGAGGGTCTACGAGACGATCCGGTCGTGGAGTGCTCCTCGCCCGCGCGGGGATGGCCCCCCGAAGGGGTGAGCGGGCTGGGCCTGAGGCTCGTGCTCCCCGCCCGCGCGGGGATGGCCCCTTGGGGTCGGTCGGGTCGAGGGCGGCGAGCTGGTGCTCCCCGCCCGCGCGGGGATGGCCCCGACCGCACCAGTCCGGTCAGGCTGTCGATGCGGTGCTCCCCGCCCGCGCGGGGATGGCTCCGGCGTGCTCAGCCGACGCATCGCGGACGTCGTGTGCTCCCCGCGCTCGCGGGGATGGTCCCGCGCGGTGCGCGTCCCGACCGGCGGGCATCGGGTGCTCCCCGCCTGCGCGGGGATGGTCCCCCCACTGAGATCCAGGCGTTCGCCCGGGAGGTGTGCTCCCCGCCCGCGCGGGGATGGTCCCCCGGACCCGGTGGACCCGATCACCCCGCCGAAGTGCTCCCCGCCCGCGCGGGGATGGTCCCCACCTCCGGATTTTTCGGAGGTGGTTGGCCATGTGATCCCCGTACCTGCGGTGATGGTCCCGGGTCCCGGACCCTTGCCGCAGCACCGGCGGGCGCTCCCCGCGCCTGCGGGATGGACCCGTCACGCTCTCCCGGCCGCACAACAGGGGCGCTATCCGCTCCCACGCCGCGTCCGTCAATTCACCTCGACCCGCCACAAGATCAATTATCCGGCACGCCTTAGGGTGCGCGGGTGGCCCCTTCTGACGCTGCATCGAAAACACGTTTTCTGGTCATGCACGACTACGGCATGGGCGGCACCTGGTGGTGGGTCCACGCCCGGTCCGAACAGGAGGTGCTGGAGACCTTCGCCGGCGTCGAAGTCGTACACACCGAGGCCACCCGCGCGGAGGCCGAGACTTGGGGTCTTGACGAGGCCGACGTCGACGGACCGACCACACCACCCGGCTTGGCCGAAGCCCGAGCCGAACGAGACACCCAGCGCGGCATGCCGGGCTTCGGCACCCTGGCCGGCCAGCACCTGCTGTACCTGAGCCGCCGGTGGGACGAGGACGACGACCCGATGGTCTACCTGATGGAGGTCGACCCCGACGGTCGTCGGCTCCGCCAGGTCGAGCTGACCGAGGACGGAATGGCCTACCAGAGCACTCCCAAGGACTGGCCCTTCAACCCGCCGTGCGTGGACCGCTACGACCCCGCGTGGGTGCCGTTCGTGATCGGCCAAGAAGAGTTCGAGGCCCAGTGGACCCGGGCCGTCCACGATCCGAGCCGCTGGGATTAAGGGCCTGCCTGACAATTCCCACCGGGGCTGGCCCGCCTGGCACGAGCCCTCCTTGCTCCCGTCGGGAATTTGTCAGACAGGGCCTAGTCCGGCGGGCCCGAATGCTCCCCGCACTCCTGGGGATGGTCCCTCGGTGAGGAACTTGGCGATCTTCCCGAGAGAGTGCTCCCCGCGCCTGCGGGGATGGTCCCGTGGTCCACACAATCCCGCTCGGGACCGCCCGGTGCTCCCGGCGTCCGCGGGGAGGGTCCCCGCGCGTCAGTCTCGGCGACGGCGCCCGCGTCGTGCTCCCCCGCGCCGCGGGGATGATCCCCTTGCAGTCGGCAGGCTCGGCTCTCGACCGGTGCTCCCTGCGCCTGCGGGGATGGTCTGCAGGAGGACCAGGACATCACCGGGAGCCAGTTGTGCTCCCCACGCCCGTGGGGACGGTTCCTTCACGTCGGGGTTCTTGGCGAACAGGAAGCGGTGCTCCCCGCCCCTGGGGATGGTCCCGACGACCCGATGGAGAAGGCGACCGCCATAGGCTGCTCCTCGCCCGCCCGGGGTGTGGTCCCTCCCGCCCGGATGCGGCGAGCCGTGGCGGCGGACTCGTCTATGTGCAGGAGCGCGTACGGATGAATGTTGCAGACCATGGAGCCCTATGAAGCGCAAGCGTCGGCCCTCGGGCGGCACCCCGGGCACCGGCCAGGAGCGCCTCCTGCGCCTGCAGCGGCGGACCCGCCCGCCGGCTCCCCTGCCGAGCGGCCTTCTCGACTTGGGTAGCCGCCGGCCCGGCGGAAGGCGGGCGCGGCCGGGGCCGGGCCGCCGGAGACCGGCCAACCGCGCTCACCAACCTTCTTGCCCCGTTTCAGGTGTTTTGCCGGTTTCAGTGAAAGTGGTGAGAATCGGGGTCTGTCGTGGGTAGAGTCGCAGGTCAGCAAGTGTGCTCCCCGCCCGCGCGGGGATGGCCCCGGGGCGTCTTCCTTCATCGCGACGGTCGCGCCGTGCTCCCCGCCCGCGCGGGGATGGCCCCGAGTACTCGACACAGTGGCGGGACCTGGGCCTGTGCTCCCCGCCCGCGCGGGGATGGCCCCTGCCCGCCGGACGAGCTGGCGGATGGCGGCGCGTGCTCCCCGCCCGCGCGGGGATGGCCCCGTCCCCTACGTGCGCGAGGACATGGGCGTCGAGTGCTCCCCGCCCGCGCGGGGATGGCCCCCCGGGCCGAAGCGTGCGGCCCCGGGCCGGGGTGTGCTCCCCGCCCGCGCGGGGATGGCCCCCTGCCGTGGGCCAGCAGGAGCGACCACGGGGAGTGCTCCCCGCCCGCGCGGGGATGGCCCCCGTCCGGGGACAGGCGCAGGGTCTGCACGGTCGTGCTCCCCGCCCGCGCGGGGATGGCCCCGTACGAAGGGGTGACCAATGGCGAACGCGCCTGTGCTCCCCGCCCGCGCGGGGATGGCCCCCCCCCCCCCGCGGGTGCCGCCCTCACCGATCGGACCCGTGCTCCCCGCCCGCGCGGGGATGGTCCCGCGTTCAAGTACGTGTTCATGTCGGAGTCCATGTGCTCCCCGCCCGCGCGGGGATGGTCCCCCCTCCACCGTAAGCGCTGAGTCGGTCGTTTGGTGCTCCCCGCCCGCGCGGGGATGGTCCCACCCCCTCCCACGGCGGGGCTCGATGTCCCCGAGGGGCTGGGTGCTCCCCGCCTGCGCGGGGATGGTCCTTCCTGCGCGGTGGTTATGCGGGCGCCGAGGCAGTGCTCCCCCGGCCGCGCGGGGAGGCCCGGGTCAGGAGCCGCCTGGCGGCCGCTGGGCCGTGTTCTCCGCCTGCGTGGAGATGGTCGCCGGCCGGCCGCCGCCCGGCACGTCTACCGGATGGGTTCCCGAGTTCGCGGAGGCGGTCCCGGCTCCGACAGGAAACCGGAGGCCAGCACCTGTGCTCCCCGCACCTACTGCGAGGGCTTCACCTCGGCTATACCTCTGGCTGCGCCGAGCAGGTGGCTGGCCGTGCTGCCCAGCTTGCGGCGGGCCTCCAAGTTCTGCGTCATGTGTGGGCAGCTTCGGCTTGGGTTCGATCTTCTTTCTGGGGCCTGAGACTGTCCAGGTGTGCCGGAAATGAAGAGTGGGTTGGGGGCGGCCTTGGCTGAGGCGTTGTCTCCTTCTTGGACGCAACGTGCTTGTGCCGGGCGTGCTCTTGCTTCCCGTGCTCCGTTGAGCCGAGTCGGCCTGCCTGTTGTCCGGTGCATGCAGCGGCCCCCGGGGGCGTAGACGGTTATGTCGGGGAACACGTGGGCGCGACTGGGGTGGGGTCACCAGGTCAGCCAGCCGCGCTACTGTCGCCTCTTGTCCCGATGTGGGCGTTTTGCTGGTTTCGGTGAAAGTGATGAGAATCGGGGTCTGTCGTGGGTAGAGTCGCAGGTCAGCAAGTGTGCTCCCCGCGCCCGCGGGGATGGTCCCGCGGCGATCTTCACGTACGTGGTCACCGCGACGGTGCTCCCCGCGCCCGCGGGGATGGTCCCGGGGAAGTGGACCGAGCACGAGGTGGCGCAGCGTGCTCCCCGCGCCCGCGGGGATGGTCCCGCCTGCATCTCCGACTCGCCGTACTCGTCGTCGTGCTCCCCGCGCCCGCGGGGATGGTCCCGGCGGCCGGCGCCTGGCGAAGACGATGCGGTTGTGCTCCCCGCGCCCGCGGGGATGGTCCCTCGACAACGGAGAGAACCTGCTGGACCTCGCCGTGCTCCCCGCGCCCGCGGGGATGGTCCCCCCGCCGCCTCTACCGCGTCGCCGGCCTCGACGTGCTCCCCGCGCCCGCGGGGATGGTCCCCCTGTACGCGTGGCTGGCGTCAGCGGCGGAAGGTGCTCCCCGCGCCCGCGGGGATGGTCCCCCCAGCCCGGCGCGCGGCCTCCGCGGCGGCCAGTGCTCCCCGCGCCCGCGGGGATGGTCCCGTCCTCACTGCGCAGGGTCCCCTGCCCCTGGCGTGCTCCCCGCGCCCGCGGGGATGGTCCCAGCGGCTGATTACGCAGCATTTCGTCAAGAACGTGCTCCCCGCGCCCGCGGGGATGGTCCCCCGCCGTCGGCCGCCGCCGGGCGTACTGCCGCGTGCTCCCCGCGCCCGCGGGGATGGTCCCTACCTCCCGGTCGTCACCGAAACCGATCACGGGTGCTCCCCGCGCCCGCGGGGATGGTCCCACCAGCCGCAGCCACTCCGAGCACGACCGTCCGTGCTCCCCGCGCCCGCGGGGATGGTCCCGGCTACTACGCCCGGCTCGGCGTGCCGCCGACGTGCTCCCCGCGCCCGCGGGGATGGTCCCCCATCGTCTGGCCGCGCTTGGGGACGACGCCAGTGCTCCCCGCGCCCGCGGGGATGGTCCCGCCTGGCTGGCCGACCCCGAGGGGCACGACGAGTGCTCCCCGCGCCCGCGGGGATGGTCCCGATCCTGGCCAGCAGGGTGACCCCCGCGCCGATGTGCTCCCCGCGTCCGCGGGGATGGTCCCACCCGGGACGGCGAGGCCAGTCGGTGGGGGTTGTGCTCCCCGCGCCCGCGGGGATGGTCCCCCCTCCTGCGCGGCCGGCCGCGGCATCCGCGAGTGCTCCCCGCGCCCGCGGGGATGGTCCCCTTCGCGCCGCCGGCGTCCGCGCTCCAGGAGTGTGCTCCCCGCGCCCGCGGGGATGGTCCCTCGGCGTTCCAGTCTGGCAGTTCGGCGATCTCGTGCTCCCCGCGCCCGCGGGGGTAGTCCCCGCGCGGGCCCGGCCCTCCGGCTGACACCCGCCCTGTCGTCTCCGTACCGCGTGGGTCGTTCAGCCGGCCGCGGCAGCGAGATGGGCGTCCTGGTGTCGTCCCGGCACCCGCGGGGTAGTCCCCACGCCTAGATGTGCGACTCCTGGGACATCAAGCCACCGCCCCGGCGAGCTCCTGGACCCGGTGTCGGGCGCACACGCTGCGGCTCGGAAGAGGCGGGCGGCCGCACGGGACGTTCCCGTCCCGGCCCGAGCAGACCCGCTCCGCGCTCGCGCCGGAAGCCGGGGGCGCCTGAGCGGCGGCTTCCTCCCGGCACAGCTTGCACAGACCGTCCTCGAGGGCCCGGCCGGTCAGCATGATCCGCGCCCCGCAGTCGCCGCAGGAGCCGCGCGGCGGACCGTCCGGGACCCGCTGCTGCACCACCATGGCCGGGGCCGGCCTGGCGATCGCGTCGTCCAGCTCGCACGCGGCGCACTGCCCTGACGGGCCGGGTCGGGTGCCGTGCTCGGTGCACAGGCCCTGGGCGATGTGCTGCTCGCGCTGCCGGGCGGCGGCCTTGTCCTGGACGACCTCCGTGCAGATCTCGCACGTAGCGCCGGTCCACCAGATCACACCGGTCTCGCAGTCCTGGTAGCCGCAGCCCCACCGGGGCAGAGCCACCCCCAGCAGCCAGCGGCCCGGGTCCCGGATGTCGGAGAGCATCACCTTGGCCAGCCGGGCGGTCAGCCGGTGCTGGAGCCGCTCGGGGGAGGTGCCCTCACGCAGCTGGCGGCCCACTTCCCGGGCCACCTTCCGCGCCACGAAGTCGTTCACCTGCTCCAACAGGCAGTGCACGGGCTCCAGCACGGCGTAGATCCGCGCGTTCATCGTCAGACGCGGGCCGTCGTACGACCGGGCCACGGCCCCGCTCCGGCTACGGTTCTTCGGCTTCGAGGGGTAGGGCCGGGTCTGTCCACCCGCGCGAAGCGCGAGACCACCGTCACCCGCAGCAGCCGCAGCTTCACCACCGGCCGGGTTCTCCACAGATCCAGCGGCCCCAACCACCTGTACCTCGCCTACGGCGGGTGACAGAAGCGCGCGCCCGTCATCAGGTGAGTCAGTCATAGGTACTTCCCTATTCGCGAGGGATCCCTCACCAACCGGGGAACCCGATCCCTCACCAACTTGGGAACTGCCCGACCTCTCAGAAGGACTGTTCACCGCCGCCTCAGCGGCCTCCGAAGCAGCGCAGCCACCGTCGGCCGGGACGTTCGCGCGGGCCTCTGGAGCGAGGTCGTGCGCGATGTACCGGTGACGGCCCCGTGCCCCCGCCCGTCTCTGCACCGTTATCCAGCGCACCGCCTCCACCTCGTCCACGACCGCCGACGCCGACGTCACCGACAGCGCCTCGCCGGCCTTCATGCCCGAGTGATGTCGAAGACACGAAGCGAGCTCTGCCTCCGTCAACGCGATCCCCCGCGCCTGCGCATACGCAACCAGCGCGTACACCCGAAGCTGCCGAGGCGTCAGGTCCTCCGCGGCCGCCACCGGCAGCCACACGAACGCCTCCTCACGCGCCATCGCCCGCACCGTGCGCACCGCAGACTGCCCCGTCCCACCCGGCAGCGTCCGACGCTTCGACAGCAGCTCCACCACACCGTCCGGGCCCGGACGGCGTAGCTGCGTCATCCCCCGCTCCACCGACGCGTCCGACAGCCCCAGATACGACGCGATCGTCTCCGTCCGCGCCTGGCAGCCCTCCGGCCGCGCCGCGAGTGCCTTCACCTTCACGTACACCGACAGCGCCACGTCCTGATAAGCCGCCGACCAGACCAGACGCATCGGCACCCGAACCCGCTGCCGACGAACCAGACCGGCCGACGCAACCATTGACTCCACCGCAGCACTCACCGGCCCACCGCCATGACAGAGCTGGGCGCGGACACGGGCAGGCAGGTGTAAATGATCACCCCGGCAGCCTTGCGCAGGCCGCCTGTGGACAGAGCCCGAGAAGTGGCGAGACCTCCGATCCCTCCCGCCCGGCGGGTAGGTACTTCGGATCGCGTCCCGCCACACGGGACGGAGGCCTCGCGGACGCCGCCGTCGACGGAGGTGTCGAAGGCCTTGGAGAGGGGGTGTACGACCGGGGCGGCAGGCACCGCGACCGCGCTCACCGATCCGCCCCCGAAGAGGCTGACCTTGTGGCTTCCTGCCGGAAATCCAACTTCCGGTACGAACGGGATATATCTGGTCGAACGGGATGCCGATCCCGTCACACGGGAAGCGCTGGCGGCACGAACCGGCCGGAATCGGACACGGTCGAGCTGACAAGGGGACACCACATCGTGCACTATGAGAAACGACCTGCTCTCCATATAGCTGGACGACCGCGCCCCTCGGGGCTGGTCGACCGGTGGGTGGATGTGACGGGTGAGCCCCCCTTCGTGAGAAGCGGGGCAGACACCGATCGGGTGGGGGGAGATTTCTCCTCCCCTCCCGGTCCTGCTGAACCGCGAAGCCCCTGTGGTGGGGGCCCGCGAGTGATGCGGATCGGTATGGAGTGGCTGTGGTGGCCGCTGGCGACCGGTGGTGGTGTGGCCCTGATGAGGGGCCGGATACAGATGGGCGGCTTGATGAGCCGCAGCTCGGAACCGGCTGCAACCGGGACCTGAGCGACCGACTCGGGTTGTGAGCCCGGTCGGAGACGGGCCGCGCGAGGCCAGCGGGTGGTTAGTCCGCTGCTTGGCGCGCGCGGCCGATGGCCACTAGGTCATCCCGACCCCCCTTCGGAGGTCGGCGTCGGCATGCCCTCATTCAGCTCAGTGGCTTCGGGGAAGCGCTCCGCGAGTCGCTTGAGCAGGTGGATGTAGGCGTCGCGCTGTGGACGCCGGGGGATGCTCTTCCCCAGCTCCCAACGCACTACGGCAAGGCGCTTCACACCCACCGCGTCCGCGACGTCCTGCTGCGTGAGGTTCGCGGCGAGGCGCAGTTGCGCGCGTACGCGCGGCGGTGGAAGGACGTCGTCCAGGCCATCCAGCAGGGCATCGACCTGTTTCAGGCGGTCCGGGTCCGGCATGGCGCAGCCTCTCAAGATCGATGGATCTCTGAAACATACACCATTTGATCTCTGGCGGGGTGCGTATACCCGCGCCCTCATGCGAGGTCCCCCAGGTGGGCGTTGGCGGCCTTCGCGGCCGCCGTCAGCTCGGGCAGTTCCACGACCGTCACCCCGGCTTCCACCAGCTGTTCATAGCCGACACAGTCGTCGACGAACAGGGTCGGCTCGCGCCAGGCGATGACGACGCGCGGGATGCCGGCCTCGAGGATCCGCTGGGCGCACGGCGTGTGGGAGGCGCTGCGCTGGGAGCAGGGCTCCAGCGTGCTGTAGATGGTCGCCCCGGCGAGCCGCGGGTCGTTCGGGGGGAGCTGGGCGAGCGCGACTTCCTCCGCGTGCTCGCGGGGGCCGGTCGCGCGGGAGTAGCCGGCCGCGAGCTCGGTGCCGTCCTCGCCGACGATGACCGCGCCGACCGAGTAGGCGCCCGCGGCGGGAGGGCACAGCGCAGCAAGGTCGATCGCACGCTGTATCCAGCGCAGGTCCTGGTCTCGATCGGGCGCATACATCAGCCTCGCTCCTTCGGGGCGTAGCGCAGCAGCACGACGTCGCCGATCGCGCGGGCCTCCAGCAGACGCATCCGGGAGGTCGACCCGCCCGGGTAGTCGGCGGCGCCCAGGAACTTCGGGGCGTCGGCCTGGCCCACCAGCAGCGGGGCGACGGCGAGGTGGACCTCGTCGGCCAGGTCCCGGGCCATGAGCTGGGTGTGGATCGTGCCGCCGCCCTCCACCATCAGCTGCTTGACGCCGCGGCGCCCGAGCTCATCGAGGACCAAGCCCCAGTCGAGGTCGGGCCCGACGCTGACGATGTCAGCGAGGTCCCCGAGCGTCGCGTGGACCTTTTCCACCGCGCTGTCGACGGTGAAGACCAACTTGTCGCCGCCGTGGTGCCAGAACTTCAGGTCGGCGGTGAGGTCGCCGGTGCGGGTGACCGTAACTTTGAGCGGGTAGGCCGGCTTGCCGTCGGCGACGCGCTGAGCACGGCGTTCGTCGCTGTTGACCAAGAGGCGCGGGTTGTCCCGGCGCATGGTGTTCGCGCCGATCAGGATGGCGTCGGACTCCGCGCGGACCTGGTCGACGCGGTGGAAGTCCTCAGCGTTGGAGAGCAGCAGCCGCTCGGAGCTGGTGTCGTCCAGGTAGCCGTCGACCGACACGGCGGCGGACAGCAGAACGTACGGGCGGGCAGTCATCTGCTTAGGCTTCCGTTTCAGTCTCGTGGAAGAGGGTGGAGTCGAAGGTGGCGCGGAACTCGGTTACGGCCGGCTCCCGCTGCCAGGGGATCAGGGCCTTGTCGAGCCGGACGAGCTCGTTCGTGATCCTGCCGGAGCCCGTGTCCTCCGCGACGGTCAGCGCGTGCATCCCGAGGGCGGCGGCCTGCTCCGGGGCGCGGGCGCCGGCCAACGCCACGGCCTGCCGCGCCATGTAGACGCCCCGGTCGCGGTGGTAGCCGTCCGGCATCAGCCGGATGGCCGCGCCGAACGCGTCCGCGGCCTGGTCGTGCTTACCGAGGGCCTCGAGGCCCTGGGCGCGGTGGACCTCCACGTACGAGGCGTTCAGCCACACGCCCCACGGGGTGGGGTCGGCGGCGGCGCCATCGAGGGCGTTGCGGACGTCGTCGATCGCCCGCTCGCTCTCGTCGGCGTCACCGCGCAGCGCGTGTCCGTACGCTTCGTAGGTGCGCGCGACGGCGACGAGGCGGCTGCGCGGCCGCGCCATGCGCTGGGAGGCTTCGGCGAGGTCGACCACGTCGACCAGGTCGGCCGTGTCCCCGGCCAGCTGTGCCTTGCGGGCCATGACGTACGTGGTCAGGTCGTTGTCGCCGACGGTGTGGGACCACTGCATGGCCCGGTCCAGCCAGTACGACGCCGCCTGCGGGTTGCCCAGGTCCTGGTAGAGCCAGGACAGGAACTCGCCGTACTGCGTCTGGAGCTCCATCAGGTCGCGCCGGTCGGCGCCCTTCGCGTCCCTGCGCAGCTCCTGGATGACCTGGATGTGGTCGCGCACTGCGACGACGGCGTGCCGGGGCCCGAGCAGGTTGTCGTTGTCGATCAGCAGGCGGCGGGTGCGACGCAGGTGTTCCACCGGCGTCGAGCCGTACGCGTACGCGACCCGGGCCTTACGCACCAGACCGGGAACGGCACCGGAGTCCGCGAAGGCCGGCGAACCGACGCCGACCGCAGCCGCAGCCCCGAGCCCCATCCCCGTGCGCAGCAGCGCACGCCGATTCAGAGCCACCCAAATCACCGACCCATCAGCTAGACGACACGGGACCGAGATCCCTTCGTCCGACGCTGCCTGGTCGGCCACGGCGAAAGCTAGGTCCACCGATGATCTGGCCACATGGCCCGGGGGATTGGCCACATGGCCACGCTCGTCACCGATCCGCTCCCACAGGCGGAGCAGCATGCCGCTGGCGCCCAACTTGTCGTCCAAGACCACGGCCTGCGACCGGTCGGGCGTTCGCTCCGCTCGCTCGAATCGTCCCAGGTGGCTGTGGTCGATACGAGTGATCTTGCCGAGCTCGCGAAGGCTTAGTCCCCGTGAGGTCCGCAGCTCCCGCAGTTGGTACCCCCAGTTGTGCAAGGGCGACACCCAGGGCGTCAGCTCCCTCGGCTTCTGTGCCATCCCGCCCCCAACCTCGTGGCCTATGTGGCCAGATGATCCGGCCACATGTCGGATCTGGAACTCCCGAGTGTGGCGGACCTAGAACCGAAACGAACGGTCCGCCGACTCGGGAGGCTCAGTGTTCTACGGTTCCATCCGCCTCCGGCTGCTGCGCGCGGCGGAGCAGGGCGAGGACGCTGTCCGGATTGCCGTCGTACACGAGGTGCGGCTCGTCAGCGGTCGGCGGGGAGAAGCGGCCCGCATGCCGAAGGAGGTCCGCCTCAGAGAACTCGATCGAGTTCGCGTCGACCAGCGACCGCTCGTTCCGCTTCCGGATCCGGTCCCAGCGCACCTCGTGCGGGAGCGGCAGGTAGATCAAAATGGGCTCACCGCCCGCCTTCACCACAGTCGCTGCCCACTGGGCCCGCTCCTCCGGAGTCCAGAAGCCGTGGTCGACCACGACGTCGTGGCCCGCCGCCAGGAGCTCTTCGAGCTCAAGGGCGATGTCCTTGAGCACGGGTGCCTCTCTGATCCTGAACTGTCCGCGGGGGAAGTCCCGGCCGTAGTGGCCGTAGCGGCGGAACATCTCCTCGTCGGGGCAGAGACGCCGGAAGCCGGCCTTCTCCAGGGCGCGAGCGAGGGTCGTTTTGCCCGCGCCCTGCAGGCCCGACATGAGGATCGCGCGAGGAGTGGGAACCGGGCCGCCGACGGTGCGCCCGGTCATCGCAGAACCTCGGACGTGGTTCGCCGGGTACGGCCGGGGGCGCCCAGGTCCACGCCGTACTCCAGTAGCTCGCCGTCGGCGTCCAGGAAGCGCGCGGTCAGCACAAGGATCGCTGCGACGGTGTCGGGCTCCAGTTCCAGGAGCTCGAGGTCCCGGGCGGTGGCGATGCGTGCCGTCTCCTCATCCACACGCTGTACGACGTGGCGGCCAGTGGCTTCGGCGATGAGGTCCAGCGACAGCCCGCCCTTGAGGCGCTCGCTGCGGGCGAGCTCGGGCAGCGCCTGGGCGAACTCCGCCGGGATCCAGGACGTTGAGTGGGAGACGATCCCGTGAGCATCTCGGTAGACACGGCTTCGACGAATCACATCCTCACCAGGCTCGATGCCGAGCGCATCCGCGACGTCCTCGGGGGCCGGCACCATGCCTGCGGTGTGGCCGGAGGATTTTTCCCCCACGCCCCAGGACGACTTCGTCGTGGCGCTCCGATCGTGGCGCTCCGATCCGGATGCGAGCGACACGGGACGCGCCATGACCTCGGTGCCAACGCCCGGGATGCCGTTGACCAGCTTCTCGTCGCGCAGCAGTTTCATGGCCCGGTCGGCCGTTGCGGTGCTGACCTGCCACTGATCTGCCAGGGCGCGGATGCTGGGCAGCAGGTCGCCCGGCGCCAGCTCCCCGGAGCTGATGAGGTCGCGGTAGTGACCCGCGATGCGCGCGTATGGCGGCCGGTTGTCGGCCCGCGGTTGCCCTGGCATGTCGCCTCGCCTCCTTCACTTCCGTCTAGGTGCCTCACTATACCGCTTGACACCTGAGGGTACCTGAGGTAACCTGATGTAGGTAAGACGGTGATCCCCCGGGAGCACCGCGTAGTCGCACCACCGCAGTTTCTGCAGCCCGTCTCTTCGGAGTCGGGCAGGTGGCCGGAGGCGGTAGCCAAGACCAAACCCCTCAGGCCGGCGGAACTGCTTGCAACCTCAGCGCTGATGCGCTGTCTATCCGCCGGGACACGGGCCGCTGGCTCGTGGACCTGGTGGGTGGAGAGAGCATCCGCCCCCGCGAACACCCCTCCCCTTCTCCTGCCGAGGAGTCGTTATGCCCGAGCTCGCCCTGCCCAAGGCCGCCAAGCGCCGGGGCCGTACCCGTACCTCCCGCGTCAGCCCCCTCGACGCGATCGTCCTCTCGACCCTGTCGCCCGGCCACATCGACATGCGGCGGGTCGCGTCCACCCAGAAGCGCCGCATCTCGCTGGTCTGCCCGGCCTGCAAGACCTGGGTGGCCGTGACCCCCCACCGCGGCACCTACCTGCTCAAGCTCGTCCCGCACCACACCGGCCGGGCCGGCGTCGACGCCGCGATCCGCTGCAGCTCCAGCAACCGCCTCGTCGACGTCGACATCACCCAGGAAACCTGGAACCGCCAGTACGAGGAGTGGGCGCGCGAGGAGCGCCTCGCGGTCGACCTGACCCGTCACCGCCGCGCCACCGTGCAGACCCTCAAGGTCGCCCGGCCGCAGGAGCGCCCCGCGGACCGGCGAGCGCAGTGGGAGCATGCGGTGCCCGCCGCCCGCCGGGCCGACGCCGCCCGTGCGGTTCCCGCCGACGCGATCCCCACCACTCGCGGTCGGGCCGTCGACGGACCCGCCGGCGCCCCGCTGGCCATGGCCCGGCAGACCGCCGGGGACGGTCGCTCCGTCCGCGCCCTGGCCACCGGCACCCTGCGCGCCCTGGCCGACGCCGGTACGGACCGCTCGGCGAGCGACATCCTCGACGAGCACATCGCCCGCGCCGCCTACACGCACCTGGCCACCATCTGGCGTCGCCCCCTGACCCTGGCGGACCAGTCCGAGCACTCCAAGCTGGTGGCCAAGGTTCGGGCCGCGCTGCCCGTCCCGGCCGCGGGCGAGACCGCCGCCGCGTACACCGCCCGCTGCCGCAGGCCCGCGCTCGCGGCCTGACCCGCACAAACTATCCCCGGCCCCGGCTGCGCCGGACGATCCGCTCCGGATGCCGCCGCGAGTACGCCGCCGCCTGACCAGTCGACCCGGACGGACGCCCACGATCACCGGCCACCCCCTCCTGCACTCACGGGGGTGGCCGGTGGTCGTGGCCGGTCGTACGACCAGCCAGCACAACGACAGCCCCAGGGATTGCGCCCCTGGGGCTGTCTTCGCAGGTCACCTGACAGAGAGGCAGACCTACATGCCCAGCATGACACGCACCCCGGCCCCGTCCGCGCCGCGGGCCCGGATCCTCGACGACATCGAGCGCGACGACAACGCCCGCGGTCTGGAGCCGGACGACGACGCCGCGTTCCACCGGCTCGTGCAGCACCTGGTCGCGGACGGCGACCGGCGGGCCCGGCTCGCCGGGCGCCGCGCGCGCCGCACCCTCGCCGAGCAGGCGCCCGACCACGGCCGCCGGCTGCTCCTGACGGTCGGTCGGCCGGTGTCGGCGGCGGAGGACGCCTGCCCGATCTGCGGGTACTGGCGCTGCCGCTGCGTGAACGCCGGCAGCGGCGCCGCCCTGCCCGCCTCGGGCGCGGGGCGGTGAGCGGCGTGGACTGGCGGCACCGCGCGGCCTGCCGCGCGGAGGACCCCGACCTGTTCTTCCCTATCGGCACCACCGGGCTGGCGGTCCTCCAGGTCGAGGAGGCCCGTTCGGTGTGCCGGCGCTGTCCCGTGATGGACCGGTGCGGGCAGTGGGCGCTGGCGACCGGGCAGGAGCACGGGGTGTGGGGTGGGCTGTCGGAGGACGAGCGGCGCGCGTTGAAGCGCCGTGCCGCCCGCCGGGCCCGTCCGGGGCGGGGGGTGTCGGCATGACCGACGCCGACCGTGAGCGCATGGAAGCCGAGCTGCGCCGCGTCAACGAGCAGTCGGAGCAGCAGAGGCAGGTGCGCGGTGGCTGACCGTCTGTACCAGCGGTACATGGCGGCCAGCACCGCCTACCGGACCCACACCCGTACCTGCGCCGAGTGCACGACGACGTCGCACTGCACCACCGGCGAGCACCTGCTTCGGGCGCTCGCCGAGCTGCAGGACGCCTACACCCGGCAGCTCCGCCGCTGACCGGCCTGCCGGCTACCTGATCCGCCCCGGTCCCGCCCCCTCCGCGGAGGGGGCGGGACCGGGGCGGTGAAGGGAAGCGGCCCGCCCTGTGCCCGGCCCCGTCGCCGCCCCGTTCCGCCGAGACCTCGGAGAGCCCATGCTCCGCTTAGTCCGTACGACCACCTTGTCTGACCTCCACGCCGCCCTGGACGAGGCGCGCGCCGAGCGTGACGCCGCCCGCACCGAGGCGGCCACCGCGACGGACTCCGCCATCCGCGCCGAGAGCGTGGTCGAGTCCCAGCTCCACCAGCTCGCGCGTTCGCACGCCGACCGCCTTCAGGCCGAGCGCGACGCCGCCCGCGCCGAGGGCGAGCTGGCGGCCCTGCGTGCCCAGGCCTTGCTGGACACCGAGGACCGCGCCGTCCTGCGGGCGCTGCTGCGCACCGCTCGTCGGCGAAGCACCGCCGACCGCGTCTACGCCCTGTTCCGCCGCGGGGCGCTGCACAGCGTCCACGCCACCCTGGAGGCGGCCGAGGCCGCGGCGGAGGCGGAGGGCGCGCCGCGCAGCGGGTGGGCCACGCAGCCGGCCGGTGCCGGGACGCCCTCGGCCGCCGAGGTGGCCTGGCGGGTACAGCCGCTGCCCCTCGGCGGTCTCACTACTGCCTGACGCCGCGTCTGCTGGCTGCCTCCTCCGCCCGTATCGACCCCGCCGCGGGGCCGGTACGGGCGGGGCTGAGGGGAGCCGGACAGCCCGGCCCGAACGCCCTGACGAGGAGATCACCATGGTCTACGACATGAGCCGGTTCGGTGGGGGCCGCTGGACCAAGAGCCACCCGAACCGGGTCTACACCGTCGGCTCGACGGAGCCGGTGCTCAGCGTGCTCGACGTGCGCGGCTTCGAGCTACACGACCTCTACCTGGTCGGCCTGAACGACTCCTGCGGCACGCTGGTGCTGCCGACCGAGTCCCGGGCGCAGAACGCGGCCGCCGCGCTGGAGCCGGCCTTCGCCACCCGGGTCTACCTCTTCGGCAGCCGGGACGGCGAGGACGTCTGGGCCACGGACTACACGCGGCGCGCGCTGGACGGCACCGAGCTGTCCTGCTTCGTCACCAGCCTGACCCTCAAGGACGGCAGGCAGGTCATCAAGGACGGCCGTTGGGTCCGCTGACCACTCCGCTTTCCGCCTGCCGCCTGTGGTCGCCCGCACAGGGCTGACCCCCGCCCCCTCCCGGCCCGTCGCCCCGGCTGGGTGCGCCGCCCGCACCACCGCACTCCCCCAGGCCGGCCGCCCGTGTGACGGGCGGCCGGTCTTTCACCGCTCCGCGCCCGGGCAGGACCCGGGCCACGCCACTGGAGGTACGGATGAACGCCCGCTCCGGCCGCGGCTGGACCGCCGCCGACTACGACTCCCAGCAGGTCCTCCTCGAAGCCGGCTGCCGCGACGCCGCCGCGCGCGTGGCCCGGGCCCGCCGCGCCCACCCCCTCCGCCACACCCTGCGCACCCTCCGCCCCCAGCCGCGGTCGCGGCGGCAGGTCATCGACTGGGACGCCGCCCGCCGCGCCGCGGCCGCCGTCGCCCGCGGCGACTTCGACGAGGCAACCCGGATCGCCGACGCCACCACGGATCCCCGCGCCACAGCCGTCGCCGCGTGCCGGGTCCTGGACGCCGCCTGACAATCCGCCGCCTGGCGGTTGCCTCCCCCGCCCGTCCCGACCCCCATCGCGGGGGCCGGTACGGGCGGGGCCGAGGGGAGCCGGACAGCCCGGACCACCGCGACGCAGAAGGAGCACCGCATGCACCACTCCCACTCCCCCGAGCCGGCCGCCGGTCAGGCCGCCGCCGTGTTCAACAGGGGTGACTTCGTGCTGTACCGCGACCCGAGCCGGTTTTGGGCGGGCGAGCCGGGCCACACCTTCCCCTGCCGCGTCGAGAAGGCGTGGGCGAGCGGCGACTACGAGCTGACCGAGCTGAAGACGCTGCGTCCGATCTACGGCGCGTTGCCCCAGTACATGCGGCTGCTGCCGCCGGCCGACGCGATGCGCGACATCGACACCGCTCCCCTGCAGGCCGACGGAGCCGCCGCGGAGATGACGTCGGCCGCGATGGCCTGGCTCGCCCAGCAGGGCACCCGAGCCGACCAGGGCCCGCGGCGGCGCGAGCTGCCGCCGCAGCGCGGTTGATACAGCGATCCCCCGGGCCCTCGGCATTCACGCTGCCGAGGGTCCGGGGGACCGGTCACGACCCTACCGACCGATCTGTAAGAGAGGACAACTCCTGTGGCATCGAAGACCGCCACCCGACGCAGGGCGGCCGCGAAGGCTGGCCGGAGCGGACGGGGCCCGGCGTCGCCGACCGCGTCCCCCGCTCCGGCGCCCGCCCCCGAGACGATCGCCATGCCGCCGGTCTGGCCGGAGGCCGACCCGGCCCTGGCCGACGCCGCGGACCGCGCCGCGGACGTGCGGGCCCTTGCCGCAGAGGAGGCCGCACGGGTCCTCGCCAACGGTGAGGTCCGCGTCGACAAGCTGGTGGAGGCGGCTCGCACGCAGGCCGCCGCGATCACCGAAACGGCCACCGCCGACCGCTCCCGCATCCTGGCCGCTGCGTCGGCGACCGCCGAGCGGCTGCGTGCCGAGGCCGCCACCGCGGCGGCCGCCGACGCCGAGCGGTTGCTCGGTGACGCGCGAGTCGAGGCCGCCGCCCTCACCCAGGCCGCCACCGAAAGGGCCGAGGAGGTCCTGGCCGCCGCTCGCGTCCAGGCGCAGCAGACCGCCACGGCGGCAGCCGCCGACGCCGAGCAGGTTCGGGCCGCGGCCGGGCAAGAGGCGGCGCGGGTCACCGCCGCGGCTGAGGCCAGGTGCTCCGAATTGCTCGCTGGCGCGGAGCGCGCCGCGGCTGACAGTCAGGCCCGCGCCGCGAAGGGCGCCGAGGAGGTGGCGCAGCGGGCCCGGGCCGAGGCCGACCGGCTTGTCCAGGAGGCGAAGCGGGCAGCGGCCGCGCGGCGGGAGGACGCTGACCGGGAGCGGCAGGCAGCGAAGCAGGAGGCGATCCGGCTGCGGCAGTTGGCGCAGGAGGACATCGCCCGGCAGCGCCAGCAGGCCGCGGAAGACGCCGAGCGGGCCACCCGCACTGCCCGCGTCGACGCCGACCGGCTCCTGGAGCGCGCCCGCACCGCGGCCGCGGCTGAGCAGGAGCAGGCAGCCGAGGCGCTGGAGGAGGCCCGCCGCGAGGCCGAGGAGGCCGCCCGGGCACAGCAGCGGGCCGAGGAGCTGCTGGTGAAGGCGGCCGAGAAGATGCGGCGGGCGACCGACCGCACCGAGCGGCGACTGGCCCGCAAGAAGCTGCGCCGCCAGGCCCGCACCGAGCGCTTGGAGGAGCGGGCCGCGCGCCGTGAGGGCAAGCCCACGGCGGGCGAGTGGTTGAGGGAGTGGGCGAAGACCAACACCGAGCGGCTGCTGGTGGTCGGTCCGATCACCGCGCCGATGGCGGTGGCTTGGACCGGGCAGGCCGGCTTCGCCGAGGACATCCTCGGCTGGGTCGCCCCTTTCACGATCCTGTTCGCCGCCGCGTGGGAGCTGTCGACCGCGTTCGTCGGCTGGATGTACCACCAGGCCCGCAAGGTCGGCGATGCCGGCCTGCTCTACCGGGTGTCGACGTGGGTCTTCGCGGTGGGCGCCGCGGTGATGAACTTCTGGCACGCCTCCGGGCAGACCGTGGCCGGCAGCAGGGTCTGGGACGCAACCGCGAAGGAGTGGACGCAGCAGATCACCTACTGGCACTTCACGCCGAAGGCGGTCGCGTTCGCCGCGATGTCGATCGTCGGGATGGTGCTGTGGGAGCTGTACGCCTCGCTCATCCACCGCAAGCAGCTGCGCGAGGACGGGAAGGTCGCCGCAGCCCGTCCCTCGATCGGGCTCGTTCGCTGGCTGCGCTACCCGCGGCACTCCTTCACCGCCTGGTCGCTGGCGATCACGGACGCGTCGCTGACCACGCTGGACCGGGCCTGGAGCGCGGCCGAGACCAGTCTCGCGCGCAAGGAGACCCTGCGGGCTGCCCGCAGGGGAGTTCCGCTCCCCCGGTCCTACCGGGTGGTCCCGGTCTCGGCCGGTCTCACTCCCGCCCAGATCCCCCGTCTCACCGCCCAGTTCCTCGGCTCCGGTGGGACCTGGACCGTGGAGCGGATCGAGACCGGGACCACTCACAGTGGGACCGGGCCGGGACCGGAGAAGACCGAGACACACCCGGGCGAGACCGGGACCAGCGGGCAGGGAGCGCTGGGCGAGACCGGCGCGCGCCGCGCCCTTCCCGCCGGAGCGCGGCGGGAGACCGGATCGGCCGCCGCCCCGGGTTCGCGAGACCGCAGCGAGACCGGCAACGCCCCCGGGACCACCAGGGCCCACACCACCTCGACCACCGCCCGGGAGACCAGCGGGACCAAGGAGACCCGCGAGACCAAGACCGGGAAGACCAGCGAGACCAGGACCCGCGAGACCAGTGAGACCGGCGAGACCCGCACCGGGTCTCCGGGAGAGACCGGCGAGACCAGCCCGGCCATGACCAGGAGCACCGGCGAGACCGGGACCGGGACCGGGCCCGCCGGGGAGACCGGCGAGACCACCCCGGCCGAGACCGGCAATACCCGCGAGACCGGTAAGAGCGGGACCGTGGTCCCGCTGGGAGACCCCGAGACCGAGACCCGCCACCTGCTGGACCTGATGAGGTCTCGCGGCGGCGCCGACAAGGTCTCGCTCGACGACGCCATCACCGAGACCGGTCGCCCCAAGTCCACCGCCGCCAAGCGCCTGGCCGCCGCCCGAGACCAGTACCGCACCCTCCCCCGCGTCCTCCACACCCGCTGACGCAAGGCCGGCACCTGCCGGCCTCGACAGGCCGCAGGTCTATCCGTCCGGCACACACCAGTGAGGGCCAGCCCCAGGAATCGGGCTGGCCTTCGCTGCGACTGCCGGAAGCAGTCGACACACCCACCAGCACCCCAGGAGGGAAACCCCGCCGTGAACAGCAACAACGACCCGAACCACTCCCCCCTGCGCGACGTCGCGCAGAGCCCGGAGGCGACCGCCCGGTATCTGGCCGATGTCCAGCGGGTCCTGCTGGACATCGGCAAGAACCTGGAGACCCTCGCCCACGAGACCCGCGTGCACCTGCGCGACACCCACGTGGAGGGCGACCGCTGGTACCACGCCCGGCTGCGCGCCATGCCCGTCGAAAAGGCCCTCGGGCAGGTTCTCAAGAACCTGAACAACCTGACCGCCGGACTGGAAAAGAGTGCCTACAAGCGCCGCGCCCACGACGAGGCCGTGGTGAATACGGCCAAGGACAGGAAGGAAAAGGAGCTGGAAAAGCAGCGGAAGAAGAACCCGCCGGTCCTCCAGGCCGCGCCCAACCCACCGCAGCAGGGTGCGCAGCCGCAGAATTCCGGCTACAGTGGCCCCACGTCGATTTACGACCTCGGTAAGAGGGAGTCGGCGTGACGCGCCCCCTCAGCAGCATCGAACGCTCCATTCAAGGGCGGAACAGCTGGCTGCAGGAAGAAGAACGCAAGGCGATCGAAAGTCGCGGAGATACCGGCCGGATGGAATTCTGGCTCCGAGTCACCCGGACTGAAATCACCAGGGAAGTCAAAGCCGGTCGCGGCGATGTCCTCACCGCATTCACGCTGGTCTGCCGCCTCTTCAAGCTGGTGCTGGAGAAGCGGCAGGCGGGCGACCCGCGGCTGTTCGACCACCTCATGCAGTACGCGGACACCGTCCTGAAGCAGCACGGCCCGCGTCACTGAGCGTCACCCACGAAGGCCCCGCCGGGCTCCGGCGGGGCCTCGCGCGCGTAAAGCGTGCACACGTGCACGTGCACGCGCGTGCACACGAGACCCCACTGTCTGTCAAGTTCCCAGGAGGGGAGGTGCCCCGTGTCCGACGAGTCCGACGAGACCGGCGGCGGGACCCTGGTCCACGGCCCGTGGAGCGGTGATTCCACCTACGAGCTGCCGCCGATCCCGGATTTCATCGACACCATTCCGCCGCCGGAAGACGTCCCGGAGGCTCCCCCGGAGAGCCCGGAGGAGACCACCATGGAACTCCCCGCAGTTCCGGCGGCCCCCGACCCCGCACTGGCAATGCGTTCCGAGGGAATCGTCCCGCCGGTAACCGGGGAATCCGAAGGCGCATACGCGGAGGGCGAATACGAACAGCGCCGCTCTCTCGCCGACCGTCTCGGTGACTGGTTGGAATTCCGGCTGGAAATGGCGCGGGCCAATCACGAAAGCGAGGCGCCTTTCCGCGAGGCTGAAATAGCGCGGAAGGCGGCGCTGATCGAGGGCCGCACCGCTCAGGAAGTCGCGATGATGGAGCAGAACGGAAAGCTCCACGCCGCGATGATGAAAGCGAAGGGCGACAAGGCGGCGGCGCGCGGAAAGGCCGACGCCGACCGCACGAAGGCGTCCGGCTCCGGGATGGGGACGGACAAGGGCCGCTCGAAGGCCGGCGGCGGTGGTGGCGGGTCCTCGCGCGGCGGTGGCGGCGCGGGGCCCTCCCGCACCAACTCCGGCGCCGGGCCGAACCGGTCCGGGCCGTCGCGCGGCTCCAACTCCGGCGGCCCTGGCGGCCGTTCGGGGACCGGCGCGACGGGGGGCGGCGGAGGCGGCAAGGGCGGCGCGAAGGGCCCCGAACGGGGCTCTGGCGGCCGTGCAGCCGGTTCCGGGCGCGACGGGTCGTCCGGGGGCTCGAAAGGCTCTCAGACGGGCTCTGGCGGCTCCGGCCGCAGCGGCGGCTCGAAGGGCGACGGCAACGGTCGGGCCGAGCGCGGTCCGGCATCCAGCGCCCGTGCCGAGCGGGCCCGCGGCCGCCAGGAGCGCGCCGGGGCCCGGCAGGCCGGGCGGCAGGAACGGCGCAGCGCCGGGCACGCCGCCGATGTCGCGGACCGGTCCAAGGACCGCGACCAGGCCCGCGCGCAGCGGCAGCAGGCGTGGGAGGAGCGCCGCGCCAAGAAGGCGGCGCGGGCGGAGGCGCGGAAGGCGAAGCGGGAAGCTGCGGCGTCGGCCGGCTCGGGCCGCACCACGTTGGGCCAGGCCGTCGGCGAGGAAGCCCAGCGCCGCTTCGACAAGCGCCGCGCCGACGCGAAGGCCGCCAAGGAGGCGAAGGACGCCAAGGCCGCTGGGGCGGAGAAGGTCAGCCTGACCAAGGAGAAGGACTCCAAGGGCAAGGGCTCGGAGGACTCCAAGGCCAAGGGCGCCGACGGCAAGGACTCCAAGGCCGCCAAGGACGGGCCTGACGGGGCCTCCAGCGCCGCGAAGGACGGCAAGGCGGGCGACGAGCCGGGCAAGGACTCCAAGGCCGGTGACGGGGTGTCTGGCGGCGCGAAGAAGCGTCGGTTCCGGCGTCGGCGCACCGCCAGCACGGGCCGGGCCGGACGTCGCGGCCGTACGAGCCGCGCCGGTCGCACCGGTCGGGCTGGACGCGGTCGTACGGGACGCTCCGGACGGTCCGGCCGCCCGGCGGACAGTCCGTTCGGCGCGGAGGATTCCACGCCGACAGTGGAGTGGCCCGACCGGCCCACCCGCCCGCCCCGCACCGGCACCAAGAGCGGTGAGGACGACATCGTCGACGCCGACATCGTCCCCGACGGACCCGCGGCCGTCACGACCGGCGTGCGGGGCCTGCCGCCCGCGCCGGAGCCGCACACCGCCAGGCCCGGCACCAGCCGGCCGACCAGCATGGAAGGGAGCAGCGTGAGCAGCTCGCAGGTCAGCAGGCCGTCCGGCAACGGCGGCCTGGCCGCCCAGCACCGCACGGACATCACGTTCGACGAGTACCTGATAGAGATGGCGAACATCGCCATCCAGGCCGCCTCCGACCAGGAGCGGGCCGAAGCCCTCGCGGAGGCCCTGGACAAGGTCGCCGACGCCCTGCGGGACATGGCCACCGACCTGGTCGGCGACCACAACGTCAGCACCCAGGTCACCGAGCTGATCTCGGACCTGGCCGACTCCGCGGCCCGCATGAAGCAGCAGGCCGAACGGTGCGCGACCGAGTGCGGGCTGGCCCTGGAGGCCGCCAAGCTCGCGGCCGCGATGGTCGCCCGCGTGTACGGCGAGGACATGGCCGCCAAGGAAGACGCGGGCCTGACGTACACCTCGGCCGCCGCCCACCACGACTAGAAGCAGAGAGGAAACCGCTGATGAGCAGCCCCGCACCCCGCACCGACGGCACGGCGCCCGCCGTCGCCGACGGCGACAACCGCTACAAGGCCGTCCAGGCCAAGCTCGACACCCTCGGACGCGCGCTCGACGACGCCGGGCTCGGCCTCGAGGAGCTCATGCGCAGCATCCGCAGGAACACCAAGCGGGCCGAGGACGTGGCCCGCGACATCGACAACGCCGGACTCGACGCGAAGTTCGTGGAGCTGACCAGCAACGTCGCCGTCGCCCTCGGCGGCGCCGGGGTGCAGGTCAAGAAGCTCTCCGACACCGCGCAGGAGACCGCCGACCTCACCCACCAGACCCGGCGCACCCACGCCCGGCTCTACGGCGCGCTGGACGACATCCGCTCGGGCCGGCGCGAGAAGACGCCCCGGCCCGGGTTCTTCAACCGCTGACCCCCTACTCCCCCGCCCCTGACACGGGCGGCCCCGCGACAACGCGGGGCCGCCCGTGGCCATTCGCCCCGAAGGAGAAGCCGGTGGCCACGCCGCGCAGTGTCACGCTCGAACGCCTCGCCTACACCCTCGCCGCGCCCGTGCTGGCCGTGGCCCCGAACCTCTACCCAGACAGCCCCGTCAATCAGGTCGTGCAGCTCGCCGGCGCGGCCGGGATCGGCGGCTGGGTGCTCGCCGCCAAGAGCGACGAGTCCGGCGCCGGACGCAAGATCCTGCGCTGGACCCCGCTGGTTCTGGCCGCCGCCGTCGACGTCGCCGCCAAGAACACCGTCGGCTGGGGCCCGTACGGGATGGACGGGCTGCTCGCCGCCGGATGGGCGGCACTCGGCCTGCTGGTGCTGCCTTACTCCCGGCACTCCCGCCGCCGCCACCGTCCCGCCCTCGCCGCCCCCGCCCCGCAGCTGGCGCCCGCTGAAATCCCTGAGCCGGTGGCCCCGCCGGTGGTGGACGACGGCGCGGACCTGCTCACCCGCGAGGTGCGGATGCTGTGGGAGAACGCCGGGATGCCCGGCCGCACCCACGTCGTCAAGGCCACCCGGCACCCCGGGCAGCGGCACGACCTGACGATCCTGCTGCGCGCCTCGGAGACCGGACGGCCGATCACCGGCCTCACCGAGGCCGCGGTCGCCGCCCCGTTCGCGGTGCCCTCCAGCGACGTCGTGCTCTCCGAGGTCGCCATCCAGCCCGGCCGCCAGGGCGGCCCCGGCTGGATGGAGGCCCACATCACCCCCGACGCCAACCAGCGCCGCCGCACCAAGCCGACCGACCAGGAGAAGTGGACGGACCGGGTCGCCAGCGCCAAGGGCGGCGCCCCCGGCTCCGAGCTGGTCCACACCACCCGCGACAACGAGCGCGGGGTGACGTTCTACCGGGCGCGGATGGCCGACTCCACCGAGACTCCGCGCATCGACCTGTCCAAGGTCTGCCGCGGCCTGGGTCTGCCCGATGACGACAGCCGCGTCTTCGTCCTGGTCGAAGGAGCCGAGTTCCTGATCAGCGTGTTCGACACCCCGCCGCTGTCCCCGAAGTTCCCCGCCACCCGCGAGCTGCTCACCCCGGACGCCAAGGGCATGTACGTGTGCGGGTTCAGCATCACCGGCCAGCCGGTGCACAACTTCGTGTTCCAGCACGACAAGAACGCCGCCAAGCACGGCCTGGTCCTCGGTGTCACCCGCGGCGGCAAGACGCAGTTCTTCGCCGTCACCATGGTGGCCGAGTCCAACGCCGGACAGATCGTGTGGCTGTCGTCCTGCTTCAAGGACGAGAAGACCACCGCCCTGGGTGAGTACATCGACCGCCAGGGCATCACCCCGCTCTACATGGCCCGCCAGCTGCGCGCGGCCAAGGCCCTGTGCGAGATCCGGGCGGAGATGCCGTGGGCGCACGACGGCAAGCCGCACGACTACAAGCCCGGCGACCCGCGCTGCCCCTACAAGCAGCTCAACGTCTACGCGGATGAGTTCATGACCGCGAGCCAGGACCCCGAGTACGGCGAGTTCATCCAGGCCGACGGCGACGCCCTGACCGTCATGGGCCTCAAGTACGGCATCGGATTCAACCCGGCCGGACAGTCGCCGTTCGCGCACAACGGCTTCTCCACGGAGATGAAGGACAACCTGCGGCAGAACAGTCGGCCGGTCATCTTCAACATGGGCTCGCCCGGCGCCACCCGCAAGGCGGCGGAGGGCACCATGGAGAACGCCTACGACGTCCCGACCATCCCCGCCCGCTACGCCCCCAAGGAAGGCAGCGCGATCGAGCGGGCCATGGCCGGCGAGGCCGAGCCCGAGAACGGCGTCTCCACCGGCGGCGTCGCGGTCGTGGTCCTCGACAACGGGCGGGCCGTCCTGATGAAGGCCCTGTACGTCGACTTCGACCACGACCTCTCCAGCCTGTTCCCCAGCGAGATCCACCGGCTCACCGACTACGAGATCGAGGAGCTGACCAAGCTCGGCCTGTGGTTCGACTGGAGCGAGCCCGAGCCGCGGCCCGGCGAGTTCTGGCCCGAGCCCGACGAGGACGACGACGGCGACGGCAAGCCCCGCCGGCGCGGAGGCGGCGGCAAGGGCGGAGGCGGGCGCGGCTCCAAGAGCGGCCGCCGCGCCGAGCCGAAGGTCACCTCGCCCCGCCAGGCGCTGGAGGCCATCAAGAGCCTCACCAACGCCTGACCCACCCACTCATCGCCCAGGGGCCGGCCCGCCCGAACAGCGGCCGGCCCCCGTTCTTCACGAAGGAGTCCCCCGTCGTGGGCCTGTCCATCTCCGCCGCCGCGCTGCTCGCCATCATCGTCGTCGTCCTGGTCAAGGGCGGACACGTCCGCGTCGGCCCCGCGCTGACCTGCACGCTGTTCGGCTTCACCCTCGCCGCGACCGGCCTGGCCCCGGCCATCAACACCGGCCTGACCGCGCTCGCCGGACTGCTCGCCAGCTTCTGACCTACGCCTCGGTCCACGGCGGGTCGGGCGTGTAGTTGAGCCCGTCGCAGAAACGGCAGTCCCACTCCGAGGGGATCTCCCACTTGTCGACCCAGAAGCCGACCTGCCTGCCGACGAAGTAGTTGTCCCCGCCGCACCAACCGCAATCGAAGACGAACTCCACCCGAATCCCTCCACCGCGCTGCCGGATCGAGGATGCCCGGGGCGCCGGGCGGTGACTACCCACCCGCCAGCCACAAACCACCTGCTGCACAACGCCGAAGGGCGCCGCCGGACACGACTCCGGCGACGCCCTTCCCCGCTGCGCGCGACCACTCCCCCACGCGCCCTCCCCGCCACCACGGCCGGGAGGGCGCACCCTTCCCGCGTGATCGGAGACCCCTGATGGACCCCCTGCACACCACCCAGTCCGGCCTGCCCGAGTGCGAGGCCGCGGCCGAAGCCCGCCGCCTGCTCGATGAGTGGGCGGGCAAGCCCGTCCGGCAGCACCCCACCTCCTACCGCGACGACACCGCACCGCCGGCCTTCGGCACCACCCCGCCCGTTCCGCAGCCCGACCACCGGATCGTCCCGGCCTGGGCGGCCGGGATCGCCGTCGCGAGCATCGGCGTGGGCGCCGGGATCACCGGCATCGGCTGCGGCGCCTGGCTCGTCCTGCAGGGCCTGGCCTCCGTCAGCCTCGCCGGGGTCCTCATGGTCACCCTGCCGTTCGCGGGCCTGGCCATGGCCGCCACCGCCATCGGCGGCGCGATCAGCAAGGCCCGCACGGCCGTCACCAAGAACGTCTACGAGGGCCCGGTCACCCACCACACCGAGATCCACAACAACAGCACCACCCGCGGCGCGTTCTTCGCCCGCACCCGCAACGACATCCACTGACCCGCCCACCACCATCACCCGCCTTCCGGCACAGGGAGCAGCCACGCCATGACGCACAACGACAAGCCGATCAACGGCCAGGACAACCCTTCCTTCCTCGACCTGTTCAACCAGCTGCCGCCCGTGCCGCCCGTGCCGCCGGCCCCCGAGCTGGACGGCCAGCACGGCACGGGGCGGCTCGCGTGGCTGCGCGCCGCGTGGAAGGCGTCCTGGGAGGAGGGCGGCTTCCTCTACGAGCGGTGGGAGGAGGTCGGCCAGGCCCGGCACGTCAGCTGGTACGAGATCGCCACCTGGATCAAGGCCGCCCTCCTGTTCGGCGGGCTCAGCCTCATCGTGCTGATGCTGGACGCCGCCGGCGACATCGTCTCCGCCACGCTCAAGGGCCTGTCCGATGTCCCGGCCTCCGGCGCCGGCGACAGCAGCAGCCTGTGGGGCACGGTCGACCACCCGATCAGGGTGTTCCTCGCCGACCAGGCCGCGCACCTGCCCGTCGCCCCGGCCGCCCTGTACGCGTTCTGGCAGCTGACCGGGCTGGTCGGCCTGGTCGGCGGGTTCTTCGGCAACGCCGGCGCCCGCATCGCTGGCTGCTGTTCGGGATCGGCTCCCTCGCCATGATCTGGTCCGCCACCCCGGCCGGAGGCCGCGCCGCCGCCACCGGGCTGGCCGCCCTCATGTGGGCGCTCGCCAGCATCTTCGCCCTGCGCGGCCTGACCCTGCGGCCGGTCGTCCATAACTACCCGCCGCAGTTCCAGCCCCAGTTCAGCCCCGCGCTCCACATCCACGCCACCCTCCCCACCCCCACCCCGGGCGGGGAGGACTTCGGCGACGAGCCCGACAACGTCCACCCGCTCCAGCGCTGACCCCGGTCCGCTGCGCCTGCTCCGACACCACCTCTGGCGCGCTCCCGATCAGGACGCGCGCCGAACCGAAGGGAATCCCATGCAGCTCAAGGAGAACGAGTATCGGTTCGGCACCTTCCACGGCCGCCACGACGGCGCCCCGGCGAAGGTCACCGCCGTACGCGACGAGACCCGCCCCGAGCCGTACTTCTGGGTGTGCAGCTGCGGCGCCGAGCGCTCGTTCCCGACCGAGGACGGCGTGTTCGCCACCGCCTGGCGGCACACCCACCCCACCCGCCTGGACCGGCTGCGGCAGTGGGCCACCCGTCGACTGCGCACCCGCCGCGCCCGCTGACCTGACGCCCTGCCTGGCCCTCGCCCACCCCGTCCCGTACGGGGGCGGGCGAGGACCGGACAGGCCGCCCGGCCGCACGCACCACCCCGTCCGCGAGAGAAGGAGACATCGTCTTGGCGAAAGCGCCGACCGTCATAGGAGTGCTCACCGAGCCCCCGGCCCCGACCTGGTGGAAAGCCAACCGCCACAAGGTCTTCGGCATCGGCGGGCTGCTGATCGGCTACCTGATCGGCACCCACGTGGCAGGCGCCCCCGAGCAGCAGCCGGACCCGCCCCGGCCGGGCCACAGCACGCCCGCGCCCGGTGAGCACTCCCCCCGCACGGCCCCCGGCCTCGCCGCATAACCCAGCCGCACCACCCGCCGCGCCCCGCCGACACCCGCACTCCGTCAGCGGGGCGCAGCGCTGCCCGCCCGACGACTGGAGGAGAACCTCGTGCTCATCCCCCGCCCGCGCCGCCGGATCGGCCGGCCCCGCCCGCAGCGCCCCGGACCCCGCTACCCGCAGCGCCCCGCCCGGCTCCCCGGCACCTGGAGCAGGTGATGGACGACCAGGACCAGGAGCTGGTCGACGTCGACCCCTACGACCCCGGCGACGGCTCCTTACCGGTCTACCGGTGGAAGCAGGCCGGGCACGAGAACCTCGCGACCCGCCGCCAGCTGCGCGAGATGGGCCTGCGCCGCGGAGGCCAAGAGCCCGTCGCCCGGATCGAATGCCGTGGCGGCAAACGCTTCGCGTGGCTGTACCGCGTCGACCTGGCGAAGCCGAAGTTCGCGATGACCCTCGCGAAGGAAGCCGCGCTCGACAAGGCGATGGCCAAGCGCCAGACCTGCGGCATCTGCGGCCGGCGCTACTTCCACTGCATCCCCTTGAAGACCTTGGGCTCGTGTTTGGAGTGCTTCGACGGCACGCCCGCCGACCCCAGCTCCTACATCGCTCCCCCGGCGCCGGATCACCAGCTTGCCGCATGACCCGAGAGGACACACGATGCGTACCGCCCTGCGTACCTCCGCCTTCACCGAGCCCGACCGGCGCAAGGGCCTGCTCATCCGGTTCGCCACCACCGGCGGCTCGTACGCCGACGTCACCGGCTCCGGCGAGAACGCCCACGACAACCGCTGGAGCTGCCACGGCTGCGGCGACTCCTCCCGCGCCCCGGAAGTCAGCTACCTGTTCCGCATCCGGCCGGACGCCAACGACCACGCCACCGCCTGCCGCGCGATCCCGCTGACGTGACCGGCCGCCGCCTGCGGGCCGCCCTGCTGCTCGCCGCCCTCCCGGCCGCCGCGGCCGGGGCCGTCGCCGTCGCGCTCAGGGCCGGGCACCGGCGGCTGTACGCCGACCGGCACCGCATCAAGCTGATGCCCCAGCCCCGCCGCTCCTGCCCCGACTGCCGGGGCGACGGCGGCTGGTGGGCCGGCGGCGCGAACCCGGAGATGGAGGCGTGCGGCTGCTGGGCGAACCGGCCGGCCTGGCGCCTCCGGCTCCTGCCCGTCCCGGCCTGGCCGGACGAGCCCTCGTTCTGAACGACCCGACCCCGGCCGGTTAGGCCGGGATCGGACCTCGGGTGGCCGCGCATCGGCAAAGGGCCAGCCGCCCGCTCCTTCACCCTTCGAGATCAGGAGAAATCCAGCATGACGCATCGCTCCGCCCTCTTCGCCGCCGTCCTCGGTCTCGGTCGCGCCGGGTCGAACGTCGGTGATCATTTCGTGCAGTCCGACTACTGCGCCCGGGTCAAGGGCGCCACCGACGACAAGCCGGTGTACCTCACCACCGACGACCCGGACAGCGAGCCGACCGTCCACGGCACCGCGGCGGCATCAAGGCGTGCGCCTGGCACTGCCTGACCTACACCGCCACCCAGGCCCTCACGGTCGGGGCCGGTGCCCGCGTCCTGGGCATCCGGCTGCGCCCCGGCGCCGCCGCGGCCGCGCTCGCCCTGTCGTTCGTCACGCACTACGCCGCGGACCGCCGCGTGCCGGGCGGGCTGTTGGAGACGCTCGCCACGAAGACCGGCAAGGGCAACTTCTGGCGACTGGCCGATCACGGCATCAACGGCGCGTACTGCCTGGACAGCGCCTGGCACCACGGCTGGGAGACGGCCGCCGCGCTGGTCGCCACCATCGGGGCGAAGACCCGGTGACGGCACACCCCCGCACACGGCTGGACCGGGTGCGCGACTCGCTCGGCATCGCCCAGGTCGCCCGGAGATGCACTTCTCCACCCGGCAGCCCAAGCACACCGTCATGGCCGTCCTAGTCGCCGTCGCCCTGGAGCAGCTTCCCGAGGTGGAGCGGCGGGTGAAGGGCGAGTAGGACGCGCACCTGTCGCACTTCGGGAGAGTTCTGATGCCGTCACTTGGTCGTGGCAACTCGGTGCCCGCCCTCGTCGAGTCTTTACGCCAAACCGCTGAACTGCGGTTCGAGGTTCGAGGGGGTGGACAGGTTCCGGTCGGCCGCTGACGGCAGCCAGCCGGTATCGGGCCCGATTGCCCTGAGCCGGTCCGGTGACCTCCCACCGAGCCGGGCCTGATGTGTTGCCGCGCCACGAACTGGAGGAGAGCAGAGAGACGATGGGAAGTAGTAGAAGTCACCCGGACGAGGCGCAGGACACCCCCTCCGGACAGATGGGCGGGTGCTACAGGTACGCAGAGGACGGCGTCCTTCAGCAAGGTCCGCCGAAGGTTCGGGGGGTTCGGGAGGCTCGGGCTGTCCTTCACCCCAAGGCCGTCCGCACCATGCTGGTCGATGACGCCCTCGACGCCCTCGAGCGTGCGCAGCAGACCCTGAGCCGCCTACTCATCCCGATCACCGATACCACGGATGTCACCGAGGAGGAGCTCGTGCGCTGCTTGGCCGGTGTGGCCACCGACCATCGCAGCGACGCCACCGCCACGGTGGAACCCATCCTTCAAGCGCTCGTTCTGGGCAAAGCCCGGATCGCTGCCTTGCGTGCCTAACCGAACCTGCGGCACCCACGGGGTGGGCCGCGGGCGCCGGCACGCTGAAGAACCACCCCCACCCTCAGCCGATACCGAACTGCACCCAGGCGATCAGGGACCGCCCTCCGCCACTTCATCAGCCGCCAGCCGGCGCCGGAGCCTCCGAGACGGAGCAGCACCCGCGCTGAAACCGATGCACGTCCGGCACACGGAGGAGAAGACGTGTACCGGACGCGCGGCCCCGGTGCCGGCCGCCTCGGATCAGTTGGTGGTGACCTTGTAGGTGCTGTCGCCGCTGGCGAAGACCGGCGAACCGAAGGCGAACGTCGCCTTCAGGTCGGTGCCCACCGACAGCCCGGCGTCGAGCTTCACCGACGCCCACACCTGCGCCTGCTCACCGGGGGCCAGGTTCAGGTCGACTTTGTCGCAGGTCAGCGTCGTCTTGTCGGCGGAGCGGGTGCAGTCGGCGGTGTGCGTGGCACCGTTCGCCCACCAGCCGATCCGCGACGACGAGATCTTCGTGCCCGGCCCGGCCGTGACCGTGACCCGCTCGGTGCCGATCGTCGTCTTCCCGGTGTTCCGGATCTTCACCGCCGGGGTCGCGAAGCCACCCGCGACCACCTTCGCACCCGCCCCGGCGGAGGTGACCGTCGCGGTGTGGGCGGGCGGCAGGACATGGGTGACGCGCCACAGCGTGCCCGTCGCACGGTCGGCGATCAGCGCCGCACCCGAGGGGTCGAAGTCGAGCGAGTGGGGCTTGCCCAGGCCGGTCACCAGCGTCTCCGGTGTGACCGGGGCGGGCTTCGAGGGGTCGATGCGCCAGAGGCTGCCGCCCTGGAGGTTGTAGACACCGTAGATGCGGCCGGCCCGATCCATGCGGAGCAGGAAGTTACTTCCAACACCGTCGGCGATCTTCATCTTGCGGCCGGTCTCCAGCGACACCCGGTACAGGCCCCCGCCGTCCGCCTCCGTGACGTAGGCATTGCCCTTGCCGTCCAAGACGACCGAGACCAGTTCACGGTCGGCGACGAAAATCTCGGACGCCTTCCCGGTGGCGAGGTCGACCTCCAGCAGCGCCCGGGAGCCCTGCTGGGTGACCACATACGCCTTGCCCTTTCCGTCAAGGGCCAGGTCGATCGGGTTGAGGAGGGTGGCGACCTCGGTCTTGCGCCCGGTCTCCAGATCGATCCGCCACAGCTTGTCGGGGCCGTAGGCAACGTTGTACGCGGTACGGTCGTCGGCCAGTCTGATGGCGCTGCCGACCCCGGTCGTGATCGGGTCCTTCTCCCGCACCCCCGTCCGCGTGTTCACGCGGAACAGGGCGTCCTTCGCCTCGTCGATGACGTACAGCCACTCTCCCGTGCTGTTCAGCGCCGCTGCTCGCGGCGAGCCCAGCTCCGTGGAGACCCGGCGGCAGGCCGCCGACGGACACGACAGCGGCGGATCCACCTCGGCGACCACCGGCGACGCCGGGGCGAGACCCGGGGCGGCGGCCGGGGCGGCCGATGCCGTGGCGCCCGCCGCCCCGGCCAGCGCCGCGCCGAGCAGCACCACCGCAACGGCGCGCCCACCCCGGCGGCGGCCGAGGGAACCGTGTGACGCGGCGGACAGTATGGGTGTGCGCAGGTACATGGCGTACTCCTCGTCCCGAGCCCAGCGGCGGCGGACCGATTCCGCCTGACCCCGCAAAGGACCCGTACGCGGAAGACATGCGTCCCCATGCCGTGCGCCAAGCGCCTGACCGGCCCACCTGCTCCACCCTGGCCAACACACCGGCCACCACCCGGACGCGCACCATCCGCGCTGCGAACCACCACCCGCTGACGCGTGGACCGGCCCCGGGAGCGCCGGCAGTCGATCGCGTGCCCGGGGCTCAATCGGAAGGCGTCTCGCACAGGTGCGACACGCCAGCCGACACCGCGCCGGGCCGAAAGAAATCCTCGTGATTACTTTCCCCGCGGGCCCAGCGGCTGGCGGCCGCTCACCCTCCGGTCGTCGGCCCGCTCTGGGACTTCCACCCAGTGGCCGACGGCCGCGCTCGGCGGCCGTCAGGGTGCGCGGGTCGCGCGGCGGGGGCTCGGGGACCTCCCAGCCCCTGCCGACGCCCAGCGGGCGGCGGTTCATGGGGTGTCCCCCGCCACGTCCAGCGGCCCACCTCGTCCGGCGCGTACCAGGACCGGCCGCCCGGGATCGAGCATCCGTCCGCCACCATCGCCACCCCCGGCTCCGGGTCGCTCGGGTCGACAGGGACCTGCTCACCGTCCAGCGGCCCGCCGTGTAGACGGCGCGTTCTCCGCGATGGACCTCACCGCCCGCCACCCGCGCACCGGCGAGCTGCTGTCCACCGTGAAGTTCATGGTGCAAACCCTCGCCGCCGCCGGCGAGCTTCAGCGCGACCTGCAGCGCGAACTGACGTACGACGGGCTGCGTGCCGCCGAAGCGAAGGGCAGCAAGGGCGGGCGCCGCCCCGCGGTGGCGGCCGCGAAGACCGACGAATACGCACCGCGTACCTGGAAGGCCGCTCGATCGCCGCCCTCGCCCGCGAACACCGGGTCAGCCGCGGCGCTATCCGTACGGCCGTCGCCGACCTCCTGCCCGACCACGCCGCCAGGGAGGAGGAGACGCCGCCCCGGAGCTGCCGGTCACCCTCAACATGCCGGGCAAGGTCGCCGACTACCTCCGCACCACCGACCTGGAGCCCGCCGAGCACGCTGCGCCAGGAGTTCGGTGCCGACTACGCGCAAGGCGGCAAGGAGTGCGACGAGTACCCCTTCGCTGTCACCTATGAGGGCTGCGCGCTGCCCTCATACGACTCGACTGCGCCCAAGAACAACTCCTCCGCCCGTGCCCTGCCCAAGGCGGACAACGGCAACGCAGGCAACCTGCTCGGCCAGTTCCTGACACTCAACCGGATCATCGACGGCAAGGACGACGGCTTCTACGTCACCATCATCTAGCGGGACCGGTTGCGGGGGCGCGGGGTGGACCGCTCCCCCGCGGCCTTTCACTCATGGCGGGGCCAGAACTGGACGAGATAGCGCTCCACGCCCTCAGCGATCCCCTCGTCCTCGACGACACGAACGACTTCCTGCCGCCCCGCGCAGTAGACCCGCACGTGCCACTCACGATCCGGTGCTCCGAGCTGGACCTCCTCCGCGATCGGCCCACAGGAGACACTCCACACCTGCAGCGGCCCCGTCCGGCAACGCAGTTCGGCGTTGCCGCTCACTTCCCACGGCTCGCTCGCGTCGACAGGGGGCTCGCCATCCCACACCTCTGCTCGCATCACCGCGGTGTGCGTGTGCCCTGCGCTCGTCGTAGAAGTCCACCTCCGGTTCCAGCTCCTGGCAGCACACCACACTCGACTGCCCCATCGGGGTTCTCCTCTCCTCGCAAGTCCCCGCACCATCATGCTGGTCTGTGACGCAGGCAGGAGCGGGTTGGTCGAACCGTCGGTGGTTGGCGCGACTCTCCAGGGTCTTCGCTCGATCGGTGTGGAGGGCCAGGTCGAGGCTTCGCTGACTGGAGGCCTCCAGAGGACAGGGCCGTCCGACGGACGTCCGCCACCGGCCCGGGTCGGAGGCGCCGACCTCAGCGCCATGCTGCGGTGCCGTCGCCTCGCGTGGCTCGGGGCGGTGGGCTATCACGGCGTGATAGCCCACCAAGGCAGCCCGCTGACGGAACCGCCGGACTGTGCGGCACCCGCTGCGGACCTATCACGGCGTGATAGGCCTCGACCGTGTCCTGACGCGGACAAGGTCGTTACCCGCACGTCTGCGGAATTTGTCCCGTCCGCAGGCACGCGATTCAAGATAGCTAACGCGTCGAGAGAGTAAATCGGCCTCAGCGTTAGTACAGTGACGGGCTATGACGTCTCCTGACACCAGAGGCGACCGGGAGAAGGTCGTCTCCAAGCTGCCTTCCTGGCTCCGCCAAGAACTGAAGATCCGCGCCGTTCAGCACCGCATCGACATGCAGGACGCGGTCGAGGCCGGCATCACGGCCTGGCGCGGACTGGGATCCAACCTCTCCCCCATCGACACCTCCGGCGCCGAGTCCTTCGCCACGTTCCTGCCCGAAGAGCTCTGGGAAGGCTTCCGGGCCGACTGCAAGGACCGCGGCGTGTCCATGATTCAGGGCCTGGCCCAGTCCGTGCAGGTCTGGCTCGACAACCACCCGGCGCCTGCGGTGAAGCGCCCGGCGATCGTTCGACGCATCGTCGTCTGCAACCAGAAGGGCGGCGTCGGCAAGACGGCGATCACCGCCGGCGCGGGCGAGGCACTCGCGGAAGACCCAGGCGTCCTCGTGCCGGTGCGAGTCTCCAAGCACTTCGCGGCCATGATGCAGGAGCAGCCTGACAACGGCCACGACCCGCTCGCCCTGGAGGACCTCCCCGGCCTCGGACAGCGCGTACTGCTCGTCGACTTCGACCCCCAGGGCCACCTCACCAAGCAACTCGGCCAGGAACCCCTCCCGATGGACGGGGACTCCCTTACCAACCACATGGCCGGCGACGCCAAGGGCGACTTGCGCGACCTCATCGTCCCGATCGACGACACCCGATTCGGGGGGCGCCTGCACCTCCTGCCCGCCTGCACCGACGCCTTCCTCCTCGACGTCCGCCTCGCCTCCGTCCGCGCCCGCGAAGCCGCCCTCGAACGAGCGCTGTCCGCCGTCGAAAGCGACTACGACGTCATCCTCATCGACTGCCCGCCCAGCCTCGGCTTGAGCATGGACGCCGCCTCCTACTACGGCCGCCGCCGCCCCGACGAGGTCTCGGGCAACTCCGGCGTCCTCATCGTCGTCCAAGCCGAGGACAGCAGCGCCGACGCCTACGGCCTGCTCACCTCCCAGATCGAGGACATGCGCAACGACCTCGCCCTCGACATCGACTACCTCGGCCTCGTGGTCAACCACTACGACGCCCGCCGAGGCTTCATCGCCACCTCCTCCCTCCAGTCCTGGATGGACATAAAGGACCCACGCGTCGTCGGCGTCATCGGAGACCGCAAGGAACAGAAGGAAGCCGTACGCGCCAAGCTCCCCCTCCTCGCCTACGCCCCTCGTTGCGAGCAGTCCGTCGCCCTCCGCGCCCTCGCACGGGAGATCAGCAAGTGAGCAAAAACAAGATCAAGAACCTGGGCGCGGGATCCTCCTTCGCCCAGGCACGCCCCATCAGCGCCCGCCGCGCCGCCATCGGCGCCGTCGCAGTGGCGCCCACGGCCGGCGTCCCCGACCCCACCGAGTTGCCCCTCGACGCGATCAGCCAGAACCCCGACAACCCCCGCGAGGAACTGCGGAACCTCGAAGGCCTGGCCGACAGCATCCGCGAGATCGGCCTCATCACCGCCATCACCGTCGCCACCCGCGAGGCCTACCTCGCCGAACGACCCGACCGGGCAGCGGACCTCGACGACGGCACGCGCTACATCGTCATTGACGGCCACCGCCGACTCGAGGCCGCGCGTCTGGCCGGCGCTCGCACCATCCGCGTCAGCGTCGACAACGCCCTCGTCTCCACCGACGAGTCCCTCCTCGAAGCAGCGTTCGTCGCCAACGTCCACCGTGACGACATGAACCCCCTCGAGCAGGCCTACGCCCTGCAGAAGCTCGTGAAGTTCTACGGCTCGCAGAACAAGGCCGCCAAGCGCCTCGGCATCGGGCAGTCGACCATCTCCTCCAAGCTCTCGGTCCTCGAACTTGCCCCGGAACTCCAAGCTGACCTGGTCGCCGGCCGACGCACGATCGAGCAGGTCCGCAACCTTTCCAAGCTGTCCGCGGAAGAACAGCGACGCAAGGCCGACGAACGTGCCGCAGCCGCCAGAACCCCGAGCCCGTCGGGCGACCTATCACGGCGTGATAACCCGGACCGAGTCGAGTCGAACTCCAGCGGCGGGGGCCACGCAGAAGTGCCGGGTGACCTATCACGCCGTGATAGCAGGGAGCGGTACGAGCCGGGGTCCAGTGACCGGTCCCACGCGCAGACGGCGGGCGACCTTTCACGGCGTGATAACCCGAAGGAGCACGAGGCTGGCTCCCAGGGAGGCTCCCCAAGCCAGGCACCAGCTGACCTATCACGGCGTGATAACCCCTCCGCTGCGGCCGGAGGGGCGCCGCAAGAAGCCCTTCCGGAGCAGCGCACTGAGCTTCGGCTGGGTGACGTAGCCGGGGGAGTGCCATGGGCCGATGGGGCCGCGCTCATGGAGAGCGCGTTCACACGGCTTGACGCAGTGCAGCGCAGCTTCTTCATCCAGCGCTACTTCCAGATCACGAGCGGTGTGGAGGAGGTGGCGGCCTACATGGGACATGGACTGCGTCCCACCGACCGAGCCGAGCTGGCTACCGTGCTGCGTCAAGTCGCCGACCTGCTGGAGACGGAACCGCAGACCTCGTAGGACCGCGCAGGCACGGGGCGGACGGCCGGGGGAGAGCGCACCCTGGCCGAGGGCTGTCGCCGCCGCGCCGGCCGCGAAGGAACGAGCACTGTTCGGCTGCCATGCACGTCCCCAGCCAACTCGACCGCAGCCCTCGTCCGGAGAGACGGTCCGTGCCCGTGCGTCGTGCCCCTGGATTGTGAAGCAGACGCACGGCGGCGGACCGCCCTCCTGTTGCCCCCCAGCCCCGCTCACTGCGCGGCCGGAGTGCGGCTGCCTAGGCCCGCCGACAGGGCGCGAAGTCAGCGGCGGGTGACGAAAAGGCACCTTCTCGTATCAGTAAGGTGTCGGTGTAAGGGGGGCGGTGGAAGCGGCTTCCTCGGTGCTGCATCGGGCGGGAGGGGGACGCCTTCCGAGGCAGGCGGAGTGCTGAGAGGCGCGGCGGGGGGCGGGGAGCCTGTTCGCTCATGGGGAAGCGAGGCAGTGAGGACGGCGAGGAGTAGTCCAACTGAGCGATCGCTGAGGGTGCGGGCTGCCGTGGTGAGGCGATGCCGCTGGGCGAGGGGCAGGGACAGGGCGACGCATCGGGCCAACCCGGGCAGGGGGAGGGAAACAGCTGCACACACTGCGGTTTCCGAGTACTCCAAGACGTCGAAGTGTGAGCCGGTGGGACCGTGCCTGTCGACCTTGTCGAACAGGGCGCGTAGGTCGGTGATGGTCCTGGCGGTGAGGGGGAAGGGGCGCCAACGGGAGAGATGGTCCCGGCGCTCTTCGGAGGACAGCTGGGAGAGGATGCTCTGGCCGACCGCGCTGGCGTGGGCGCACTCCCGGAACGGAACGTGTTCGGCGACCTTCGGGGTGTCGGGCCCGTGCGCGGAGTGGGTGATGGTGATCTCTCCGTCGGCGTAGGCGCTGGCGTAGACGGCGGCACCGGTGTCCTGCCGCAACCGGTCCAGAACCTGCTGCAGTACGTCCTCGCCCCGCCTGCCCGCCTGCAGGAGCGGTCCGGCGGTGTGGGTGCCGTCGGGCATCGTGGTGGTGAGCAGGTTCTGGCTGAGCCAGCACAGCAGCTCGGCGGCTGCGGGGGCCGTTACGCCGGCGGCGCGGCTGGCGTCTGCGGTGGTGATGGAGCAATCCGTGCCATCGACCAATGCCAGGACGTCCAGGACGCGCAAGGCTGACTCCCACTCCAGCGGGGTGTGCTGAGGAGCACGGGAAGGTGCGGCCGGGGGAGCCCACAGGGCGGTGCGGTGCGGTACCCACAGTGTGCAGTCGACTTCGCTGCCCGGTGCCCTGCTGGCTGCGTCGACACGGTCGTCGGTGGCGGCTGCGTGCTTGTCGCGGGTTGCGGGCGGCCGGTGACTGTCGCTCGGGGGAGTGGGCTCCGGGGCGTGCCGGGGTGGAGGAACTGCAGCGAACGGCGTACCTGTTAGGGGTGCTGACACATTGATCGATGTGGGAAGCCGGAGGGCTTCGCGCACCTCGTCGACGAACAGTGGATCCTCTGCCCGGGACTCGTCGACGACCGCACCGGGAGGTCGGCCGGTAGTCGCGGTGAGCAACGTGGTCGCGTCACCATGGCCGTGCCGGGCCGCCTCCGCTACGAGGAAGCGCACCTCCTCGTAGCGGCCGACACCGATACGAGCAGTGAGGGCGGCCATACGGAACAGCGCACCGGGATGCCCGGCCTCCGCAGCCGCCCCCAGCCAATCGGCCGCCTGCAGCAACTCCCCGCGCAGCAGAGCCTTGGAGCCCAGGCGGTAAAGCGAGTTGGCATGGTCCGTGGTGCGGGCAGCCCGCACCTGTGCGGTCGTGCTCGGCCGACCGCCTGCCGTGGGCCGGTCCCAGAAGTCCGGCGGGCCGGCGAGCTGGCTCAGCAGCTCCGCGAGCGTGGCCGGGACCACCGGCTGGGGGCTGTCCGCCTCGTCCCGGTGGTCGTCGTACCTGCTCACATCCGTCACCTTGTCCCCTTCTTCCGGTGATCTGCTCTGATGTGCTCGGCGAGAATGTGCCTAAGGTGTGTGACAGCCTTATTGCGCAGGTTGTGCAGGCGGTGAGGGGCTATGCCTAGTTCGCCGGCAATCTGCACGTCGTTGAACCCCTGGCTCTGCAAGTCCACCACCTGCCGCTGCTTGCTGGCAGGCATCTGCTCGATCGCGGGCCGCACCAGCCCCCGCAGCAGGTCCTGCTCCTCCCGGACGGGGTCACGCTGGTGAGGAATGGAGTCGAAGTCCTCCCCGGCGTTCAGCGCGATACGCCCCTCCCGTCGTAACTGGTCCCTGGCGAGGTTGCGGATCGTCGTGCGTAGATACGCCCGTACGTCCTTCACCGGGGGCAGCCGCCCTTCCTGAGCGCTACGACCAACGCGCAAGAACGCCTCATGCACGATGTCCTGACAGGCCGCAAGCGAAAGGTGCGGGAACGCCGCATGCAGCACATGCGGCTCCCTACCGACGAAGTGCGGGTAGCACTCCAGAAGCCGCTGCTCCACCTCCGCCTTCAACACGACGGGCTTGCCCGACACTTCCTCGCTCACCACGGACGCTGCTCCGCACGCGACTCAGCCCCACCCGGGAGGCTCACGGTGACCCGCACCTCAACCACCGGGTCGGTGGTGGCGTCGACCGGCGTGACCGCTGCGCACCCGCATCCGCACCGGTGAGCATCGTCCAGCGGCCTCCCATGACCAAGGGACGGCCTTGCGCTGCGGGCCCACGGCCTGCGCTGCCACATCCGCGCCAGGGCGTACAGCGCGTGCACCGCGCTCACGGCGGCCGGGAAGAACCCGATCCACTCCAAGAACGGCGTCATGTAAGTGGGTCTCCATCTGTTCGTACAGCGGGACGCACCGCGCGTCCTCACCCCACAGACGAGTCCTCCGCCGTCTTTCTCCCTCGGCACTCCTTCGATTCACCCAGGAGAGTTACAAGTTGGGTGGCAGGCTGGCGTGAGCCGGCCGGTCAGATGCCCAGAGCAGGGGGCCTATCACGCCGTGATAGGCCCGGCGTCATTGGTGCGGGGAGCTCGTACGCGGCGAGCGGCAGGTCTGGCCGCCACGGCGTCCCCTTCCACGCCGTGGGCCGGCCCGTGTCGCCGCGGTCGGACGCCGCTCGTTGGACCGTCGGCCCGGCTCCGGCTTCCCCGCGCCGGGCGCCCGTGAGCGGGCGTGAATCCTCTCGCAGCGGGTGACGCAACTCCCTCGACAGCGCGTTCGTTGAGCCGGCCTCGCCGGGTCTGCGCTGTCCCGGGGGTGATGCCGGAAGTGGTGCACGGCGACGGAGGCCCGCCATCACCGCGCGGAGGTCGCCCTCGTCGGCGATCTCCAGACCCCAAGGCCGGCTCGGCGATGTGCTGCTCGTCGATGGCCATCTCCCGTGACGACGTCAGCCCGGCCCCCGGGTCCCCCGGCGGCCCTGCGCCGCCTGGACGAGTGCTTCCCGCCCGCAGGGCTTCTCGCCGTCGTTGGGTGGGGGAGCGCACCTGCAGGGCCCCGGTCAGGTGGTTCTGACTATGCGGCTTGGGTGACGTCCAGTGCCGGCGTGGCCGACGGGGCGGTGGCTTGCTTCAGCTCGGTGCGGGCCGCTACACGCTTCTCGGCCTCGACGCTGGCCCAGTAGGGGTGGGCGGCGATGCGGACGGACAGGTTGGTGCACTCCATCCGCAGCCGCTTGACCATCTGCTTCTGCTCTTCCGTCCACCCCGGGCTGGCGTCCCGGCCACCGGTGACCTCCCCGGTGTGGGGATGGGCGGTGCCGGGCCAGCCGGGCATCGGCTCGACGCTCCAGGGCAGCGCGCGGCACAGGGCGGCCAGCTCGGAGGTCGCTTGGTGCAGGCGGGTCTGCGCGGCTCGCAGATCGTCGGGGAAGTCGGAAGCGCCCATACCCCGAACCATACACCTGTTCGATTTATGTTCGCGTAGGGACACGCCGCAGTTCCCCCGACCCCTCCGTACTGCTGCCGGCTCAAGGTGAGCGCGCCGGGGCCCAGGGTGCGGCGTATCGGTTCTGCGGTGAAGCCTGCCGCCCACCCGAGTGAACCCCCCACCAACCGGCCACCCGGCAGGCCCGGACCTCGCTATGCATCGGTGCGTGATCTCCACCTTCCTGCGCGCCGCCATGGCCACCGCGCTCACCGTCCTGCCTCTCACCCTCACCCAGCCGGCCCACGCCGCCGAAACCCTGCCCCTGACGGTCGCCGTGGCGCAGCTGCCGCTGGCCGATGAGGTCCGCGAGGGCTACAACCGTGACCTGTACAAGCACTGGAACACCGGAGCCAACCCCACCGACGGGTGCAGCACCCGCGCCGAGGTCCTCCTCCACGAAGCCGTCACCGCCCCGGCCGTCGGCGCCGGCTGCCGCCTGACCGGCGGCACCTGGCTCAGCTACTACGACGGCAAGGAAGTCCAAGGCCCGTCCGGCCTGGACATCGACCACATGGTGCCCCTCGCCGAAGCCCACGACTCCGGCGCCCACTCCTGGACCGCCAAGCGCCGCGAGGCCTACGCCAACGACCTGGGCGCCGAAGCCTCCCTCGTCGCCGTCACCGCCCAGCAAAACCGGCAGAAGGCCGACCAGGACCCCGCCACCTGGCTGCCTCTCGACACCCAGGTCCACTGCCGCTACACAGCCGAGTGGACCGCCACCAAGCTCCGCTGGGGCCTGACCGCCGACCCGGCCGAACGCGACCAGCTCATCCGCCTCGCAGCCGCCTGCCCGGGCCAGGCCGTGACCTACGAACCCGCACCGCGCTGACGCCTCCTCCTACCTCGGTTGCCGGCTCGACCGCGCCGCCACCTGCTCCGACGGCCTGCGCTGCAGGTGCGGGCAGCCCTGCCGTCACGCAGGTGCTGAAACAGCCGTCCAGCTGTCGACAGGCCGCTGTCTCGACGGAAAGCGCGCCCACGGCCCGCATCGCGCTGCTCGACGGCCCCGGTAACGCCCGCAGCCCGCGGTAGGGGCCCGGAACTGGGCCGGCGCTGCGGTGCCGGCTACCGGGCGGCGATGCCCTGGAAGCCGGATCCGAGCCCGCGCCGCTTGCCGCGTGATGCGGCGCCGGGCCAGGCGGTGAGGGCCGCGACCACCGCCTGGGCCGCCTGCGGTGTCAGGCCGGCGCTCACCTGCCCGGAGGCCAGGACCCGTGCGTACACGCCGGCGCCGTGGACACGGAGAACATCGGCGAGCGCGGCGGCTGCGGTCTCCGCCGGCCCGGCCCCCCAGCCGTCACGTCCCCCTGCTGCGCCTGCCGGGGGAGGGCGCCGCGTCGGCTGAGGAGCACGGCCAGGGCCTGCGCCTCGGGCGCGTCCAGCGTCACGGTGACCAGCGCGGCCCCGAGCTGGTGAACGCGATTCCGGGTCAGGCCGTGAGCGGCGAGTGCCTGGCGCAGCGCCGCGCCCGTTCCGGCCGTCGCCCTGCCACCGCCAGCCCCGCTCGCCCCGGATCCGGCCTGTTTGGCGCGCTCGAAGACGGCGGCCGCCGCAACCGGCACCACGGAGAGGATCTCCGCGCACTCCGGATCGAGCTGGGCCAGTGCACCGGCCAGGACCTCGAGGGCGGCGGCGACGTCCTCCACCGCGTCCGCGCTCCAGCGCGACGGGCCGGCACCCCGGTCCGGCGGCCCGCTCGACGGGCTGCTGCTCGACATCACCGGCTGGAGCGCGGCCCTCAGACCGATCACCCTGATCTTCACCGCGGCACATGAGGCGCCATCGCAGTGACTGCGCGCAGACTCACCTAGACGCGGCACCTTCTCACTTCCCGCGGAAGAGCTCCAGCAGATCCTGCCGGCCGGACGTGCCTGCCACCTCGACGGCTGACGGAGTCCCCGCCTTGGGGTCCGCGCCATGATCCAGCAGGGTCCGAACGATGTCGGTTTCACCCTTGAACACCGCAGCGGTCAGAGGGGTCTGGCCTCGGTCGTTGGTTTGATTCGGGTCCGCCTTCCGCTCCAGAAGCGCGGCCACGGCCTCGCGGTGACCGTGATAGGCGGCCAGCAGGACGAGCGAATCCCCTCGGTCATTGGTCAGGTTTACAGGCACGCCAGCATCCACATATGCGGCGAGCGTGTCGGCATCTCCATGCCGAGCCAGGTCCCTGGCCTTGGAAGCGAGCTGACGAACTTCAGGGTCAAGCTCTTCGGTCGACTCAGTCACGATTAGTGAACCTCCAGGTTCATAGCGTTAAGCCCATCGCCAACCTAGCTGACCATGAACGCGCTGGCAGACATTCGGTTGCGGGGTGCCGGAGACGGACAGGCCACTTGGCGCTGAGACTGATCAAGGCCGGGTGCTGAGGGGCTTCGGCGGACTGGAAGTCGGCGTGGGCCTGGGCGATGGCTTCGGGTGCGCCGGGCGCTCCTCGTGCTCGGCGAGCGCCCGGGAAGGACCGTTTGCGGGAGAGAGCGCCAAGGTGCCCGACGGGTCGTCGCCGACGTGATCGGCGGGTGTCCTTCTTCGCGAGCGCGCTTCACCCACCAACAGGTGAATCCCCACCCGGCGCCTACGGTCGGACGGCCAGGAGGTCGGCCTTGGGGAACATCGGTCCAGCGGTTATCGGTGAGAAGGATCATGGCCAGCCGGGCAAGGGTCGGCGGGTGACCCGCAGGCCCGGTGGTCGTTGCTGGGACATGACCACACGTACGGTACTCGCCGCGTTCACCCTCTCCATCACAGCAGCGGGAACCTCACTGACCGCAGCTACACCGGCCTCTGCCGGAGGCGTCGGTGACTTCCTGTCCCCGGCCTTCGGCACCAACTGCGCCAACCACCACGGCACCCACGCCGAAGGAGCCACCACCCACGGCACCGGAGCGGTCAACGGCAACCTCGCCGGCCTCCCGATCGGCAGCCCCTTCAACCAGTGCGGCGGCGCCGACCTGCCCGACCTGCCCGAAGCCTGCTACACCGCACAGCCGATCACCTCCGCCCTCCCCGCCCTCCCCGCCCTCCCCGCCCTCCCGTCCGCTATCCCCCTCAACATCGACTACGTCAGGGCGTCCTGTGGTGACCCAAAAGCGCTCGCCAGGATCATGGGACAGGCCTCCACCTGACCACCCGCCGATAACGGCCTGGGGGAACAGCGGTACAGCCATTAGCGCTGAGAACGATCATGGTCAGGCCGGGCAAGGCGGGACAAAGTGACCCGCAGGACTGGTGATCGTTGCTGAAAGGAAGCCTCCGATGCCGCCGGCTGAGGCCGGGGTGGCAAGGGCGCTTCCTCCTGATCACCTGCCGCCTCCGCGAGCGCCGCCGTGACGAACCAGGCATGGCCCACGACGAACAGGCTGGGGGCCGCGATGCCGTCGCGGGCAAGCCGCCGCGCAGCGCGGACCTCATCTCGGACTAGGGGCCCTGACCCAACCTGACCGCTGTCAGAGGAGGCCTCCGCGAATGGGAATCGAGTTGGTCAGGGCGCCGCTGAGCATGCCTGAGTTGGCGGGCACGAGCACGCCGAGTGCTGAGTTGCCTTGGCCTAGGACATTGCTGAGGGGGCCGCTCGACCCCAGCAGGTCGGCGCCGCCGCAATGGTTGAGCGGGCTTCCGGCTGGTAGTCCGGCAAGGTTGCCGTTGGCTGCTCCGGTGCCGTGGGTGGTGGTTCCGTCAGCGCGGGTGCCGTGATGGTTGGTGCACGAGGTACCGAACGCGGGCGAAGCGATCGGCAGGACGCCGCCGGCAGCAGCCGGGGAGGCGGTGAGGCCAACTGTGAGGAGGGCGAGGCAGGTAGCGGCGTATGTCTGTTTCACGCAGCCAGTAACGATCTCCATAGCCGTCGGACACGTTGGCGTACGCCGCACTGCGTGATCCCGAAGAGCGGCCCTAGTCCAATCAGATCTGGTGACGGCTGACACAGGGTTTGATGACGCCTCGGGTCCGGTGCGGTCCGCGCCCAGCGCAAGGCCCGCCGCGAGTACGAGAACAGGGTCAGCGCCCTCACACCCTGAGCAAGATCATTTCACCGATAACCGCTGTACCGATGTTCCCCGAGTCCGGAGGTGCGGGGCGCCCCGCACCCGGCCGACGAAGGGACGACTGCCATGAACAAGGCATACGTGGGAGCGCTGCACTATTTGACCACTTCCAGCACCCTGAAGGACCACTTCGCGCAGTACAACCCCACCGAAGCAATCGTCATGACGGATGGGACCACCGGCGCCAGTCGAGGGTTCGGGATGGTCACCTTCGACACCGAGGCGGACCTCGAAGCCGCGATCACAGCACTGAACGACTCCGAACTGGACGGCCGTAAGATCACGGTCAAACGCTCCACCGACGAGCGCCCCCTCGGCACCGGCGTCAGCAGCCGGGCCAGCGGCAGGGGTGGCCGCGGAACCCGCTGACACCCGAGCACACAGCCAAACCCACCGCCCGGCGATGACTACCACACCCCTCAGAACATGATCGTTCTCGCCGAGCGGTCAAACTCACCTGGCAAACGGTCAAGATCGTTTGTCAGAGGTCACCCGCCCCCCGAAGATCGGCGGCGGGCCCCGCCGGGCGGCTAGGCTCCGTGCCAGCCCGTGCCGGTATGGAGCGTGCGGGATAGGCCCCGGTCCCGGGGTGACGGGACCGCAGTACGGCCGGGGCCGCCCCCGCACCCGCTCGACCGCCGGGCCCGCCCGCGCCGGCCTCAGGAGAAGCCGGCCGATGGCCATCGACCCCGCCTTGAACCGGGCCCTGGAAGCCGCGTTCACCCGCCCGATGCCCAAGTCGGCGCCGGCGCAGATGCGCTACCTGGTCCGCCAACACAAGGGCAGCACCAAAGCCGTCGCCCAGCTCCTCGGCGTCTCCCAGCGCACCGTCGAGCGCTACGTCCGCGACTAGATCAAAAAGCCGCGGGCCGACCTCGCCGCACGCATGGCCGCGGAGGTCCGCAAGCGCTGGCAACCACAGGTCCGCGCCAGAGCGCGCAAGGCCGCCGCCACCACCGAGGGCCTGGTGGTCGACATCCGCGCCCGCTTCGGGTTCACCGCCGCCCCGGGCAGCACCGACGACGCCCGCCTACGCCACCTCACCCTCGCCCTGCCCCCGCAGCACGCCGCCCGCCTCCTCGACGCCCAAGCCGCCGGCGCCACCGAAAGCCGGCTCGGCCACCTCGCCGCCGAAGCCCTGGGCGAGGTCTACTTCCGCGACCACGACCGCCGCGCCCACGACCTCCACGTCGAGCTGACCGACATCGAGGACATCCAGTTCGAGCTGTAAAAGCGGGCCCGGCCGGCCAAGGCCAGGACGACGCCCGTCCCGCGCTCGACGGACCCCAAGCGTTGCCCGTTGCCCACATGGCTGTACGGCACACCTTCGAGTGATTGTGCTGAAGTCGCAGGTGCGGCCGGTGGGCTGGCGCTAGCTTCCTCGTCAACCACCAGCAGCACTGCTGACGACGGAAGGGCGACAACCATGAGCATCTACAAGGTGAGGGTTAGTCGATTGTTCGACCGCCTCGACACCAACCGCGACGGCGTCCTCAGCCCGGACGATCTGCGGCCCACCGCCAACGGCCCCTCCCCTGCGCAGGTGCTGGTCACGGGGTTCCTCAAGGCCGGCGACTCCAACACGGACGGCCGGATGACCAGGGACGAGCTGCTGTCGCACGTGGACCGTGCGATCACCGGAAGGTCCGTCGGCACCCTGCCTCCCTACCTCCACGACTTCGCTGACACGGTCTTCCGAGGGATGGACACCGATGGGAATGGCAAGGTCGGCAAGGACGAGTTCGCGCAGTACCTGAAGAGCGGGAACGTCATCGACCCGGGCGCCACGGACGAATTCGCGCACCTCGATCGCGACGGTGACGGGTCCCTCACCCTTGACGACCTTCGCGCCGCGACCCACCACTTCTTCACCGCTCTGAACGACGTACCGCAGCACTGGCTCCACGCTGCCGTCTCCGCCTGACACCCTACGGGCCGCTTGACCACGCAACGGTCCGCACAGCTCGCAATGGCCATCCACGAAGCGCAGCCGCTCCGCGCCGTGCCGGCTCCGACTCTTTCCCGGGCAGGCCGGCATGGTTCCCAGTGCCCGGCGCGTCGAACTGACCGACACTGAGGACAACCACTTCGAGCTGTAGAGCGGGTAGCCGGGCCCGTAGTCCCGGATGCGTTCGACCGGCTTCCAGCGGAGGCTGAAGCCATGGCCGGACACCCGCCTGTGATCGTCTACCCGCCGTCCCCGACAGGGGGCCGGCGGGTGCGCGCGGACGGGGAGATCCTGGGACTCGCGCACAGCCTGGCGGACGTGGTGGAGTTCCTGCGCCGGGCGGGGCTGGAGGTCTCGGAGTACGAGGCGGCGCGCTCCCCGCTGATCGAGTGGAGGGGCGGCGGCCCTTACGTCTGGGTAGCACCGCGCCCGTGAGACCCGGGCCGCCCGGGTCCCCGCCGCGGCAGGCCAAACTCCACCTGGCCGCCCCGGTCACCCGCCGAGCGACCCGGCTGGACCGAACAGCCCGGCCGCAGCCCAAGACGTCGGGTCCGGCGCGGATCCCTACCGCGTGAGGCCGAGCGCGAACGCGCAGCGCCCCCGATCTCCTGTTGGGGAAGGCGGGGGCGCTGCCGTGACGGTCCTGGCGGTGCCGGGTGTCAGGCGTTCACCTCAACTGGGCCGCTCGCTGGGGTTGCAGCCGGGGGGGACCCCCCAGGGTGGGGCAAGCGAAGGCGGGACTATGCACGGCACGGCGTGGGCCTCGGTGACACGCGGGGACGGTGCGGCGGTGGCCGTGGAGACGGCGGGAAGTAGGACACCGCCCGCGGCGATCACCGCGGCCGTGGCCATCCCATAGGCCAGTCGGAGCATGACCTTCTCCTCAATTTCTGCGGAAACGGACCGTCCGGGTCCCCACCGCGGCAGGCCGCACTCCGCCTGGCCGCCCCCGTCACCCGGTCGAAGGACACCCCGGTTGGGCCGAATAGCCTCGTCGCCAGGGCAACCCGGGGGCCCAGGCCGCGTCGGCGGGGGCCGCGTCCTGTGGGCGGGGACGGGACCGCGCCTGCGGCGGTCGGCTCAGGCTCGGTGCCCGCCGGCAGACCCAGACGGTGCCGGGCGGTGGAGGCCGCCGCCGTTGCCGCGGCGAGGACATCCTCCCCCGCGGTAGGGGCATGGCCGGTGAGCGGCCTTCAGCCGCCGGTCAGCTTGCCGCCGGTCAGTATGCCGAGGACGTGTTGCGCGCCTCCGGTGGCGGTCAGGTTTTCCATGCCGACGCCCAGGCCTGTGACTGCGTGGGTGGGCAAGCTATCTGGGCTTACAGGGCCCAAGAGGCCGCTTGGCATCAGATCGGCGCCACCGCATTGGTTGAGCGGGCTTCCGGTTGGCAGCCCGGCGAGGTTGCCGTTGGCTGCTCCGGTGCCGTGGGTGGTGACCCCCTCAGCGTGGGTGCCGTGATGGTTGGTGCAGCCAGTTCCCGAAGGCCGGCGACAGGAAGTCACCGATGCCTCCTGCGGACGCTGGTGCAGCTGCGGTCAGAGAGGTTATCGCTGCTGCGACGGAGAGAGTGAACACGGTGAGAGCCGTACGCATGGTCATGTCCCAGCAACGACCATCAAGTGCCCGGGTCACCCACCTCGGCCTTTACTCGGCTGGCCATGATCGTTCTCAGCGCTCATGGCTATGCTCCCCGAGGCGGAGCGCATGGCCACGTCACTCCGCCGTGGCCTCCTCCGCCGCCCAGTCCAGTCCGAGGCCGGCCAGGACGGCGAGCTTGTCCGCACCCAGCCGGGGATCTTCAGGAGCTGCGGGCCCGCGGGGGCTCGGTGCATCCGGCACCGGAACCGGCCCTGGCCGGGCGGGTCCTCGGGAGTGGCGGCGCGCGCGAGTCGTAGCCGTTCCGGCCCGGCGTCGGGCGGTCCCGGGGGCGCCGGGGGCGGAGCGCCCGCAGTCGACCGAGGGTGTGCCCTTCCTCCTGTCCGGGGGAGAGAGACCGCCGCTGTGCTGCCGGGAGGCGTGTCTGTGGGGGCCGCTCCGCGTCCCGGGCACGGCCGCTCTCCGGCCTTCTTGCCCAGGGCTGGAACGGTGCTCCGCGCCGCCGCCGCGCCGCCGGTCGCGTGCACCGCTCCGCGTCGTCCTCTCGTCGGTCCGCGATGCCGGTCGGTGTGTGTCTCAACGGACCCTTCCGGGCAGCGTCGGGCGTGAGCGCGTGGCCGGGATATGTCCTTCGCCGCCTGCAGCGTGCTTCGGCGATCCGGGGACCGGGCCGTGTACGCCACACGGGTGATCGTTCCGAGAATGGCTGCGGCGGTCGGACCGTACGGCAAGCCCGCTGCCCATGATCGCCACCATGGTCATCACGATCGTCGTCGCCATCCTCGCCTTGGTCCTGGGAGTGGTGGGGCACTGGGTGCTCCGCAGTCGCATCGAAGCGACCGAGACACCGTCGCTGACCGTGCGGGATTTCGTCCTGCCGCTGCAAACGCTGACCGTGTTCGTCCTGGCCTTCGTCCTCGTCACCGCCTCGACCTCGAACGGCAAGGCCGATGAGGCGGCACGCAACGAAGCCGGCGTGGTGGACCACATGTTCGAGGTGGCCGACTACGCCCCTGCCGCCCAGCGCCGGCGCCTCCAGGGCGATGTCGTCTGCTACGCCCGAGCCGTACGGGCCTATGAGTGGCCGGCCATGGCCGACGGACACGGCGCGAGCGAGCCCAGCAGATGGACCACCGACTTCCGCGCCGGCCTGAAGCAGATGGGCTCCGACGCGCCGGCCTTCGGGATGCTGGTCGCCGCCGACAAGGAACGCTCCGCCGCGCGCCAGACCCGTATCGCCGAGTCCACCCCGGCCATCCCGAACGCGGTGTACTGGCTGATGCTCGCCGCGCTCGCCTTCCTCATCGTCACCCTCGCGCTGTGCCTGCCCCGCCAGAACACCGCCCTGGTCACCGGCGGCCTGGTGGTCCTGACCGCACTGCTGACCACGGTCCTGCTGGTCATCAGGGACGTTGAGCGGCCCTTCACCGGCGCCATCCACATCGCTCCCACGGCCATCAGCACCGTCGAGAGCGACATCACCGAGGACTACACCGCCGCGTACGGCACCGGTCGCCTGCCCTGCACCGACGACGGCACCCGCAAAGCGTGACCGGCCTTCAGCGCGGCCTTCTCTGCCTCGCTGCCCTGCTCCTGCCAGACCAGCTCCACGTAGTCGGCGGCCCGCCGGATCTGCTCCGGGGCGAGCTGGGGCTTCGGCGACGTTGTTCCCATGACGGCTCGTTGCTGTTCGCTGGCCGGATGCCTGGTGCGTCCGGCCGGTCGCCCTACGGTGCGCGCCCGGCCCTGTGGGCAGAATCCGCGCTCCGGGACGCGGTGCGGGCGTGACTCCGGTCACGGACAAACTAGGACTGCAAGGGGTGGTCAAGGAGGAGTCGGGCGCTTGTTGTCGGTGGCCGTCAGACCGCGGTCAAGGGGTGCTTCCTCACGGTGGCTTCGGCCCGTGCGCAGATCCGCGCGCGGGCCGGACGACCGCTGACCCGGCCGCGTGCGGCCGGAGAAACCCGAGGACGCGATGACCACCGCACCCGACCCGCACACCCCGCCGGCTCCGGCGGACACCGCTGCGACGGCAAGCCCCGCTCCGAGCCCTGCGACAAGCCCCGCTCCCAGCCCCGCAGCCTCCAGCCGTCGTCTGACGGTTGTTGCTGATCAGACCCCCGATTCGCCGGCCCCGGCCGGTTGCAACTCCTCTTCTCCAAGTACTGATGTACCTGGAGAAGCGTCCCGGCCCCGGAAGGCCGTGGCGACGAAGGCGGGCGCGGACCTCTGTGGCGAGGTCCTGCTCACCCTCGCCCGGCTGCGCCTGGCCACACCGCGCCAGCTGAAGGCGCTGCTGCTGCCGCACCAGCAGGACACCGATCATGTCCGCCGCGCGCTGCGCAATCTGCTCGCTGAATCCCCGGCCCTGGTCGGCCGGACCCACCGTGCCCAGCAGAGCTACTGGTACTGCACCCCGGCGGGCCTTGCCGAAGCCGCCGCCTCCGGTGAGCTCGCGTCGCCGGTCGGCCGCACGACGGGCAAGCGCATCGCGGCCAGCAAGACGGGCCTTCGGGAGCACGGCCTCGCCTTGGTCGAGACCGTCATCGCCTTCCACCAGGCGGAGGTGGCCGATCACGCCGACTGGCGGGTGGAAGTCGCCCACCCCACTCCGGCCGGGAGCCTGGTGCCCGACGGCGTGGTGCTCCTGGCCAACGGCTCCAGCGCGTTCGTGGAGATCGACCGCACCATGTCCTACGCTGGCCTGCTCGCCAAGCTGGAGCGTTACGACGCCTACCGCAACGCCCCTGCGTCCGGGCGCGGCAACGCCGCCCGCCCCCCGCGCAACCACTGGCAGGAGACCTACGCCGGTCCGTCACTGGAGCGGCCCTTCCCGCTGCTGCTGTTCGTCTTCGCCCCGGCCAAGCGCCGCGCGGCCGCGGAAACGAGGGAGGCCGCCTTCCACGACCGCGCCCGGCCGATCTGGCGGATCACCGTGGCGACGACGACCCTTCACCGGCTCACCCATGACGGGGCCGACCGGCCGGTGTGGCGGATCGTCGGCCGCGGTGAGGACCGGCGGGTGCTGACCGCAGCGCCCAGCCCGCGGTGAGCACAGTGGGCCCGGCCTCCACCCAGGCCGGGCCCGCCGGGCTCTCCCCCGGTTGTCGGTAGCGGCTGGAAAGCTGATCGGATATACGGTGGCGAGCAGCTGCTGAACGGCCGCGTCTACGGCGCGGAGCACGACGACCCCCACCCCGGCCCGCTCCCGCACCGGACCTACGCCGAACTGGTCGGCGGCCCGCTGGACGGTCTGCTGGTGGACATCCACGAGTGGCAAACCGAGGAAGTCGACGACGGCGTCGCCCTGGCCACCGAGCTCTCCCGGTGGCCCGGCGGCCGCACCCTGTACGACCCGCGCCCCGGCGAACCCCGTACGCCCGCCCCGGGATGAGCTGCCGCTTCTAGCCTGGGCCGCTGTCCCGCCCGCTCGGCGCTGTGCGCCTGTCCATCGGCCGTCCCGCCGCCGCCGCGTCGCCCGGGCCGCCACCGTCTCCGCGTCCTGCTGTGGCGCTCCCGCCGCCATGCCGCTTCCGCCCGCGCCGCCGCCAGGCCGCTGCAGCCGCCCGGCCGCGGCGCCGCCGTCCGCCCCCGCTGCGGCGCCGCCGGGCCGCCGGGGCGCCGTCGCGGCCTCATGCCGGCCGCTGTGTGGCTGGCGCCCGTCCCGTCCCGACTTTGCTGCGGCCGGTCGGTGACAGTCGTGGCGCTGCCGCAGGCCCCGGCTTCGCAAGCCCCCGCCGCACTGCCGCCGTCCCGGGGCCCCGCCGTGCCGCCGCCGCTTTCCCGCCGGGCACCCCGCCTAGCGGCCACCGGCTAGCGGCGCGTCGCCCGGTGCCGGTGTCGTTGCGTGGCTGGGTCCGACGTTGTCCGCTGCCCGGCTTTCCCCGGGCCCGCCGCGCTCGCGCGTTGTCCGGCCGCCGCGCCGCGCCGTCGCTGCTCCCGGCCGGTCTTGGCTGCCGCCGTGTCGTGGCCGCTGCCCGCTCGCGGTGTCGCCCGCTTCCGCTCGCCTGCACCGTTCCCTGATGTCCCGCCACCGGCTTTCCGGCAGCCACCCGACGCGGCCCGGCCGACCTGACGCGGCCCTGATGCGGTTCCGCGGCAGAGTCCCGCCGTGCGCCGCCGGACGGCTGTGGGTCGGCCCTGAACGGCGCTTCCAGGGGCTGTTGAGAAGAGGCTGAAGATGCGGGGTGTCGTTCAGAGACTGCGGATGGCCTCGACCAGGTCGGGTCCGTAGGAGGCCCAGCAGATCACCGTGCCGTCATCATCGAGCTGCCCCATGAACCACTCACCGTCGTCTTCCACGAGGCACAACTCGTGGAACGCAAGAACACTTCCGGCCGGAGCGGCTCGTAATCGCCCTGACCGGCTGCCTCGAGGACTACGAGTCGATCGGAGGAGAGCGGGACGGCGCTTGGGTCTCCGGAGAGAGCGCGCACGCGCTCGATGGTCCACCCGGCGGGGAGTCCTGAGTTCACCGGTGCATGGTCCCAGCAGAGCGCCCGTCACAGCCACTTAAGGGCTGTGATTAGCACGGTCGCCTCGTAGCGGACGGCGAGCCGCACTGCCGCCGCCTGATGCTGCCGCCCCTCGGCCGCTGCCGCTCTTGCCCCGCCACCGCTGTCTACCGGCGCCGTGCCGCTGTGCTGTCACTGCGCCATCGGCCTGCCGGTCCGGCCCGTGCAAGCCATCCACCGCCCCTGGGTGCCGCCGCCCGGTTCCCAGCCGCGCCAGGCGGCGCCGTCTGCCTACCCGCCTGCGCGGCAGCCTGCCTGGTCCCCGTCGCGCCGGCCGTGCGCCGTCCCGCCGCGTGGCTGCTGCGCTCCGGCCCGCGCCGCCGCCGTCCCGCCACTGCTCCGCCGTTCCGCTGCCCCGCCGCTGCTCTCCTTCGGTTCGGGCGGGCTCTACCCGGCGTCCAGGACGCCGAGTTCGGTGTCCGGCCGACACACCGGACACGCCGGCACCCCTTCCGCCAGCGCCCGGCGCGCCGCGTCCTCCGTCGCCCCGGGGGCCTTCCGGCCCATGCCGCAGGTGCCGAGGTGCACCGCGGTCGGCGTGCAGCCGGCGCCCGTTGCGCTGCTGCTCCGCTGCCTCGCCGTGCCGACCGCACGCCGCCCGTCTGCCACGTGCCGTCGTCCTGCCGTCCCGCTTCCCACCACGCGGCTGCTGCGCCCCGGCCGTGCCTCCTGCCCGCTCGCCGCGCGTCGTCGGGCAGCCGCTATCCCGTCGCCGTGGCCGCCCCGCCGCCCCGTCGCGCCGACCGTGCGCCGTCCAACGGAACGAGACCGTGCCACCCGCGACCACCGACCCGGCGAGGCCCCGATGAGCAGTACACACCTGGTCCTCCACGATCCTGAAGGGCACCTCGAAGCGGAACTCCCCCTCGACCGGGAGCTCCACAACGCTCTGGTCAAAGACGTCCTCGGATGGACCGGCAACCCCGGCCTGCCGCCTGCGGACCTCCACCAGATCGTCCTGCTGCTCACCGACACCGCCCGCGCCGTCGCCGCCGACGTCCGCCGTGCCGCCAATCTGCTGCCCGAAGACCACTCAGCGCCCTCGCCGACGTCGTCCTCGAGGAAGCCAACCGCCGCCTGTCCGTTGGGCGCTGCGCCCGTCCGCGCGGCGGTCGCTGTCTCGCCGTCCGGTCTCCCGACGCTGCTGCGGCCGGCCGGGTCACCGCCGTGGTGCTGCCGCGAGCCCCGGGTTTCGTAAGCCTCCGCCGCCTGCGCCGCCCCGGGACCCCGCCGTGTGGCCGGGGTCCCGGTGTCCCATCGTCACCTCCTTCGGCCGGGCGCCGCCGGTCCGCCGCCTGGGCCGCTGTCCCGCCTGCTCGGCGCTGTGCGCCTGTCCGTCGGCCGTCCCGCCGCCGCGTCGCCCGGGCCACCACCGTCTCCGCGTCCTGCTGTGGCGCCCCGCCGCTATGCCGCTGCCGCCCGCGCCGCTGCTTGGCGCTGTCCACCGCCCTGCCGCCGTCCCGCCGCGGTGCCGGCCGCCGCCTGCCCGTCGCCGCGCCGCAGCGGCGCCCGCCGCGCCCGGCGTGCCGGCATCCCGGCGTGCCGCCCCGCGGCGCCGCCGTCCCCCACGACGCCGTGCTGCCGCGGCGCTGCCACGGCCTCACGTCGGCCGTGGCCGTCCCTCCGCGGCGGCTCCGTCCCGCCGCGGCGCCGTCCTTGCTGTTGGCGCCCCCGCTGCTGTTCTGCCGCTGCCGGGCCGCCGCGCCGGCACCCTGCCGCTGCCCGTGCCTCGGCCGTGCCACTGGCGCCGCGCCGTCACGGTCCCGTTGCCATGCTGCTGGCGCCCGTCCCGCGGCGCCGCCGGGCCGTTGCGGGCGCTCACCGCTGTGCCGCCCGCCGTTCGGCCCTCCGGTCCGCCGCCCGTGCCGCCGTCGCGCCGTCCCGCTGTCCCTGCGTCCCACCGTCGCTTCCCTCGGCCGCGCGCCGCCGGTCCGCCGCCCGTGCCGCCGTCCCGCCCGCTCGGCGCTGTCCTCCGGGGCGGGGGAGGTCGGCTGCGAGAGGTGGGCGAGCAGCATGGCGCTGTAGGCGGCGCGCCCGCGCCCTGTGGTGGCGGTGGTGTCGGCGATGCGCAGCAGGTAGCTGGCGACGTCGCGGACCCCGGCGAACCAGCCGTCCTCGAACCGCGACTCGGACCCGTGCGGGGGGGGGGGGGGGGGGCTCGGAGATCCAGGTGTGGGCGCCGGCTACCGCCCCGGCCTCCAGCTTCGCCACGATGTCGTCGGCCTGCTCGTGTCCGATCCCGGCGGCGGCCAGGGCCTGGAAGACCGTGAACCGCGCCGCCGTGGCCTCGTGCTGGTGGTGGCTGATGCGGGCCAGTTCGTGGCCGTACGCGTCGGCGTCGTGCTGCTCAGTGCTCACGGGGTGCCTCCCTTGTCTGCTCGGGTGCGGTTGGCGACCCAGTCCGGATCGCGCACGGGCGCCGGCGCTTGGGTCTCGGCGGCCGGGGCGCGGATGATGCGCCAGCTGGTGCGCGGCGCGGTGACGGCGTGGACCAGGACGACAACGGCCTGACGGCCAGCACCGCCCCGGACCCACGCCCCGGTGAAGCGGACCTGATCGGCCGCCCAGTTCTCGGTGTCTCCCAGCGCACCGTGGAGCGCTACGTCCGCGACCAGATCAAACGCCCCCCGCCCCGACCTCGCGGCGCGCATGGTCGCGCCAGGTCCGCAAGCGCTGGCACCCGCAGGTCCGGGCCAGGGCCCGCGAGGCCGCCACCACCCCCGAGGGCCTGGTGGTCGATGTCCGAGCCCGGTTCGGGCTCACCGCCGCCTCGGGCGGCACCGGGACGCACGCCTCCGCCACCTCACCCTCGCCCTGCCCCCGCAGCACGCCGCCCGCCTCCTCGACGCCCAAGCCGCCGGCGCCACCGAAACCCGACTCCGCCGGCTCTCCGCCGAAGCCGTGGGAAACGAGACGGAGACAGATGAGCAGCATGGCGGGCCTGCCCCACCGCGGCGCCTGAAGCCCGCGGCTTTCACTACCGGCGGAAGGCCGGCTGCCCCGAGCCGGTGGGTTCGGGGCAGCCGGCCGGGAACGGGGCCGGGCGTGGGTGGTGAGGGATCAGCGCCGCAGCTTGAAGTGGGCTTGGACGCTGCCGAGGTCGCCCACCTTGAAGGTGACGTGGGGGATGTCGGTGGGCTTGGTGCCCGCGGGGACGGCGACTTCGGTCCAGACGCGCTCGGTCTGGCCGGGGGCGAGGCCGAGTTCCACGTTGGGGCAGGTGGCGGACCGTCCGTCGCTGGCGACGGCGCACGAGTGCTTGTGTACGGAGCCGCTGCGGTCGACGTACACCTCGCGGTGGGCCGGGAACTTCAGGTTCGGGCTCAGGGTGAGGGTGATCGTCTGCTTGCCGATGGTCGCGGTGCCGGTGTTCTTGATGTCGATGGCGGGCTTGGCGGTCCCGCCGATCTTGCCCTGGACGTTGGCGACCTTGGTGAGCTGTGCCTTCGGCGTGGCCTGCACCACGTTGAGGACCTTGTTGACCTTTGCCTGATTCCAGCTGGTGGTGTAGGCGTTGCCCTGGTGGTCCAGGGTCATGCCGAATGCGTCGCCCAGGCTCTTGGCGGCGTGGCGCTGCGAGCCGTTGCGGGGGTCGATCTCGTAGAGGTTGCCCGCGCGGGTGGAGACCACCACGGTGCCGGCGTCGGTCATCTCCAGGTCGGTCGCGTCCCCGAGGTCCTTGGCCAGTTGGCGGACGGCTCCGTTGTCGAGACGGATCTCGTGCAGTGTGCCGCCGGTGGTGGAGACGTAGGCGTGGTTGCCGCCCAGCGCCAGTCCGACCGGGAGGCGCAGGTCCTGAGCGACCTTGACGGCGTAGCCGTTGTCGAGGGTGACCTTCCAGAGGTTTCCGTGCCAGTCGGTGGTGTAGGCGTGCCCTTGGTGGTCGAGTGCGACCTTGAGCCCGTCGCCGAGCTTCTGGTTGATCACCCTCCGGGCCCCGTTGGTGACGTCGATCTGGTACAGCTTCCCGCCCCGGGTGATGACGTAGGCGTGACCCTGTCCGTCCACGGCGACACCGGGAGCGTCTCCCAGGCTGCTGGCCAGTTCCGTCCTGGCGCCGGTGGCCAGGTCGAATTGGTACAGGTAGCCGTGCGTCGTGGTCACGTACGCCTTGCCGCTGCCGTCGAGCGCGATGTCAGTGGGGGCGGTGGTGTTCCGGATCACCTCGACGCAGGAGGCGGGGGTCGCGGCGCAGTCGACGACACCCGCGGCGGATGCGGCAGGCGGATGCGCCATCAGGGCGCCCACCGCTATGGCCAGGGCGGCGACGACGGACGCGGCCGGACGGACGGCGCCGGCACGCGGAGAACGGGTGGGGAACATGTCAGGTGACTCCTAACCTGGGCTGTCCCCGAGGTCAGGCGGCTGGCTGTCCTGTCCCCGGGGAACACCGTACTTGTCGCCTGCCTTCTTCCGCCCGGGGCACCCCACCACGTCCCACGGCCCGTGGGCCTGGCCGCAGTGGCCACCCGGCGCTGCTCCGCGTCCAGGTGGTGTCCGGTGTCCTTGTCAGGGTGGAACTCGTGGGCCGGGGGGGGGGCTTGGCGAGCAGTCCGCGGAGGCATCCTCGTGGGGGTCCGTCGCGGGGCCAGGCGGGAAGGTCCGTCGGCGCCGGGCCGGGGACGAGGAGCACGCCATGTCCCGCGCACACTCGTACGGTCCGCCGCACCGCACGGCTCCGTCGCCCGCCGCCCCGCCCGCCCAAGCAGAAGACCCGGCCGCTCGCCCAACTGTGACGCTCAGCCCTCCCCGCCATCCAAGGTGGAGACCACGTCCACCCCGAGATCTTCGCGGAGGACACTTGGCAGGCCGAGGTTGCCGCACTGGTTGGCCGGGCTGCCGATGGGTGCTGCGGCCAGTAGGGCGTTGACGGCTCCTGGGCCGGAGGCGGTGGCGCCGCTGGCAATGGGTGCACCGATGTTCGTGCAGGCGTTGCTGATTGCCGCGTTGCCGAAGCCGATGACGGTGGTGGCTGACGCGGGGGCTGCTCCTGCGGCCACCAGGGCGGCGGAACCGGCTGTCACGGCCAGTGCCCGCGCCATGCGCTGCGAGAGGACCAGTGTGGGAAGGCTCATGCTCGGGCTAACGACCACTCCAGCGCCGGGATGCGACGCGCCTAGGAAGACAGGAGCCGACAACCCGACCCGTAGTGCACCAGCCGCCCGGTGGTGGCCGACCACCACCAGCCCGGGGCGAAACGACGGCCAGATCGCAGGGGAAACGGGCGTACCGGACCGCATTCCTCCAGAGGGACGACACGAGCGGCTTCGCCCCACGGCATCCGTTGTTCTCCACCGTATGGATCCAGGAACCGGGCGCTGTATCGCCAGGGATCAGCGACCACCGGGTGCGCACAGGAGCCTTGCTGCCACATGCACCCTCAACCGATGAGCATCCCATCAGGTAATGGCCACACGGCATGCGCCGTGCGCGTACCGGACCTGGCTCTGTAGTCGTACCGCGCGATGAGCACCCGCCTGCCCGCCGTCTCGCCGCGCCGTTGCGGGGAGCGAGTCGAGCACAGTGATGTCGGGCCGGGCGTGCGTAAGCGTGGTTCGCTGCTGCCCAGCCCACGCCAGCTGGGACCATCGCCGAGCCGCCGTTCGCGTGCCGATCAGGCCTGCCGCGTCCTCTTCCGGCCCCGTTCGAGTGTCAGTGGCCGGCTCTACTGTGCCGGTCATGACACCGCCCGGGTTCAAGTTCGCGTACCTGCAGCCGCTGTTTGCCGATGTGGAGAGTCTGCGTGGCGAGGGTGCGTACCGGCAGCTTCCGGCAGCGCAACCCTCGAGCAGTCTGGCCGCGGACGACGCGCCGTTGGGCACCTACTCGGCGTCGACGTTGATCCGGGCGTCGTTCACGGCGGGGGTGGCGCATGCGGACGCGCTGCGCAGGATCGTGTTGCACGGGGAGGTGGACCCCACCAGTCCTTGGACGCTGATGCGTGGCGCCCTGGAGAACTTCGCTACGGCGGCCTGGCTGCTGGGAGGCAACGACCGCACCGAGCGTCGGCGCCGGAGCCTGCGGCTGTGGCGCGAGGATATGCGAAACCGCGCTCAGCACGAGGAGGACACCCACCATGTGCCGGGACCTGGCGGCAAGACGGGGCGGGAGCGCGTCCAGGAGATCGAGGGCCTAGCCGTGTCGCTGGGCATCCACGACAGACTCGCCAAGCCGGAAGCTGGAAAGCTGATAGCGGAGGCCGCCGCCGGTATGGGCCTGAAGCCCCGGCAGGTTACCGCTGCCTGGCGAGCCGCGTCAGGGTTCGCCCACGGCCGCTACTGGCCCAACCTTCGCGCCTCCCTGGCGCGCGACGTTGTACGAGGTGGCCCCGATCACTACCTGATGGCGCTGGTCATCGATGAGGACCAGCACCGGCCGCTGACCGACCACACCCACGCTCTCCTCCGGCATGTCCAGCATCGGTACACGGCCAGAGCCACGGCCCCGTGACGCACCCATCGGCGCCCCGCGCCGGGGCTCTATGCCCACTTCATGCCGAGTTCCCGGAGGGCGTCCTGCTGCTCCGTCGTGAGTTTGTCGCGGCGGCTCTTGGTGTTGGAGATCCAGATGCCGAGTTTGATGGTCACTGGTTCGTCTTGGCCGTCGACCACGATCTTCTCGGCGTGGGTGCGTGGTACGGGCCGATCACCTTCGCGCTCGATCCACTGCGCCAGGGCCGTCAGGCCGCGTTGGAATGCCTGCTGTGCCTTGCCCGTGCCCTTCGTCGCACGCCTGGCTGCCGGGGCGGGGTGGGGCGTCTCCAGCGGCTTGATGCCCAGCTTGGTCAGCCGTTTCTGCTGTTCGGTTGACAGCTGCGCCCAGGTGCCCGGGTGCTTCTGCCGCTGGAGCCACTTGCCCAGATCATCGCCCTCGAACAGCACGCCGGGTTCGATGGCCGGCAGGCTGCCGTCGGCGTCGACCAGGTCCGCGAGGTGGCGGTAGTGGCGCTGCCAGTCCAGGGGCCAGGGGCAGTTCCAGTCCTCATCGATCGCGGCCAGCTGCTTCGCGCGCACGGCGGCCCGCTCTGCGTCCTTGCCCAGGCCGCCCTTGCGGCGCAGGTTGGCCATGTGCTGGCCGACCGGGACCATTGCCTCGCCTTCGCCCCAGACCGCGTCCTGCCGCGGCGCGAGGTGTCCCGTGGCCTGCCGGTAGGAGCGCAGCGCAGCGAGCTTGTTTTCCCATGCTTCCTCGCCGGGCTCCCAGACCATCCCGGCTTCCGGGGCGTCGAGCAGCGTCTTGCGCCGTTCCTCCAGTTCCCCGGCCCGCAGGGCCTTGCGCTGCTGGTGGACCCATCGGCCGAGCGGAAACGCCTTGGTCGCCCCGACTTCGACCTCGACGTCGTAGGGGACGGCGTAGAGGCCGGTGATCTCGTTCTCTTTCCGCCACCGGAGGAGGGCTTGGTAGCCCTCCAGCCAGACCAGGGACTCCGGCCGGTACACCCGCGTACGGAGGAACGCGGCGATGGTCGCCGGGTCGCGCGGGCTGGAGAAGTGCAGCAGGGCCGCTTCGGCGGCGGCCTGGGTGCCGTCGTCCTCCTGGTCCTCGCCGCCGCCCGCGCCGCCGGCCCCGACGATCCGTCCGTCCTCGTCGCGGCGCAGGTGCACCTTGCGCTTGCCGCTCGTGAGCGCCCGGGAAGCGAGCTGTTCGACCAGGCGCTCATCGTGGCTGCGCAGGCCCTGGAGTACGGCGACGAGCGGCTTGAAGCTGGCGGAGGCGACCATGTCGGTGGGGTCCTCGTCGGGCTCCAGGAAGACCGGCACGATGATCCTGGCGACCTTTGTGCTGCCGTCCTTGTTGAGGCGGAGCGCGCGGCCGATGTTCTGCACGATCTCGACCTGGGAGCCGCGGGTGTCGGCGAAGCAGATGGAGTCGACTCCCCGTTCGCCGGTGATGTCGACGCCTTCCCCGAGCACGCGAACGCTGGCGAGGAACGCGCGGTGGACCCGGCGCCCGGCCGCGTCGATGCCGCCTGCGAACTGGCGCAGCACTTCGCGGCGTTCGGACACGAGGTGGTCGCCGCACAGCCACGCCGACCACACCCGGTCCGGGGGTACGTGGCGGCCGGCCTCCAGCTCGTAGAACTCGGCGTCGATGGAGGACTTCGGGAGCTTGTCGGCGGCGGCCAGGTCCTCGTCGGTGGCGTCGTTGACGTACAGCTCGGCCGCGGTCTCGGGCAGCTTCTCCGCGAACGCGCGGGCCTCTTCGACCTTCTGGTGGAAGGTCATGACGGTGCGCAGGTTGTACGCGGCGGCGTGCTCCAGGAGCGCGGTCTGCAGCAGCGCCAGGCGCCGGCCGCGCCGGGCCTCCTCCGACTCCCCGTGAACGGGGGAGGGGTCGCGGATCTCCAGCACGTCGATCTCGAACCCGGCAAGGATTTCGCGCTCGATCGCCTCGCTCAGGCCAAGCTCCGCGAGCCACCTGCCGTAGGTGCCCTCCGGGTCGTCGGCCATGGTCGCGAGCTCCACCTCCTGGCCGCCGGAGCCCTTCTGCGGCCGGGGAGAGGCGAGGATGCGCGGGGTCGCGGTCAGGTAGAGCCGGAAGTCGGCCGGGATGCGGGCGTTGTCGTGGATCGCCGCCCACGGACGACCAAGATCACCGGCGGTTCCGTGGGCTTCGTCCACGATGGCGAGGTCGAAGCCGTCCATGCGCTGGCCGTAGAGCCGCTTCCCGCCTGCCAGAGCGGCCTTCAGCGGCCCGCGGACCTTCCGGCGGCCCGTCGGGTCGTCTGGGTCCTCGCGGTCCACCAGGGAGGCGTACGTGGCGAACACGACGATCGGCCCGTGCCCGGCCCACAGGGCGAGCTGGATCGGGTTCGTGGTGGTGCGCACCCCCAGCGAGTTCAGGACGGGGTCGTTCTCCAGGGAGCACACCGCGACCATCGGGGCCCGGTGGCCCACCGCCCGCCACGCCTGGGCGGTCTGGGCGAGCAGGTCCAGGGTCGGCACGGTCACGAGGATCCGGCCGTCCGCGAAGCTCTCCAGCGCGCACGCGGCGGCCATGATCGTCTTGCCCGACCCGGTCGCTGACACGATCGTGCCCCGGGCACCCTGCGGGGGCACAGATGACTTTGCAGGAAATCCCACCCACTTACGAAACGCGGAGCGCTGATCTACCTGGTGTTTCCTGAGTGAGATGTCCTGCATTTTCGGACTCCCTTTCCGGGACGGGCTTCAGGTTGCCGGGGCGTGAGGTTATTTCGAGGGTGTGCCGATGTCGTCGAGTCCTCTGAGCCCCCACGCGTCCAGTCCGGCGTAGATGGTGGCTGTCTGGCAGCGCGGTGATTCCATGACTTCGGCTTCGCCGCGGTAGACGGCGATCAGAGAGTCGGTGCCGCGCCACCAGGTGTCCGCAAGGCCGGCGACCTCTGGCACGACCTCGAACCCGTCCAGCTCAAGCTCGTCCACGGCAGCGCCTGTCAGCGTCGTGGTCGTACGCGCACACCGACGGGCGTGATCCGCCAACGCCAAGGCCTCCACCCACCCCTCGACACTCGCATGCAAGGGCACCCACTTCCCGGCCTCGAGCCCGAACTCCCCGCTCGGCCCCACCACGAACGCATAGGGAAGAGCCGTACGCTGCGCCCCGGCCTCGAAGAGCCAGTCAGGGGCCGGCCCTTTGGGAACGCCCCCGCGGAACGCCCGAGGGCCCCGTCGTAGTGAGGAGATGGGGGAAGGGCCAGGCCACCCCAGACAGCTTCGAAGGCCGCCACCCGGTCGATCTGCTCCTCAGGAGTGCCGTGCCCTCTCCAGAGAGCCCTGGACTGCTCGACATCACCGCGACCAGTCCAGTAGCCGTGGCACCCAATAAAGTACTGTGCTCTACGGGTAAGCCTCTCGGGGATTCCCTCATCGATTGACATCTCAACCCCTACCTACTTTTCGCCAATCCTACATGCTGCATCATCCTGAGCCCACGCGCTACATTGGAACCTACACATACGAACACCCCCACCCTCGCAGCCAGCCCGGCCCGCGCCAGCGGGCCTCAACGGTCCTGGAGGCGCAGCCGGAAGGACCGTTGAACGGAGGAGCGCAGCGGACCCGGTTCCAACCGGGCCGAAGCGAAGCGGAGGCCTACTAAGCCAGGAGCAGCGCGCACCGGTCCGGGAGCGCAGTGGACGGACCGTCACCTCCGAAGCACAGCGCAGGAGGTGCGTGGCCCGCGCAGCGGGCCACCAGCGCTCCTGCGGAGCGGGAGCGCAACCACCGCGCGCAGCGCGGTGGTTCGCTCGCACATCGCGCAGCGATGTGGTACCC
>NZ_JAHWGT010000169.1 GCF_020873895.1 Streptomyces sp. DH12 | reverse complement strand
CGTGCGCACCCTGTCCCTGCTCGGCGTGCTCGCCGTACTGATCCTGATCGGCGGCCTCACCAAGCCGGACCAGTTCCTGGACACCCGCAACCTCCAGCTGGTCCTCACCCAGGCGTCCGTCATCGGCGTCGTCACCGTCGGCATGACCTTCGTCATCATCTCCGGCGGCATCGACCTGTCGGTCGGCGCGATCGTCGCCCTCGCCTCGGTGTGGGCGACCACCGTCGCCACCCAGGAGTACGGCTTCGCCGGCATCCTCTTCACCGCCGTCCTGGTCGGACTCGGCTGCGGCCTGGTCAACGGGGTGCTCATCGCGTACGGCGGGATGGTGCCGTTCATCGCCACCCTCGCCATGCTCGCCTCCGCCCGCGGTCTCGCCCTCCAGATCACCGACGGGCGCACCCAGATCGTCACCGTCGACAGCGTCCTCGACCTCGGCGAGCGCGACGCCTACGTGCTGGGCATCCCCCCGCTGGTGCTGGTGTTCGCCGCGGTCACCGTCGTCGGCTGGCTGGTGCTCAACCGCACCACCTTCGGCCGCCGCTCCGTCGCCGTCGGCGGCAACGCGGAGGCCGCCCGCCTGGCCGGCATCGACGTGCGCCGCCAGCGCCTCTACCTGTACCTGCTGTCCGGGCTGTGCTGCGGCATCGCCGCCTTCCTGCTGATCGTTCTGTCCGGCTCGGGACAGAACACCAACGGCAACCTCTACGAACTCGACGCCATCGCCGCCGCGATCATCGGCGGCACCCTGCTCACCGGGGGCCGCGGCACCATCGTCGGCTCCGTCCTCGGCGTCCTGATCTTCACCACCATCACCAACATCTTCGCCCTGAACAACCTGCAGACCGACGTCCAGCAG
>NZ_JAHWGT010001673.1 GCF_020873895.1 Streptomyces sp. DH12 | reverse complement strand
AGCCGATCAGGGCGGTGAACAGGACGGCGAGCACACCGCCGACGACCTTGAGGGAGCGGTCGGCACGCTGGTCCGAGGAGCGGCCGTAGCGGCCCTCGGGCAGCCGCGTGCTCGACGTACTCATGATCGTCTCCTCGGAAGGAAGGGACCGGCGTCCCGGGACCGTCCCCGGGAGCGGCGCTGCGGAATTTTTCGCCCCCCGGTTCCGTCACTATAGAAGCCTGCGACTGCGCCGCCGCACACAGGGCGCCCAACGACTTGAGGATTGAGTCTTGACTGACCAGCTGCGACTGATGGCCGTGCACGCCCACCCCGACGACGAGTCGAGCAAGGGCGCGGCCACCATGGCGAAGTACGTGTCCGAGGGGGTGGACGTGCTGGTGGTGAC
>NZ_JAHWGT010001672.1 GCF_020873895.1 Streptomyces sp. DH12 | reverse complement strand
GGAGGCGTTCAGCAACTGCACCACCAGCTGCCCGATCAGCCCGAGACCGATGACCAGGGCCGCCTCGCCGAGCCGCGACTCGCCCTGGCGCACGCCCTGCAGCGCGATCGACCCGACCGTGCCGAAGGCCGCGTGCCGGGGCGCGACCCCGTCCGGGACCGGGACGTAGAGGTTCTTCGGCACCCAGTTCAGCTCGGCGTGCAGCGCGTGCTCGTTGCCCGCGCACGCCACCAGGTCGCCCACCTTCACGTCGTCGGTCCCGGCGCCGACCTGCTCCACCACCCCGCACAGCGAATAGCCCAGCGGCGTGTACGAGTCGAGCTTGCCCATCACCTTGCGGTACGTGGCGGGCACCCCGTTGGCGGCGACGCTCTGCACGACCTTCGCC
>NZ_JAHWGT010001671.1 GCF_020873895.1 Streptomyces sp. DH12 | reverse complement strand
AGCACACGGGCCAGACGGTCGAGCAGATCACCCGTGACTCGGACCGCGACCGCTGGTTCGACGCCTTCGAGGCCAAGGAGTACGGCCTCATCGACGACGTGATCGCCACGGCCGCCGGTATGCCGGGCGGCGGCGGCACCGGGGCCTGAGCGGCCTTGCGAGGCTCCACGAGCCCCGTAGGACCCCGCCCGGGCCCGTGAGAGCCCGGGGCCCCCAGCAGCCCCAGCCGACCGCCTCAGCCCCTTTCAGGAGACACCGTGAACGCATTCCCCGGCAGTGGGATCTACGACCGTATGCAGGCCGTGCAGGACATGTCCGGCTCGCAGGGCCGCTACACCGGTCCGCAGGCCGAGTCCCGTTACGTCATTCCGCGCTTCGTCGAGCGCAC
>NZ_JAHWGT010001670.1 GCF_020873895.1 Streptomyces sp. DH12 | reverse complement strand
CGGCGACCCGCTGCTGCTGGCCGCCGGAGAGCTGTGTCGGCCGGTGCTTGAGCCGCTCCGCCAGCCCGACGGTCTCCACCACCCGGTCCAGCCACGCCTTGTCGGGCCTGCGGCCGGCGATGTCCATGGGCAGCGTGATGTTCTCGAGGGCGTTGAGCGTCGGGAGCAGGTTGAACGCCTGGAAGATGAAGCCGATCCGGTCGCGGCGCAGCCGGGTGAGCTTCTTGTCCTTCAGCCCGGTGATCTCGGTCTCGTCCAGGTAGATCTGACCGCTCGTCACGGTGTCGAGCCCGGCGAGGCAGTGCATCAGCGTGGACTTGCCGGACCCCGAGGGGCCCATGATCGCGGTGAAGCGGCCGCGGGCGATGTCCACGTCGACGTGGTCGAG
>NZ_JAHWGT010001669.1 GCF_020873895.1 Streptomyces sp. DH12 | reverse complement strand
AGCCTCGTCTGGTTCGCCAACGCCACCGGCGACTACCCGCCGCAGATCCGCGAGAAGCTGGCGCGGCTCGTCTTCGGTGCCGACGGACTGGCCCTGAACATCGCCCGCTACAACATCGGCGGCGGCAACGCCCCCGACGTCCAGGACTACCTGCGGCCCGGCGGGGCCGTCGAAGGCTGGTGGAAGGCGCCCGCCGGCACCACCCGCGAGGACACCGGCTGGTGGGACCCGGACGATCCGGCCGACTGGAACGACGGGGCCGACTCCACCCAGCGCTGGTGGGTCGACCGGATCAAGAAGGACATCACCCACTGGGAGACCTTCAGCAACTCCCCGCCCTGGTTCATGACGGTCAGCGGCTACGTCTCCGGCGGCTTCGACGCCACGCG
>NZ_JAHWGT010001668.1 GCF_020873895.1 Streptomyces sp. DH12 | reverse complement strand
GATGCAGATCCAGTTCGATGACGTCGAGCCCGAGAACACCCTTCGGTCCTTCGTCGCCGCCCAGGAGGCCGGGCTCGACGTCATCGAACTGGATCTGCATCTGAGCAAGGACGGCGCGCTCGTGGTGATGCACGACGCGCGCGTGGACCGCACCACGGACGGGACGGGCGCCATCGCCGACAAGACCCTCGACGAACTGCGCGCCCTGGACGCCGGGCGCGGCGAGCGCGTCCCCCTGTTCGTGGAGGTGCTGGACGCGGTCCGGACACCGCTGCAGGCGGAGATCAAGGACGTCCGGGCGGCCCGGGCGCTGGCCGAGGTGATGAACGACCGGGGGCTGGCGGACCGCGTGGAGGTCGCGTCGTTCCACGACGAGGCGATCGCCGAGA
>NZ_JAHWGT010001667.1 GCF_020873895.1 Streptomyces sp. DH12 | reverse complement strand
GATGCGCGTGCCGTCGGCGAGTGTCGCCTCCAGGCCGTGGGAGGTGGTGACCCAGGTCACGGCGGACTCGTCACCCGGGTTCTCCACGGCGAGCGTCGAGCCGCGGCCCACGACGACGGTGTCGCCCGCGCCGACGCGGTACGGGGTGCCGTCGAGGGTGATCAGCAGCTCGCCGGAGAGCAGCAGGAGGATCTCCTCCCGGCTGACGGTGTGCGCGGGCGCCCGCGTCCCGGCGGGGATCTCACCCCGCCAGGCGCACAGCTCCTCACTGCCTGCCGAGGGGCGGACGTACGAGACGAAGCGGGCGCCGTGCATCTCGTGGACGACGGCGTCGGACGGGCGGACGACGGGCATGAGGGACCTCCGGGCCGGACGAGTTGGTCAAGCTA
>NZ_JAHWGT010001666.1 GCF_020873895.1 Streptomyces sp. DH12 | reverse complement strand
GCCGCCCACTCCATCCCGGCGCGAAGATCCTCAACGGCAAGGTCCTCGACGACGCCGGGTTCGGCGACGACTCCGGGATCCTCGCCGGGATGGAGTGGGCGGCCGCAGAGGGCGCCGACATCGTCAACATGAGCCTCGGCGGCATGGACACCCCGGAGACCGACCCGCTGGAGGCGGCGGTCGACAAGCTGTACGCCGAGAAGGGCATCCTGTTCGCCATCGCGGCGGGCAACGAGGGCCCGCAGTCGATCGGTTCGCCGGGCAGCGCCGACTCCGCCCTCACCGTCGGCGCCGTCGACGACAAGGACAAGCTCGCCGACTTCTCCTCCACCGGCCCGCGCCTCGGCGACGGCGCCGTCAAGCCGGACCTGACCGCCCCCGGCGTGGAC
>NZ_JAHWGT010001665.1 GCF_020873895.1 Streptomyces sp. DH12 | reverse complement strand
GAGGAGCCGGGCGGAGTGCTCGCTCGGCCCCGCGTCGAACGTCAGCGCTATGCACTTGGCCTCGCGGCAGTCCACGGTGCCGAACCGGGCCTGCACGTCGGTCGCGCGGACGGTGCTGGGCGCGGTCGACTCCACGCGCGTGCACCCGGTCAGCGCCGGCGCCAGCGCGGCCACCGCGGCTCCGGCCGCAAGGGCGCGGAACGCGGCCCCCGTTGTCGTCGTCTTCCTGGTCGGAAAAGGCATGCGCGGACTGTACACGCCGGGTATACACCGGGTGTATAGTCCGTCGGCGCGTGCCTCCGAACGGGTGATCGTGCCCTGTGAGAGTTGTCACCGGGCCGCTGGGCAACCCTCCGGCCCGCCTCGCCCTCCGACCTGCGCCGACCTCC
>NZ_JAHWGT010001664.1 GCF_020873895.1 Streptomyces sp. DH12 | reverse complement strand
CTACGTCCGGCGCTCCCTGGTCAACAACAACATCAGCCGGACCCGCAGACGCCGGGTCACGCACCTGCTGATGCCGTTCCTGCCGGAGCGGGTGCACCAGTCCGACCAGGGCCACGCCGAGTCCGTCGAGTCCCGCGCCGCGATCACCGAGGCGCTCGGCTCGCTGTCCACCCGGCAGCGCACGGTGCTGGTGCTGCGGTACTGGGAGGACCTGCCGGAGGCCGCCGTCGCCGAGGTGCTCAACTGCTCGCTCGGCACGGTCAAGACGCATGCGCGGCGCGGTCTCGAGGCCCTGCGCTCCCATCCCGCGTTCGCCGCCGCCGAGCGCCCGCACCCTCTTCCCGGAGCCCGCCCATGAACCACCTCGACCCGGAAGCAGAACCGGACGC
>NZ_JAHWGT010000168.1 GCF_020873895.1 Streptomyces sp. DH12 | reverse complement strand
GCAGGGCGGAGCCTGCGGGCAGCCCGGTGACGACGGACGGCTCGACCAGGTTGTCGCGGCGCGCGCCGTGCACCAGGGCGGTGGCGCCCTCGGCGAGGGCCTGCTCGACGACGCCGGTGAGGGCGTCCGCCTGCCGGGCGTTGATCACCGGGCCGATGACGGTCTCCGGGTCGCGCGGGTCGCCGGCCTTGAGCGTGCGCACCTTGGCGACGAACTTCTCGGTGAACTCGTCGGCCACCGCCCGGTCGACCAGAATGCGGTTGGCGGCCATGCAGACCTGGCCCTGGTGGACGTACCGGCTGAACACGGCCGCGTCGACGGCGTAGTCCACGTCGGCGTCGTCCAGCACCACCAGGGCGCTGTTGCCGCCCAGTTCCAGGACCGCGCGCTTGAAGAGGGAGGCGCAGACGGTCGCGACGTGCCGGCCGACCTGGTCGGAGCCGGTGAAGGAGATGACCTTCGGAATCGGGTGCTCGATGAAGGCGTCGCCTATCTCCGCGATGTCGGTGATCACGACGTTGAGCAGCCCGGCGGGCAGCCCCGCGTCCTCGAGGATCTTCGCGACCAGGGAGCCGCCGACGATCGGCGTGTTCTGGTGCGGCTTGAGCACCACGCCGTTGCCCAGTGCGAGCGCGGGGGCGACGGACTTCAGCGACAGCAGGAAGGGGAAGTTGAACGGGCTGATCACGCCGACCACGCCGACCGGCTCGCGGTAGACGCGGTTCTCCTTGCCGTCCACGGGCGAGGGGATGATCCGGCCCTCGGGCGCCAGCGCCAGGTGCACCGACTCGCGCAGGAACTCCTTGGCGAGGTGCAGCTCGAAGGCCGCCTTCAGACGGGTGCCGCCCAGCTCGGCGAC
>NZ_JAHWGT010001663.1 GCF_020873895.1 Streptomyces sp. DH12 | reverse complement strand
CCCCAGCCCCGCCTCAGCGCAGGCTGGAGTTGTCCATCTTCCGGGTGGTGATGATCTGGTCGATCAGGCCGTAGTCCAGCGCGTCCTCGGCCGTGAGGATCTTGTCGCGCTCGATGTCCTCGCGGATCTTCTCGATCGGACGGGTGGAGTGCTTGGCCAGCATGTCCTCCAGCTGCGTCCGCATGCGGAGGATCTCGTTGGCGGCGATCTCCAGGTCCGAGACCTGGCCGCGGCCGGTCTCGCTGTAGGGCTGGTGGATCAGCACCCGGGCGTTCGGCAGCGCCATGCGCTTGCCGGGCGTGCCGGCGGCGAGCAGGACGGCGGCGGCGGAGGCCGCCTGGCCCATGCACACCGTCTGGATGTCCGGCTTCACGTACTGCATCGTGTCG
>NZ_JAHWGT010001662.1 GCF_020873895.1 Streptomyces sp. DH12 | reverse complement strand
GCCAGTCCCCACACCACGGCCGCGCACCCTGCGGCGAAGACGGCGTCCCGCCGCCACGGCCAGGCGTCGCCCCGGCGTCTCAGCCGGGCGGCGCCTGCCGCGTACACCGCGGCGGCGAGCGCACAGGCGAGCGCCAGGGGCGCCGCCACCGGACCGGCGGTCACGACGGCCGCCGCTCTCCGGCCCGCCGGGCTCGCACCAGCAGCACGCCCCCGATCAGCAACAGCGCGAGTCCCGCCAGATTCCACGCCCAGTCGTACGGCGTGACGTCGACGCCGTAGCGCACCTGGTGCAGGCGCAGCACCTTGTGGTCCCCGATGCCCTCGAACACCTGGAAGAAGCCCGCACCCAGGAAGGCGCCGCTCCACGCGTGGCCCGGGGCCAGTGCC
>NZ_JAHWGT010001661.1 GCF_020873895.1 Streptomyces sp. DH12 | reverse complement strand
ACCTGACTCCCGCCCCCGACACCGCCCCCGTGGACCGGGAGCACGGCGGTGAGGGCGGTCTGCGGCTGCACGTACGGCAGCTGGCCGCCGTGCCCGACGCCGACGCCGCGTTCGACGCGCTCTTCGACGGGGTCGCCGGGCGGTTCTGGCTGGACAGCAGCCGGGTCGAGGAGGGCCTGTCGCGGTTCAGCTTCCTCGGCGCCCCCGCCGGGCCGCTCGGCGAGATCGTCAGCCATGACGTGACCGAGCGCATGGTCACCGTCTCCGACCGGCACGGCGTTCCGCTGCGCCGCAGGCCCGGGACGCTCTTCGCCCATCTGGAGGAGGAACTGGCGGCCCGGCGCCTTCCCGTGGCCGGCCTGCCCTTCGAGTTCAACCTCGGCTACGTC
>NZ_JAHWGT010001660.1 GCF_020873895.1 Streptomyces sp. DH12 | reverse complement strand
GCCGATGTACTGGTAGATGCCCAGCGTGATCGGCTTGACGTCGTCCGTGGTGTTCAGGGTGAGGGCGAACATGAAGTCGCTCCACGCGAACAGGAAGGCGAACAGACCCGAGGTGATCAGGGCGTTGCGGCTCATCGGCAGCACCACCCGCAGGAACACCCGGACCGGTCCCGCCCCGTCGATCTCGGCGGCCTCGATCACCTCCCCGGGGACGGACACCATGAAGGAGCGCATCAGCACGATGGAGAAGGGGATGCCGAGCGAGGCGTCCGCGAGCATCAGCCCGGCGTACGAGTTGACCAGGCCCAGGTCGACGTAGGAGGTGTAGAGGGCGTTGGCGATGACGATGCCGGGCACCATCTGCGTGATCAGGGTGCCGAACACCATGG
>NZ_JAHWGT010001659.1 GCF_020873895.1 Streptomyces sp. DH12 | reverse complement strand
GCCGGGCGGGGTGTTCGCTTTCTCGCACGGTGAGACTCCCCAGCACCTCACCGGCCGCCAACCCATGTACGGGAAGGGCCCTGAAGACAGGGAGATGACCGTGGACCGCTGGTGCCACCCTCCCGAGACGTGGGCCGCCATCGCACACGAGCATGGCTTCGTCGACGTCGAGGCACGATGCCTTCCCGCGCCCACCGGCCAAGCACTGGGCACGATCATCGTCGAAGCACGGCTGCCTGACCGGGCAGTCGACGCGATTTCCGGCCCACGCGGCTGACGGACACCCCGTCACCGGCCGTGTTTCAGCTCCGTCCGCACCGTCTTGCACGGCATTCTCGCCACGCATTGTGCGCAACCGCGCACACTGTGCGTACGGCAGCTCGTACGGC
>NZ_JAHWGT010001658.1 GCF_020873895.1 Streptomyces sp. DH12 | reverse complement strand
GTGCCGAGCTGGAGCGCGCCCGGCTGACCGAACGGGAGGGCGAGGTGCTCCGGCTGATGGCGCGTGGGCTGTCGAACGCGGAGATCGCCGCCCGGCTGGTGGTCGGCACGGAGACGGGGACGTCGCATGTGAGCGCCGTGCTGGCGAAGCTGGGCGCGCGGGACCGTACACAGGCGGTGATGACGGCGTACGAGTCGGGGTTCGTGGCGCCGGGCTGAGCGGCCCGCGTACGCGGGCCCGCGGACGGGATGTCCGCCCGGTGGTCGCCGGGGTGCGCGGCGCCGAGTACGATCCGCCCAACACGCGCACGAGCTGGGAGGACGGACGGTGGGTCGGCTGACCGGCGGGGACCCCTCGCTGCTGCGGAGGATCAACTCCGCGGTGGTGCTG
>NZ_JAHWGT010001657.1 GCF_020873895.1 Streptomyces sp. DH12 | reverse complement strand
GCCTCCAGCAGGGCGCGTACGGCGGCGACGCCTCGCTCCTGGTACACAAGGGCGTCACCTACCGCAAGACCGGCGAGCTGCCCGAGGCCACGGGCGTGGAACTCGCCGCGGAACGCGCCCTGCTGGAGGCGAGCACCCTCGACTGGACCGCCCTCGCCTCCGAGATCCGCGGGGTGTCGGAGGAGACCACGACGGGTGTGCACCGTCTGTACGAGATGCAGCGTGAGGGCACGCTGCTGTTCCCGGCGATCAACGTGAACGACGCCGTGACGAAGTCGAAGTTCGACAACAAGTACGGCTGCCGCCACTCCCTGGTCGACGGCATCAACCGCGCCACGGACACGCTGATCGGCGGCAAGACCGCCGTCGTGTGCGGGTACGGGGATGTGG
>NZ_JAHWGT010001656.1 GCF_020873895.1 Streptomyces sp. DH12 | reverse complement strand
CACAACGATGCGCTGATCACCGGCATGGCACGGGCTCTGAGGATGCGCAAGTCCTTGATCCAGGTGCCCGTCTTCTGGGAGACCCGCCACTACGACACGTCCCTCGACTACCTGGGCGACATCGGCGTCCGCGTCTACCACTCGGGCGTGCAGACCGTCCCGCCGCTCGCGGACAAGTTCATCAAGCGGGACGCCAGCACCGGACCGGGCCAGATCTTCGCGGCCACCGCCATCAACGCCCGCAATCAGGCCATCAGGGACGGTGTCCTCAGCGGAGCCACACGCGACCCCGGCAGCGACGCCGACGTGTGGGCGATCTGGCAGCAGCTGAACGAGGACCCCGAGTTCAACATCCGGCAGGTCGGCTACGTGCACCGCTACCACGCGGTC
>NZ_JAHWGT010001655.1 GCF_020873895.1 Streptomyces sp. DH12 | reverse complement strand
CCGGCGAGGAGCGCGGCCTCCTGGAGGCTGAGGTCCTTGGCCGGCTTGGAGAAGTAGCGCTGGGACGCCGCCTCCACGCCGTAGGCCTGCTGCCCGAAGAAGGTGATGTTCAGATAGTTCTCGAGGATCTTCTTCTTGCCCAGCTCCTCCTCGACCTGGATCGCGTACTTCAGCTCTTGGATCTTGCGGCCGATGGTCTGCTGGGTGGCCTGCGCGACCTTCGTCGGGTCGTCGCCCGCCTCCTCGACGAAGACGTTCTTCACGTACTGCTGGGTGAGCGTCGAGGCGCCCTCGGAGACCTCACCGCTGCGGGCGTTCTTGTTGAGGGCGCGCAGCACGCCCTTCAGGTCGATCGCCCCGTGCTCGTAGAAGCGCGAGTCCTCGATCGCG
>NZ_JAHWGT010001654.1 GCF_020873895.1 Streptomyces sp. DH12 | reverse complement strand
GCTACGAGCTGGTCTCCCGGTAACTCTCCCCGCACCCCGGCTCCAAGTGGGCCAAGGGCCCCGAGGCCCTGGACCTGTCGCTGCCGCCGCGGAAACTCGTCGATGACGTGCTTCCGGACGAGTTTCCGCTGAGCATGTTCTATGAGGCCCTGTCCAAGAAGCTGAAGAACGTGATCGCCTCGACCAAGGGCATCACGGCGGACGGCGCCGAGCGGGTCGCCGCGTGAGCGATCTCGTCCACAACACTGCTCAGGAGGCGAGAACCATGGGGAACGGGGCGCTCGAAGGCGCGGTGATCGCGGTGGCCGGCGCGGGCGGGCCCGCGGGACGCGCGGCTCTGCTCAGGCTCGCCGAAGCTGGGGCCGTCGTCGTCGGCTCGGACAACGATCC
>NZ_JAHWGT010000167.1 GCF_020873895.1 Streptomyces sp. DH12 | reverse complement strand
CGCACGGTGGTCGGCGTCCACGGCGCCCCCAAGCCCCCGCCGACCCGGGTCACCCTCACCCTCCCCGCGATCCGCGCGGCCCGTGAGGTGTGGCTCCTGGCGGCGGGCGAGGACAAGGCGGAGGCGGCGGCCATCGCCCTCTCGGGCGCGGGCGAGATCCAGGCCCCGGCAGCGGGCGCGTACGGCCGCACCCGCACCCTGTGGCTCCTGGACGCGGCGGCGGCTTCGCAACTCCCGCGGACGCTGTATCCCCCGGCGACGGCCTGACGTTCCAGCCCGTCCGGCGCTTGAGGACAAGGCCCGAAGGGCCGGGGGGGGCTGGGGCGCAGCCCCAGGGACGGGAAGGGACGGGGCGGCGGGGGCGAGAACCCGTTGGGAACCCCACCGCACCGGCCGGTGTACCAAAGGTGTCAGGCGGCTCGCAGAAGGAGCCGCACGAGGTTCGACCATCCCAGTGGGGGACCGACATGCACACCTGGAAGGACGGCGTAGGACGACACCTGACGGCGGTCATGATCGCGGTGACAGCCCTGCTCCTGTGGAGCAGCCCACCCGCCTCCGCGGGAGGCCCCACCAGCGTCCTGATCGTCTCGGCGACCACCGGAAAGACAGCCTCGCTGTACCACGCCGACAAGCGCTACACGGAGCTGGAGCGCCTGCTCGGCCCCCTGCACCAGGGCACCCGCACCAAGCCGCCCCGCCTCGCGACCGCCTCGGGCCAGCACATCAACGTGACGTGGATGGTCCACGACGTGACCCCGTGGCGGGTGGACCAGATCGCCCTCCCGGACGGCAGCCAGGAGGCCTGGATACACACCTCCACCCGCATCACCGACGGCGACGACGGCGTCTGGCACCGCGC
>NZ_JAHWGT010001653.1 GCF_020873895.1 Streptomyces sp. DH12 | reverse complement strand
GGACAGCCAGCCCGGCGTGGTCTCGGTCATGTCAGACATTGCTTGATCATACTTTCGGGGGTCAGGGCTTGACGGCCACCGCGCCGTACTGCGGCACCACCTCGGTGGCGCCGGGTGCGGCATGCCACTGGGCGCAGGAGACCAGACCGGGCTCGACCAGCTCCAGTCCGTCGAAGAACGCGGTGATGTCCGCCGCGCTGCGGGCGGTGATCGGGGGAGTGGCGTTCGCGTTCCAGAACTCCATCGCCGGAACCTGGAGTTCCCCGCCCACCTCGGGGTCGAACGTGGGGTGGGTGAGCGCCAGGAAGCTGCCCGAGGGCACCTCCGCCATGATCCGGTGCACGATCTCCCGGGCCTTCTCCGTGTCCAGCACGAAGTTGAGGATGCCGA
>NZ_JAHWGT010001652.1 GCF_020873895.1 Streptomyces sp. DH12 | reverse complement strand
CCTCTACGGGGGACAGCGATGGGACGCAGTGGGGGAGCGCGCGGTTCCCCGCGCTCGCTCAGTCGCCGTAGTCGGACATGGCGTCCAGCATCCGCGCGGAGGCGGGCGGCACGTCCACCCCGTGGATCAGGGAGGGCGGCACCGGCCGGGCCGCCGTCCGCACGGGCGCCGCCCAGTGCGGGACCATCCGGGCGCAGTCGCCGCGCAGCGAGGTCAAGTCGCCCTCGAGGTCGACCGGAGCGGAGGCGTGGACCTTGATGTTCGTCATGTCCGCACCGTATGCACGCCGACAGCCGCGAAGAAAGAGCTACTATCGGGTAGTTTCGGCTGCTTCTACGGGCCGTTCCCACCCGGTAGCGTGAAGTGTCAAGCCCCCTCCCTCAGGAGAATC
>NZ_JAHWGT010001651.1 GCF_020873895.1 Streptomyces sp. DH12 | reverse complement strand
CTGGAGCGCGCCCTGGCCGGAGCCACCGGCGGCCCCCAGGTCGTCTGCGACCGCCTGGTCCGCTCGGCCGGCGTCACCCCGGACCACGACGACGACGTCGCCGTGCTGGTCCTCCAGCACCCCGCGCGCTCGGGCGCGGAGAGCGAGCTGTTCCGCAACGCCGCGCTGGAACTGCTCGGCGGGGTCGAGGCGGCTCCCCGCGCGCGTGCCTTCGCGTCCGGTGTCCTGACCAGCTGGCGCTTCCCCGCCGAGCTGCACGATCTGGGCGTGCTGGCGGCCAGCGAACTGGTCGCCAACTCCCTCCAGCACGGCACACCCCCGATGCGGCTGCGTCTGCGCCGCACCGACCGCCGTCTGATCATCGAGGTCACCGACGGAGACGACCATCTGC
>NZ_JAHWGT010001650.1 GCF_020873895.1 Streptomyces sp. DH12 | reverse complement strand
TCGAGCGCCTGCACATTGCCCGCGCCCTCCCAGACCGAGTTCAGCGGCGACTCCCGCACCAGCCGGGGCATCCCCGACTCCTCCACGTAGCCGTTGCCGCCGAGGCACTCCGCCGCCTCCACCGCGACCGGCGCGCACCGCTTCGTCACCCAGTACTTCGCCGCCGGCACCGCGATCCGCAGCAGCGCCCGCTCCTGCCCGCCGCCGTCGTCGTAGGCCGCCGCCAGCCGCAGCGCCAGCGTCGTCGCCGCCTCCGACTCCAGCGCCAGATCGGCCAGCACGTTGCGCATCAGCGGCTTGTCCAGCAGCTTTCCGCCGAACGCCGCCCGGTGCGCGCAGTGGTGCACCGCCTGCGCCACGGCCTGCCGCATCAGCCCCGCCGAGCCCAGCA
>NZ_JAHWGT010001649.1 GCF_020873895.1 Streptomyces sp. DH12 | reverse complement strand
CCTGCTGCTCACGCCGGGCTCTAAGCGGGCGACTCCCCGCACATGAGTCAGGTCCTGGATCGGATCAGCGTCCCCCGGCCGCTGGGCGGACGACCTGGGACCCGGCCGGACCACGTCAGCGGCGACAAGGCATACAGCTCCGCCGTCACCGCCGCAGCGATCCGGCTCCCGCTCCGTCGGTGATCCGCCGGACAGACCTCAAGGGTGCAGTTCATCCGTCCGGGACGTCTCAAGACGGTGGAAGCCGGCGAGGCGCGGTGAGACGGTGAAGGGGAAGGATTCTCCGCCGGGGGTCTTCAGGGCCGCCACGATGTCATGGTCCGGTGCGCCGAATATCTCGAAGTGCTGCACGGTGCAGTGCTCCATCACCTCACGGATGTACGGATCCGAC
>NZ_JAHWGT010001648.1 GCF_020873895.1 Streptomyces sp. DH12 | reverse complement strand
ACCGGGACGACCCCCGCTGTCTGGACTGGCGCGCACTGCTCGTCGCGGCCGGTTCGGACGGGCTGCGGCTGCTGCACCCGGAGAGCGGGGGTCCCGTCCGTCCGGTGCTGCCGCACATGCTGGCCCTGGACGCGCAGGCTCCGCCGGTGGCGCGGTTCCTGATGGATCTGGCGACGGCACGGCCACGGGTGTGGTCTGGCTGGGACTGGGCCGGGCACGACACCCTGCCGTATCTGCCGCGCGTGCGGTACGGCCGGGTGGTGGCGATGCCCGCACGGTGGCTGCCCGGGCGCCGGCTGCGCGATGCGGCGCGCGCCAAGGACGCGGAGGTGTGGGAGCGGGGTCTCGACGCCTGGCGGCGGCGTCTCGCCGTACCGGACCGGCTGCAGAT
>NZ_JAHWGT010001647.1 GCF_020873895.1 Streptomyces sp. DH12 | reverse complement strand
GGGTGGGGGCGTGGACGCGCAGAGTCGTGGGCGGGCGGAAGGGGCCGATCCCGCCGACCAGTGGGTGCTCAATCCGCAGACCGGTGACTACGAGCTGAGGCTGGACGGCGCCGCGCCGCCCCCGCCGCCCTCGGTCCCCCGGCAGCGCACCCCGCGGGCACCCGGCCCGCGTCCCGACGGCCCGCGCGAGCGTGACCCGGGCCCGCGCGAGCGGGACGGTGACCCCGCCCCCGACGCCCCCCGCGACACCCACCGCCGCGGCCGCAGGCAGCCGAAGAGGACCGGCAGGCGCAAGGCACTGATGTGGACGGGGGGCGTCATGGGCCTGGTGCTCGTCGGCGGCTCGGCGTTCGCCTACTACTGGTACGACCGCCTGTACGGGAACATCGAC
>NZ_JAHWGT010001646.1 GCF_020873895.1 Streptomyces sp. DH12 | reverse complement strand
GCTCCGCGCTGCCCGACCCCGCGCACACCCGCGGCGCCTCCGGGCCCGCCTACGCCGCGCCGCGCGACGAGACCGAGCGGGTCGTCGCCGAGGTGTGGGCCGACGTCCTCGGCCTGGACCGGGTCGGACTCGACGACAGCTTCTTCGACCTCGGCGGACACTCCCTGCTCGCCACCATGGCCGTCTCCCGGATCGCCCAGCGCCTGGGCCGCGAGGTGCAGCTGCGCACCGTCTTCGAACACCCCACCGTCCGCGGCTTCGCGCCCGTCGTGGCCGGCGCCCGGGTCCCGGGGGCCGCCGACGTGGCGCCCGTCGACCGCGACCGGCCCCTGCCGCTGTCCTTCGCCCAGGAGCGGATGTGGTTCCTGGACCGCACCTCCGACACCGGCGA
>NZ_JAHWGT010001645.1 GCF_020873895.1 Streptomyces sp. DH12 | reverse complement strand
CCCTCGTGCAGCCGGTGCAGGCACAGGTAGTTCGACCGGCCCTTGAGCATGGCGAACTCCGGGCGGCGGCGCAGCAGCGGATGCAGCGCCTCCACCGTGCGCGGCAGGTCCCGCTCCACCAGCTGCCGCTGGAGCGCCAGGGTCGCCGTCGCCACGACGACCCTCTCACCGTGCGCGAGCGCGGGCACCAGGTAGCCCAGGGACTTACCGGTGCCGGTTCCGGCCTGGACGAGCAGATGGGCGCCGTCGTCGATCGCCTCGGCGACGGCTTCGGCCATGGCCACCTGACCGGGGCGCTCCGTGCCGCCGACGGCAGTGACGGCAGCATGGAGGAGTTCGGGGAGTGAGGGCTGTGTCATAGCGCGACCAACCCTACGGCCCTCCACCGACA
>NZ_JAHWGT010001644.1 GCF_020873895.1 Streptomyces sp. DH12 | reverse complement strand
CCGCCACGGTCGCCACGGTTGTCGTCACGCCGGAAGCCGCCACGGTCACCGCGGTCGTCGGAGCGTCCTCGGTAGCCGCCACGGTCCCGGTCGTCCCGGCGGTCATCCCTGCGGTCGTCACGACGGTCGTCCCGGCCGCGGTACCCACCGCGCTCGCCGCCGCGGCTGTCACGGTTGTCGTCGCGACCACGGAAGCCGCCACGCTCGGGCCGGCCGCCGCTGCGGTCACGGTCGCTGTTGCGGTCCCGATCGCGGTCGCGATCGTCCCGGCGGAACGGGGGACGGTCGCCGTCCCTGCGGAAGCCACGGTCGCGGTCGTTGCCACGCCGGGGGCCGCCGCGCTGGCCGCCACGGTCCCCACGGTCCGAGCGGTCACCACTGTCCCGTCGCC
>NZ_JAHWGT010000166.1 GCF_020873895.1 Streptomyces sp. DH12 | reverse complement strand
GGCCTGTCCGACGAAGGCAGCGGCACGCGCCCGCATCTCCTCCGCGTGCATCAGCTGTTCGCCCACGTCGCTCACGGGACCACTCCGTTCCGCCGGGATTCGGGGAGAACGTTCGCCCGTTCCCCACGAAGCCCAGCGGATCCGCTCCCGGAAGCGTCACCACTCACGGACGTGCGCAGTGCCACAAGGGCTCGTGCGCCCCCGCAGAGCGACGTGTGCCGGGCGCCCCCTCACGTCCCGGCTCAAGGTGTGAGCACCACCCGGCCGAACACCTCCCCCGCGTCCATCGCGCGGTGGGCGTCCGCCGCCCGGTCCAGCGGCAGCACGTCGTGCACGACGGTCCGCAGCTCCCCGCGCGCGGCCTCGGCGAACTGTTCCGCGCGGACGGCCTGAAGGTCGGGGCCGGGCACGGTGTCGGCGCTGAACGTGGCGAACGTCAGGGACTTGCGGAAGCCGTGCACCAGCCGCATGCCGAAGTCCTCCGGCGGCTGCCCGCCGACGACGCCGACCAGCACGTACCGCCCGTCGGCGTGCAGCGCGTCCAGGGCGTCCGGCAGTCCGGGCCCGCCGACGACGTCGATCACGACGTCGAAGCCGGTCGGCGCGTCCGGGGCGCCGCTCCTGCCGGAGCGGTCCAGCACATGGGTCGCGCCCAGCTCCCGCAGCCGGGCGCCCCGCTCCCCGGACGAGGTGGTGACCGCCACGGCGCCCGCGCCGCTGCGGGCCGCGAGCTGGACCGCCGTGATCCCGATACTGCCCGCCGCCCCGCGCACGAGCACGGGCTCGCCGGGCGCGAAGTGAGCCTTGCGCAGGGCGTAGTGGGCGACGACCCCGGAACCGCCCGGGGTCACCGCGTCCGCTGCG
>NZ_JAHWGT010001643.1 GCF_020873895.1 Streptomyces sp. DH12 | reverse complement strand
ATCTGCTGCTCACCGCCGGACAGGGTGCCGGCGGCCTGCTTGCGGCGTTCCCCGAGGATGGGGAAGAGGTCGTACGCGCGCCGGATGTCCTGCTCGATGCCCTGCTTGTCGCTGCGCAGGAAGGCGCCGAGGCGCAGGTTGTCCTCGATCGTCATGCGCGGGAAGATGTGCCGCCCCTCGGGGGAGTGGGCAAGACCCAGCGAGACGATCTTGTGGGCGGGGACCTTCTTCAGCGACTTGCCGTTGAACTTGATCTGGCCGCCGACCGGCTTCAGCAGCCCGGACAGCGTGCGCAGGGTGGTGGTCTTGCCGGCGCCGTTGGTGCCGATCAGGGTGACCACTTCGCCGGCGTCGACGCTGAACGAGATGCCCTTCACGGCCTGGATCTTGC
>NZ_JAHWGT010001642.1 GCF_020873895.1 Streptomyces sp. DH12 | reverse complement strand
GTCGTACCGCTTGACCTGGGTGAGGAGGCCGGCGTCGACCTCGGCGAACGGGCCGTAGCCGTTGATGCCCGCGTTGTTGACCACGAGGCCGATGTCGTCCCCGGCCGCCCGCTCCACGACACGCGACAGGTCCTCAGGGCTGCCCAGATCCGCCACCAGGGTCTCGATGCCCGCCGCACCCTCCTTGAGCGCCTCCTCCGCGAGGACGTCCAGCCGCTCGGCCCGCCGGGCGACCAGCACAAGCCCCCAGCCGCGCGCCGCCGCGCCGGGACACCGTGGGGTGGCGGGTGCTGTCCGTGCTGCTGCACGCCGGCGTTCGTTACCACAAGAGCTGCTGCGGCGGGCCCGGGTACCGTCCGCGCACGCTGCGGGAGGTGCGCGAGCGGATGGCG
>NZ_JAHWGT010001641.1 GCF_020873895.1 Streptomyces sp. DH12 | reverse complement strand
CGGCGGAATCCCGGAGCACGGCCACGTCGGGGCAGAGACCGTTCTCGTGGCCCGGGAAGTCGATGCGGACGTCCGAGAACACCTTCACGTCCATCCCGAACCTGTCTTCGACGGCCCGCACGATGCGACGGATGATGGCCCAATGCGTGTCCCGCTGCGGTGTCATGAAGACGCTGCCCCCGACGATCTCGACCCTGAATCCTTCGGGGACGGGCATCCGCTCCAGCCGCTCGAACCACTCGTCCAAGCGCTGCGTGTCGACGTCGGCCATGGCGATCCTGTCTTCAAGGACGGTCATCGTGGCGCTCCTCCCCGGCCGCCCACGGGCGAGAGCGGCCGCGCGGTACAACGATACGCACGGGAGCAGGACACGAGGCTGGGCGCATATGCCA
>NZ_JAHWGT010001640.1 GCF_020873895.1 Streptomyces sp. DH12 | reverse complement strand
AAATTCCGCCGGGCTCATAACCTGACCGTTGAATCCTGGCCAGCGCAACAACGCCTCTGCTCCCACGCACTGGTTATTTTTTATATCAATAATGGGCTGATAATGGACGCACAGCTGGCGTTTATTCAGCGCCCGGTGCAGAAGTCGGCCAGGCGAATTGAATTCACGGTGTGTTCGCGACCACACCAGCAAAATAATAATGCTGCAAATCATCCCCAGCGGTAGCGTCAGAGTAGCCTGATGATAAAGCGTTTTATAAAAACGGGCATTGGACGTTGAAACAATAGCCGCAATGGGACGCTGCTCAGATTTCACGATCGTATAAAAACGGTCATCTTTCTGAAAAGTCGTTTCCTGATGTCGGAGCATCGAATGCAATAAAGAAATATCGG
>NZ_JAHWGT010001639.1 GCF_020873895.1 Streptomyces sp. DH12 | reverse complement strand
ACCTCCGCTTCGCAGTCGGGGCAGGACACGGCATAGAAGTCATCGGCGAAGTCCCCCAAGGAGGCGCTCCAGTGGTACTGCCCTGCAAGGGCAAGCAGATCACCGAAGAGCCGGTTGTAGTCGGCCGGACGCGTCCGAAGCCTCTGGTCCACGAGTTCCCGCAACCGGTCGACCTCGTTCGGACAGCCCGCGAGCAGAGCTTCACCGTCGGGGTGCCGCAACGTGCCACGCACGATGGCACTGGCCAATTCGAGTGCCTGGGTACACGCGGGAGCTAGAGCTGCGAAGCTCGCCGCGGAGACCGTCTCACCATGGAGGCAGAGACGGTCCCAGAGCTCGTCCCACGCCTCCGGAACTTCCTCTCGTTCCACCTGATCCAGGAGCAATGGCAC
>NZ_JAHWGT010001638.1 GCF_020873895.1 Streptomyces sp. DH12 | reverse complement strand
GGATCGACCGTCACTTCGGCGCCCGAGAAGTGCCGGACCACCACCGTCGACGGCGGCGTGCCGGGCTACCGCTGCTGGGTGGCGACGCCGCTGCTCGAGGACGCCCGGCTCACCTTCCCGTTCGAGCTGCGCGTCGACGAGGTCGTGGAGGGCGCCAGGGGCCGGGTGGCGATGCCCGACTGGGACAACCCCTTCGACTCCGACCCGTCGAACGACGTCGCGTGGATCGTGCTGAACGCCCCCGGCGAGCCCGGCGACGACGGCACGGGCGGCTCCGACGGCGGCCCGTCGGACGACCCGGCGGCGCCCGGCGCCGGTGACGGGGACGGTTCCGGCGACGGGACCGGCACGGACGACGCCGACTCCGCCTCCGGCGGCGGTGCGGGCGACGA
>NZ_JAHWGT010001637.1 GCF_020873895.1 Streptomyces sp. DH12 | reverse complement strand
GAGCAGCGACAAGCTGTCCGCCATGCTGAAGATGCTGGAGCCGTTCGGCATCAAGGAACTGGTCCAGTCCGGCACCATCGCGATCGGACGCGGTGCCCGTTCGATCACGGACCGGTCGCTGCGCGCCCTGGACCGGTCGGCGTAAGACACGGAACGGGCGGCCGGGACACGGCCGGCCGCCCGTATCGCGAGACCCCCAACCTTCCCCCTCCCTCACCGTCATACGGTGGGACGCAACACCTGCACACAAGGAGAGAACCCAGTGGCCGAGCTGTTCTACGACGCCGACGCCGACCTGTCCATCATCCAGGGCCGCCAGGTCGCGGTCATCGGCTACGGCAGCCAGGGCCACGCCCACGCCCAGTCGCTGCGCGACTCCGGCGTCGACGTGC
>NZ_JAHWGT010001636.1 GCF_020873895.1 Streptomyces sp. DH12 | reverse complement strand
AACGTGTGGTCGATGCCGGATTCCTCGACGGCCCGCTCCACGGCGCGGTGGTGCTCACCGCTGTGGTTGTCCCCGGAGGTGTCGAGCACGGACGAGGAGGAGAGCACGACGATGCGGCGCACGCCGGCCTCCTTCGCCAGCGCGACGACCTCACGGGCCGTGCCGGGCACCGGGAAGAGATACAGCTTCTCCACTCCGTCGAGGGCCGCCGTCAGGGTCTCCGGCTGCTCCAGGTCGCCCTGGAACACCTCCACGCCCGGCGGGAGCCCGGCGGCGGCCGGGTCGCGGGTCAGCGCCCGCACCGGGGCGCCGGCGGCCACGAGTCCGTCGACCACGTGGCGGCCGACCGCTCCGGTCGCTCCTGTCACGAGAACTGTCATGCCTGCTCCACC
>NZ_JAHWGT010001635.1 GCF_020873895.1 Streptomyces sp. DH12 | reverse complement strand
AGGGCGCACCGGCGCCCGCTCTCCGCCTCACGGACGATTGCGGTCCCCGGGCGCCGACGCCGTGGAACCTCGCACCACCAGCTCGGGCATGAACACGAACTCGCTGTGCGGCGCGGGCGTTCCGCCGATCTCCTCCAGCAGCGTGCGCACCGCTGCCTGCCCCATCGCCGGGACCGGCTTGCGGACCGTGGTCAGCGGAGGGTCGGTGAAGGCGATCAGCGGCGAGTCGTCGAAGCCGACCACGGAGATGTCGTCCGGCACCTCGAGGCCGCGCTGCCGGGCCGCACGGATCGCGCCCAGCGCCATCATGTCGCTCGCGCACACCACGGCCGTGCAGCCCCGGTCCATCAGCGCGCTGGCCGCGGCCTGGCCGCCCTCCAGCGTGTACAGCG
>NZ_JAHWGT010001634.1 GCF_020873895.1 Streptomyces sp. DH12 | reverse complement strand
GCACGTGTTCCTTGCGGCTGCGTTTCAGCGACCAGTACTCAGCCGTACTCAGCCTTGTCCCGCCCCGGACTCGATCCGGCACGGCTCGACCTTCATCTGCTCGCGATGCGTCTCTCACTGGTGGCCGGCCCCCTGCGCCTGCTCGACGGCGGCTTCCCGCACCGCACGGAGATGCGGGACATCGCCGAGCACAACGCGAGGGAGGCACTGGCTGCGTTGGCCCGGTAGCACCGCGCTCTTCGCACCGTACGCGTCGCTCCTGCCTCGACGGTCAGCCGCCCTGACGGGCGGGGGACCGCCCCGCGAGCCCGGATGACGAGCCGAGGGGCGTTCAGGGCGTGCGGAGCGCGGCCAGGGGGATCCTTTCCGCTCCACCGGGCGTTGTACTGACC
>NZ_JAHWGT010000165.1 GCF_020873895.1 Streptomyces sp. DH12 | reverse complement strand
GCTGTCCGGAACGGTGAACACCCAGATCACCGACCTGGAGAACGAGCTCAACGGCCTGTACACGTACGACCGCAGGGAGATCAAGGTCCACCCGAAGCAGGTGCGGGAGATCAACCTCAAGGTGATCGCCGCCGGCGCCTCCGCCGGTCAGCGGGAGCAGCTCAAGGGCGGCGGCCACTGGTCCCTCGACGAGGGCACCGGGACCACGGCCGAGGACGAGGGTCCGAACGGCAAGGCGCTGACGCTCACCGGGGGCGCCACCTGGACCACCGGAGTCAGCGGCAGCGCGCTGAAGTTCGACGGGCAGACCCAGTTCGCCCAGACGGACGGTCCGGTCCTCGACACCACCGGCAGCTACACCGTCTCCGCCTGGGTCACCCTCGACGCGCTGCCCGGCAACTACGCCACCGCGGTCAGCCAGGACGGCCGGCGCCAGGCCAGCCCGTTCTACCTCCAGTACGGTCAGGGCGCGTTCGCCTTCAGCACCCCCGACGGCAGGCGGGCACGCCTGGAGACCCGGCCCGAACTCGGGCGCTGGTACCACCTGGTGGGCGTGCGCGACGGCGCCACCCACCAGATCACCCTGTACGTCGACGGCACGAAGGCGGCGACCGTCACCGGCGGCCCCACCTACGTCGGCTCCGGCCCCCTGGCGGTGGGCCGCGCCAAGTGGAACGGTGACGACACCGACTTCTGGAACGGCTCCGTCGACGAGGTGCACGCCTACGACAAGGCGCTCACCGCCGAGGAGGTGACCGCCCTCCACGAGGCGGAGAAGCCGTAACACCTTCCGCGACGAGGGGGCGGACGCCACGGCGTCCGCCCCCTCTCGCCTTGCCGTCACACACCGCTCAGGGTGTCCAGGGC
>NZ_JAHWGT010001633.1 GCF_020873895.1 Streptomyces sp. DH12 | reverse complement strand
CATTCCGGTCGCCATGGCTTTCGGCAGGCTCACCTTCATCCAGCTGTGTGTCGTCGGCGTTCTCCAGACGGCGACATCCGTCGCGTTCGACGCGGCGAGTGGAGCGCACCTGAAAGCACTTGTCCTTCCTGAGCACCGTCTACGCGCCAACAGCCTCTTCGAGACGACCAACTGGATCAGCGTCAGCGCTGGTCCGCCCGTCGGCGGGCTTCTGATCGGGGCTCTGGGCGCGGCGGCCACGATGGTGGTCGACGCATTGTCCTTCCTCGCATCGGCCCTGGGAATCCGTCGCATTCGGCAGCCAGAACCCGCGCCACCGGTCCGCGCCGCCAGTGCTCACCTGGGTCGTGACATCGCGGCGGGCTGGCAGTACCTCCTGCGCCACCCCGGGC
>NZ_JAHWGT010001632.1 GCF_020873895.1 Streptomyces sp. DH12 | reverse complement strand
TGCGGGCGGGGCAGCTTGTTCGCGTCGTCCGCCTGGAGCTCGTCCTGCCAGGACGGGCGGGCGTAGGGGCGCTCGTAGGTGGGGCCCTCGTGGGCGACCGTGCGCGGGTCCACGTCGACGATCTTCTCGCCGTGCCAGAAGATCTCCAGGCGGTCGCCGTCCTTCGCGACTCCCGCCGCTCTTCGCGTACGAAGCCCCCGCCCATCCGGCGGGGGCTTCGTCGTGTCCGGTCGTCCACAGGTGTGCAGGTCCTCTTGCGCGGAATTACGAAGTTACGTACTCTCGAACACGTGGAACTGGAACAGCGCATGACCGAGCTGGAGCGCCGCATCGCGGCGCTCGAAGCCGCCGACCGTACGGCTCCCAGCACGGGGGAGGGCGACTTCTGGGCCC
>NZ_JAHWGT010001631.1 GCF_020873895.1 Streptomyces sp. DH12 | reverse complement strand
CCGGCAGCCCGTCGTCGCTGCGGTCGATGCCGAAGACCTCGCAGACCACGCCGAGTTCGAAGGGATTCACGCCGTCGAGGAGGACGGCCGCCACATTCCGGAGCATGGCTCCAGTGTGCCGCACCGTTGGCAGTAAATCGAGGGTGTACGACAGTCCTGCCACTCCCGGTCAGGAGTGTCCGGCGCGACAGTGGTGTACATGAACACGACGCAGACAGAAGCACTGATCTCGATGGTGGCCGTCCTCGGCCTGTTCGTCCTCATGGTCGCGCCCGCCGTGATCGGCATCCTGCGCGACCACCGCCTCGACCGGCAGATCCGGCGGGCCGCGGCGGCCCCCGTCACCGGGCCGCCCGACCAGCCGGCCGCGTCCGGCCCGGCGCGCGGGACCGC
>NZ_JAHWGT010001630.1 GCF_020873895.1 Streptomyces sp. DH12 | reverse complement strand
CAGGGTCGGCGTGTAGTAGTTGAGGCCCAGCGCGTCGATCGGCTGGTGGATCGTGTCCAGGTCGCCGTCCTGGATGCACGACCAGTCGGTCACCGATGAGGTCGCCTCCAGCAGCGTCTCCGGGTAGGCGCCGTGCAGGACGGGGCCGTGGAACACGCCGCCCGACAGGTCGTCGATCTTGCGAGCCGCCGCACGGTCCGCCGGGTCGTCCGGGTTCAGCGGGCGCACCACGGAGGTGTTGAGGCTGAGGGAGATCTGGTTGCGGGCCGGCATCACCGAGCGCAGCGCCTTGGTGCCCAGACCGTGCGCCAGGTTGAGGTGGTGGGCGGCCTTCAGCGCGGCGGCCGGGTCGGTGCGGCCGGGGGCGTGGACGCCGGAGGCGTAGCCCAGGAA
>NZ_JAHWGT010001629.1 GCF_020873895.1 Streptomyces sp. DH12 | reverse complement strand
CTGCGCTAAGTGCATAGTTACCACCTGACCCAATGGCAATTAAATCATCATCAGGTGCAATAACCTCACCTGTACCACTAACAATAAGTATGGCATCTTTATTCATTACGATAAGCATCGCCTCTAATTGTCGTAATTGTTTATCTCCACGCCATTCTTGTGCTAGTTCAACAGCTGCGCGCTCTAAATTACCACTAAATTGCTGAAGCTTTGTCTCAAATTTTTCGAAAAGTGTGAAGGCGTCAGCAACACTACCTGCAAAACCAGCCAATACTTTTCCTTCGTATAAACGTCTTACTTTTCTAGCAGTTTGTTTCATAATAACTTGTTGACCTAATGTGACTTGACCATCACCAGCCATAGCTGCTTCACCATTATGGCGTACAGCATAAA
>NZ_JAHWGT010001628.1 GCF_020873895.1 Streptomyces sp. DH12 | reverse complement strand
GGTAGTCCCGGCGCTGGAAGTAGGCCAGTTCCAGCGCGGCCCGCAGGGGTGCGGGCATGGACTGGACGATGTAGTCGGCGCGGGCGGCCTCCGTGGCGTGCCGGACCGTGCGCTCCAGGTCCTCGGTGGTGCCGGGGCCGCCCCGGGCGAGCGCGGCGGTCCCGGTGGTGCGCAGCCGCTCCACGGCCAGCCGGTTGGTCAGGGCGGCGAGCCAGCTGCGCAGCGGGCCCTGCCGGGGGTCGTAGGCGCCCGGATGCTGCCAGACGTGGGCGAAGACGTCACGGGTGACGGTGTCGGCCGCGTGTTCGTCACCGAGGACGCGGTGGGCGAGGCCGTGCACCAGGGAGGCGAAGCGGTCGTATAGCTCGCCGAGGGCGGCCGCCTCCCCGCGGG
>NZ_JAHWGT010001627.1 GCF_020873895.1 Streptomyces sp. DH12 | reverse complement strand
GAAGTGCGGCGGCCGGCCGCCGCACTTCGACCCGGCCGACTACCGCCAGCGCCACGCGGTCGAGTGCGGGATCAACCGCCTCAAGCGCCACCGCGCAGTCGCCACGCGATACGACAAGCTCGCCGTCCGCTACGAGGCGACCGTGCTGATCCCAGCCATCAACGGTGGCTCTGACCTGTGTAAATGCTTCGGTGGCACCAACTGTCGGGCGGTAGCGTGCCCCGATGGGGATCAGCGTTCAGGTTCGGACATTCACCGACGCGGTCGAAGCCACGTGCATGCATGCATCCATCCATCGCTGACCTGTGCAGACGGGCGGCGAGCCAGAACCTGCCCATGCTCGGATACGTCGATCCCTGCGACGACACCGTGTTCAACCGGTCGCAGCTGAGA
>NZ_JAHWGT010001626.1 GCF_020873895.1 Streptomyces sp. DH12 | reverse complement strand
CAGGCCCAGCGCCGGATCCCCGTCCAGTACGCGAAGCGGATGATCGGCCGCCGTTCCTACGGCGGTACGTCGACCTACATCCCGCTGAAGGTCAACCAGGCCGGTGTGATCCCGGTCATCTTCGCCTCGTCGCTGCTGTACATCCCGGCGCTGATCGCGCAGTTCTCCAGCGGCACCTCGGGGTGGAAGACCTGGATCGAGGCGCACCTCGTCCGCGGTGACCACCCGATCTACGTGACGCTGTACTTCTTGCTCATCGTCTTCTTCGCGTTCTTCTACGTGGCGATCTCGTTCAACCCCGGGGAAGTCGCGGACAACATGAAGAAGTATGGTGGCTTCATCCCGGGCATCCGGGCTGGCCGACCGACCGCTGAGTACCTGAGCTACGTACTC
>NZ_JAHWGT010001625.1 GCF_020873895.1 Streptomyces sp. DH12 | reverse complement strand
GAGCCGGACGCCGACGGCCGCCGGCATTCCGAGCACAACCCCGGCTCGCTCGGCAAGGACGCCATCGATCCGATGAACTGGCCGCCGTGTGAGGTCCCCGACGGCCACCCGGTCCTGAAGGACCTGCCCCGCTTCCATGTGCGCGGTCCCGGCGAGAAGCTGTTCGAGGAGGCCCACGACTGGGCGCGGCCGATGACCGATGCCGAGTGCACCCTTCGCCACCTGGTCGGCATCGACGTGAACATGGCCTTCGCCGCGGGCGCGAACGGCCTGACCGTCGGCCTGGGCGAGGCGACGCGCGTCCAGGCCCCGGCGTTCGACCCGAAGCTGCCCGGCTCGTGGCTGGTCGACCTCTCCCACGTCGACCTGTCCCGCGTGAAGGTGGGCAAGGAG
>NZ_JAHWGT010000164.1 GCF_020873895.1 Streptomyces sp. DH12 | reverse complement strand
GTGCGCAGGTGACGGAGGTCCAGGCGTCACACGCGGCGGCTGTCTCGCATCCCCACGAGGTCACGCGCGTGGTGACGGCGGCGGCGGCTTCCGTGAAGCAGTAGCGGATCACTGTGCACGCGGTGCCGCCGCCCCACCCCCGGGCCGGCGGCAGCGCACGTCGCACGCCGGGCGTCGACCGGAAAGCGGTCGAATGTTTCGACGCCGCAAGCCCGCGGCCTGGCCAGGCCCGTTGTGGTTCCCCAGTGTGCGGATCATTCATGTCGGCCGTGTTAACTGGCTGAATCCAACCGAACGTCTCCCCGAAACCATTTCTTTCGCTCCACGAAACCTGCACGCCCACCTTCTACCTTTGGGAGCGCTCCCATCACGTTTCACCCACAGGATTGGAGTCATCCCCCCATGCACAACTCGCGTTTATCCGCCGGTACTTCCCGGCCGACCGGGCGCCGTCTCTTCCAGGCGTTTCTGATGCTGTTCGCCGTGGTGGCCGGCGCGCTGACGTTCGCCGGCACCGCCCAGGCGCACGGTTCCGTCGTCGGTCCCCCCTCCCGCGCGTACCACTGCTGGGAGAAGTGGGGCAGCGACCACATGAACCCCGCCATGGCGCAGGAGGACCCCATGTGTTGGCAGGCCTACCAGGCCAACCCCAACACCATGTGGAACTGGATGAGCATGCTCCAGGACGGCCTCGGCGGCCAGTTCGAGGCGCGGATCCCGAACGGCAAGCTCTGCAGCAACAACCACCCGAACTTCGAGAGCCTCAACAAACCGGGTCCGTGGAAGACGACGCCCGTCGGTGACAACTTCACCATCCACCTGTACGACCAGGCGTCGCACGGCGCGGACTACTTCAAGGTCTACGTG
>NZ_JAHWGT010001624.1 GCF_020873895.1 Streptomyces sp. DH12 | reverse complement strand
CGACGCCGAAGAACGCCTCGACGGCGGCGAGGGCGACCGCCGCGTTGTGCGCCTGGTGCGCGCCGTGCAGTGGCAGGTACACCTCGGTGTACTCACCGCCCAGCCCGCGCAGCGTCATCATCTGGCCGCCGACGGCGACCTGCCGGTCGAGGACCCCGAACTCCAGGCCCTCGCGGGCCACGGTGGCGCCCACCTCGACGGCCTTCTTCAGCAGCACCTGCGCCGCTTCCACCGGCTGCTGGGCCATGATCACCGTCGCGTCCTGCTTGACGATGCCGGACTTCTCCGTGGCGATCTCCGCGGGCGTGCCGCCGAGCCGGTCGGTGTGGTCCAGGTCGATCGGCGTCACCACGGCGACGCCGGCGTCGATGACGTTCGTCGCGTCCCAGGCGC
>NZ_JAHWGT010001623.1 GCF_020873895.1 Streptomyces sp. DH12 | reverse complement strand
GGCAAGTGACGACTTGCCTATAGTGGGGGCATGTCCGACGACCTCTTCAAAGCTCTGGCGGACGGAACCCGCCGCACGATCCTCGACGAGCTGACGGAGAAGTCCGGACAGACACTGTTCGAGATCTGTGCGCGCCTGAGCATGAAGCACGGGCTCGGCATCTCACGTCAGGCGGTGTCGCAGCACCTCGCCGTCCTGGAGGCCGCCGGGCTCGTCGAGACCCGGCGGGAGGGCCGGTGCAAGTTCCACGACCTGAATGTCGCGCCGCTGCGGCACATCACCGAGCGCTGGCTCGGCCCCCGTATCCCCGGATCGGAGAAGGACCCCACATGAAGATCCACCTCACCAGCGTCTTCGTCGACGACCAGGCGAAGGCCCTGCGCTTCTACACCGA
>NZ_JAHWGT010001622.1 GCF_020873895.1 Streptomyces sp. DH12 | reverse complement strand
CCACACGAGTGAACTGGCTCAGGACGGTACCTGGCGTTCACCTGCTTGTCAGCAGGTTCCGGGCGGTGAATTTCGCGGAAACTTTCGATCCTGTTCGTATCGGTCGGCCAGGACCGCCACCGCCTCGGCGACCGCCCGCCGCAGTCCCGGCGGGCCCAGCACCTCCGCCTCCACCCCGAGGCGCAGCAGATCGCCGGTGGCCACCGCCTCCGACTCCACCGGCAGTTCCACCTCCACCCAGCCGTCCGCGTCCGGCGGCCCGGCCTCCGCCAGCGCCCGCGCGCCGGCCGCCCCGAACTGCAACGGCAGCAGCTACCGCCCGCGCGGGGACAGCCGCAGCCGGGCCGAGCCCTGCCGCAGCGCCGCCTCCAGCCGCCGTGAGGGCTCCGCCCAG
>NZ_JAHWGT010001621.1 GCF_020873895.1 Streptomyces sp. DH12 | reverse complement strand
GGCTGGATTGTGCCCGTGCTGTACGTCGTTCCGGTGTGCTTCGTGTGACGGATTGGCATACCGGCGGGCCGGACACCGTCCGGTCCCTCGCACGGGGCGTGCGGCGCGTCAGGCGCGGAGCACGGCGTCCAGCCAGGCGTACGTCTCGTCCTGCATCGGGGAGGCGAAGGTGTGCCCGTGTCCGGGCCACACCTCCAGCCGCAGCCGCTCCTCGGCGTCCCAGGCCCGCCAGACCGTGCGGAGCCTGTCGTAGGCGGCCCGTACGCCGTCGGCGGGGAAGTGGGGGTCGCGTCCGCCGTGGAGGAACAGCATCGGCTTGGGCGCGGCGACGCTCGCCACGTCGGGAAGGTCGAGGTGGCGGGCGAGTCCGGGGTGCAGCATGTGGAACGCCGAC
>NZ_JAHWGT010001620.1 GCF_020873895.1 Streptomyces sp. DH12 | reverse complement strand
AGGCTGCTGCCCGGGGTCACCGCCACCGGGGCCGTACTCGCCGCCCTGCGGGACGTGCGCGCCGGGCTGCTGCCCGTGCGGGCCCGCGCCCGTCCGCCCGTCGTGCTGCTCGTGGTCCTGCGGGACGCCGGGTACGCCCGGTCCCCACGGGGTGCCGATGGACTGCGACTCGGCCCAGGGGGCCGCGGCGCCGCCCGGGAGGGTCGCCGGAGGGGTGCCGCCCCACTGCTCGACCAGGGAGGACGTGGTGAACTCGCCGGACTCGTCCGGCAGGTCGCCGCCCGCCACGGGGATCGACCACTGTCCGGTGACGTCCTGCCCCGGCGCCTGGCCGTGCCCCTGGTGCTGCCCCGCGGGCTCCTGACCGTGGCCCTGCGCGAGCGGTCAGTGGACC
>NZ_JAHWGT010001619.1 GCF_020873895.1 Streptomyces sp. DH12 | reverse complement strand
GCCACGGCCCGCTTTATGGCGAGCAGCAATCCGCCGCCCTCCAACAGGGCGTCGAGGCCGTCGATGGTCTCCGGCCGTGGGATCCGCCTGCCCTGCTCGATCGCCGCGATCTGCGCCTCGCTGTACCCGAGGCGTGGGGCGAGTTGCGCCTGGGTCAGTCCTGCCCGCTCCCGGAGGATTTTGGCCTGCCGGCCGAAGCACCGCAACAACTCGTCGGCGGGGTCCTCGTTACGTACCGCCCCCGCACGTTCCACGGCCTGCACCATGGCTGCCCCTCTCCCTCACCGACAGATCGATCCGGCACCCCTACAACGGCTTGGCGTAGGAGCCTACTTGCTGGTCACCGAACGTACGGAACGGCTCGCTCTCTGCCTTGACGACCGAGATTCCCCCC
>NZ_JAHWGT010001618.1 GCF_020873895.1 Streptomyces sp. DH12 | reverse complement strand
TGCTGACGAAGGCCACGTGACGCAGCCCGCGGGCGCTCACCCCCCCCCCCCTGCGCAGCAGCCGCAGCGCGGCCTCCACGATCAGCCGCTCCGACAGCACGACCCCGCTCCTGGTCGGCCTGCGGCGCCGCCGCCGCTCCTCGGGCACCACACGCTTGGCCACGTCCCCGCTCCTCCCGCCCCTGCCGCCCTTATGCCAACGCCATTGACCTTACGTCCTGGCGCGGCGTTTCATCACGTCAGGGGCCCCGCAGAACATTCCGGATCCATGCGGATCCATGAGGAGGAAAGGGAGTGCTCCGTCATGCGTGTACTGCTGGTGGGAGCGGGCGGTGTGGGGACCGCCGTCACGCGGATCGCGGCCCGGCGGCCGTTCTTCGAGCTGATGGTGGTG
>NZ_JAHWGT010001617.1 GCF_020873895.1 Streptomyces sp. DH12 | reverse complement strand
CCTTCCCGACCTCCGGGCCCGGCTTGATGCCCAGGATCTCCATGATCTGGTTGCCGTCGAGGTCCGGTCGGATGGAGTCCAGCTCCTCCTTCTCCTGCAGCTGGGCGATGCGCTCCTCCAGCCCGTCGTACGCGCGGGAGAGCGCGGCGGCCTTGCGCCGGTTCCGCGTGGTGCAGTCCGAGCGGGTCAGCTGATGCAGCCGGCTGAGCAGCGGCCCCGCGTCACGGACGTAACGGCGGACGGCGGAGTCCGTCCACTCTCCCGTGCCGTAGCCGTGGAACCGCAGGTGCAGCTCGACGAGCCGGGAGACGTCCTTCACCAGCTCGTTGGAGTACTTCAGCGCGGTCATGCGCTTCTTGGTCATCTTCGCCCCGACCACCTCGTGGTGGTGGAA
>NZ_JAHWGT010001616.1 GCF_020873895.1 Streptomyces sp. DH12 | reverse complement strand
CCCTCCCGGCCGCCCTCCGCGTAGTGAACCCGAAGGAACTCGATGGCGACACACACGACTGAACCTCTTTCCCCGGTGCCGGCGGCGGAGGGACGACGAGGGAGGGGGCGCGTGGTCGTCTCCTGGCTCACGACCACCGACCACAAGAAGATCGGGCACCTCTACCTGATCACCTCGTTCGCCTTCTTCCTGGTGGGCGGTCTGCTCGCCATGGTGATCCGTGCGGAACTGGCCCGGCCCGGACTTCAGATCGTGTCGAACGAGCAGTACAACCAGTCGTTCACCATGCACGGCACGATCATGCTGCTGCTGTTCGCGACGCCCACCTTCGCCGGATTCGCCAACGCGATCATGCCGTTGCAGATCGGCTCCCCGGACGTGGCGTTCCCCCGGC
>NZ_JAHWGT010000163.1 GCF_020873895.1 Streptomyces sp. DH12 | reverse complement strand
ACCGCACCTGCTCACCCACCGCGGACCCGCCCGCGTCTTCGACTCCCCCGAGGCGTACCACGCCGTCGCCGACGACCCCGCCCTGGACGTCGACGAGAACACCGTGATCGTCATCCGCAACGCGGGCCCCAAGGGCTACCCGGGGATGCCCGAGGTCTCCAACGTGCCCTTGCCTGCGAAGCTGTTGAAAGCGGGTGTCACGGACATGGTGCGCGTCTGCGACGGCCGGATGAGCGGCACCGGGTACGGGACGGTCGTGCTGCACGTGGCGCCCGAGGCCGCCGTCGGCGGACCCCTCGCCCTGGTGCGCGACGGCGACCCCGTCGTCCTCGACGTCCCCGGCCGCACCCTGCGCCTGGACGTCGACGACGCCGAACTCGCCCGGCGCGGCGAGGACTTCGTCGCGTCCGCCTGGCAGCGGGGATGGCAGCCCGCGGACGTCGTCCGGGTGGTGCGGCGGGAGCTGGACGAGACGCATGTGCGTCTGGCCGGCGCGCTGATCCGCGCCCAGGCGCGGCGGGACGGGCGGGCGCGTGGGGCGCGGTGGGAGGCGCAGCTGGAGGAGCTGCCCGAGGCGGAGGGTTTCGCTCCGCGCGGTGACCGGTTCTCGCACGTCACCGCCGTCCTGGAGCTGTACCGGCTGCTGCTGAGGCTGCCCCCGCTGGAGCCGCTCGACGAGGCGGCGGCGCCGTCGCCCGCGGGGCGCGAGCGGAGGCCGGAGTCCCGCATGCTCGGCCGCATCCGGGCGCTGCTGGCGAAGGCCGAGGCGACCGGCTTCCCGGAGGAGGCGGAGGCGCTGAGCGCCAAGGCGCAGGAGCTGATGGCGCGGCACAGCGTCGACGAGGCGCTGCTCGCCGCGCCATCAGCTCC
>NZ_JAHWGT010001615.1 GCF_020873895.1 Streptomyces sp. DH12 | reverse complement strand
GCATGGCGATGCGGGCCAGGACGGCAGGCTCGGCGGCACCGTAGCGCAGGGGCCGGTTCACCGCCAGATCCAGCAGGTCCAGCAGGTGCGGGCGGCGCAGCACGACTCTGACCTGCCGGTGGTCGTCGCGCAGCAGACGAGGGCCGAGGTCATGTCGCGCCAGCTCGCAGAGAAGGGCGGAGGAGTGGGACAGGGCGTGGACGGCGGTGGTCGGATCGTTGATCCCCGGGGAGAGGGCTTTGGCGGCGATATCGGTGAGCTGCCGGAGTCCGAAGGCGATGTCCTGGAGGTCGGTGCGCTCGGGACCGGTCCGCACCGCCTCGGAGCTCCGTCGGTCAGCGCCTTCCTGGTGCCGGGGGAGAACGGTTTTTTCGGCGCGGGACCAGGCGGTGCC
>NZ_JAHWGT010001614.1 GCF_020873895.1 Streptomyces sp. DH12 | reverse complement strand
CACGTACGTGCCCTCGTAGTGGATCTTCACGCCGCCGGTGGACGCAATGTATGCGAGGTCGTACCGGGGCGGGCGCGCACCCCAGGCGTCGCGAGTCACGAGTTTCATGGAGCCTCCCAGAGAGCAGAAACGCCCCGGCCGGGGCCCGGCCGGGGCGTGGTGAGTCGACGGGGTGGCGGGTTATGCGGGCTCGACCAGCACCCAGGCCACGGTCGAGGTGTCCGCCGCGCTGCTCGAGTCGACGGTGAAGCCGACGCCAGGATCGGCGGTGGCGGACAGGTGCCCGAGCGTGCCACCGGCCGCCTGCCGAAACACGGCCACACGGGTCGTCGCGGTGACGGACGTGTTGGCCACGGTCACGGTCCCGGCCGCCAGCGTGGCCACACCCATGCGG
>NZ_JAHWGT010001613.1 GCF_020873895.1 Streptomyces sp. DH12 | reverse complement strand
GAGCAGGCCACGCAGAAGAACATGGCCGGCACCGGCATCGCAACCTTCTCCGACCGGGCCCGTGACGCCGTGCGCGGCGGCGGACCCTTCGACGAGGACCCCGGCGTGCAGGGCTTCGCCTCCGGTCTCTACACCGACCCCAACTCCTCGGCCGCCAACGGCACCCCGGCCGAGCAGAAGGCCCGGCTGCTGCACTACCAGGACCTGATCAAGGTGGGCCTGAGCGGCAACCTCGCCGACTACACCTTCACCGACACCGACGGCAAGGAGGTCAAGGGCTCCCAGGTCGACTACAACGGCGCACCCGCCGGCTACGCGGCCGCCCCCGGCGACGCCCTCGCCTACGCCGACGCGCACGACAACGAGTCGCTGTTCGACGCGCTCGCCTTCAAGC
>NZ_JAHWGT010001612.1 GCF_020873895.1 Streptomyces sp. DH12 | reverse complement strand
GCGTCACCGTCCTCGACCCGCCCGAGCCGGTCGCTCTCCAGCTCGGCGAGCGCGATCCGGTCGGCCCGCAGCGGGCGGCGCAGCGCCGCGACCACGGCCTTGCCGACGTCCCGCACGGTGACGGCGGTGGACAGGGCGGCGGCGAGGCGCTGCACCCGGGCCTCGTCGGTGACGTCGGCGCGCAGCGAGGAGGCGTCGGCGACGGTGCCGACGAGGTGGGCCGGGCGCCCCTCGCCGCCGTGCTCCAGCCGGCCGCGCAGGCGCAGCCACCGGGGAGGTCCGGCGGGCTGGAGCACCCGGAACTCCAGCTCGCGGTCGCCGATGGTCATGTGGTCGGCCTCCACCACGGACATCAGCGAGGGCAGGTCCTCGGGGACGGCCAGGCCGAGCAGGGT
>NZ_JAHWGT010001611.1 GCF_020873895.1 Streptomyces sp. DH12 | reverse complement strand
AGTCGTGCGCGCTGACCGCGTCGAGGCGTTCGTAGATCTCGGGCACGCGGACGTCGAGCAGCGGCAGGGCGGCCGCCGCGTTCATCCGGGGCAGGTCGCGCAGCGGGAAGGACGGGCTGAGCGCGGCGAAGCCGAGCGCGCTCCACGGCGGGGTGCGGGGCACGTGCCGGAAGCTGTCGTGCATGCCGTCGCGGTGCCGCAGCGGGTAGTCGGGCAGCGGGGTGAGGCGTTCCAGGGCGGGGTCGGTGCGCCGGAGCAGGCCGCGCAGGTTGTAGTACTGCCGGAAGAAGGCGTGGAAGCCGCGGCTCATCGTCGCGGGCGAGCCGTCGGCCAGGTCGACGGGCCAGCCTCCGACGCGTCCGCCGAGGTAGGGGCGGGCTTCGTAGAGGGTGACG
>NZ_JAHWGT010001610.1 GCF_020873895.1 Streptomyces sp. DH12 | reverse complement strand
CCCGCAAGGCGGTGAAGGACGCCAGGGAGATCTATGACGACGCCGGGGACAAGGCCGCTCGTCATATCAGGAACGTCGTGCATCACGATGCGGTCCGGGATCCCGGCGGTTTCATGAACTTCCTGGCGGACTGGGCCGACATGCTGTCAAACATCTCGGCAGTTCTGTCCGTCCTTGCGGTCATTTGCGCGTTCGTTCCGCCGCTCCAGTTCCTGGTGCCCATCTTCGCGACCCTGGCCGTGGTGGCGAGCGCGGCGGCCCTTGCCGGTCACGCGTACGACATGACGGTGCGCGGCGGGAAGGTGGACTGGTTGAAGCTGGGCGCCGACGCGTTGGGAGTGCTTCCCGGCCTGGGAGCTCTGAAGGGGTTCAGAGCCCTCAAGGGCGTCAAGGGA
>NZ_JAHWGT010001609.1 GCF_020873895.1 Streptomyces sp. DH12 | reverse complement strand
ATATGTATCTAACTTTGAACTTACCAGGATTCTTCTTAAAATCTTGTTTTTCAGATTTTGTCATTGATTTAAGATTATTTTGGTAAAAAGAGCAATTATCATTCTTACACTTATAAACGTAGAAATCCTTACGCGCCTTGATTCTTTCAAGTGTTTTACTGCAGTGAGGACATCTTAACACTATGGATTTCTGATAGTAATTTTTAGGATTGAATGTGGTATCACAGACTTTGCAAAGATATTGTCCTCGGCCTCCGTTATTATCGTAAAGATAGGTATGTGGAGCACCACACTTAGGACAGATAACATCCTTAGGAGCTAACGCTTTGTTTTTGCGAGGTTTCACAGGAGCAAATTCTTTGCCGTGCTTAAACTCATATTCAGCTATTAGAAGC
>NZ_JAHWGT010001608.1 GCF_020873895.1 Streptomyces sp. DH12 | reverse complement strand
CGGTGGCGCTGCTGGTGCTCGCCGGCATCCACCTCTTCCTGTCCCGCACCCGCTACGGGCTGATCGTCCGCGCCGGGGTCGAGGACCGGGCGATGGTCACGGCACTCGGCATCGACGTCACCCGTGCCTTCACCCTGGTCTTCGCGCTCGGCGGCGCCCTCGCGGGCCTGGCCGGCGTGCTCGGCGGCCTCTACTTCGGCTCCCTCTCCCCGCATCAGGGGACGTCGATGCTGGTGTTCGCGTTCGTCGTGGTGATCATCGGCGGACTCGTCTCGATCACCAGCGTCGCGCTGTCCGCGCTCACCGTGGGCCTGGTGCAGCAGTACGCCAACTACTACGCGGGCGGCTACGGCGACCTGGCCGTCGTGGTCCTGCTGGCCGCGGTGGTGCTGTCC
>NZ_JAHWGT010001607.1 GCF_020873895.1 Streptomyces sp. DH12 | reverse complement strand
CGTACGCGGCATGCCCGTTCCCGCCCGCCAGGGCGTACCCGTTGCCGTTCGCGCCGGCCGGGTACCCGTTTCCGTTGGCGAGCGCGTACGCGTGGCCGTTCCCGTTCCCGTTCGCCAGGGCGTACCCGTTGCCGTTCGCGCCGGCCGGGTACCCGTTGCCGTTGGCGAGCGCGTACGCGTGGCCGTTCCCGTTCCCGTTCGCCGGGACGAAGCCCGCGGGTCCGTCGGCCGCGGTCCGGCCGTCGGCCACCGCCACGCCGCTCTCCATCTGGGCGAGGCTGCGCAGCACCTCGCTGGCCTGGACGTGGCTCTGCCCGATCGCCAGGCTGTGCTGGGTGACCGCGGTGATGCCCGCGACGACGTTCTCGCTGGGGCCGCCGCGCCCGGTCTCCTCC
>NZ_JAHWGT010001606.1 GCF_020873895.1 Streptomyces sp. DH12 | reverse complement strand
CCGTTGCGACATCCGTTCGAGCTGGACGAGGATGCGGCGGAGGCATTGGCCGGTCTTGTCGCACCCTTGCTGCCCAGCCCTGAGGCCGTCGAAGAGCACTGGTGGCGCTCGCTGGACCCCGTCACCGAGTTCCTGGTGAACCGGTACGGCCGGTGGGGCCTGCGGTTGGAACTGGTCGGTGGGTGAGGGCGACACCGACGGCGGGATCGTCGACGTATGGTGCTGCGCCCGCCACTCCGTGACGACGGCGGACACGACCGCCCCGATGGCCGTCGCGGCCCTGCTCCAGTGGCGTAATTGGATCGAGGACTTGGCGGAGCGCTTCTCCGCCTTGGCGCCGCCATCCCACTCAGCGGTGCCCGCGTCCTCTGTGGATCCCTGGCATTGGGAGCGCG
>NZ_JAHWGT010000162.1 GCF_020873895.1 Streptomyces sp. DH12 | reverse complement strand
CCTGAAGGACTACGCGCCCGGCCGCTGGTGACACCCGAGGACGGCCGGGGTGCGCGAACCGCGCCCCGGCCGTCCGGACTTGTCCGGTACATCGGGACGCGCGTACTCCGATCGAGTGAGCTACGGTGCGCATTCTGTCACGACATGCCCGTACATAGCGCCTGATGATGGGCGATCCGTCATGTGATTGTTACAGCCAGTTTGCAGCCCCATCGAGCAGGGGGCCGCTCATTTGGTTAATCTGAGGCGGACGGATAGCAGCAAGGGTCCTACCCGCACCCACGATCCGTCATGGGACTGCCGGTCCACCACGGCCTGCTCTCTCCTCGAACGACCGGCGCCACCGCGTCCGAACAGCATGGGACACAGACCCGCTCGGGCGTCGGACGCCGGCCACGGGGCCGACGCGGTACGTCCCGAGGGTGACCGACACATAAGGAGTGCGCGGTGACACCGGAGCAGACGAAACTCGAACAGCGCCCCGACGAACGCACGGAGCGTTCCGGCCGGCGGCCGGGGGAGCTGGGAATCCTCGACGTGTGGGCCCGCTCGGCCCCCATCCGCCTCGCCGGGTACGAGGAGGACCTCGCGGAGCCGCACATCCTCCCCAGCGTCGACTGACACACGTCACCCCGCACCACCCGGGCGTGCCAGACTTGCATCCATGCTGATCAGGGAAGCGCGCCCCGACGACTGGCCGCGCATCTGGCCGTTCTGGCACCGCATCGTCGCGGCGGGCGAGACCTACACCTGGGACCCGGGCACCTCCGAGGAGGATGCCCGGGCCCTGTGGATGAGCCCCGCGAAGCGGGTGTACGTCGTCGAGGACGACGGGACCGTCGTCGCCTCCGCCTATCTCACCCCCAACTAC
>NZ_JAHWGT010001605.1 GCF_020873895.1 Streptomyces sp. DH12 | reverse complement strand
CCTTGAACACCCCGGCGAGCGCACCGTAGGCGCTGCACCGGATGGAGTGCTGCTTCCGGCGGCGCCGGGCGAACCCGACGGCGAAGAACAGTCCGAAGATCCCGCAGACGACCGCTCCTGCGCCCGGGCCGACGACGAGGGACACGAGACCCACGACACCGGCCCAGAGGACGGCCGGCACCAGCGACCCGCGCATCAGCGTCCGGAACGGAACGGGCCGCGCCCCGGTCGGCAGCACGCCCTGGGCGGAGACGTCCATGTGATTCCGCGTCACACAATGCTCGGGCCGCATACCGGCCATTCGATCACCAGGGATGAGGGCTCAGGAAGCGGCGGTGTCGTCCTTTGTGAAGAGGTCTTCATCCTTGGTGACGGTCAGGGACCGGTCGAACCAG
>NZ_JAHWGT010001604.1 GCF_020873895.1 Streptomyces sp. DH12 | reverse complement strand
ACCCGGAGACGATGCGGAGGATGCCCGCCGAGGCGGTCGTCCGCGCCCTCCTCGACCACATCGCGGACGCCCTCGTCGACCACGGCGACCTGGACCGCGCCCGCGAGGGCTGCGCACGCCTGCTCCGCGACGGCAACGGCGCGATGATCCAGCGCGCCCTCCTGGAACGCACGGAAAGCCTCCGGGACGTGGTCACGGAGTGCGTCCGCCATACGCAGGAATAGCCGGACAAGACAGAGGTCAGGCCGCACCGGGCCCCGCCGCCGGCCTGTGAGGCCGGTGGCCGGGGTGGCGGGGGCCGTCAGAGCAGCAGGATGATCGCGTAGACCAGGAAGAAGGCCGCGACGAGGGCCACCACGACGAGGATCGCGGTCAGGGGGCCCTTGCCCCAGCCC
>NZ_JAHWGT010001603.1 GCF_020873895.1 Streptomyces sp. DH12 | reverse complement strand
GCGTCGCCGTCACGTCGAACTGGCCGATGCCGCTCAGCGCGGTCTGCGCCGGGTCCATGTCCGAGGGGTACACACTGGCGTAGGCGCGCACCGGGACGTCCTGCTCGTCGTCGTTGAAGCCGAACTCCTCCGCCATGTCACGCACCTTGTCCTGCCCCAGGTCGACGGCCATCTTGCCGAAGACGTTGTTGCAGGAGTACTGGAGCGCCACCCGGATCGAGGCGTTCTCGCACGGCGCGGACGGGTTCTCGTTGGTGAGGTCCTTCGACGAACCCGGCAGCGGGTAGGGGTCGGGGCTGTCGGTCCGCTCGTCCACCGAGGAGTACAGCCCGTCCTCCAGCGCGGCGGCCGCCACCACCAGCTTGAACGTCGAGCCGGGCGGCAGCGGCTGAACG
>NZ_JAHWGT010001602.1 GCF_020873895.1 Streptomyces sp. DH12 | reverse complement strand
CGCCTCGACGGAGCCGAGGTTGCCGGCGTTCACGTTGTCCCGGTCCAGGTCGATGACGTACGCGACGCCGCCGGACATGCCGGCCGCGAAGTTGCGCCCGGTCTCGCCGAGGACGACCGCGTGACCGCCGGTCATGTACTCGCAGCCGTGGTCGCCCACGCCCTCGGAGACGACCAGCGCGCCGGAGTTGCGGACGCAGAACCGCTCGCCGACCTTGCCGCGCAGGAACATCTCGCCGCCGGTGGCGCCGTAGGCGAGGGTGTTGCCCGCGATGACGCTGTACTCGGCGAGGTGGTCGGCGCCGCGGTCCGGGCGGACGACGATCCGGCCGCCGGACAGGCCCTTGCCGACGTAGTCGTTGGCGTCGCCCTCCAGGCGCAGCGTGACACCGCGCG
>NZ_JAHWGT010001601.1 GCF_020873895.1 Streptomyces sp. DH12 | reverse complement strand
GGTTCACGTGTTCGGCATCACAAGAATGCCGCACGCCCCCGTGCGCCGCCGTCGCGCTCCCTCCCTCCTGCCTTACATCCCTGGCGCCGGGCGCGCGTCCGCGTCACGCTCCGTCCGTGGATCGCATGGCGCCGAAATCGGGTGTCTCCTAGGCTCGTACCGAGGGCACCCGTACGTGGCCCCTGCATGCCTCAGGGGCGTGACCAGGAAGGGAGCCCAGCGATGGCCGTAGATCCGACCGACCCCGAGACGTTCGAGGAGGACGAGGACGTGCAGGAGGGCCTGGAGTACGACGTCGAGGCGCCGGAGGTCGACGCGGCCGAGCAGCAGACGGAGGTGCGGCCGGAGCAGGACGACCCGCTGGAGGTGGTCGACCCCGGCCGCGCGAACGAGGCG
>NZ_JAHWGT010001600.1 GCF_020873895.1 Streptomyces sp. DH12 | reverse complement strand
TGCGCGTCGGCGCCGACGAGTCCGGCCGCCGGCCGGCCCAGCAGCCGCTCGGCGACGGCGTTGACGGCGAGGATCACGCCGCGTCCGTCCACCACGTAGGCGCCGGTGCCGATCGGGGTGAGCATGTCGCCGATCACGCCGGGCGTCTCCCCGCCGGGTCGTGGCCCTCCGGCCGCCGTCCCCATGTCCCCTCCTCCCCGACCGCCGCTCGAGGAACCGGTCGCGGTTCCCACGGTTCCGAGTGCCCGGCCGGACTGTGACGGGAGACCGGAAAGCACGACGTGACCCTCCAGATCATCGCACGTCCCCCCATAGGTGGGACGTGCGCCCCGGAGGCACCCCGCATGGAGAGGACCGGGGCGGGTAGGCGGAGCGACGGCCCGGGGCGTGGGCGAG
>NZ_JAHWGT010001599.1 GCF_020873895.1 Streptomyces sp. DH12 | reverse complement strand
CGTCGCCGTTGGTCTTCTCGTGCCGCCGGTTCAGCACCGCGAAGTCCGCGTCGTTGGCCCGCTCGCGGCGGAAGGCGCGCACCGGGCGGATGCCGTTCATCGTCTCGACGAACTTCACGATCACCGCGGCGATCGCCGTCGACCGCTTCCGGTACACCCGCTGCGCCCGCCGCTGGTAGGAGCGCACCAGCAGGTACAGCGGCACGAACGACGCCACCGCCACCGCGCCGAGGCCCAGGTCCAGCCAGAGCAGCAGCACCGAGATGTACACGGCGGACAGGATCGTCATCACCAGTTCCTGCAGGCCCTCCTCCAGCAGCTCCCGCAGCGACTCGACGTCGGTGGTGGAGCGGGAGATCAGCCGGCCGGAGGTGTAGCGCTCGTGGAAGTCCACGC
>NZ_JAHWGT010001598.1 GCF_020873895.1 Streptomyces sp. DH12 | reverse complement strand
CCCTTGTGACAGAGCGGACGTCACGTTGCCCTTCGCGGCACGCCCACGCATCCAACGAACCGCGAGATCACTGATAGGGACGGAAGCGCGTGGACCTGTTCGAGTACCAGGCGAGGGACCTCTTCGCCAAGCACGATGTACCGGTGCTGGCCGGTGAAGTCATCGACACGCCTGAGGCGGCCCGCGCAGCCACTGAGCGTCTCGGTGGCAAGTCCGTCGTCAAGGCCCAGGTGAAGGTCGGCGGCCGCGGCAAGGCCGGTGGCGTGAAGCTCGCCGCCACCCCGGACGAGGCCGTCGCCCGCGCGACGGACATCCTCGGCATGGACATCAAGGGCCACACGGTCCACAAGGTGATGATCGCCGAGACGGCCCCGGAGATCCTGGAGGAGTACTACG
>NZ_JAHWGT010001597.1 GCF_020873895.1 Streptomyces sp. DH12 | reverse complement strand
GTGAACGCCAGGCCTAAGCGTGCGAGCGTCTCGTGCGTCTCCTCGTGGGACGAGGTCGGGACGACGCCGAGCCGCCGCAGCAGGTCGACGGAGCCCAGCCGGGAGGTGTGGGCGCGCGAGCCGCTCTTGACCACCGGGGTGCCCGCCGCGGCGGCGACGAAGGCCGCGGCGGTGGAGAGATTGAGCGTGGGCGGCCCGCCGCCGGTGCCGACGATGTTCACGGCGCCGGTGAACGGCTCGCCCGCAGGGGGTCTGCGTTCGGCGAGCGAGTCCAGCAGGGCCGTCAGCGTGGCACGGCCGGGCGTCCGGGAGGACAGCGAGGCCAGGAGCGCCGCGCTCTCGCCCCGGCGCAGCCGGCCGTCGTGGAGGGCGTCCCACAGGGAGTGGAAGGCGTCC
>NZ_JAHWGT010001596.1 GCF_020873895.1 Streptomyces sp. DH12 | reverse complement strand
ACTCCGAGCAGGTCGCCATGTTCGTCACCGCCCTCCAGCAGGGCGAGGAGCTGGGCGCGCCGATCGTGGACACGCTGGTGGCGCTCGCCAAGGACATGCGCCGCACGGACGCGCAGAACGCCCGCCGCAAGGCGGCCCGCGCGGTCCCCAAGGCCACCTTGATGATCACCACCTTCATGGTCCCGGCCACGATGATCCTCCTCGGAGCCGGCCTGATCCTCGGCTCCGGCACCGACTTCGGCTCGCTCACGGGCGAGTGACGGGAGACGGAGTGCAATGACGACGACTCGGACACGAAGGGGACGGGCGTGGCGGCGGCGCCGCGGCCCGGCTCTTCGACGGCGGGCGGGCGCGGGGCCGGTCGCGCCGGTCGCCGTGCGCGCGCGGACGCCGCAG
>NZ_JAHWGT010000161.1 GCF_020873895.1 Streptomyces sp. DH12 | reverse complement strand
GCCTGGAGGTCTACCACACGCAGACCGAGCCGATCATCGGCTACTACCGGGCCCAGGGCCTGGTGGTGACCATCTCCGCGACGGGTCCCGTCGACGAGGTCACCGGCCGGGCGCTGGAGGCGCTGAAGAGCGGCCAGTAGTCCGTCCCGCCGCCCGCACAGCCGCGGTTCCCCCCGAGGGACCGCGGCTGTGGCGTGGGCGGGGTCCGTGCCGCCGCCCGCGCGGCACCCGGGCGGCTCGCGCCCGTATCGTTGGAAGCGTTCGCACTCCTCCACTGGTCCAGAAAGGCCGTCGTCCCCATGGTGCAGATCAAGAGCCCTGAGCAGATCGCCAAGATGCGCGAGGCGGGGCTGGTCGTCGCCGCCATCCACGCGGCCACCCGTGAGGCCGCGGTGCCCGGGGCGTCCACCAAGGATCTGGACCAGGTCGCCCGCAAGGTGCTCGCCGAGCACGGCGCCAAGCCGAACTTCCTCGGCTACGGCGGCTTCCCCGCCACCATCTGCACCTCGGTGAACGAGGTCGTGGTCCACGGCATCCCGTCCGACGACGTGATCCTCAAGGACGGGGACATCATCTCCATCGACTGCGGCGCCATCATCGACGGCTGGCACGGCGACGCCGCCTACACCGCCTTCGTCGGCTCGGGTCACTCCCCGGAGCTGGTCGAGCTCTCCCGGGTCACCGAGGAGTCGATGTGGGCCGGCATCGCGGCCATGAAGCAGGGCAACCGGCTGGTCGACATCTCCCGCGCGATCGAGACGTACATCCGCCGCCAGCCGAAGCCCGGCGGCGGCAAGTACGGGATCATCGAGGACTACGGCGGCCACGGCATCGGCACAGAGATGCACATGGACCCGCACCTGCTGAACTAC
>NZ_JAHWGT010001595.1 GCF_020873895.1 Streptomyces sp. DH12 | reverse complement strand
GGTCCAGGGAGTTGTGCGTCTGTTCCAGCAGGCACTCGAAGCGGGCCAGGCAGTCGCCCTCCTCACGGGTGACCACCCTCAGGAGGTCGCCCAGCTCGCCGTAGGCCAGGTACGGCTCGTCGCGGCGCAGGTCGAAGTCGACGCCGGAGGCGCGCCCGATCGGCCCGCTCACCCCGTACGCGTGCACCGCCTCCGCCGGCAGCACGCCGACGCCCCGGGTGCGGCCGCGGAAGATCTCGTTGCCGAGCACCAGGTCGTCGAAGCGGTCCATGCGCGAGCGGACCTCGGCGACCGCGGCACGCGCGCGCGTGGACCAGCCGGCCGGGAGGTCCTCCTTGAGGCCGCCGACGCGGTTGAACATGTAGTGCATGCGCCCGCCGGAGACCTCCTCCATGA
>NZ_JAHWGT010001594.1 GCF_020873895.1 Streptomyces sp. DH12 | reverse complement strand
ACCTTCAGGAGATCGGAGCGACTGACCACGCCTTCGAGAAGCCCCTCGGCGGTGGTGACGGGCAGTCGCTTGACCCGCCGCTGTGCCATGACCCGGGCGGCTTCCGCCAGTGTGGCGTCGGCGTGGACGGTGACGGCCGGTGTACTCATCAGTTCGCCCGCGGTCAGTGCGCCCGCTTTGGCCAGGTCGGGCAGCCGCCTCAACTGCGTGAAGCGGTCAGGGTCGCTGTCGCGGAATTCTTCTTTGGGCAGCAGATCTGCCTCCGACACGACACCGACGACACGCCCTTCGCCCTCCAGCACGGGCAAGGCACTGATCCTCCACTGCTGCATGAGCTCGACGATCTCTCTGAACGAGGCGCCGCGGCCCACGGCCACGACGGTGTGCGTCATGACA
>NZ_JAHWGT010001593.1 GCF_020873895.1 Streptomyces sp. DH12 | reverse complement strand
CGAGGTCTCGCCGTACGCGGTGGACCTGGACTGGAGCGACCTCGACGACCCGGATGAGATGGCGCTGGTGGTCGCCGACCTGGGCCGGGCGACGGCGGCGATGCACGCGGCGGCGGACGACACCTCCGGCGAGTCGCTGGTGCCGTTCTCCACGGAGCGGGCCATCGACGCGGCGATCGCGGCCGACGAGGACGCGCTGGTGCCGCTGCTGGTGGACTTCGCCCACGACTACGGGGCGCGGGCCCGCCGGGACCACCAGATCTTCCTCGACCTGTTCCGCAACGGCCGGATCCCGGGCCTGTAACCTTCCGCACATTCACAGGCCCCCTTCACGGATCCCTTAACGGAGCACGTGCCACACTCGTAGCCGCCATGGACATATCCGGACCCCAGCTC
>NZ_JAHWGT010001592.1 GCF_020873895.1 Streptomyces sp. DH12 | reverse complement strand
CACCACCAGCGGACGGTGGTTGGGCAGCATCACCCCGCCGGTGCCGACGCGGATGGTGCGGGTCGCCCCGGCGACCGCCGCCGCCAGCACGGTCGGCGCCGAACCGGCCACCCCGGGCACGCCGTGGTGCTCGGCCACCCAGAACCGGTGGTACCCGAGCCGCTCCGCCTCCCGCGCGAGATCCACCGTGTCCCGCAGGGCCTCGGGGGCGGTGTGCCCTTCGCGCACCCGTGAGCGGTCGAGGACGGAGAAGCGGGTCGCGGCGATCACGGAACTCATACCGGGTTCAACACCCGGGGGCCGCCAGGATTCCTGCGCGCGCTGTCTAGGGTGTGGGGGTGACCCGCCGCACCGAGCCCACCGACCGCACCCGGCGTCCGCTGGCCGTGTTCGATC
>NZ_JAHWGT010001591.1 GCF_020873895.1 Streptomyces sp. DH12 | reverse complement strand
GCGAGATCGATCCGGCCGGCCGCTTCAGAGCCGGTGACCAAGACGCGGGCCTCGGTGTGCGGGACGTCGGAGGCCACGGTGACGGCGCCGTCGGCGACGGCGGCGCTCAGGGTGACGGCGCCGGTGACCTCCACGGGCCGGTGGAAGGCGACGTCGGTGAGGCGGGCGGTGCTGTCCGCGCACACGGAGACCGCCCTGCGCGAGCTGGCCGGCGCCCTCGCCGGCGCGGTGGAGCCGCTGTCCCTGCCGGATGTCGTGCACACCCTGCGCGAGGGCCGCAGCCACCGCCGCACCCGCCTCGTCGTCGGCGCCACCACGACGGGTGAACTGCGGGACAAGATACGGGAGTTCGCCGCCGACGGCCGGTTCGACGACGGGGACGTCCCGGACGCGTACC
>NZ_JAHWGT010001590.1 GCF_020873895.1 Streptomyces sp. DH12 | reverse complement strand
GCCGCCGTCGGCACCGGGCGGATCGCGCTGGGCGGCGGCGATCCGGTCCCGCCGTGGCTGGTGATGACCGGCGCCCTCCGCTTCGGGGGTGTCCTGCCCTGGCGGGGCGGGCGCTACTGGCGGCAGAGCCGTGAGCTGACCGCCGCCGGCTGGCTGCGGGCGGCCCGACTGGAGGAGAAGCAGCGGTTCGCCGAGGAGCGGGCGCGGCTGCGCGAGCGGGCGCGCATCGCGCAGGACATGCACGACTCCCTCGGCCACGAGCTGAGCCTGCTCGCGCTGCGGGCGGGCGTCCTCCAGGTGGCGCCGGACCTGCCCGAACGGCACCGGGCGGCGGCGGCCGACCTGCGCGCGGCGGCCGCGGACGCCACGGACCGGCTGCACCGCATCATCGGCGTGC
>NZ_JAHWGT010001589.1 GCF_020873895.1 Streptomyces sp. DH12 | reverse complement strand
CCCTGGTCGCGCCGCTGGTCGCGCTGACCGACCTGCCGTCGTTCGACACCTCCGCGATGGACGGCTGGGCGGTCTCCGGCCCCGGCCCCTGGGACGTACGGGAGGAGGGCGTCCTCGCCGGGCACACCGCGCACGCGCCGCTGACCGACGGGGAGGCCGTGCGGATCGCCACCGGCGCGCGTATCCCGCCGGACACCACCGCCGTGCTCCGCAGCGAGCACGGCCGTACGGACGACAAGGGCCGGCTGCACGCCACCGCCGCCACCCGGGCGCCGCACACCGTCTCGCACGGCCAGGACATCCGCCCCCGCGGCCAGGAGTGCCGCAACGGCGACCAGTTGCTGCCCGTGGGCACCCTGGTGACCCCGCCGGTGCTCGGCATGGCCGCGGGGGCGGA
>NZ_JAHWGT010001588.1 GCF_020873895.1 Streptomyces sp. DH12 | reverse complement strand
TGGCGCACCCAGTGGACGAGGTCGCAGGCGATCGGCAGTGGCCCGTGCTGGTAGGTGTGGGCCTGGCCGTACGGGTCGCGTATGCCGTCGGACCAGGCGGCGGGACCGAGGAGGTTGAGGACGTCGTCGCGGCCGGGCAGGGGCGCGGTGCGGTAGACGGTGCGGCCGCCGGAGGAGGCGCCGGTGTTCTCCCGCTGGCGGGAGCCCTCGAGCACGATGATCTGCCGGGGCAGCTCGGCCTGCAGCCAGACGGCGAGGACGTGGACGCACGGGCTGCAGATCGTCTGGCGGTTGTCGAGTTCGTGGTCGCGGAGGCCGCGGTGGCAGGTGGCCGCGCTGCAGGGCGGGCCATGCTGTGCGGTGGTGGTCACCGGCGTGCTCCTTGCTGTGCTGGTGG
>NZ_JAHWGT010001587.1 GCF_020873895.1 Streptomyces sp. DH12 | reverse complement strand
GTCTTCGGCTACGAGGACCACTACCACGGCGGCCACGCCGAGGTGATCTTCGACGAGGCGCGGGTGCCGGTGTCGAACCTCATCGGCGAGGAGGGCGGCGGGTTCGCCATCGCCCAGGCGCGGCTCGGTCCGGGCCGGATCCACCACTGCATGCGGCTGATCGGCATGGCCGAGCGGGCGATCGAGCTGATGTGCCGCCGGGCGGTGTCCCGGGACGCCTTCGGCAAGGCGCTCGCCCAGCAGGGCGTGGTGCAGAACTGGATCGCGGACGCTCGGGTCGCGGTCGAGCAGCTGCGGCTGCTGGTGCTGAAGACCGCCTGGATGATGGACACCGTCGGCAACCGGGGCGCGCACACCGAGATCCAGGCCATCAAGATCGCGACTCCGCGCACGGTCG
>NZ_JAHWGT010000160.1 GCF_020873895.1 Streptomyces sp. DH12 | reverse complement strand
ACGTGGGACAACGTGAAGGGCTGGGTCCACGACAACGCGGACCTGATCAAGGCCTTCATCGATGTCCTGGGCTGGGTCGCGACAGCGGCGGGCTTCCTGGCCCTCGCCATCCCCGTTCTGGGCTGGGTGGTCCTGGGCATCGCGGTACTCACGATCGGGCTCAGACTCCTCCTGGTGGCATCCGGGGACGCCACCTGGACGGACGTCATCTTCGACGTCGTAGGAGGATTGCTCGTCGTGGGTGGTCTCGGGGCCGCTGCGAAACTTGCCAGCGGCGCCAAGGCCACCGTGAACGCCGCTCAAGCCGCCCGGACCGCCGGTCTGAAGAGCGGCCTCAGGGGGGTCAAGAGCGTCCTGGACGATACAGGGCGGATGATGACCAAGATGCCGCCAGGGCCGGGTCGGCAGGCCCTCGGAGTGGCACGCAACGCGATTCGCAAGTCCATCTCTCAGAACGTCGGGCTGGTCACGAAGGGACCGATGCGGGTCAGCCCGTTGTCGACGGTGCTTCATCTCGGCGACAAGGAGATGGCTGGCATGGCCAAGATGCTGCAGGCGAACAAAGCGGCCTTCCCGGCGGCCGCCGGGGCCGCAGCGGACAAGGCGTACAAGTCCTACCAGGCGGGTCTCGGCATCGCCTGGACCGGCATGGGGATGGACGTCATGGACAAGGCCCTGGGAAAAAGCGACCTGACAAGCTTGACCAAGGAGGAGTTCGGGACCGGCGAGAAGCCCTACAACCAGGCGTACTCGAACTGGAAGGACAACACCCTGAAGCCCGCCCCCGACACCCACTGGTGAGGATGACCATGGACCTGCACTCGGCACAACGTATCGCCGAGGCCGAAGCCGCCCGAACGGGACTCGGCGATAC
>NZ_JAHWGT010001586.1 GCF_020873895.1 Streptomyces sp. DH12 | reverse complement strand
AGACGGAGACGGAGTCGCCGAGCATCTCCTGGGCGGCGTCGCAGTCCTCCGGCGCCGGGTGTCCGGTGAGGTTGGCGGAGGAGACGGCCATCGGGCCGACCTCGGTGAGCAGTTCGATGGCGACCGGGTGCAGCGGCATGCGCACGGCGACGGTGCCGCGGGTGTCGCCGAGGTCCCACTGGAGCGACGGCTGGTGGCGGGCGACCAGCGTCAGCGCGCCCGGCCAGAACGCGTCGACCAGCTCCCAGGCCATCTCCGAGAAGTCGGTGACGAGGCCGTGCAGGGTGTTCGGGGAGCCGATGAGGACGGGGCTGGGCATGTTGCGGCCGCGGCCCTTGGCCTGGAGCAGGTCGCCGACGGCCTCGGAGCTGAACGCGTCGGCGCCGATGCCGTACAC
>NZ_JAHWGT010001585.1 GCF_020873895.1 Streptomyces sp. DH12 | reverse complement strand
GAACTGGACTACCCGGCCGATCTGCTGTGGGCCAGCCGCAGCATCCACCACCTCGGCGACCAGGGCGCCGCCCTCGCGGCCTGCGTCGAACGCCTCGCGCCCGGCGGCACGCTCGCCGTGATGGAGGGCGGACTGCCCGCCCGCTTCCTGCCCCGCGACATCGGCTTCGGCCGCCCCGGCCTGCACGCCCGCATCGACGCCGTGGAGGAGGAGCGGTTCACCCGCATGCGCGAGGAACTGCCCGGCTTGGTGGCCCAGGTGGAGGACTGGCCCGCCCTGCTCACCGCGGCCGGACTGCACCACACCCGCTCGCGCACCTTCCTCCTCGACCTCCCCTCCCCGGTCCCGGACCGCGCCCGCGCCTACGTCGTCGAGTCCCTCACCCGCACCCGCGACA
>NZ_JAHWGT010001584.1 GCF_020873895.1 Streptomyces sp. DH12 | reverse complement strand
CAACATGTTCCTGGCGGGCGACCCGGACGCGGGGCAGTTCCTGTCGGGGTTCTTCCCGATCATGATGTTCGCGCTGCCGGCGGCGGCCCTGGCGATCACGCACTGCGCGCGGCCGGACCGGCGCAAGGAGATCGGCGGTCTGATGCTGTCGGTGGCGCTGACGTCGTTCGTCACGGGCATCACGGAGCCGATCGAGTACTCGTTCCTGTTCGTCGCGCCGCTGCTGTACGCGCTGCACGCGGTGCTGACGGGGGTGTCGATGGCGGTGACGTGGGGGCTGGGGGTGCACGACGGGTTCAGCTTCTCGGCGGGGCTGATCGACTACGTCATCAACTGGAATCTGGCGACGAAGCCATGGCTGATCATCCCGATCGGGCTGGTGTTCGCGGCGGTGTAC
>NZ_JAHWGT010001583.1 GCF_020873895.1 Streptomyces sp. DH12 | reverse complement strand
GACCTCGCCCCGCACGACGTCGTCGAGTCCCGCACCACCGGCCGCCCGCTCGGCGCCCTGATCCGCCCGGCCGGCCCGCTGCCCGCCGTCTGGCGCACCGGGGAGCCGTCCCTGGAGGACCTCGTCCTCTCCTACCGGCGCCGCCCCACGGCCCCCGCCCTGGCACCCGCGCCCGAGACCACGGAGGCCGCCGCATGACCGCCGCCCTCACCACCCCGGCCGCCCCCGCCGCCGCCCGCGCCCCCCGCCAGTGGCGCTGGCTGGCCCGGCTGCACCGCCCGGCCCTGATCTGCGGCGGCACGCTGGTCCTGCTGACCGCGGCGGCGCTGGTGTGGCTCGGCGGGCCGCTCACGGATGCGTCGGCGGCGGCGTGGAAGGCGTACAACGCCTGTGCGTG
>NZ_JAHWGT010001582.1 GCF_020873895.1 Streptomyces sp. DH12 | reverse complement strand
GCCCCTGTCGGGGCGCACCGCCGCGGCCGCCCGCGGCGCCGAAGCGGCGGCCGCCCTTCGGGGCGCCCTTGCCGGCGGAGTGGGTGCGGGCGGATCGATCGTTCGCACGTGCCTGTGTCACGGAGAACCTTCCTTGATGTGGCGCGTCTCAAGGAATGTCCGCCGCAGTGGGACGCGGGGAATTGCAAGAACGAGCCTGGGTGAATGGGGCCGCGGAGGCGGTACCGCCCGGTGAGGGCACGACCCATGAGAAGCAGCGACGGGAGTGTGCACCTCTCCGTGTGATCCGTGTGAGATCTTGCTGCGCAGCAGGCGCCGGTGCCGGCGCGGTGCCGGTCCCTCCGACCCCGCGGGTCGATGACCGCACGACTACAACAGAGATCGACAGTAGCACGGC
>NZ_JAHWGT010001581.1 GCF_020873895.1 Streptomyces sp. DH12 | reverse complement strand
GACGAGCTCGGCCTGGACTGACCGGCCCCGCCGACCACAGGGCGGACGGCGGGATGGACGTTCCGGCCGAGTCTGGAAGGATGTGACCGACAATGACGTCGCATCCAAGGTTCCAGGTCAGGGCCGACAGTACGCAGCACCCCACACCGCACTCTTAAGGAGCGGACAGATGCCCATCGCAACTCCCGAGGTCTACAACGAGATGCTCGACCGGGCGAAGGCAGGCAAGTTCGCCTACCCGGCCATCAACGTCACCTCGTCCCAGACCCTGCACGCGGCTCTGCGCGGCTTCGCCGAGGCGGAGAGCGACGGCATCGTGCAGATCTCCACGGGCGGTGCCGAGTTCCTGGGCGGCCAGCACAGCAAGGACATGGTGACCGGTGCCGTCGCGCTCGCC
>NZ_JAHWGT010001580.1 GCF_020873895.1 Streptomyces sp. DH12 | reverse complement strand
CGGGGCCGGAGGTCGACGCACGCCCTCTACATGCGCCAGGTGGTGCGTCAGCTGCTGGGCGACCCGCACCGCCGCAACGGGATGATCACGCTGGACCTCGTGGACGAGGAGCCGGTCGAGGACCTGGTGCTGTCCATAGTCTCGAACACCTCGCCGTGGACGTTCCTCGGCAACCGCCCCATCTACGCCTCGCCCCGGGCGTCTTTCGACACGGGACTCGATCTCTTCGGTCTCACCCGGATGTCCACCCCCGCGGTTGCCCGGTATGGCACGCAGTTGCTCACTTCGTCCCCGGAGCGGGGCCCCCGCGGCAAGCACGCCGTGACGCGGCACGATCTGACACGCTTCACCTTGCATTCGAAGGTGCCACTGCCCCTTCAGATGGACGGTGACCACC
>NZ_JAHWGT010001579.1 GCF_020873895.1 Streptomyces sp. DH12 | reverse complement strand
CGGTGCGCCGAGCGGCGCACCAGGGGGCGTGCTGGATGCGGGTGTTGGCCGGGCTGCGAGCGCACACGCCCGGACCGCCGGCGAGCGGCGGTGGATCCGACCGGCCCTGTCCCGGGGCCGAGCCGTACTGCGGTACACGGGGTACCGAACCGACAGCGACTCACTGCGGCCGCGTCACCAGACCGCCGTGAGGAGGGTGCGAGTGGGTAACTCGCTCGTCTGAGCTTAACCCGCGGGTAACGAGCGCGCCAGCCCCTGGATTTGTGAGGTGGCTCCCGTCCCCGGTGTGATCCCCCTAACCTCGTCGCATGGACGAAGAGTTGCGAACGCTCACGGAGCGCTTACGGGCGGAGTCCGACGGCACGGCCGTGTTCGAGCGGCTGGCCGCCACGGACGAC
>NZ_JAHWGT010001578.1 GCF_020873895.1 Streptomyces sp. DH12 | reverse complement strand
GGTGCAGCCGGGCCGCCGCGTAGCCGCCGGGTCCCGAGTTCTCTGCTTGGCCGTGCATGTCCGTCCTCGTCACCCGGCGACTCCTGTTCGGTCGGTCTGCTGTCAGAGCGCGTCCGGGCCGCGCTCGCCGGTCCGGACCCGGACGGCCGTCTCGACGGGGAGGGTCGACACCTTGCCGTCGCCGATCTTGCCGGTGCGGGCGGCCTTGACCACGACGTCGACGATCTGTTCGGCGTCGTCGTCCTCGACCAGGACCTCGATGCGGACCTTGGGCACCAGGTCGACCGTGTACTCGGCGCCGCGGTAGACCTCGGTGTGGCCGCGTTGGCGGCCGTAGCCGCTGGCCTCGGTAACGGTCAGACCGTGGACTCCGAAGGCCTGGAGGGCCTCCTTGATCT
>NZ_JAHWGT010001577.1 GCF_020873895.1 Streptomyces sp. DH12 | reverse complement strand
TGGCGCGGTCGTCTTCGGCGAGCAGAACGGTGTGCGGCACCCGCCCAGTGTGCCAAGCCGCCGGGGCCGGGCGGCCCCGGCGGCCGTCCGGGCCTCCGCTTCTTACCGCCGTCTCACCCGCCGGGGCGCAGCGCGGCGAGCCGTTCCGCGAAGGGGGTCACGTTCTCGAACGTGTCCTTCTTGGGCAGCGGGGCACCCACGGGCGCCCCCCGCCGGTCCGCGGCGCCGGGCTGCGGGGCCGTCCCCCGGCCGGGCGCGGCCCCGGGCCCCGGTGACGGCTGCCCGTTCGGCGCGGCCGTACCGCTGCCCGAAGGGCTGCCCGGCGAGGACGCACGGCCACCGGGCGCGGCCCCACCCCGCGGGGTTGTCCCCGGAGCGCCGGACGCCGCCATCCGGGG
>NZ_JAHWGT010000015.1 GCF_020873895.1 Streptomyces sp. DH12 | reverse complement strand
GGGCGGGGGGGGGGGGGGTGGGGGCGGGGGGCTGGGGGCTGAGGCGGCGTTGACGCGGTGGCGGGAAGGCCGGGAGGCCGAGCCGTGTGGGGCGTGGGCGGGTCGCGCGGCTCTCCTCGGACGGCCGGGGCGGGGCGGTGGGCGTGTGGGACAGTGGCCCGCATGGTGCTGACTGCCCGGAACCCGCGCTTCCCTCTCGGTGTCCCTGACGCGGCGGGCGGTCTGCCGTGCGTCGGGGTGTCGGAGGTCGGGGCCCTCCCGGCGCCCGGCGCGCCGTGAGCGGCGGTTGGCGCTGCCGGGGCGTCCGGTGGGTCGCGGGCCGGCCCGTCTGGGCATGGGAGGGCGGGCGGACCAGCCCGCTCACCCACGGGCGGGTGCTCGGCTTCCGCGTCACGGGGGAGCGGCGCTGCCCCGGAGCGCGCGGCCACCCCTGCCCCACCGGTGCCGTCGTCCCCGCCCGGAGCACCGGCGGCACCTGCCCCGAGTGCGCGCGGCTCGACCGCGCGCACTCCGTCGCCGCCGACACCGCCCTGGACGACCCGCGCGTGTTCCGCGTGTACCTCGCCTGGTTCGGCGGCGCGCTGCTCAAGGTCGGCATCACCGCCGAGGAGCGGGGTGACGCGCGCCTCCTCGAACAGGGGGCCGTCGCCTTCGCCTGGCTCGGGCGCGGGCCGCTGATGGCCGCCCGGCGGACCGAGGAGGTGCTGGGCGCCGCGCTCGGCGTGCCCGACCGGATCCCGTACGCGGCGAAGCGGCAGGCCCGGGTCGAGCTGCCGGGGCCCGCCGCGAGGGCCGAGCGCGTCGAACGCGCCCACCGGGACGCCCGCGCCGTCGGGGGCTGGGCGGACACCCTGGAGGCGTTGCCGTTCGACGGAGTGCGCGATCACGTCGAGGTGTTCGGGCTGCGGCACGTGGAGCGGATCGACGGCCTCGTCGGCGCCCTCTCCGCGGGCGGGCGGCTGCACGGGACCGTGCTCGCCGTCGCGGGCCCCGACCTGCACCTGGAGCTGGACGACGGGCGGCAGGTCGTGCTCGACGGCCGGCTCGCGGCGGGGTGGGAGCTCGCCCGCGCGGACGGCGGTACGACCCTGCCGGTCGAGGTGGTGCAACGTGGCCTGTTCTGACCGCCCGCGGTGCCGCCGCGCCCCGAAGGGCCGGTGACGGGGGGTCGGGTGGGGTAGGGGTGCCGGTGGGCGACAGGGCGCGGTCGGCAGGGCAGGAGCGCGGCGCGGGGAGGCCGGCGGGATGAGTGGCAGGGGCGAACCGGGTGGCGAGGCGGGCCGCGGGCCGGGCGGTGGCGCAGGCGGCCGGCCGGGCGGTGGGGCAGGCGGCCGGCCGGGCGGTGGGGCAGGCGGTGAACCGGGCGGCGGGCCCGTCGGCGGGCCCGTCGGTGGGCAGGGCGGCAGTTCGGGTGCCGGGGCGGGTGGCGCGCCGCAGGGGGCGCGGCCCGGCGGGGGGCGCGGGGACGACGAGGCCGCGGCCGTACGGGCCGTCGCCCGCCGGCTCGGGCTGCCCGGCCTCCTCGACGTGCACACGCACTTCATGCCCGACCGCGTCCTGCGCAAGGTCTGGGCCTACTTCGACGGCGTCGAGCACCTGACCGGCTTCGCCTGGCCGATCACCTACCGCGAGGAGGAGGACCGGCGGGTCGAACTGCTGCGCCGGTTCGGGGTGCTGCGGTTCACGTCGCTGGTCTACCCGCACAAGGCCGGCATGGCCCGCTGGCTCAACGACTGGGCGGCCGACTTCTCCGCGCGGGTGCCGGAGTGCCTGTGCACCGGGACGCTCTACCCGGAGGAGGGTGTCGGGCGGTACGTCACCGAGCACCTCGACCGCGGGGCGCGGGTGTTCAAGGTGCACCTCCAGGTCGGCGACTTCAACCCGAACGACCCGCTCCTCGACCCGGCGTGGGGCGCCCTCGCCGACACCCGGACACCGGTCGTCGTCCACTGCGGCTCCGGGCCCACGCCCGGCGCCCACACGGGCCCCGGCCCCGTCGGGCGGCTGCTCGCGCGGCACCCGCGGCTGCGGGTGGTCGTCGCGCACATGGGCATGCCGGAGTACGCCGACTTCCTGGACCTCGCCGAGCGGTACGACGAGGTGCGCCTCGACACCACGATGGTCTTCACCGACTTCTCCGAGCGCCTCGCGCCCTTCCCCCGCCGGGAGCACGGGCGGCTCCTCGCCCTCGGCGACCGCGTCCTGCTCGGCAGCGACTTCCCCAACATCCCCTACGGCTACCTCCACCAGTTGGAGGCCCTGGAACGGCTCGGCCTCGGGGACGACTGGCTGCGGGGCGTGCTCCACGGCAACGCCGCCGCCCTCTTCGCCGAGGCGGACGCCGGGACCGACGCGGGCCGGACCGACGCGGGCCGGGCCGGCGCGGGTCCGGCCGGGGTGGGCGGGGCCGGGGTGGGATCCGGCGCCGATTCTCAGGGAATTCACAGGAACGCGTAAGCCGCCTCTCACGCCGCCGCAGCAGCGTGGTGCCATGACCGTCACCCCCCTCCAGGCCCGCACCGGCACGCGCCGCCCCGACGGCGGCGCCGTCCGCGTCCTCGTCGTCGGCGACGAGCCGTCCCTCTCGGAGCTGCTGTCCCTCGCCCTCCGCTACGAGGGCTGGGAGGTGCGCAGCGCGGAGAACGGCGCCGAGGCGGTGCGCGCCGCACGCGACTTCCGGCCCGACGCCGTCGTCCTCGACGTGATGCTGCCCGACATGGACGGGCTGAGCGTCCTCCAGCGGCTGCGGCGCGACCGCTCGGAGGTGCCCGTGCTGTTCCTGACGGCGAAGGACCCCGCCGAGGACCGCATCGCCGGGCTCACCGCGGGCGGCGACGACTTCGTGACGAAGCCGTTCAGCCTGGAGGAGGTCGTCGCCCGGCTGCGCGGCCTGGTCCGCCGCTCCGGTGCCGGGCTCGAACGCGGCGGGTCGGTGCTGGTCGTCGGTGATCTGACCCTCGACGAGGACAGCCACGAGGTGACGCGGGGCGGACGGGGCATCCACCTGACCGCCACCGAGTTCGAACTGCTGCGCTTCCTGATGCGCAACCCGCGACGCGTGCTGAGCAAGGCGCAGATCCTCGACCGCGTGTGGTCCTACGACTTCGGTGGCCACGCCAACGTCGTCGAGCTGTACATCTCCTACCTCCGCCGCAAGATCGACGCCGGTCGTCCACCGATGATCCACACCCGGCGGGGCGCCGGCTACCTGATCAAGCCCGGCGAGTGAGGTGGGGCCGGGCGGGGCCCGTCGCCGCGGACCGGGCTCGCCGTCCGCGCGGTGGCGCTGATCGCCGCCGTCGCGGCGCAGGGCCGGAAAGCAGCGACCGGAAATAATCGCTATACGGCGTAAGAGACAGTCCTTTACGGTGTAAGGCACCCTCCCCTTACGCCGTAAAAGGAGTGCCCCGTGACGGCGACGACCGCCGAGAACCCGCCCACCGCCGCCGCCTCCGGCGGCGGCCACCCGCAGCGCTGGCTGATCCTCGCCGTCATCTGCCTGGCCCAGCTCACCGTGCTGCTCGACAACACCGTCCTCAACGTGGCGATCCCCTCCCTCACCCGGGAGCTCGACGCGTCCACCGCCGACATCCAGTGGATGATCAACGCTTACGCCCTCGTCCAGTCCGGTCTCCTGCTGACCGCGGGCAATGCCGCCGACCGGTACGGGCGCAAGCGGATGCTCCTCACCGGCCTCGCGCTCTTCGGTATCGGCTCGCTCGCCGCCGGGCTGGCGCAGAGCTCGTCCCAGCTCATCGCCGCCCGCGCGGGCATGGGCGTCGGCGGGGCGCTGCTGATGACGACGACGCTCGCCGTCGTCGTGCAGATCTTCGACGACACGGAGCGGGTCAAGGCCATCGCCCTCTGGTCCACGGTCAGCTCGCTCGGCTTCGCCGCCGGCCCCCTGCTGGGCGGGTTCGTGCTCGACCACTTCTGGTGGGGCGCCATCTTCCTGGTGAACCTGCCGGTCGCCGTGGTCGGCCTCGTCGCCGTGGCCTTCCTCGTACCGGAGTCCCGCCACAAGCAGGGCGACCGCCCCGACCTGCTCGGCGCCGTACTGTCCACGGTCGGCATGACGGCCCTGGTGTACGCCATCATCAACGGCCCCGAGCACGGCTGGACCTCCGGCCAGGTCCTGGGCGCGGCCTCGCTGGGCCTGGTGGTCATGGGCGCGTTCGCGTTCTGGGAGCTGCGCGTCCCGTACCCCATGCTGGACCTGCACTTCTTCCGCGACCAGCGGTTCGTGGGAGCGGTCGCGGGCGCGATCCTCGTCGCGTTCGGCATGACCGGCTCGCTGTTCCTGCTCACCCAGCACCTGCAGTTCGTCCTCGGGTACGACCCGCTCGACGCCGGTCTGCGCACGGCCCCGCTCGCCCTGACCGTCGTCGTGCTGAACCTCAGCGGGGTCGGGGCCCGTGCGCTGTCGAAGCTCGGCACGCCCCTCACGATCGGCCTCGGCATGGCGCTGGTCTCGGCCGGGCTCGCCTCGATCGCGCTCCTGGGCGGGGCCCACGGCTACGGCGGGATGCTCCTCGGCCTCGTCGTCATGGGCGCGGGCGTCTCCCTGTCCATGCCGGCCATGGCCAACGCCATCATGAGCGCCATACCGCCGGAGAAGGCCGGCGTCGGCGCCGGCATCAACGGCACCCTCGCCGAGTTCGGCAACGGCCTGGGCGTCGCCGTGCTCGGTGCCGTGCTGAACGCGCGGTTCGCCGCCCTCGCCTCGGTCACCGCCGCCTCCCTGCCGGCGGCGCTCGCCGCGGCGGAGGGCCCGGCGGAGCGGACCCGTGTCGCCGACGCGTTCGCGGCGGGCCTGGAGACGAGCCAACTGGTCGGCGCGGTCGCGGTTCTCGCGGGCGGCCTGCTCGCGGCGCTGCTGCTGCGACGGGCGGAGCGGCAGGCCCAGGCCCCGGCATAGCATCGGCGGCACGGACCGGAACGGACCGAGGAGGAGGCCATGGTGGCGGCAGCCGACCGCGACACGAAGCGCCCGGCACGCATGAGCGTCTGGCTGGACGGCAAGGCGGCGTCGTCCCGGGGCCGCCGGGCGGGCGGCGACCACCCGTCCGGCCTGGACCGCGACCGCATCACGGCGGCGACGGTCCGACTGCTGGACGAGGAGGGCCTCGCCGGGTTCTCCATGCGCCGGCTCGCCGCCGAGCTGGACGTCACCGCGATGTCCCTGTACTGGTACGTCGATTCCAAGGACGACCTGCTGGAGCTCGCCAGCGATGCGGCGGTGGGCGAGGTGCCGCTGCCCGAGGAGGGCGACGGCGAGGGGGAGGGCGGTGACTGGCGCGAGCGGCTGCGCCACCTCGCCGAGGGGTACCGGGCCCTGCTCGTCCGCCACCCGTGGATGTCCCCGCTGATGGGCCGCTTCCTCAACATCGGGCCGAACTGGGCCGGGTTCGCCCTGTCCGTGCAGCGGAGCGTCCGCGCCACCGGCCTGCCCCCGGACCGCCAGGCGGGCGCCATCGCGGCGGTCTTCCAGTTCGTGTACGGCTTCGGCACGATCGAGGGCCACTTCCGCAGGCGCTGCGAGGAGGCCGGCGTCAGCCAGGACGAGTACTACCAGTACGCCATGAGCACCCTCGACGAGCAGCCGAAGCTGGCCCCGCTCGTCGAGGCGGCCGCGGAGATGACGGCGGCCCGGGGCGGCGGGACGGTGGACGAGATGCGCGACCGGGACTTCGCCGTCGCCTTCGAGCTGCTGATCGCGGGCATCGAGGCGATGGCCCGCGACGCCCGCCCCTGACACCGGCCGCGGCCGGGGCGGCGCGCGCCGCTCACTTTGCCGAGCAGCCGGGGCAGGTGCCCGGCAGGGCCGCGCGGAAGGCCCGGTCGCACGCGTCGCAGTTCTGGAGGGGCAGCGGCCGGGTCTCCTCGGGTGGCGGGGGGAGTACCGGCGGCATCCAGGTCCGCAGCCGGTACTCGACGAACCGGCCCGGCCACCGGATGGTCCCGGGCGGCAGGTCGCCGACGAGGATGCGGGCGGTGACCCCCGGGCCCGTACCCCGGTCGAGCCACTTGCGCGCGAGGGGCGCCAGACGGTGGACGTCCTGTTCGGACAGGACGATCCGGGGCTCCCGCTGCCGCAGCCGGACCAGCAGGTCGGCGGCGGGTCGCAGGTCCTCCGGCAGCGCGCTCGGCGCCGCCTCCGGCCCACGCCCGGCGGCGCTGTCGGCGCTGCTCCCGCTCCGGCACTCGGGCCCCCGGGTCCCGGCCCGCGCGACCGCCGTCGGAGGAGGCTTCGGTGTGCCGGGCTCGCGGTACGCCGGGTGCTCGAACCACCGGGTGCGGGTGACGATCCGCGCGCCGTCCACGCGGTGCCGGGTGCGCTCCAGGTACCCGGCGGCCTCCAACTCGTTGAGCGCCTGCCCGATACGGCGCTCCCCCTCGCGGAACCGGGCCGTCAGCGTCCGGATGCTGACGACGGCTCCGTCGGGGAGCGACTGGATGTACACGCCGATGCCGATGGCGCAGGCGGAAAGGCCGGGGTGCTGGGCGAGGTGGTTGCCGACCACCGTGAACCGCTCGCGGTGGCGGTGGCGGACGTGGGTCACTCCTGCGGCTGAAGAGCCGCCGCCCGCGAGGGCACGCGCGTTAGACTGCGCAACAGTCATCGGGAAGGTCCTTGCTTCCTGCTGATCAGGCCCTCGACCGGGATGCCAGTCCCGCCGGGGGCCGAAGTCTTTTGTGGAGTCGGTGATTTGGCGCGACCGTACCGCGCCGTACTCCCGATCTGCCACTTGCTCACCCGAACGGGTGAGACGTGCTGGTTTGGACGGGAGTGGGTCCTTCTCCGAGTGCGTTGAGGGGAGCACGCGCCCCTCCGCCGCCCACCCCACCGGGACGCGAGAACGCCGACCCGGTCGGCGCGGGCGGAAGGAAGTGAGGCCCCGGTGGGCGGGTGCGGGCGTCCCCTCCCGCACTCCGGCCACCGGGGCCTTCTCCTGCCGGGCGCGCCGCCCTCCGCTACGGAGCGGCGCGCCCGGGGTTCACTGGTCGGCGTCGGCCTTCGCGCTCTTGAGCGCGACCTCGCGGATGAACAGCGTCACCACGAAGGCGAGTAGGGCGAACGGCGCCGAGTAGAGGAAGATGTCGCCGACGGCGTGCCCGTACGCGCTCTCCATCACCAGGCGGATCGGCTCCGGCAGCTTCTCCAGGTCGGGGATGCCGCCGCCGGCCGTGCCGCCGTGGCCCAGGGCCGCGCCCTGCGGGCCGAGGGCGGTGAGGCCGTCCTTGACGTACTCCGTCACCTTGTTCGCCATGACCGCGCCCAGCGCGGAGACGCCCACGGCGCCGCCCAGGGAGCGGAAGAACGTCACGACCGAGGAGGCGGCGCCCAGGTCGGCGGTGGCCACCTGGTTCTGGGTGCACAGGACCAGGTTCTGCATCATCATGCCGAGGCCCAGTCCGAGGATCGCCATGTACACCGCGACGTGCCAGTACGGGGTGTCGTACCGCAGGCCGCCGAGCAGCCCGAGGCCGGCCGTCACCAGCGCGCCACCGGTCACCAGCCATGCCTTCCAGCGGCCGGTCCGGGTGATCACCAGACCGGAGACGGTGGACGACACGAACAGGCCCGCGATCATCGGTATGGTCATGACGCCGGACATGGTGGGGCTCTTGTCCCGGGCCAGCTGGAAGTACTGACTGAAGAAGACCGTGCCCGCGAACATCGCGACACCGACGAAGAGCGAGGCCAGCGAGGCCAGCGTGATGGTGCGGTTGCGGAAGAGGCGCAGCGGGATGATCGGGTCGCTCGCGCGGGACTCCACCAGCACGAACGCCGCCCCGAGCAGCAGCGAGCCGCCCACCATCAGATACGTCTGCCACGACATCCAGTCGTACTTGTCCCCCGCGAAGGTCACCCACACGAGCAGCAGCGACACGGCGGCGCTGATCAGGACGGCGCCCGACCAGTCGACCTTGACCTCCCGCCGGACCACCGGCAGGCGCAGCGTCTTCTGCAGCACGATCAGCGCGAGGACGGCGAAGGGCACGCCCACGTAGAAGCACCAGCGCCAGCCCAGCCAGTCGGTGTCCGTGATGACACCGCCGAGCAGGGGGCCGCCGACCGTCGCGACGGCGAAGGTCGCCCCGAGGTAACCGGAGTACCGGCCGCGCTCACGCGGGGAGATCATCGCGGCCATGACGATCTGGGCGAGCGCCGACAGACCGCCGACCCCGACGCCCTGGACGACGCGGCAGGCGATCAGCATGCCCGAGCTCTGCGACAGGCCCGCGACGATCGAGCCGACGACGTAGATGACGAGTGCCAGCTGGACGAGCAGCTTCTTCGAGAAGAGGTCCGCGAGCTTGCCCCACAGCGGAGTGGTCGCCGTCATCGCCAGGAGCGACGCCGTCACCACCCAGGTGTAGGCGCTCTGGCCGCCGCCGAGGTCGGAGATGATCTCGGGTAGGGCGTTGGAGACGATCGTCGACGACAGGATGGCGACGAACATGCCGAGCAGCAGCCCGGACAGCGCCTCCATGATCTGTCGGTGCGTCATCGGCCCGCCGGCGGCCCCGTCGGCGTGGCCGTCCCGCACGTCGTTCGGTGTGGTCGTAGCCATGAACTTCCTTATGCGTACGTCGTCTGCGTCGTCGTGTGTGGTGGTTCCGGTTCCGCCTGCGGGGCCCACTTCGCCCGCGGGTCCTGTTCCGCGTGCGGGGTCCGCGTCCTCGTCGGCTGTGCCCGGCAGTCCCCGAAGGAGCCGCGCAGGCGGGCCAGCAAGGTGATCAGCTGTCCGACCTCGTCGTCGGACCAGTCCCCGAGCCGGTCCGCGAACAGGTCCGCGGCCCGCCGTCCGAGGTCCTGGAGGACCGCCCGGCCGTCCGGGGTGAGCCGCAGGATGCGGGAGCGCCGGTCACCCGGGTCGGGTGAACGCTCCACCCAGTCGCGTTCCACGACGTGGGCGACGTGGCGGCTGGTCACCGACATGTCGATGGCCATCAGCTCCGCCAGCCGGCTCATCCGCATGTCCCCGTACCGGTCCAGCAGGGCCAGCACCGCGGCGGCCCCGCTGGGGCACTCGGTGGGGAGCATCCGTGCGATGCCGCGCTTGACGGCTCCGACGGCGCTGAGCTGGCGGGCCAACTCCTCGTACTGCCTGCGTGCTGCCACCGTCGGCACCTCCGCATCTTGTTGCTTAGGGCAACGATATGTGTGGATGGTTGCTACAGGCAAATGAAAAGGGGGCGTAAGCGGCCAAAGACCTGGCAAAGAAAGGCCATGATCGTTCCAGGGGGCGCCCGGGGTGGGGCGGGAGGGCCGGGTTCGCTAGGGTCCTGCCCCATGGCACACAACCCGCACGCCCCCCAGGGTCCCGAGGGCAACCACGACCCCGCGGGCTCGACCCAGATGTTCCGCGCCTTCGTCGACGAGGGCGCCCCGCAGCGGCAGCAGCAGGCCGTCGTCCAGTCGTCCGGCCCGCGCGTCGGCCTGATCGCCGGCGTGGTGGTGGCGGTCGCGGTCATCGCCGCGGTCGCCTGGCTCGCCCTGTCCTGACCCCTGCCGGCGCCGAGCGCGCCGTACGGACCCGCCCCCGCCGGCACGCACGGTGCGCGGACGCTGCCCGGTCGGTACGTGCGGCGGGCGCTGCTCGGCCGTCGCGCGAGGCGGGCGCTGCCCCGTGAGTGCGTGCGGCGGGGCGGCGTGCGGCGCCGCGGTCCGGCCCCGACGCGTCGCGGGCCACGCCATCGACCCGTGCGCCGGGTCGATCGCGTGGCCCGCCTGGCTTTCCGCCCCGAGGGGACGGCTCAGTCGGAGATGAGCCCCTCCCGCAGCTGCGCCAGCGTGCGCGTCAGGAGGCGGGAGACGTGCATCTGCGAGATGCCGACCTCCTCGCCGATCTGCGACTGCGTCATGTTCGCGAAGAAGCGCAGCATGATGATCTGCCGCTCCCGCGTGGGCAGTTTGGCCAGCAGCGGCTTCAGCGACTCCCGGTACTCGACGCCCTCCAGCGCGCTGTCCTCGTAGCCGAGGCGGTCGGCGAGCGAGCCCTCGCCGCCGTCGTCCTCCAGCGAGGGCGAGTCGAGCGACGACGCGGTGTAGGCGTTGCCCACGGCGAGGCCGTCCACGACGTCGTCCTCCGACACCCCGAGCACGGCGGCGAGTTCGGGGACGGTAGGGGAGCGGTCCAGCTTCTGCGCGAGTTCGTCGCTGGCCTTGGTGAGCGCGAGGCGCAGCTCCTGGAGGCGGCGCGGCACGCGCACGGACCAGGAGGTGTCGCGGAAGAAGCGCTTGATCTCCCCGACCACCGTGGGCATCGCGAACGTCGGGAACTCCACGCCCCGTTCGCAGTCGAACCGGTCGATCGCCTTGATCAGGCCGATGGTCCCGACCTGGACGATGTCCTCCATGGGCTCGTTCCGGGAGCGGAAGCGGGCCGCCGCGTACCGCACGAGCGGCAGGTTGAGCTCGATGAGCGTGTCACGCACGTACGTGCGCTCCGGGCTGTCCGCCGCCGAGCCCGCCGCGTCCAGGGTGCGGAGGCGGAGGAACAGGGAGCGGGAGAGCGTACGCGTGTCGATGGCTTCCGAGGAGTCGAGAAGCGCGGCCGGTTCGCTCTTGGTGAGCGTCAGCACCTTCGAGCTGCCCTGTTCTGCGGACATGCCACCCCCTTGAGGTCGCGGATGGTCGCGGTGGCCGCGACCATCGGGAGGAACGCAGCCTCCACGTGAATACCGGCGCCGAGACTGCGGCAAACACGGTTCCAGCAGAATGTCACATGTCGGCAACACGCTGTAGTGACTTGTCGACATGCAACAGGCGAATCTGTGCGGGAATCGGGGGGTGTGGGGCTTTTGGAACGGCTGATTGTGGTCCAAACAGGTCTACCCGTTCCAGCTACGCATCGATCCTGTTTGCGGACCTCAACCGGGCGAAGCTGCGCGCGAGGAGCCTTGACACGTGCATCTGCGAGACGCCGAGCTCCTGGCTGATCTGCGACTGCGTCAAGTTCCGGTAGTACCGGAGCATCAGGATCCGCTGCTCCCGCTCGGGCAGTTGGACGAGCAGGTGCCGGACCAGGTCGCGGTGCTCGACACCGGCGAGGGCGGGGTCCTCGTACCCGAGCCGGTCCAGCAGGCCGGGCAGTCCGTCCCCTTCCTGGGCGGCCTCCAGGGAGGTCGCGTGGTACGAGCGGCCGGCCTCGATGCAGGACAGGACCTCGTCCTCGGAGATCTTCAGGCGCTCGGCGATCTCGGCGGTGGTCGGGGAGCGGCCGTGGAGGGTGGTGAGGTCCTCGGTGGCGCCGTTCACCTGTACCCACAGCTCGTGCAGCCGCCGCGGCACGTGCACGGTGCGGACGTTGTCCCGGAAGTACCGCTTGATCTCCCCGACGACCGTGGGCATCGCGAAGGTGGGGAACTGCACCCCGCGGTCCGGGTCGAACCGGTCGATGGCGTTGATCAGGCCGATCGTGCCGACCTGGACGACGTCCTCCATCGGCTCGTTCCGGGAGCGGAAGCGGGCGGCGGCGTAGCGCACGAGCGGCAGGTTCGCCTCGATGAGGGCCGCGCGCACCCGGCCGTGCTCGGGGGTGCCGCGCTCCAGCTTCTTCAGCTCGCCGAAGAGCACCTGGGTGAGTGCCCGGGTGTCCGCCGCCCGGCGCGGCCGCGGGTCGTCGTCCGGCTCGGTCTCCGGCTCGGTCTCCGGGACGGGCGCAGGGGTGGTCTCCGGGGCGGGCGCGGGGGTGGTCTCCGGGACGGGCGCGGGGGCGGGCCCGGCATCGGGCCGGGCAGCCGGCTGGGTGTCCGGCTGGGCGTCGGTCGCGGTGCCGGGGGGCTCACCCGACCCGCTCCCGGGGGCGCTTCTGGGGCCGCCCGGGGCGCTGCCCCGGGGCTCGCCGCGGGGTTCGCACTTCGGCTCGTTCTGGGGCGGCACCTGGTGAGGCGTGGTACTGGCCGGCACGTTCACGCCACCCCTTCGCGGCTAACGATCAACTTCGGTCAACTCATCCGTCAAAAGCGGTCATAGCATCACAACACATGTCCACTGTGTGCAAGCACCGGGTGACGCCGTGTTGAGGTGCCGGAGCGGCCGTACGCGAAGGAGCCCCGCACGGTCACGTGCGGGGCTCCCGGGGGTGGAGGGGGTGCGAGCGCCGTCAGAACTCGTAGTCGGCGATCACCCAAGTGGCGAACTCCCGCCACTGTCCGGCGGCCGCCTGGTGTGCGGGGTGCTCGATGTACCGCTTGAGCGCGTCCAAGTCCTCGACGGCGGAGTTGATGGCGAAGTCGTACGCGATCGGCCGGTCGGTGATGTTCCAGGCGCACTCCCAGGTCGTCAGCTCCGGGATGACGTCACCGAGCTCCTGGAAGGCGCGTACGCCCGCCCCGACGCGGGGCTCGTCCCGCTGTACACCCTCGTTGAGCTTGAAGAGGACCAGGTGGCGGATCACGCGGACTCCTAGTTGATCAGCGCGGTCATGAACTGGCCGACCGCGTGAGCGGCGCTCGAAATGCCCTCGAAGCCTATCTGCACCAGATCGGCGGACCGCTCGGGGGACTGGATGATCGTGTAGGCCACGAACACGGTCAGCGCGTACAGCGTGATCTTCTTCGCCTGCGCCATCGTCGCCGTCTCCCCGTTCCCCTGTGATGCCCTGGCGGTCGGGTGAGTCTAACCGAGCGATCAAGGGCCAAGACCGCCAGGAACGGGGCCCTTTGCCCCTCCGGGTGACAGGGCCGGAGGGCGCCCCGGAGCGCGGTGGGACGGGGGGCGGGGAGGGAGAGTGGGCGATGCCGTGGGGAAACGCCGAAGGGGCGGCCCGTGGGGCCGCCCCTTCGATGAGAGCGGTAGCGGAGGGATTTGAACCCTCGGTGACTTGCGCCACACTCGCTTTCGAGGCGAGCTCCTTCGGCCGCTCGGACACGCTACCGAGAGAGAGCTTAGCCCAAAGGAGCCCGGACGCTGAAATCCGTATCGGGTGACGCGCCAGGTCGGCTGCGGAACGCCGTCCTGCTGGCCGCACCGATGTCCGTGCGGGCGTCCGGGCTGGCGTCCGTGTCACGGCCCGATACCGGTGTTCGTGCCGGTGCCGGTGTGGGTGCTTGTGTCGGTGTGGGTGCTTGTGTCGGTGGTTGTGCCGGTGTCCGCGCCCGGCTCAGCGGTCGCGGAAGAAGCGGGTGAGTTGCTCGGCGCACTCCTCGGCGAGTACCCCGTGCACCACCTCCGGCCGGTGGTTCAGCCGTCGGTCCCGTACGAGGTCCCAGAGGGAGCCGACGGCGCCCGCCTTCTCGTCGAGGGCGCCGAACACCACCCGGTCGACGCGGGACTGGACGAGCGCGCCCGCGCACATCACGCACGGCTCCAGCGTCACGACGAGGGTGCAGCCCGTCAGGCGCCACGCCCCGAGCCGCTCGGCCGCGCGGCGCAGCGCCAACACCTCGGCGTGCGCGGTGGGATCGCCGGTGGCCTCGCGTTCGTTGTGGCCGGTCGCGACGAGGGAGCCGTCCGGTCCGAGCACCACCGCGCCGACCGGCACGTCGCCGGCCAGCGCGGCTCGCCCGGCCTCCGCCAGCGCCCGCTCCATGGCCGCCCGCCAGGGGGCGCGCACGGGGTCGGGGGCCGCGGCCTCCGTCGATATGCGGTCGGGAAGGGCAGGGTCTTGCACTAGCGGACGGTCTCCAGCACCTCGGAGGCCCCGAGGGCGTCCGTGATCTCGGTGAGCGCGTCGGTCTCCAGAGCCAGCAGCTCCTTCTCCGACAGGCCCAGGTCGTTCAGGATCAGCCGGTCCCCGACCGGCGCGGCGGGTACGGTCCCGGCCGCCGCCTCCGTCTCCTCCTCGGTCTCGTCCTCCGTGTCGGCCGGCTCCCCGTCCTCGGTGCCGTCCAGGTCCAGCGCGTCCAGGTCGGCCGCGTCGTCGTCCCGGTCGGCGCCCAGCAGTTCCTTGGTCAGGATCTCCCCGTAGGAGGAGCGGGCAGCGGCCGCCCCGTCCGACACGAAGATGCGAGGGTCCTCCTCGCCCTCCACGCGGACGATGCCGAACCACGCGTCCTCCTGCTCGATGAAGACGAGCACCGGGTCGTCGTCCGGCGAGGCTTCGCGGGCCAGGCCGATCAGATCCGCCAGGGTCTCCACATCGTCGAGCTCTGTGTCGCTCGTTACCCACCCGTCTTCGGTGAGCGTGAGCAGTGCGGCGAAGTACACCGTGACTCTCCCACTGATCAGAGGTGTGACGATCGGGCGGCACGCTCCTGAATGGCCCGCCCACTCGGCATCGTGGCAGATGCGGGCCCTTGAGGAGAGGTGTTCCGCTCTTGCGTCGTGCACCAGTCTGGGCCGCGACCCGGTCGGCGTCACCCTCCGGCCCCTCTCACCGCCGATGGTCACCAACGGTCACGGGCCACCGGCGGGGGCCGCCCGTGCGGGCCGTCCGGGCCAGCCCGGCCCCACGGCCGCCTCCTCACGGCCACGCCTCCACGGCCGTGCCCTGCCGGGCGGGCGGGCGGCATGAGCGGCGGGCGGGTGGGCCTGAGCGGCGGGCCGGCGGGCTGAGCGCCGGGCGGGCGGCCTCGGCGCCGGTCGGGCGGGCTAGCGTCGGGCCGCGGCGCGGGGCCTCACCAGCGGAACGTCCGCATGCGCATCGCCTGCCGCATCCGTGCCGCCCGCGCGCGGCGCGGCTGGACGCGCTCGCGCAGCGCCCGTGCCTCGTTCAGCTCGCGTAGGAACTGCGCCCGGCGGCGCCTGCGCTCCGTCTCGTCCGACGCCTTCCGGCCGTCGGGTCCTTCCTGGTCAGGCATGGCCACACCACCACCCCAGGGCTGCGTTCGTCCGACTCCACCTTCCCTCGGCTGCGTGGGTTGATGCCAGTGCGGGCTACTGTTGTGCGCATGCGGATCCACGTCGTCGACCACCCGCTGGTGGCGCACAAACTCACCACGCTGCGCGACAGGCGCACCGACTCCCCGACCTTCCGGCGGCTCGCCGACGAGCTGGTCACCCTGCTCGCGTACGAGGCCACCCGGGACGTGCGCACCGAGCAGGTCGACATCGAGACGCCCGTGACGGCGACGGCCGGCGTGAAGTTGTCGCACCCGCGCCCCCTGGTGGTGCCGATCCTGCGCGCCGGCCTCGGCATGCTCGACGGCATGGTGCGGCTGCTGCCGACCGCCGAGGTGGGCTTCCTCGGCATGATCCGCAACGAGGAGACGCTGGAGGCGTCGACCTACGCCACGCGCATGCCCGAGGACCTCTCCGGGCGCCAGGTGTACGTGCTCGACCCCATGCTGGCCACGGGTGGCACGCTCGTCGCCGCGATCAGGGAGCTGATCAGGCGCGGGGCCGACGACGTCACGGCGGTCGTGCTGCTGGCGGCGCCGGAGGGCGTCGAGGTCATGGAGCGGGAGCTGGCGGGCGCGCCGGTCACGGTCGTCACGGCCTCGGTCGACGAGCGGCTCAACGAGCACGGCTACATCGTCCCGGGCCTCGGTGACGCGGGCGACCGCATGTACGGCGCCGCGGAGTAACACCGCTCGGAGTCTCGCGAGGGCGTCCCGGCTCGGCCGGGGCGCCCTCGCGTACGTCGTTCCCGGCGCCGGCGGCCGTCCGGTTCCCGTGGTCGTCCGGTTCCAGCGGTCGTCCAGTTCCGCTGGCTGTCCGGTTCCGGGGGGCGTCCCGTTCCGGCGGTCGTCCCGTTCCGGTGGCCGTCCGGTTCCTGTGGCCGGCCGGACGGCCTGACCTGGTGGTCGGCTCCTCGAAGGCCGGGGCTCGCCCCCGCCCCTCCGGGCTCAGCCGCCCGCGCGCCCCTGCCGACACTCAGCCCTCCCCCCCCCCGCGGGTCCCTGCCGGTTCAGCCCTTCTCGGGGACGCAGGTGGGCGTCTTGGGCTTGGGGTGCAGCAGTGCCGTCATCGCGGCCGTCGCGTCCTGCGGTGCGGTGAGGGCGCTGAAGGCAGTGCCGATGATCAGGTCGACGTCGGCCGTGGCGCGTGCGTCCGTCCGGGACGTGGCGCCCTTCAGCTGCGTGCCCAGCACGGGGAAGGCGCCCTTCGTCGCGTCCGGCGCGCCCAGCAGTATCCCGGCGCCAGGCACCTTCTTGTCGTACGTCGCCGGGGCGTTGCCGACCTTCCCGATCGTGAAGCCCCGCTTCTTGAGCTCGTCCGCCGTGGTCTTGGCGAGGCCGCTGCGCGGCGTCGCGTTGTACACGTTCACCGTGATGTCGGCGGGCTTCGGGAAGGTGACGGCGGCCACGGCCGGCGAGGGGCTGGCGGTCGCGCAGGCGGGCCCGGCGGTGGCGGGCCGTGCGGCGTCCCCGCTCCCGCCGCCGAACACGTCGATGAGCTGGTACGTTCCCCAGCCGGCCAGGCCGAGCGCGGCGGTGGCGGCGATACCGGCGGCCACGATGCGACCACGGCGACGGGGTCGTCGCATACGGGGGTAAGCGGTGCCCGTGACGCGGTACTTTCCGCCCATACCGGGGGGAGTGAGCATGCTCATGGGCGCAGCGTAATGCGGCCCGCCGACTATGCCTACTAAACGATCAGAGGCTGAGGGCCGGACGGGTGGCAAACGTGCCGGAAAGGGTCAGTCGAGTTCCAGCACGCGGGCGTGGAGCACCTGACGCTGCTGGAGGGCAGCGCGCACGGCGCGGTGGAGGCCGTCCTCGAGGTACAGATCGCCCTGCCACTTCACGACGTGCGCGAAGAGGTCGCCGTAGAACGTCGAGTCCTCGGCGAGGAGCGTTTCGAGGTCCAGCTGGCCCTTGGTGGTCACGAGCTGATCGAGGCGGACCGGACGCGGCGCGACATCCGCCCACTGCCGGGTGCTTTCCCGGCCGTGGTCGGGATACGGCCGCCCGTTACCGATGCGCTTGAAGATCACACGGAAAGCCTACCGGGCGAGCGGCTCCCGGCGCAGCCACGCACGAGTGGCACCCGCTCCGGCATGGGCGGCATACCGGATCATCCGGGCATTTCGCCGGATGGGTCGGTGCGCTCGGAGCGTACGCCGGGTGCGCGGCGGCAGAAGTGCGCCTCCCGGCGGGCGCCGCGGCCCGGCGACGGGCGCGGCCCCGCGGCGCCGCGCCCGTCGCCGGGCTGTCGCCCGTCGGGTCCGTTACTCCGTGGGCTCGTGGCCGTGGTCGTCGTGGAGGCCGCCGCCGCTGCCGGCGTCACCGTCCGTCGGGACCGTCTCGACCGGCGTGCGCAGCGAGCTGATGTCGTGGGCGTAGGTGCCCACGGCATTGGCTATGACGTCGATGTTGACGTCGAACGCCCGCATGTCGATGTTGTCGATGTCGTCGCAGGCCGCGTGGTAGCAGGGGTCGTACGCGATGCCGGCCGTACCGCCGAACTTCTTGGCCTGCGCCGCCGTCTTCACGCCCTCGGCGCCGGTGAACGTGCCGCCGGCGGGGATGCCCACCGCGATGAACGGTCCGTAGTCGGAGCGGCCGGTGAAGTCGGTGCCCTCGTGCGGGGTGCCCCGGCGGTCGAGGAAGGTGTTGATGTCCCGCTCCAGCTGGGCGGAGCCCGTCGGGCCGGCCGGGGCGCCGACGCCGTCGGAGTTGTCGCCGTCGTAGACGAACAGGCCGTAGTTCGGCGAGGCGATCATGTCGAAGTTGAGGTAGAGCTTGATCTCCTTGCGGCTCAGGTCGTCGAGCGCGCCGACGTAGTGCTCCGAGCCGAGCAGCCCGTTCTCCTCGGCGCCCCACCAGGCGAAGCGGACCTTGTTGGTCGCCTTGTGCTTGTGCGGGGCGAACTTCAGCGCCACGTCCAGGAGGCCCGCGGAGCCGGAGCCGTTGTCGTTGATGCCGGGGCCGGCGGTGACGGAGTCCAGGTGCGAACCGAGCATCACCGTGTTCGCGGCGTTGCCCCGCTGGGTCTCGGCGATGACGTTCCGCGTGGACCGCATCTGCTGGATCTGACGGATGTCCAGCTTCACCTGCACCGAGCCGGCGGCCACGGCAGCGGCGAGGGCCTCGCCGTCCGCCTGGCTGACGCCGCCCGTGGGGATCTTGCCCGCTTCGACGGAGCCGAGCGTCCCGCCGAGTGCGCCCTCGACGTTGTTGTAGACGAGGGCGCCGACGGCGCCGGCCGCGGCGGCGTTCTCCTGCTTGGCGGCGAAGGTGCAGCCGCCGCGCTTGATCAGCGCGATCTTGCCGGTGAAGGTGCCGGCCGCGAAGTCGGCCGGCTCGCAGCCGTGCGAGCCGTCGGCGTCGACGGGAGCGGCGGCGAGGGCGGCCGTGATGCCGCCGACCGGCGTGGACTTGGTGTACGTCATCGCGGAGACGGTCACGTCACGCGGGTCGGGCGACACGACGGAGAGCTTCTGCGCCTGCGTCTCCGTGTACATGAACGAGAACTCCTGGTACGACACGTCGTACCCGGCCTTCTTCAACTGCTGGTACACGTACGCCGCCGAGGCGTCGTAGCCCAGGGTGCCGGCGGCGCGGTTGCCCCCGGCCGTGTCGGCTATCTGCTGGAACTTCCGCAGGTGCCGGTGGGCGCTGTCGGCGGAGGCCGATTCCACGAGCTTCCGGGCGAGTTGGGACGCCTCCTTGGCCGGGGTCGCGCGACCGGCGGAGGCGGGGGAGGCAGAGGCCAGCAGAAGCGGGGTGGCGAGTGCGGCTGCGGCCAGGGTGGCCACGGCTCTGCGAGGGGATGCGTTCACAGAGGTCCTTCCCGTACGGACGAGGTTGAAGGGAAGCTAGCGATCTGCCGGGCTTCTGTGAACACATGTTCCACAACTCATTTGATTAATCATAGGAATCAGGCGAGTTGTGGATGATCCGACGGACGACTTCGTCGCCATCAGCCATGGTGTGCGCATGTGTCGACGTCTAAGCCTCTTTGTTCTCCTTCGCGGCCTTCGCCGCACGCTTCGCCTCCTGCTTGTGGGCGCGCACCCTCGCGAGCGACTCCGGACCCGTGATGTCCGCGGCCGACCGGTACGAGCCGGCCTCGCCGTACGGGCCGGCCGCCTCCCGCCAGCCCTTCGGACGCACGCCGTACTGCTTCCCGAGGAGCGCCAGGAAGATCTGCGCCTTCTGCCGGCCGAAGCCCGGCAGGGCCTGGAGCCGGGTGAGGAGCTCCTTGCCACCGCCCGCGTCGGCCCAGACGGCGGCGGCGTCCCCGTCGTACTCGTCGACGAGGTGCCGGCACAGCTGCTGGATCCGCTGCGCCATCGAGCCGGGGTAGCGGTGCACGGCCGGCTTGGCGGAGAGCAGCTCGGCGAACCGCTCCGGGTCGTAGGCGGCGATCTCCCGGGCGTCCAGGTCGTCACCGCCCATGCGCGTGGCGATCGTGTACGGCCCGGAGAACGCCCACTCCATCGGTACCTGCTGGTCCAGCAGCATGCCGATGAGCGCCGCGAGGGGGCTGCGCGCGAGGAGGGCGTCCGCGTCGGGCTGCTGGGCGAGGTGGATCTCGGGATCGCGGGTGTCCATGGACCGATGATCGTGCGCGGGGCGCCCGGGTGCACGGCGGCTTGGGCCTGTGGGGTCACACTGCCGCACTCGGCGCGCGGCCGCCCGCTAGAGAGGAGAGCTGCGACCCACGACCTTGCCCGCCCGGTCGATGCACACGACGTCCACCACGACGGGGGCGCCCCGCAGAACGGCCAGCGCCTGGTCCCGGGCGACCTCGGCGACCCGGTCGCCCAGCGGTACACCCGCGGCGGCGCACAGCTGGAGCGCGCCCAACCCCGTGTTCGCGGCAGCCACCTCGGCCGCGAGCGCCTCGTCCGCGCCGGCCGTCCGCGCCAGCTCGGCGAGCAGCCCCTTGTCGACCTGCGACCGCGCCGAGTGCAGGTCCATGTGGCCCGCCGCCAGCTTGGACAGCTTCGCGAACCCCCCGCAGATCGTCAGCCGGTCGACGGGGTGCCGCCGGACGTACTTCAGCACGGCCCCGGCGAAGTCCCCCATGTCGAGGAGCGCGTCCTCCGGCAGGTCGTAGAGGGACACGACGGTCCTCTCGGACGTCGACCCGGTACAGCCCGCCAGATGGGTGCGGCCCGCCGCCCGCGCGACGTCGACCCCCCGACGGATGGAGTCGATCCACGCGGAGCAGGAGTAGGGCACGACGATCCCGGTCGTCCCGAGGATCGACAGCCCGCCGAGGATGCCCAGCCGGGGGTTCCACGTGGAACGGGCGATCTCCTCGCCGTGGTCCACGGAGACGGTCACCTCCACGTCCCCCGTCCCGCCGTGCAGGGCGGCGGCCCGTGCCACGTGGTCGCGGATCATCTGGCGCGGCACCGGGTTGATGGCGGGCTCGCCCACCTCCAGGGGCAACCCCGGCCGGGTCACCGTGCCGACGCCGGCACCGGCGCGGAAGACGACTCCGGAGCCGGGCGGCAGCAGCCGGACCGTCGAGCGGACGAGCGCCCCGTGCGTCACGTCCGGATCGTCACCCGCGTCCTTGACGATCCCGGCCGTGGCGTACGAGCCGCCGTGCTCCTCCGCGGCGAGCGCGAAGGCGGGTGTCTGCCCCTTGGGCAGGGTGATCGTGACCGGGTCGGGGAACTCGCCGGTGAGGAGCGCGGTGTACGCGGCCGTCGTCGCCGCGGTGGCGCACGCCCCGGTCGTCCAGCCGGGTCGGAGACCGGTGTGCTTGAGTTGGGCGCTGCGCCCCCCGCTCGTACTCATGGACGGTTCCCGATGCACGTGCTGATCCTCGGCGGTACCACCGAGGGCCGCCGCCTGGCGGAGACGTTGGACGCCGGCGGCGTCCGGGTGACCAGTTCGCTCGCCGGGCGGGTGGCCGCGCCCAGGCTGCCGCCGGGGGAGGTGCGGGTGGGCGGCTTCGGCGGTGCCGAGGGCCTGGCCCGCTGGGTGCGCGAGCACCAGGTGGACGCGGTCATCGACGCCACTCACCCTTTCGCCGGGACGATCAGTTTCCACGCGGCGAGGGCCGCCGCCGCCTCCCATGTTCCCCTGCTCGCCCTGCGCCGCCCGGGGTGGACCCCCGTGGCGGGCGACGACTGGCATCCGGTGGAGTCCCTGGAGGCGGCGGCACGGACGGTACCCGACCTGGGGCGGCGGGTCTTCCTGACGACCGGGCGCATGGGGCTCGCGGCGTTCGCGGGGGTGGCGGACGCCTGGTTCCTGGTGCGGTCGGTGGACCCCCCGGAGCCCCCGCTCCCGCCCCGGGCGGAGGTCCTGCTGGACCGCGGTCCCTTCACCCTGGAAGGAGAGCGGGAGGTGCTGCGCGCGTACGGGATCGACGTGCTCGTCACCAAGGACAGCGGCGGCGCGGCCACCGCGCCCAAGCTCACGGCGGCCCGCGAGGCGGGGATACCCGTCGTGATCGTCCGCCGCCCGCCCGTCCCGGACGGCGTCCCGGTGGCCGCGACGGTGGAGGAGGCCGCCGCCTGGGCGTCCCGCCCGGCCGCCTGACCCGGCACCCGGCGAGGGTCCGGGTTCGGCACCTGGCGCCCGGCGAGGTGCGTTTCGGCACCCGGCACCGGCCGGGGTCCGTTCCGGCACCCGGCGCCCGGCCCGGGTCCGGGTCCGGGTTCGGCACCTGCCACCCGGCGAGGTGCGTTTCGGCACCCGACCCGGCCGGGGGCCCGGGTTCGGCACCTGGCGCCCGGCCGGGGTCCGGGTTCGGTACCTGGCACCTGCTGCGCCCGGACCGCCGCCCCACTGCCACCCGGCCGGGGGCCGTTTCGGCCCCGGCGCCGGGGGTGGGAGCCGGGGCCGTGGGGCCGTGGGTCAGGTGGTGCCGGCGGAGGGGGTCTCCGGGTAGCGGCGCGGTGTCCACGCCACCGTGCCGCCGTCGCCCCGCCGTACCGCCCGGGTCTGCGACGAGCCGACCAGCAGCAGGGTGCGCATGTCCACCTCGGACGGCTCCAGGTCCGCGAGCGCGACGACCCGTACGGACTCCTCCGGGCCGCCCACGTCCCGGGCGACGACCACCGGGGTGTCGGGGGCGCGCAGTTCGAGGAGGAGTTCGCGGGCCTTGGCGACCTGCCAGGTACGGCTTCGGGAGCCGGGGTTGTACAGGGCGAGCACGAGGTCGGCGGCGGCCGCGGCGCGCAGCCGCTCCGCGATGACCTCCCACGGCTTCAGCCGGTCGGACAGGGACAGGGTGGCGTAGTCGTGGCCGAGGGGCGCGCCCGCCTTCGCCGCGGCCGCGTTGGCCGCGGTCACGCCGGGCAGGACGCGTACGGGGACGTCCGCGTACCCCTCCTGCGACGCCACCTCCAAGACGGCCGTCGCCATCGCGAAGACGCCCGGGTCGCCGCCCGACACCACGGCCACGCGGCGCCCGCGCCGCGCCAGGTCGAGGGCGAACTCGGCACGCTCGGACTCGACCTTGTTGTCGGAACCGTGGCGCCGCTGCCCGGCGCGCTCCGGTACCCGGTCCAGGTACGTCGTGTAGCCCACGAGGTCGGTGGCGGAGGCCAGCGCGCCGCGCGTCTCGGGGGTCAGCCACAGCGGGCCGGCCGGGCCGGTGCCGACGACCACGACCTCGCCCCGCTCGGGCGCGGCCGGACCGGTGTCGACGCGGGAGGGCAGCACCGCGACGGAGAAGTACGGCACGGTCTCCGGATCCACCTCGGCGAGCGGCGCCGTGCGCCGGCCCTCCATCGTGGCGCGCTCCACGTAGTGCGCGTCGGCCAGCCGGTCCGCGCGCTCCAGGGCGCGGCGCACCGCGGGGAACGTCCGGCCGAGCTTCATCACCACAGCCGAGTCGGTCGCCGCCAGACGGGCCGTCAGCTCCTCCTCCGGGAGGGTGCCCGGGATGACGGTGAGCACCTCCTCGGCCTCCACCAGGGGCTTGCCGATGGTCGCCGCGGCGGCGCTGACGGAGGTGACGCCGGGGACGACCTCGGTCTCGTAGCGGTGCGCGAGACGCTTGTGCATGTGCTGGTAGGAGCCGTAGAACAGCGGGTCGCCCTCAGCGAGGACCGCCACGGTCCGGCCCGCGTCGAGGTGGGCGGCGAGCCGGGCGGACGCCTCCTCGTAGAAGTCGTCGAGCGCGCCGCGGTAGCCGCCGGGGTGGTCCGTCGTCTCGACCGTGAGCGGGTACATCAGCCGCTCCTCGACGTGGTCCTCGCGGATGTGGCGCGCCGCGATGGAACGGGCGATGGACCGTCCGTGCCGGGCGCAGTGGTACGCCACGACGTCCGCCTCCGCGATGACCTCGACCGCGCGGAGGGTCATCAGCGAGGGGTCGCCGGGGCCCAGCCCGACGCCGTACAGCTTGCCGCTCATTCGACCTCACTCGCGATCGCGTTGACCGCCGCGGCGGCCATCGCGCTGCCGCCGCGCCGGCCCCGTACGACGATGTGGTCCAGGTCCGACTCCGCCAGCGCGTCCTTCGACTCGGCCGCGCCGATGAACCCGACGGGGATGCCGAGGACGGCGGCCGGGCGGGGCGCGCCCTCCCGGATCATCTCCAGGAGGCGGAACAGGGCGGTCGGCGCGTTGCCGATGGCGACGACCGAGCCCTCCAGGCGGTCGCGCCACAGCTCCAGTGCGGCCGCGCTGCGGGTCGTGCCGAGCTTCGCGGCGAGGTCCGGCACGGACGGGTCGGAGAGGGTGCAGACGACCTCGTTGGCGGCGGGCAGCCGCTTGCGGGTGACGCCGCTGGCGACCATCTGCGCGTCGCACAGGATCGGCGCGCCGGCGCGCAGCGCGGCGCGGGCCCGGGAGACCACCTCGGGCGTGTAGGCCAGGTCGCGGACGAGGTCGACCATGCCGCACGCGTGGATCATCCGCACGGCGACCTGGCTGACGTCGGTGGGCAGCCCCGCGAGATCCGCCTCGGCGCGGATCGTGGCAAAGGACTGGCGGTAGATCTCCGCGCCGTCCTTCTCGTAGTCGAACACTGTGCTCCCGCTCATCTCTGTGCCTGTGCCTGTGCCTGTGCCTGTGATGCGTTTGGTGCGTGTGGTGCGTGTGGTGCGTGTGGTGTCTGTGCTGTCCGGGGGGTCTGGGGTGCGGGTGTGGTCCTGACGGTGATCTCGTACGTGCCGTCGCCGGTGGCCAGCGCGTCGACCCAGTCGCCCTGCGGGTGTCCGCAGCGCCGGGCGCAGCCGGACCAGTGGACCGGCAGCCCGTGTTCCAGGGGCCGCGCGTCGGCCCGTACGTCCGCCAGGGCCTTGCCGCAACCGGGCCGCCCCGTGCAGGCGCTGACCGACAGCCAGGGGGAGCCGGCGCGGGTCAGGTACCCGGCCGCCTCCAGCGCCGCGAGGCGCTCCACGGCGGCGGCCCGTCCGGGGAGCCCGGTGACGACGAAGCCGCGCCACGGCGTGACCCGTACCTCGCCGGCGGGGCCGGGGTCCAGGGCGCGGAACTGCGCGGTGGTGACCCGCCCCAGCGGCGCCACGACCGACACGGCCCCGCCGTCGCCGACGACGCCCGGCTCGGGCCCCGCGGCCGCGACCGCAGTCGGAGACACAGCCGCAGCCCCCGCGGCCGGCCGTGCGGCCACCGGCGCCGCCGCCACCCCCGCGGCCGCCAGGTGCGCGGCCGCGGCGGTGTCCAGCGCGCGGTCCGCGGGCAGCTCGGCCACCCGCCAGGCGCCCGTACCGGCCTCCCGGGCGACGGCGAGGAACGCCCCCGCCACGGCCAGCGCGGCCCGCGGGGCGTCCACGCCCGCCACCCGCCACGTCCCACCGACCGGGCCGCCGACCGACTCGCCACCCGGGCCGCCGACCGTCCCGCCGACCGACCCGGACCCCCCGCCCGAGTCCGCCCGGCCGCCGCCCCCGAGCCGCACCAGGGCGTGCCCGTCGGGTTCTGCGAGCAACGTCACATCGGCGCCCAGCCCCGCGACGTCGCCGCGCCCGTCGTCCACGGCGAACAGGAAGCGCCCCGAGAGCGCCGTCGTCCACGCCTCGGCGCACAGCAGCGCGTCCAGCTCGCGGGCCCACGCCTGCGCGTCGCCGTACCCCCGCCCGTCGAGCCCGGCCAGGGGCGAGACCACCATGTTGCGGATCCGCTCGTGCGCGGCGGAGGGCAGCAGCGCGGCCGCGTCCAGCAGCCCCGCCAGGGCCGCTCCGCAGTCGTCGGGCAGCCCGCGCAGGTCGAGGTTGCCGCGGGAGGTGACGCCGAGGTGGCCGTCGCCGAGCCGGTCGGCGGCGTCGGCCAGTGCCCCGACCTGACGGCTCGTCAGCACGCCGACGGGGAGCCGCAGCCGGGCCAGTCCGCCGTCGTCCGCGCGGTGCAGCCGCAGCGCGCCGGGGCACGCGTCGCCGCGGTCGCGGACGCGTTCCGGTATGTGGGTTTCGCCCCCGTTCCGGGGCTTTGATGAGCTGGGCGGCATGGCGGCGAGCATACGCGCAGCCTCTACTATGCAGACGGCACAGGGTCCCAGGACCCTAGGGAGGAAGCCCGGTGCGAATCCGGCGCGGTCCCGCCACTGTGAGCGAGTCCCCAGGGGCCCCGCGAGTCAGGAACTCCCGCCACCCACGACCACCCGGGGCGAGGACACCCCGAGGAAGGCCCGGCACGCCGTGATCCTGCTGCTGTCGCACTCCGACACCGACCTCCTGAGCGCCCGCGCGGCCGGTGGACCGGTCGCGTACCGGTTCGCCAACCCCGCCCGCCTCCCCGCGGACGACCTGCCCGGCCTCCTCGACGGCGCCGACCTCGTCGTCGTGCGGCTCCTCGGCGGCATCCGCGCCTGGGAGGAGGGCCTGCAGACCCTCCGCGAGGCCGGCAAGCCGCTCGTCGTCCTCACCGGCGAACAGGCCCCCGACGCCCAGCTGATGGAGACGTCCACCGTCCCGATCGGCATCGCGGCCGAGGCGCACGCCTACCTCGCCCACGGCGGCCCGGACAACCTCGAACAGCTCGCCCGGTTCCTCTCCGACACCGTGCTGCTCACCGGCCACGGCTTCGAGCCCCCGGCCGCCGCGCCCACCTGGGGCCCGCTGGAGCGGACCGCGCGGAGCACCACCGGCCCCACGGTCGCCGTGCTGTACTACCGCGCCCACCACATGAGCGGGAACACCGCGTTCGTCGGCGCCCTCTGCGAGGCCATCGAGGACGCGGGCGGCCAGGCCCTCCCCCTGTACGTGGCGTCCCTGCGCGCCCCCGAGCCGGAGCTGCTGGAGAGCCTGCGGACGGCCGACGCCGTCGTCACCACCGTCCTCGCCGCCGGCGGCACCAGGCCGGCCGAGGCCCAGGCGGGCGGCGACGACGAGTCGTGGGACGCCGGCGCGCTCGCCGCGCTCGACGTGCCGATCCTCCAGGCCCTGTGCCTCACCGGCTCGCGCGCCGCCTGGGAGGAGAACGACGAGGGCCTCTCGCCGCTCGACGCCGCCAGCCAGGTCGCCGTGCCGGAGTTCGACGGGCGGCTCATCACCGTGCCGTTCTCGTTCAAGGAGATCGACGCCGACGGCCTGCCCGCCTACGTCGCCGACGCCGAGCGCGCCGCACGTGTCGCCGGGATCGCCGTGCGCCACGCCCGCCTCCGCCACATCCCGAACGCCGAGAAGCGCCTCGCGCTGGTCCTCTCCGCCTACCCCACCAAGCACTCCCGCATCGGCAACGCCGTCGGCCTCGACACCCCCGCCTCCGCCGTCGCCCTGCTGCGCCGGCTGCGGGAGGAGGGGTACGACTTCGGCGACGAGGACGTCCCGGGCCTCGCCTCCGGCGACGGCGACGAGCTGATCTACGCCCTCATCGAGGCCGGCGGCCACGACCAGGAGTGGCTGACCGAGGAGCAGCTGGCCAGGAACCCGGTGCGCATCCCGGCCGCCGACTACAAGCGCTGGTACGCCACCCTCCCCGAGGAGCTGCGCGAGCAGGTCGAGCAGCACTGGGGCCCGCCGCCCGGCGAGATGTTCCTCGACCGGTCCCGCGACGCCGAGGGCGACATCGTCCTCGCCGCCCTGCGGCGCGGGAACCTCCTCGTCCTGATCCAGCCGCCGCGCGGCTTCGGCGAGAACCCGATCGCGATCTACCACGACCCGGACCTGCCGCCGTCGCACCACTACCTGGCCGCCTACCGCTGGATCGGCACCCCGCAGGCCGACGGCGGCTTCGGCGCCGACGCCATGGTCCACCTGGGCAAGCACGGCAACCTGGAGTGGCTGCCCGGCAAGAACGCCGGCCTGTCCGCCGCCTGCGGCCCCGACGCGGCCCTCGGCGACGTCCCGCTGATCTACCCGTTCCTCGTCAACGACCCCGGCGAGGGCACCCAGGCCAAGCGCCGCGTCCACGCCACGCTCGTCGACCACCTGGTCCCGCCGATGGCGCGCGCCGAGTCGTACGGCGACATCACGCGCCTGGAGCAGCTGCTCGACGAGTACGCGCAGATCTCCTCCATGGACCCCTCCAAGCTGCCGGCGATCCGCGCGCAGATCTGGACGCTGATCCAGGCCGCGAAGCTCGACCACGACCTGGGCCTGGAGGACCGGCCGGACGACGACGGCTTCGACGACTTCCTCCTCCACGTCGACGGCTGGCTGTGCGAGGTCAAGGACGCCCAGATCCGCGACGGCCTGCACGTCCTCGGCGGCGCCCCGACCGGCCCCGAGCGCGTCAACCTCGTCCTGTCGATCCTGCGCGCCCGCCAGATCTGGGGCGGCACGCAGTCGCTGCCCGGCCTGCGGGAGGCGCTCGGCCTGGACGAGTCCGCCGCGACCCGCACCACCGCCGACGAGGCGGAGGCCAAGGCCCGCGCCCTCGTCGAGGCGATGGAGGCCGCCGACTGGGACCCGGCCGCCGTCGCGTCCGTCGCGGAGGGCCACGACCGGGCCGTCGCCGACATCCTCGACTTCGCCGCCCGCCAGGTCGTGCCGCGCCTCGCCGCCACCACCGACGAGCTGGACCACGCCGTCCACGCCCTGGACGGCGGCTTCGTCCCCGCCGGACCGTCCGGTTCCCCGCTGCGGGGCCTGGTCAACGTCCTGCCGACCGGCCGGAACTTCTACTCCGTCGACCCCAAGGCCGTCCCCTCGCGCCTCGCCTGGGAGACGGGCCAGGCGCTCGCCGACTCCCTCCTGGAGCGGTACCGCACCGACAACGGCGACTGGCCCACCTCCGTCGGCCTGTCCCTGTGGGGCACGAGCGCGATGCGCACCGCCGGCGACGACGTCGCCGAGGCGCTCGCCCTGCTCGGCGTCCGGCCCGTCTGGGACGACGCCTCCCGCCGCGTCACCGGCCTGGAGCCGATCCCGCTCGCCGAGCTGGGCCGCCCCCGCGTCGACGTGACGCTGCGCATCTCGGGCTTCTTCCGCGACGCGTTCCCGCACACCATCGGACTGCTCGACGACGCCGTCCGACTCGCGGCCTCCCTGGAGGAGCCGGACGCCGACAACTTCGTCCGCGCCCACGCCCAGGCCGACCTCGCCGAGCACGGCGACGAGCGCCGCGCCACCACCCGCATCTTCGGCTCCCGCCCCGGGACCTACGGCGCGGGCATCCTCCAGCTGATCGACTCCCGCGACTGGCGCACCGACGCGGACCTCGCCGAGGTGTACACGGTGTGGGGCGGCTACGCGTACGGGCGCGGCCTGGAGGGCCGGCCGGCCCGCACGGAGATGGAGACGGCGTACAAGCGCATCGCCGTGGCGGCCAAGAACACCGACACACGCGAGCACGACATCGCCGACTCGGACGACTACTTCCAGTACCACGGCGGCATGGTCGCCACCGTCCGCGCGCTGAAGGGCAGCGCGCCCGAGGCGTACATCGGCGACTCGACCCGCCCCGAGACGGTCCGCACCCGCACCCTCGTCGAGGAGACGTCCCGCGTCTTCCGCGCCCGCGTGGTCAACCCGCGCTGGATCGAGGCGATGCGCCGCCACGGCTACAAGGGCGCGTTCGAGCTGGCGGCCACGGTCGACTACCTCTTCGGGTACGACGCCACGACCGGCGTCGTCGCCGACTGGATGTACGACAAGCTGACCGAGACGTACGTCCTCGACCCGGAGAACCGCGCCTTCCTCCAGGAGGCCAACCCGTGGGCGCTGCACGGCATCGCCGAGCGGCTGCTGGAGGCCGAGTCTCGCGGCATGTGGGCCAAGCCGGACCCGGAGGTCCTGGAGCGGCTGAAGCAGGTGTTCCTGGAGACGGAGGGCGACCTCGAAGGGGGCGACGACGAGTGAGGCTGAGCGTCGGCGGTGAGGACAAGGAGCTCTCGGAGCTGCTCGACACGGCCCTGACGGAGTTCAACGGCCGTGCCACCGGTGTGACGGACGAGGGCGAGCTGTCCGTCCGGGCCACCGACGACACCGGCGCGGTCGTCGGCGGCCTCACCGGCTGGACGTGGGGCGACAGCTGCGAGATCCACATGCTGTGGGTCCGCGACGACCAGCGCGGCACCGGCCTAGGCACCCGCCTGATGCGCGCCGCCGAGGCCGAGGCGCGGCGGCGCGGCTGCCGCCACGTGGCGGTGTCCTCGTACACCTTCCAGGCCCCCGGCTTCTACCGGAGCCTCGGCTACACCGAGACCGGCCGCACCCCGGGCGTCCCCGGCGGCCACGAGGACGTCCACCTGTACCGGCGGCTCACCGACGACTGACGACCTGACCGCCCGCCGCCCGCCGTGCGCCACCCGCCGCCCGCCGTGCGGGTGCGGTGCGGATGCCCCGCCGCCGGTGGTGGCGGAGACTGCGGGCATGGCTGGAGTCAGCGGGTCCGGGGTCGTCGCCGTCACCGGGGCGAGCGGGCGGGTCGGGCGGCGGGTCGCCTACCGGCTCGCCGCGGCCGGCGTGCCGGTGCGGCTGGTCGGGCGGGACCCGGCGCGGCTGCCCGGCGACCTGCCGGGAGCGGCGGTGGCGCCGCCCGCCGCGTACGGCGACGGCGAGGCGATGCGGGCCGCGCTGGACGGCGCCGACACGCTGTTCCTCGTCTCCGGCCACGAGAACCCGCACCGCGTCGCCGAGCACCGCACGGCGGTGGACGCGGCCGTCGCCGCGGGCGTCGGCCGGATCGTGTACCTGTCGTTCCAAGGGGCCGCACCCGACGCGACGTTCACCTTCGCCCGGGACCACTGGCACACCGAGCAGTACCTGCGGGCGCACGCGGGACTGGCGTGGACGTCCCTGCGGGACAGCTGGTACCTGGCGGGCATCCCGGCGATGACCGGCCGCGACGGCGTGATCCGCGGGCCCGCGGGGAACGGCCACGTCGCCGCCGTCGCCCACGAGGACGTCGCGGACGTGGCCGCGGCGGTGCTGCTCGCGCCGGGCCGGCACGACGGGCAGGTCCACGACGTGACAGGCGGCGAGGCGTTCACCCTCGCCGAGGCGGCCGAGGAGATGTCCCGGGCCACCGGCCGCACCATCCGCTACCTGCCCGAGACCCGCGACGAGGCGTACGCGTCGCGCGCCGGGTACGGGGCGGAGGAGTGGCAGGTCACCGGCTGGGTCACCTCGTACGAGGCCATCGCCCGGGGAGAGCTGGGCGCGGTCGCCGACACCGTGCGCCGGCTGGCGGGACACGCGCCCATGACCCTGCGGACGTACCTCGCGGAGCATCCGCGCTCCTACGCCCACCTGGTGGAGTAGCCCCGCTCGACTTTCGCGGGGCGCGGCTTCAGTCCTCGCCCAGGACGATGTTCCACTCCAGGGCCGCCGGGTCCTCCGGCTCGCGGTCCGCTCTGGCCGGTCTGCACGTGCGGATCCGGCCCTGGTCGTCGCCGGGGAGGGAGAGGGACGGGGACGCGGCGGGCGTACGGGTGGGGCCGCCGCCGGTGCTGGGTGCGGTGTGTGTACTCATGGTGGCCGAGTACCCACGGACCGTACCCCAAACGGTAATTCGACTGCGTCCGCGGCGGCGGTCCCGTACGGTCCAGGCACGTGGAACCCCTCACCGACAAACAGATCCGCGCCTCCTTCGTCAACTGCTCGAAGGGCGAGGCCGCCCGCCTGAAGCTCCCCGCCGACTTCGGCGACCTGCCCTGGGCCGACCTCGACTTCCTCGGCTGGCGCGACCCGGGCGCGCCCCTGCGCGCCTACCTCGTCGTGCCGTCCGCGACACCCGGCGGCGACCCGGTCGGGGTGGCCCTGCGGGTGCCGGAGCGGTCCCGTACCAGCGCGGTGAAGTCCAGCCTCTGCCGGATCTGCCTCACCGCGCACGCCTCCTCGGGCGTGACCCTGTTCGCCGCGCCGCGCGCGGGCGCCGCCGGCCGCGACGGCAACACGGTGGGCCTGTACATCTGCGCCGACCTGGCCTGCCCGCTGTACGTGCGCGGCCGGCGGCAGCCCGCGCTGCGCACCCGCGCCGCCGAGGAGTCGCTCGGTGCGGAGGAGCGGCTCGACCGGATGCGGGCGAACCTCCTCGCGTTCGTGGAGAACGTGCGGCTGCCGTTCGCCGCATGAGCGCCGGGGGGCGGTCCGCGGCGGCGCCACGCCGGCGGTACGAGGTGACCGCCGGTCCCCGCTCCCGCCCCGACCCCCCGCCCCGGGAGTCCGGGGGGACCCGCCGCACCCGGGTGCGTCCCCGGCGGATCGTGCGGTGCCGCCCGGACCTCACCGCGCTGTGCGTCGCCACCGTCTTCTTCTGGCTGTCGCTGACGCCCTCCCTGGTGCCCCGCCCGTGGATCCTCCAGGGCGTCGTCGGCGGCATCACGGCGGTCATCGGCTACGCCCTCGGCGCCACCCTCGCCGGGCTCGCGCGGCTGCTGCCCTGGCGGCCCCGCGCCGCGGTACGGCGGGCCGTGCGCGTTCGGGGCGCGCAGGCGTACTGGCTGCTCGCCCCGGTGCTCACCGGCTGGCTCCTCTCGGAGAGCGCCGACATGCAGCGCCGGCTGCGCCGCCTCCAGGGCCTGCCCCCCTCGGTCACCTGGCACGGCGTGATGATCGCCCTCGTCGCGGTGGCCCTCTGCGCGCTGCTCCTCCTCGCCGCCCGCCTCGTGCGGCTCGGGTCGCGCCGGCTCATCCGGGCCCTGGGCGGCTGGCTGCCGCGGCCCGTGGCCGTGGGGGTGGGACTCGCCCTCACCGGCGCGCTGGTGACGGTCGGCGTCCGGGACGTCGTCTTCGACCGGGGCGTCGTCGACGTCGCCGACCGGATCGCGGCGGCGACCGACCGCGGCACCAAGGAGGGCGTCACCCGGCCGCGCTCCCCGTACGTCTCCGGCGGCCCCGGCTCCCTGGTGCGCTGGCAGGACCTCGGCTACCAGGGCCGCAACTTCACCGGCACCGTGCCGACCCGCCGGGACATCGCCGCCTTCACCGGCGGCCCGGCCAGGGACCCGGTGCGCGTGTACGTCAGCTCGCGTCTGCCGCGCGCGTTCGCCGCCGGGGACGAGGACGAGCCGTTCCGCGCGCAGGCCCGGCTGGCCGTCGGCGAACTGGAACGGACGGGTGCGTTCCAGCGCCGGGTGCTGGCCGTCGCCGGCACCACCGGCAGCGGCTGGATCGACTCGAACGTCGCCCAGGCGCTGGAGTACCTGCACGGCGGCGACACCGCCATCGTCGCCGTCCAGTACTCCTACCTGCCGTCGTGGCTGTCGTTCCTCGTCGACGAGGAGAAGGCCGGGAAGGCGACCCGTGCGCTCGTCGACGCCGTGCGCGCCCGGCTGGACGCGCTGCCCGCCGGGGCGCGCCCGAAGCTCGTCGTCACCGGCGAGAGCCTCGGCGCGTACGCCGTCGAGGCGTCCTACGGCTCCGTCGACGAGCTGCTGGCCGCCACCGACGGCGGGGTGCTGCTGGGCACACCCGGCTTCTCGCCCGCGACCAGCCGGCTGCGCGAGGAGCGCGACCCGGGCAGCCCGGTGTGGCGGCCGCAGTACCGGGACGGGCGGCACGTGCGGGTCGCGCAGTTCCCGGCGGTGGACCTGCGGCGCCCGGCCGGCGCGCCGTGGGGGCGGCCGCGCCTGGTGTACCTCCAGAACGCGTCCGACCCGATCGTCTGGTGGTCGACGGACCTGCTGTTCGAGCGGCCCGAGTGGATGGACGAGCCGCTGGGCCCCGACATCACGCCGGAGATCAACTGGTTCCCGTTCGTCGCGTTCTGGCAGACCACGGTCGACATGGCCGTCAGCTACGGCGTGCAGGCCCCGCACGGGCACCGCTACGGCACGGCGGCGGTGGACGCGTGGGCGGCGGTCGTCCCGCCCGAGGGCTGGACGGAACAGGACACGCGAAGGCTGCGGACGTACCTCTCCTCGCGGAAGGCCCCCTACTGACGCCCGCCCCGCCGCCACCCCCCGGCCCTCCCTACATCCTTCGGTGCAGCGCGGGATCGTCCCCCGTCACGACGTGCGCGCCGCGCTCGCTCCCGACGATGGGAGGCATGACGACGACGACGGGGAACGGCGCGGCGACGGCGCCGGAGGCGACCGCCGGCCGGCGGTTGCCGCTGCTGGACGTGGCGCGCGGCATCGCCATCATCGGCACGCTGATGACGAACGTGTGGATCTTCACCCAGCCGGGCGGCGAGTGGGCCGTGCTGTCCGGCGGCACCTCGGGCGGGGCCTTCTCCGGTTCGGCGGGGGAGGCCGCGGAGGGCGTGTTCCGGCTGGTCGCGGACGGGAAGTTCCTCTCCCTGCTGACGATCCTTTTCGGCGCCGGCCTGGCGATCCAGTACGAGTCGGCGCGGCGCCGGGGGCTGCCCTGGCCGGGCCGCTACCGGTGGCGGGCGCTGTTCCTCCTCGCCGAGGGCACGGTCCACTTCGTGCTGGTCTTCGCCTGGGACGTGCTCATGGGGTACGCGGTGGCGGCCCTGGTCACGGCGTGGCTGCTGGCCCGCTCCGAGCGGGCCCGGCGCCGCGCCACGGGGTGGGCGGCCGGGGCGCACCTGGCGCTGATGGGCCTGCTGACCGCCGCGCTGGTGGGTTTGGCGGAGCCGGGCGGCTCCGGTACGGACGGCGGCGTGTCGCAGCGGGTCGTGGACCTGTACGCGCACGGCGGGTGGGGCGACCAGATCGTCTTCCGCCTGCAGAACGCGGTCGCGCTGCGGATGGAACCGGTGCTGACGTTCGGGCTGCTGCTGTTCCTGTTCCTGCTGGGTGTGCGGCTGCTGCGGGCCGGTGCGTTCGGCGGGGACGACGTGGGGCGCCGGATCCGGCGGCGGATGCTCCGCTGGGGCCTGGGGCTGGGCGTGCCGCTCAACGTGGCCTGCGCGACGGCCGGGCCGGACTGGTTCCTGCTGGGCCGGTACGGCGCGGCCCCGTTCGTGGCGGTGGGGTACCTGGGGCTGATCGGCGTGGTCGTGGACCGGGTGCGGCGGCCCGGCCGGCTGACGCGCGCGGTGACGTCACTGGGGCGCACGGCCCTCTCCGGGTACGTGCTGCAGAACGTGCTGTGCGCGTGCGTCGCGTACGGCTTCGGCCTCGGTCTCGCCGAGCGGCTGGACGGTGCGTGGCGGCCGTGGTGGGTGATCGGCCTGTGGGCGGCGGTGTCCGCGCTGCTCCTCGTCGCCTCGACGCTGTGGCTGCGCCACTTCACGGCGGGACCGCTGGAGGCGCTCCAGCGGCGGGTGCTGGGACTGGCCGAGAAGCGCTCGCCGTAGGGCATCGCGTGCCGGTCACCGGCAGGGTGAGGCATGGAGGTGCCCGCCCCGCCGATCCGGCCGCGCAGGCGGCCGGCCGGTTCAGCGCGGTGTGCGCCGTCGCACCATCCACAGCGTCGCGGCGGCGGCGCACGCCGAGCCGACGACGAGGACCGGCAGGAGCGCGTCCGGCACCACGCCGGCCGTACCCGCCGGTCCGCCGGCGACGGTGAGGGTCGGGGCGGGCGACGCGGCCGGCGAAGCCCCGGCCCCTGCTCCCGCCCCCGCACCGACCCGGACCCCCGCCGTGGCCCCGGCCCCGGCATCCGCCGCCGCCCGCGCGGCGGCGCCCGACGGCGCCGAGGCGCGGGCGCCGGGCCCCGCGGGGCCCGCCGCGGCCGGCGGCGCCGCGGAAGCCGGCGCCCGCGTGGCGCCCGCCGCCATCGTCGCCGGCAGCGGCGCCGGCGGCAGCAGCGATCCCACGGGCTGGACCTTCCGGCCCGGCCCGAACCCCCAGTCGAGCAGCCTGCGGGCCTCCTCGTAGACGGCCCGGGCGCCACCCTCCCGGGGGTTCATGACCGTGACCACCAGCGTGCGTCCGTCGCGGCGGGCCGCCGCGATGAGGGTGTGGCCGGCGCCGCTGGTGTAGCCGTTCTTCACGCCGATGACGCCCGGGTAGCGGGCGACGCCGTCCTCCCCGGTGAGCAGCCGGTTGGTGTTGCGGATGCCGTAGGACCAGCCGCCCGCGGGGAACGACGCGTGGCCCAGGGCGCAGTACCGCGCGAAGTCGGGGTGGCGCAGCCCCTCGCGGCCGAAGACGGCCAGGTCGTACGCGGAGGAGACCTGTCCCGGCGCGTCGTACCCGTCGGGCGAGACCACCTTCGTGTCGAGCGCGCCGAGCGAGCGCGCCGTGGCCTCCATCTGCCGCGCGGTCTTCTCCCAGCCGCCGTTCATCCCGGCCAGCACCCGTACCGCGTCGTTGCCGGAGTGGAGGAACACCCCGTGCCACAGGTCGGCCACCCGGTACGTCATGTTCTCCTTCACCCCGACCAGGCTGCTGCCGTCGCCGATCCCGGCGAGTTCCTTCTCGGTGACCGTGTGCCGGGTCTCCCGTCCCAGCTTCGGCAGCACGGTGAGCGCGAACAGCGCCTTGAGGGTGGAGGCGGGCGGCAGCCGCCGGTGGGCGTCGCGGGCGGCCAGCACGTCACCCGTGTCCGCCTCGGCGACCAGCCAGGACCGCGCGGACAGGGTCGGCGGGGCCGTACCGCCGGGTGGCAGCCGCACCTGGGTGCCGGGCCGGCGCAGGACGGCCGCGTCGACGCGGGCGCTGGGCCGGGGCGGCATCGGCTCCTCGGGCCGGGGAGCGGCGGCGGCCGCGGACATCACGAGCAGCGGCAACAGCAGGAACAACAGCAGGAGGGCGGTCACCCCTGCCGTGAAGCGGGCCGAAGAACTGACGATCATTAAGTCAAGGTAGGGAGGAGAGGGCGCCCGCGCGCGCCGGTGTGCGCCGACCGGCCTACGTCCCCGGGCGCGTACGGGCGCGTCCCGGCGCGTACGCGTCACACCGGCCCGGACGGGGGGCCGGCACTTCGTCATCCGAATGGCGGGTACCGGACCCCCGGGCGCGGGCGGGCGGGCCACCGCGCTGATATCCATCGAGGAGTAAGCGTCCGTGGGGGGCTCGTCGAGTGGAGGGCCACTCATGTCCCAGATCGTCTCGACCGCCACCCTCGCGGTGGACTTCCAGCAGGGCATATCCGACGCCTGGTCGAAGGTCGCCCAGTTCGTCCCCAAGTTCGTCGCGTTCCTGGTCATCCTGGCCATCGGCTGGATCGTGTCGAAGATCATCGCCAAGGTGGTGGACAAGGTCCTGCGGAAGGTCGGCTTCGAGCGGCTCAGCGAGCGCGCCGGGTCCCACCGCATGCTGGAGAACTCGCAGTACGACGCGACCGGCATCATCGCCAAGGTCATCTACTACGGGCTGCTGCTCGTCACCCTTCAGCTGGCCTTCGGCGTCTTCGGCCCGAACCCGATCAGCGGCATGATCGACGGCATCGTCGCCTGGCTGCCGCGCGCCCTGGTGGCGCTCGTGCTGGTCGTCGTCGCGATGGCCATCGCCAACGCCGTGCGCAACGTCGTCCGCGGCGTCCTGTCCGCCGCCTCCTACGGAAACACCGTCGCCACCGTCGTCTGGGGCGTGATCGTCGCGCTCGGCGTGATCGCGGCGCTGGGCCAGGCGGGCATCGCGACGGCCGTCACCCAGCCGGTGCTGTACGCGGTGCTCGCCGCGGCCGCCGGCATCCTGATCGTCGGCGTCGGCGGCGGTGCGATCGTCCCGATGCGGCAGCGGATGGAGCGTTGGATGAGCGCCGCCGAGCAGGAGTCCGCGAAGGCCCGCTCGGGCGCCGGGGCCTACATGGCCGGCCGCGAGGACGCCATGTCCCAGCAGCGCGAGCAGCAGCGCCAGCGCCAGGGCGGCACCGACCCGATGTGACGGGTCAGTCCCCGTCCGGAGTCGGCCCGTGCGCGTCCCGCGCGCCGGGCCGGCCGGCGTCCGCCAGGAGCTCGTACCGCAGGACCAGCCAGCAGACGGCCGTCAGCCGGCACACGGCGAAGTCGTGCCCGGGCGGCTCGTCCCAGCCGGTCTCGGCGAGCGCGTCGAGGAAGCCGAGCGCGTAGTCGGCGAGCGCCTCGCGGTCCGGCGGCCCGGGCACCAGCTCCGGGCCCCCGGCGCCGATGCGCTCGCGCAGGGCGGCGACGTGCTGGTCGACGGCGGCGACGAAGCCGGGCTCGAAGGCGAACTCGGCGAGGCGCGGCGCGTAGGCCGTCGTGACGGTGGAGAGGGGCGACAGGTGGGGCACCCGCCCACGGTAGGCGGTGACCGGAGGAGCAGAAGAGCCCCAAAGCCGACATGCGACGCATCTCACTCACGCCCCCTCGGGCCGGCGGGACGGCCGGATCGGGCGCGGCGGGATAGGGCCCGCTCCTGCGGGGCACTTGGGAGGCGGAGCCCGCCTCGTCGACCTCGGGAGGAACCCATGAACCCGGTCCTGCACGACAAGCTCTTCATGCGCCTTCACGAACTGCCCGTCCTGGCGCACATGACCTACGACGAGGAGGACCCGTACGCGGTCAGGGTGGCGTTCACGGACGGCGAGTACGTGTACGCGGAGTGGCGGCTCGACCGCGAGATGCTGCGCGAGGGCATGCGGCACGAGGTCGGCGACGGTGACGTGCGGATCTGGCCGGGCGTGCACATAGAGCTGTGCGGCGAGGCGGACTTCACGGTGGGCGAGGAGTCGCTGGCGCGTTTCCTGGAGCGCACGTACGAGGTGGTGCCGGAGGGCGAGGAGCGGCTCGACGTCGACGCCCTGGTGGACCGCCTCCTCGCCACCGGGTGAGGCCCGACGGCGAGCGGAGGGGCCGTGGTGGGTCGCCCCCGCAGGGGTGGGCGGCGTCACCGGGGTGACGAGGGCGGGACCCGAGGCCGCCGACCCCGAGGAGGCGGCCCACCACGGCCCCGACCCACCCGCCGCCGTGGCCACCACCCGCCGCCCCGGGCAGCCGACACCGCCGCCCCCCGCAGCCGGCACCGCCCCGGGCAGCCGACACCGCCCCGGGCAGCCGGCACCGACCACCGACAGGGCGCCGAACCGGCCCGCCGCGCTCCCGCGACTAGGCTCGTCGGTCATGGACCCGCACCAGACCCGCCCGCGTGCCGTGACCGCGGCGGACTGGCCGCTGCTCGGCGCCGTGGCGCTGGGCGGCGCGCTCGGCTCGGGGGCCCGGTACGGCCTGTGGCTGCTGTGGCCCGCCCCGCCCGGCGGCTTCCCGTGGGCGACATGGGCGACGAACGTCGCCGGCTGCGCCCTCATGGGCGTGCTCACCGCGGCGCTGGACGCGTCGCGCCGCCCGCGCCGCCTGCTGCGCCCGCTGCTGGCGACCGGCGTGCTGGGCGGCTTCACCACCGTCTCGGCGTACGCCCTGGAGACGCGCGCCCTGCTGGAGAGCGGCCGGACGGCCACGGCCCTGGCGTACCTGGGCGGCACGCTGGTGGCCGCGCTGCTCGCCGTCACCGCCGCGGCGTGGGCCACGCGGATTGCGCTCGCGCGCCGGACGCCGAGCGAGCACCGGGGGGCGACCGTATGACGTGGCTCCTCGTCATGGCGGGCGGCGCCTTGGGCGCGCCGCTGCGCTACCTGACGGACCGCGCGGTGAGCGCACGGTACGGCGAGGCCGGCTTCCCCGCGGGCACGCTCGCGGTCAACCTGGCCGGCTCCCTGGGCCTGGGCGTCCTCGCGGGCGCGGCCGTCGCGTCACCCGCGTACGCCGCCCTGGGCACCGGGCTGTGCGGCGCGCTGACGACGTACTCGACGTTCTCGTACGAGACGCTGTGCCTCGCCCGGCGCGGCGCCGCCGGGCTCGCCGCCGCCAACGCCGCGGCGACCCTGGCCGTCTCTCTTGGCGGTGCCTTCGCGGGTGCCGCACTGGGCATGGCGCTCGGTGGCTGAACCGCCCCGGTCAGAGGCCGAAGGGCAGGGTGATGTTGTTGACCAGGGGGCCCTCCACGGTGACGCCCTCCGTGATGAGGGACTCGGGGGCGGACAGGACGGGGGGCAGCGGAACGGGCGCGGCGGCGACCGCCGCGGTGGTGGGCAGGAGGCTCGCCGCGGCGAGGGCCAGGGCGGCGACGAGGAGGGCGGTGCGGCGACGGGGCACGGGCGGGACCTGCTTCCGGGAGGCTTCGGGTCGCGGGCATGGCTGCCCACGCGTACCGGATGCGATGCGGCGGGTCCCCCGTCCGTGGGGCGCGCACCACACACCCCACGCCCCGCCCCCAACCGACCCGCGCCACCGACCCCCGACCGCACCGATCCCGACCGCCCCGCCCCCACCGACCCGCGCCACCGACCCCGACCCCGACGCACCGAACCCGACCGCACCGACCCCGCGCACCCCGGGGCCGTGCCCCCGGGCCGGGGCCCGCGTGGCGGTGGTGCTCACGCCAGCAACCGCCGGGCGCCGTCCTCCGGGACGGACCGGTATGCCTCGGCGACGCGTACGAGCCAGGCGACCTCGCCGTCCTGGTCGGCGGCCTGACGGGTCTCGAAGTCGGCGGCGGCGCCGGCGGGGGCGCCGGACGCCTTCGCCGCGAGCGCCGCCTTGATCCAGTACGCGTCGGCCTCCGGCCCGGCGGAGCCCGCCGCCTCGCGGGCGGCGCGCAGCAGGCCGTCGGGGGCGTAGTGGCGGAGTTTCTCCACCGCGTCGGCGATGTCCGCCGCCCACCGGTCGACGCGGAGGTCGGCGGGGGTGCCGAAGCGGGTCAGTTCGCGGGCCAGCGAGGCGGGCGGGGCGAACGGCTGGTCGGGGAAGGCGGTCATCAGCTCGCGCCAGAGCGGGTGCAGCGCGGCCTGGGCCCGCCACAGCCGTGCCCGCCGCCATCCGGTGCCGAACGCGGGGATGGACGCGCCGACCGCGAAGAGCGCGAACAGCAGGACCTGCGCGGCTTCCGTCGCCTTGTCGAAGGCGGTGGCGAAGCCGGCCGACGGCTCGGCGGCGACACTGATCCACAGGAACAGGGTGCGGCTGACGGTGTAGCCGACGCCGATGAACATCGCGGCCGTCATCATGCCGAGCCCGACCCGCAGGTGCCGCAGCCGGGCGCCGGCCGTGGCGAGCGCCCACTGGTAGGCGCAGACGGCGGAGGCGGCGCCGAGGTACAGGTAGAAGACGCTCATGTAGAGCGTGGCGCCCCACTGGCCGGCGTGGTCGGAGACGAAGCGGTCGGAGGGGACGGACCGGTCGACGACGGTGAAGAACAGGACCGTCAGCAGGACGAGCGTCGCGACCGACGCCTTGGCCGCCAGCCGCTGCACGAGCCGGGCGAAGCGCACGTGGCGCGGTACGGGCCCGCCTTCCGGATAGGTGCCGTAGATGGCGACGATGTACCCGAGGATGGCAAGGATGGCGACGGTCGCCGTGTAGTGCTTGATGAGCACCGCGAGGTCGACGACGGGGCTGTTGTTGAGGGCGGTGCGCACGATGTGGGTCTTGGTCCACAGGGCTGCGGCGAACCCGGCGTAGCAGCCCCACAGGGCGCGGCGGCGCCGGTCCTCCTCGTCGCCCCAGAGGGCCGCCGGCATCCGCCACAGCGCGACGGCGGTCATCAGCCCGGCTATGAGGTAGCCGGCCAGGTCAAGGGGGCTCAATGCGGGTCCTCGCGGGGGCTCGGGTGCGGGGTGCGGGCGGCTGCGTGCGGGCGCGGGCGGCGGCGTCGGGTGGGTGACGGCATCGGGGGGCCGGCGGCGTCAGGGCCGGAAGGGGCCCCTGCGGAAGAGCCCCCTGCGGCGGTGGGCGACCGGCCTGGACAGGGAGTCGGCCAGCCGGTCCACCATGTCGTCGCCGGGCACCTCCCGTGCCATCCGGGGGATCAGCGAGGCGCCGAACTCGGCGACGCGCTCGTCGTGCGTGTCGTACTGGGCGCGGGCCTGGACGGTGGTGCCGGACGACATGACCCGGTCGATCAGCGAGGTGTCGAAGACGGGCAGCAGTCGGCGGAGCCGTTCGGCGTCGAGGGAGGTGCCGTGGTCGAACCACTCGTGGCACAGCTCGTGCAGGATCACGTGCTGGGTCTGGTACGTGGTGGGCCGGCGGCGGTAGAGGACGAAGCTCGTGTCGCCGGACTTCAGGCGCAGCCCGCAGGCGGAGTTGACGCGGGCGAGGCGTTCGGGGAGCTCCTGGAGGACGATGCGGCGGCCGCGGGCCGCCTCCATGTTCGCGACCAGCTCGGGTATGCCGAACGGCGCGGGGATGGGGAGGTCGGCCAGTCCGGCCTCGCACTCTCTCCGCAGTGCGCGCATGGACCGCTGGGACATGGGGACCTCTTGATCGGAGTCACGCGGGTGTGACCTGCGATCGGCGAGTTTAACGAACGCGGTGGGCGCGCGCGTTCGTCAGTGGGCCCCTTGTTCGGGGGTGGGGGCGGGGCCCTGGGCGGGGCTGCCGGCGGCCGGGCCGTCCTGCTGCGCCTCCTGGAGGAGGGAGAGCGCGAACTCCAGGAGTTCGGCGGGGAGACCGGCGTCGTCGACGCCCCGGCCGGCGACGCCGCTGATCTCGCCGGTGCGCCGTCTGGCGAGGAACTGGAGGCCGGCCACGACGTCGTCGACGACCTCCGACTCCTCCTTGAAGAACCGCCAGTCCACGCCGAAGCCGAGGCCGAGCGCCTTGAGGATCTCCTCCGACGGGTGGGTGACCTTGCCCGCGAGGATGTTGGAGAAGTAGCTGTGCGAGAGGGCGCCGCCGCGCTCCCTGACGAGCTCGGAGAAGGCCCGCCCCGAGACCTTCTGGCCGGGGAAGGTCCTCTCCACCATGTAGGCGACCTTCTGCTGGAGCGTTCTCAGCTCGGGTGCCGTGTGCTCCCCGCCGTTGCCGTCGTCCATCCCGGTCCCCACGTTCGCGTCCGCCGCGCCTGCGCGGTCAAGTCAACGGGCCCGTACTGTACCGACCCCGCCCCGGGCGGTTCAGGAGCGGATCGGGCTTGCGCAAACACTCTACGTCACTGTTAACTCGAAAAAACACGGACAGGGGGCCACGAGGGGAGTCCCTTGTCCGTGGTGGACCTCGCGCGCGCCGGGCCAGGCGCATCACAGAGCGCGCAGAAGGGAAGAACCACCACGAGGGGGTGCCGGCGCGAGGAGAAGAGGCGTGCCATGTCAGCGTCCCGGAGCACGAGCCGCGGCGGGAGCCAGGACGGGAGCCGCGGCCACGGCCGTTCCCGGTACGTCGCCGACCGGGGCCTGACCGCCCGCATGGTGACCACCATGTTCCTGATCGGGCTGCTGTACGTGGTGGTCGTCGGGCTGCTGGTGGTGTTCCTGCGCGGCTCGTGGCCGGTGGTCGTGGCGATCGCGGGCGCGCTCTTCGTCGCCCAGTTCTTCTTCGCGGACCGACTTGCCGCGTACGGCATGGGGGCCCGCGAGGTGGCGGCGGAGCAGGCGCCGCAGCTGCACGGGGCCGTCGACCGCGTCTGCGCCCTCGCCGACATGCCGAAACCGCGGGTGGCGGTCGCCGACACCGACGTGCCGAACGCGTTCGCGACCGGCCGCAGCCGGGACACCGCGCTGGTCTGTGTCACCACCGGCCTCCTGCGGCGGCTGGAACCGGAGGAGCTGGAGGGCGTCCTCGCGCACGAGCTGTCCCACGTCGCCCACCGGGACGTGGTGGTGATGACGGTCGCGGCGTTCCTGGGCGTGGTCGCCGGGGCCATGGCGCGGGTCGCGCTGTGGGGCGGCTTCGGGCGGGGCGGGCAGGGCCGTGACGGGGGCGCCGCCGTGGCCGTGCTGCTGGTGCCGGTGGTGAGCGCCGTCGTGTACGCGGTGGGGTTCCTGCTGACGAGGCTGCTGTCCCGGTACCGCGAACTCTCCGCCGACCGGGCCGCCGCGCTGCTGACCGGGCGCCCCTCCGCGCTGGCCGCCGCGCTGACGAAGGTGACCGGCCAGATGGGGCAGATCCCCACCCGGGACCTGCGCCGGGCGGAGCCGTACAACGCCTTCTGGTTCGCGCCGGCGTTCTCCTCGCGGCAGAGCCTCGGGCGGCTGCTCGCCTCGCACCCTCCGCTCGACCAGCGCCTCGACCAGTTGGCGCGGATCTCCGACCGGCTGGGCCGGTAGGCGCGGGGCGGCGGGCATGGGCTTCCTCGACGTGCTGCTGGGCCGCTCCCGGCCGGCGCGGCCCGACCTGGACCGGCTGTTCGCCCTGCCCGGTGCGGCGCTGACGCTGGAGGCGGCGACGGGCTTCGCCCCCACGGGCAACGGGTCCGTCTGCTTCGCCGGGGTGGAGGGCGGGGCGTTCGCGCGGGTCCGCGACGAGGTGCGGGAGCTGCTGGACGCGGACACCGGGCGGGGCGGCCTGCCCGTGGAGCCGAGCCGCGACGCGTACGGGTACGGCTGGCTGCTGGCCCGGCACCCGCCCGACGCGCTGCCCGCCCTGGTCACGGACCTGCACGCGGTCAACACGCTGCTGCGGGACGCCGGGTTCGGGACGCACCTGCTCTGCTCCCTCGTCGGCTTCCGCGCCCCGCGGGACGGGCGGCGCCTGGCGCTCGTGTACCTGTACAAACGCGGGTCCTTCTACCCCTTCGCGCCGCTGGTGGGGGAGCGGCGGGACACCGCGCTGGAGCTCCGGGTGCGGGGCGTGCTGGCGGACGAGCTGCGCGTGGAGGCGGACCTCGGCCGGTGGTTCCCCGTCTGGGGCGCCCCGGGCCTGGACTGACCGCGGTCCGCCCGGCGCCGCCCCGTCCCTTCCGCGCGCGCCCGGTCCGGCCGGTGGCTACCGTGGCAATCGGGGGACCGCCGCGCACGCGCACCACGAGGAGGCCGCCATGGCTGTGCAACCCGAGGGCATGCCCTGCTGGGCCGACGCGATGTTCACCGACGTCGAGGGCGCCAAGCGCTTCTACGCCGACGTGCTGGGCTGGACGTTCGGCCACGCGCAGACGGAGTACGGCGACTACGTCCAGGCGTACGCGGACGGCCGGGCCGTCGCCGCCGTCGCCCCGCCGATGCCGGGGCAGGACGGCGGGACCCCGCCGCCCGCCTGGTGCCTGTACCTCGCCTCGCCGGACGTCGAGGCGACCGCGCGCAAGGTTCGCGAGAACGGCGGCGAGGTGCTCATGGAGCCCATGGCCGTCGGCGACTTCGGTTCGATGCTGCTGGCCCGCGACCCCGGGGGCGTCACCTTCGGGGTCTGGCAGGCCGGCACGCACGAGGGCTTCGAGGCGCGGGCCGTGCCGGGCGCCTACTGCTGGGCGGAGGTCTACACGCGGGACGTCGCGGCGTCCGACGCCTTCTTCCCCGCCGTCTTCCCCTTCACGGTGAAGCGGCTGGAGGACGACCACATGGACTTCAAGGTCTTCGAGCTCGACGACGCGCCCGTGCTGGGCCGGATGCTGATGGACGGCGACTTCCCGGCCGAGGTGTCGCCGTACGTCAACGTCTACTTCACCGTCGACGACGTCGACGCGGCGATCGGCCGGGCCACCACGCACGGCGGGAAGGTCGTCTTCGGGCCGATGGACAGCCCGTTCGGCCGGTTCGCGGCGCTGCTCGACCCGCAGGGTGCGGCGTTCTCGCTGATCGACGTGGCCAGGACGGAGGGCGAGATGCCCGCCCTCACCGCCGACAGCTGACCGGGGCCGCGGTACCGGCCCCGCCCGGCGGGTCGGCGCCCGCCAGGCGGGCCATCACCGGCCCGGCGCCGAACGGGTGACCGACCGACGCCGCCATCCCCATCGACACCCCCTCATATCGGTACATTCCGCCGCACAGGCGAAAGGAGATCGTGATGAGGGGAACGACCGGTATGCCCGCGGCGCGCAGGCGGTGGGCCAGGAGCACCGGCACGGCCGGGGCGGCCGCCGTGTGCGCGCTGGCGCTGACGGGGGCCGCGCTGCCGCAGGGCGGCCAGGTGCGCGTCGAGACGGCCGTCGCGACGGCGTCGGGGCGCGCCGCGCAGGTGACCTACAGCTACCAGTGCCCGACGGCCGCCGGGTCCGTGCGCCTCGCCGTGCGGCTGGAGGACCGGACCAGCGGGACGAACTCGACGGTGACCCGGGTGCCGGAGCCGCAGGTCTGCGACGGCGTGCGGCACGCCCGCACCGACACGGTCGCGGCGGACGGCCCGGGTGTCTTCCGGGCGGGTGACGGGGTGATCGTCCGGGTGGAGATGGCGAGCGTGCCGCAGTCGGGTGACGGGACGCCGACGGGCGCCGGTGGGGCGTCGGACGGCATCACGGTGAGCACGGCCCGCGCGATGACCCTGGGCTGACACCCGGGGTGGTCCTCCGCGTCGGCGTCGGCGTCCTCGGGGGCCGACGCCGACAGCGTCGCGGCGGTCGTGGGCGTCGGCCGGCGCTGCGGCGCGCGGCGGTCGTCGTCAGCCGACGCGATGGCGTTCGAGGTGGTCGGCGACGGTGCGCAGGGTCGCCGCGAAGTCCTCCGCCTCGCGCAGCCGGGCGCCGAGGACCGCGCACCGGGTGTCGACGGTCCGCCGGTACGTCTCCAGGCGCGTCCGCAGCCCGTCCAGCTCCTCGTCCGCGGGCGGGTCGTCGACCGCCGCGAGCCGGTCGACGATGCGCAGCAGTTCGCGCATCTCGTCCAGCGTGAAGTCCAGCCGCCGCATGCGGCGCACGGCCCTGAGCCGTTCCACGTCGGCCGGGGTGTACAGGTTCAGCCCTCCCCTGGTGCGCGCGGACGGGGCCACCAGGCCCGCGTCCTCGTAGTGGCGGATGCTGCGCAGCGGCAGCCCGGTCCGCTCGGCCACCTCGCCGATCCTCATGTGCCACCGCTGCTCGTCCGCCATCACCGCGCCCGCCTACTCGTCGCCGTCCACGCGTTCACGCTGGACGGCCAGAGTACGTACGCGGACCGCCGGGAACCGTGCACCGGCGAGCCGCGCGCCGGACGGCCACGGGGCTTCTCCCCCGGGTGGGGGCGCCCCGGGCGGCCTAACGGGCGACGAACTGGGTGAGGATCGCCTGCACCTCGTAGATGTCGACGCCCTTGGTGAAGGTCTTCTGGACGGGCGTGGGGCTGCCGGAGATCCAGATCTTCAGTTCGGCGTCGAGGTCGAAGGTGCCGGCCGTCTCGACCGCGAAGTGCGTGATGCTGCGGTACGGGATCGAGTGGTACTCGACCTTCTTGCCGGTGATGCCCTGCTTGTCGACCATGATCAGTCGGCGGTCGGTGAACAGGATCGTGTCGCGGATGAGCAGGAACGCGGCGTACACCCGCTCGTCGGGACCGAAGAGCCGCGCGTACTCCTGCTGGGCGCTCGCCGGGTCGACGGTGTGCGCGTTGCCGAACAGTGCCATGGAAACCCCCCGTGGATCGATTCGTACGATCGTCGCACTGTACCGTCGCCGGACGGCGCGAGGCCCGACGGCGCGGGCCGGGGCCGGCGCCGACGGACTCGGCGCGGCACGGGCCACGGCATGGGCCACGGCATGGGTTTGCATGGGTTGAGGAGCATGGTGGACGACCGACCGGACAGCGGCGACCCGCGGACCTGGGACCCGGAGGCGACGCAGTACCTTCCGCCGACCGCCACCCCCCACCCGTGGCCGGGCCCCGACGCACCGGGGTACGAGGCCCCGGGGTACGAGGTACCGGGGTACGGGGTGCCGGGGCCCGGGACACCGGAGTACGACGTACCGGAGTACGGGGCACCGGGCCACCACGACGCACCGCCGTACGAGGCACCGCCGTACGACGTACCGGGGTACGGCGCACCGTCGTACGACCCCTCCGACGCGACGCAGCTCCTGCCGCCCACCCCGGCGTACGACGCCTCCGCATCCGACGCGACGCAGGTCCTGCGCCCCACACCCGCTCACGACGTGTCGGGGTCCGACGCGACCCGGCTCCTCCCGCCCGTCCCCACGCACGGCGGGCCGGTCCCGCCGGTCGGACCGGGTGGGTACGGGCCGCCGCCGGCGGAGTCGACGCGGCCCCTGCCCCGCGTCGTCGACGGGCGCCCGCCCCGGACCGCGCCCCGCGGCGCGCCCGGGGGCGCCCGTCGCCGGGGGCCGTCGCGGACGGTCCTCGTCGGTGCGGCCATCGCCGCGTGCGCCGTCCTCGGGCTGGGGATCGGGGCCCTGCTCGGCGGCGGCGAGGGCGATCCCGCGCCCGTCGCGGCCGGTACGGCGACCGCCGGGTCCGGCGCCGCGACCGCGCCGCCGGCCACGCCCGGGCCGCCCCCCACGCCGTCCCCCTCCGCGACGGAGTCGCGGCCGCCGGTCCCGACGGGCCGGTTCGTCCTGTTCGACGCGGCGACCGGCCGGGCCGCCGACGTGTCGGCGGCCGCGACCACCGACGGCGCCCCGGTCATCGCGTGGGAGCGGCACGCCCAGGCCAACCAGCAGTGGCTCGTGGAGGACCTGGGCGACGGCCACGTGCAGATCAAGGCGGGCCACTCGGGGCTGTGCCTCCAGCCGACCGAGCCGGTCGGCGCGGGCGCCGCCGTCGTCCAGCGGCCCTGCGTCGCCGGCGACGCCCAGCGCTGGCTGCCGGCCGCGTCCGCCGACGCGACCACGCACGGCTTCACGCTCAAGGGGTCCGGGCTGGCGCTGGCCCCGGCCGGCCCGGAGAACGGCGCTCCGCTGAGCCTCCAGGCCGCCGATCCGGCCGCGCCGCCCGTCTGGACGCTGCAACCCGTCGGGTAGACACCGGGCACGCACCGGTGCGGTCACCGGGTGGGCGGTCACCCGGCGGGGCGGTCACCCGGCGGCCTCACCCGGCGGGGCGGTCACCCGGCGGCCTCACCCGGCGGCCCGGTCACCCGGCGGTGCGGTCACCGGGCGGCGCGGTCGCCGGGCGGGGCGGCCACCGGGCGGTCGCGCGGCCGGTCCGCCACGCCGTAGCGCCGTCACCCCGCTTCGTCGCACCGCGGGTGACCGCGCCGCGCCGTCACCGCATGCCGCCGGCGACCCCGGTGAGCTGGCCCAGGCCCTGCGCGTACGTGGTGGCGCCGTTCGTGCCGGCGCCGGTCACGGTGCCGGCGTGGCCGAGCAGGGCCGACCCGGCGGTGCCCAGCGGGATGGACTCGCTGCCGGCGGCCTGCGCCGTCGCGTCGGCGTGGGCGGTACCGGCGCCGGCCCCGGCCAGCGCGGCGGCGGCGCCGAGAGCGGCTCCGGTGACGAGACGGCTGGTCCTGCGGATGCTGCGGATGCTGCGGCTGCTCACGGGGGCTCCTCCGGGTCGTCGGCGACGCGCGGGCGGCGCGTCGTCAACGACAACGGCACCGCCCGCCCGGAAGGCACGGGCCCCGTACCCGGGGAGGAGGGGCCCGGGGCCGGGGCGGGGCGGACCGCGGGGCCGGGCACCCGGCGGGAGCCGCCGCCTCCCGCCGGAAGCGGCCCGCCCCGGCCGGAGTTCCGTCCGACTCACGGGTCCGGCGCCAGGATAACTCCGATCGAGTGACGTGCATCACCTCAGACCATGATTTTTCCGCCCCCATCCGGCATGGCCGGACCCCCCAGGGGTACTGCGGGCCCATGGCTCCCGGCATCGCACCCAGGAACGTCCCGTCCGACGACCGCGCCACCGCCCCGCCCCGCCGCGCCCCGACCGGCGCGCACGGCCCCCCGGCCCCGGCCGCCCGCGCGGCGCCCACCGCGCGGCCGGGGCCGAGCGCGCACGCAGGGCCGACGGCGCGCCCGGGCGGTCGCCATGAACGGTGAGGTACCCGTACCGCGCTCCGGCGGAGGCGGCGGCCACCGGGCGCTGCCGCACACGGCCGACGTGCGCATCGAGGCGTGGGGCGACAGCCGGGAGCAGTGCCTCGGGGAGGCGGTGCTCGCCCTGGTGGAGTCGTTCGCCGACGTGTCGGCGGCCCACGCGGACGCGGTGCGCAGGGTGCGGCTGGAGGAGGTCGGCGACGACGACCTGCTGGCCGACCTCCTGGACGAGGTGGTGTTCCGGGTGGACGAGTTCGGCGAGGTGCCCGTGGACGTCGAGGTGGAGACGACCGACGACGGCCTGGACGTCCGGCTCGCCGTGGCGGCGCTGCGCGGGGTGCCGATCACCGGGGCGGTACCGAGCGCCGTGTCGTGGCACGTGCTCCGCATGGGCCCCGGCCCGCACGGCTGGTCCTGCGCCGTGGCGGTGGACGTCTGACGGCCCCAGGCCCCGGCCCTCGACGCGCCCCGCCCCGCCCCGGCCGCGCACCGGGGCGGGGCTGGGCGCGTGCGGGCTCACACCGCGCGGTGCAGGAGGAAGTCCACCAGGGCGTCGAGGTCGCGGGTCGCGCCCGGGGCGAGGGGTGCCCCGTGCAGGCAGGCGCGGGCCGCGGAGAGGTGGTGGCGGGCCTCCTCCAGGGTCGCGGCGCGCCCGCCGGCCCGCTCCACCAGCTCGGCGGCGCGCGCGGCGACGCCGTCCCCGTGCGCACCGTCCCCGTGGGCACCGGCCGTCCGCGTACCGGCCGCGTCGGGGCCGTCGCCGGCGGCGCCGCCGGCCGGGGTCTCCAGGAGGGCGGCCAGTTCGCGGGCGGCGGGGCCGGCGGCGGCGAGCGCGGACAGCACGGGGTACGTCTTCTTGCGGCGCCGCAGGTCGCCGTGGACCGGCTTGCCCGTCACGGCGGGGTCGCCCCAGATCCCCAGCAGGTCGTCGACCGCCTGGAACGCCACGCCCAGGTGCCGGCCGGCCCGGTCCAGCGCGGTGACGGTCGCCTCGGGCGCCCCGCCGAGGAGCGCGCCCAGCGCGGCGGCGCAGCCCAGGAGGGCACCCGTCTTGTGCTCGGCCATGGCGCGGTACTCGTCGGGCCGTACCGCGTCCGGCCCGGTCCACGGCCGGTCCTCGAAGCAGAGGTCCTCCGCCTGACCGCGCACCAGGTCGGTGAGGGTGTCGCACAGGCGGCGCACCGCGGCCCGGGTGTGCTCGCCGGGCGCCTCGGCGAGGGACTGCACGGCGAGCGCGAACAGGGCGTCGCCGGCGAGGACGGCGGGCCCGGTGCCGTACGCCTTCCACACCGTCTCGCGCTGCCGGCGCATCGCGTCGCCGTCCATGATGTCGTCGTGCAGCAGCGAGAACGCGTGCACGAGCTCCACCGCGACCGCGCCGGCCACCGCGACGCGCCCGTCGGCTCCGGCGGCCTCCGCGCCCAGCACGGCGAGGGCCTGCCGCACGCCCTTGCCCTCCGACGCCCCCGGGTCGGGCGTGCCGGCCGCGTCGCTCCAGCCGAGCGAGAACGCGGCCATCTCCCCGGTCCAGGGGTGGAGCCCGCCCACGGCGTCGGCGAGGGCGGGCCGCACGAGCGCACGGCAGCGCGCCAGAACACCCGCGGCACCCGAATCGTCCGTGGCAGCCGTGGCAGCCGTGGCACACGTGGCGTCCGCGGGACCCGAGGCGTCCGCCGCGCCGACCGCGTCCGCGTACGCCCCGGCCCCACTCCGGCCCCCGGCCCCGCTCCCACCCCCGTCCCGCCGTGCGGTGGTGGGCGGGAGGGGTGCCGAGGGTGCCGTGCGGGCCGATGCGGTCAGCGGTACGGAGGTCATCGCCGGGTCTCCTCCTCGCCGGACGGCAGTGGTCCGACGCCCAGTTCGGCGGCCGCCTTCTCCACCATGTCGCGGGCGTGGCGCAGCCCGATGCGGTTCAGTGTGTCGCGCAGTGCGGCCAGTTCGGCGGCGGTCTCCGCGGTGTCGCGGCCGAGCCGGGCGAGGGCCTTGGCGAGCCCGAGCCGGGACAGCGCCGTGCCGCGCGGCTCGTCCATGGCCCGGAACTCCTCCAGCGCCCCCGCGTACGTGTCCCGCGCCTCGGCGTACCGCCCGGCCCGGTACAGGACGTTGCCGCGCATCTTGTGGTTGTAGGCGAGCGCGCTCGACAGCTCCATCTCGCGGCACGCGACCTCGGCCTCGGAGAGCAGCGCGAGCGCCCGCTCCACGTCCCCGTCGCGTACGGAGACGACGTCGGCTATGCCGCGCAGCGCCCACGCCCGGCCGCGCCGGTCGTCGGCCCGGCCGGCCGTCTCGGCGGCCTCCTCGAACAGCTCCAGGGCCCTGTCGTACGAGCCGGTGTTGCGGTGCATCTGCGCGATGCCCTCCAGCGCCCACACGGTGTGCCGGGCCTCGCCCCGGCGGCGGGCCTCCGCGAGGAGCTGCTCGTGCAGCTCGCCGACGGCCTGGTAGTCGCCCTGTATCCGGCCGGTCTCGGCGAGCCCCGCGAGGGAGTAGCCGCGCACGACGACGTCCCCGCCGCGCTCGCCCAGCTCGGCCGCGAGCCGCAGCAGCCGGTACGCCAGCGCGAGGGAGCCCCGCTGGCGGGCGAGCGTGCCGCCGCTCCACATCGCCCAGGCCATGGCCGCGACGTCGCCCGCCTCCCGCGCGGCCCGGTAGCCGGCCTTCCAGGCCCGGTCGGCCTCCTCGATCCGCCCGAGCCGCCGGCACGCCTCCGCCACCGCGAGCCCGCAGCGCGCCACCTCCCGCAGATCGCCGGCCGCCTCGGCGGCGCGCAGCTCCCGCGCGCCCTTCTCCAGCACCTCGGTGAGGGAGGAGTTCACGGACAGCGACCCGAGCGCCCCCTGGTACTCGGGCGCGAACGCCTTCCCCCGCGGCCCGCCGGCCGCCCCCGCCCCGCGCCGCCCTGCCGCCGTCGGCGCCGCCTGCGTCGTCTGCGTCGTCTGACCCACTGTCACACCCGTTTCCCTCTGCGTTCCTTACGGGTCAAGACGGTAGGAGCGCGGGGAGGTTCCACGAGTCCCCCTCCGCGCTGGTCAGGGCTCATACCTGAGTGCTACACGGGTGCGCGCCCCTCGTCACCGCGACGTATCGGGACGGGCCGGAGGGGTACTTCCGACGGACCCCGCGGCCGTCGGGCGGAGAGCGCCGGCGCGCCCGGCGGACGGAGGCCGCGGGTTGGGGGCCGGGCCGGGGGATCCGTACCCATCCGGGGCGGGGGTGGCTCCGAATGGTCCGAAAGAAGCGTTCCGTGTCACGTGGAAGGGTTGCGTATGGGCGGCCACGACATCCCCCCTGGCCCCGAGGACCGCCCCGGGGGCCCTTTCGAGGACCGTCCCGGGGGCCGTCGCCGCGCGGGAGGTGCCGGATGAACGGCGCCGCGCGCGCGGGGACGGGCGTCCGGCCCGGGGGCCCCGACCTGGCGGAGCTGCTGGGCCGGACGGCCGACGGCGACCAGGAGGCGTTCGCCGCGCTGTACGACGCGACCGCCGGCCCGGTGTACGGGCTGGTCCTGCGGGTCCTGCGCGACCCGGCCCAGTCCGAGGAGGTCGCGCAGGAGGTCATGCTGGAGGTGTGGCGCTCCGCCGCCCGCTACGCGCCGGAGCGGGGGTCCGTGTCCGCCTGGGTCATGACCGTCGCGCACCGCCGCGCCGTGGACCGGGTCCGCGCGGAGCAGGCGGCCACGGACCGGGACGACCGTACGGCCCGGGCCGCGGCGACGCCCCCGTACGACCACGTCAGCGAGGAGGTGGCGGTGCGGTTGGAGAGCGAGCAGGTGCGCCGCTGCCTCGGGTCGCTGACCGAGCTGCAGCGGCAGGCCGTCACCCTGGCGTACTACCAGGGCTACACGTACGGCGAGGTCGCCGCCTTCCTCGCCGCGCCGCTGGGCACGGTCAAGACGCGGCTGCGCGACGGGCTGATCCGGCTGCGGGACTGCATGGGAGTGGACGCATGAGTGAGGAGCACCTGCACGCGCCGACCGGGGCGTACGCGCTGGACGCCCTGCCGCCGGACGAGCGGGAGGCGTTCGAGCGCCACCTGCGCGAGTGCCCCGCCTGCGCCCAGGAGGTCCGCGGGCTGACCGCGACGGCCGCCCGCCTGGGCACGGCCGTCGCCGCCGCGCCGCCTCCCGCCCTGCGGGCGAGGGTCCTCGACGGGATCCGGACGGTACGCCAGCTCCCGCCGCACGTGCCGCCGTCCGTGCCCGGCCGCGCGCCGGGCCGGCGGCGGGCGCTGCCGCGGCTGGTCCTGGCGGCGTGCGTGGCGGCGGCCGCGGCGTTCGGCGGCGTGGCCGTCTGGCAGTACCAGGAGGCCCGGCAGGCGGAGGTGCGGGCGGAGGGCGCCCAGCGGAGGGCCGCGGAGCTGGCCCGGGTGCTGGCCGCGCCGGATGCCCGGACGGCGACCGGCACCCTGGGCGGCGGGGCCCGGGCCACTGTCGTCGTCTCCCGTGCCGAGGACCGCGCCGTGTTCCTGGCGTCCGGGCTGCCGGAGCTGCCCGAGGGCCGCGCCTACCAGCTGTGGTTCGCCGACGGGGACCGGATGCGCCCCGCGGGGCTCGTCCGCGACGACGCGACCGTCATGGACGGCCGGGTCGCGGGGGCCACCGGCATGGGCGTCACGGTGGAACCGTCCGGCGGCTCACCGCGGCCGACCACCGAGCCGCTGGCCGTCATGACCCTGCCGTCCTGACGGCGGCGGGCCCTCGCACCACCCCGGCGGGGGCGGCGCCCCACCGGGGGCACCGCCCCCGCCGCCGCCGTACGCGCCCGCCGCGATACGCGCTCCCCGCCCCGTACGCGCTCTCCCCGGCCGCCCTACGCGCCCGCCGCGGTACGCGCCCCCGCCGCCGTACGCGCCTCTCCCAGGGCCCCGTACCAGGGCTCAGCTCGGCAGTCAGGAGGCACGGGCGGCCAGGCGGTACGGGCGGGTGCGCCGCACCGGCGGCCAGGCGGCGCGGGCACGGGCGGCGGGACGCATGGCGTACCCCGGCGCCCTGCGGCGGCTGGGAGGCCTCCGTCACCCGATCGGATGGCACACCCATCCGCCGGGCGCCCCGCTCCGAACAAGGGGTGTGACGAACCTCCGACGGACCCTCGGCCGCACCGCGCTCGGCGCGGCCTGCGGACTGCCGGCCGGCTTCGCCGCCCTCGCGGCGGCCGAACCGACGGCCGCCGCCGTCCGCCCCGCGGCCGGGCCCGTCACCGTCGTGGGCGGTGCGGCGATCGACCGCACGCCGGCGGCGGTGAAGGACTGGGCGATCCGCGCGTTCGGGGAGTCCGACAAGCTGGCCCTCCAGGCCGGCATCCTCGCCGTGCTCGCGCTGTGCGCCGTACTCGTCGGCGTGCTCGCGCTGCGCCACCGGCGCCTCGGCACGGCGGGCGTGCTGCTCTTCGGAGCCGTGGGCGCCGCCGCGGCGCTCGGCCGCCCCGACAGCGGGGGACCCGCCGACGCGCTGCCGTCCCTGGTGGCCGCCGCCGTCGGGGCCGCCGTCCTGCACTTCCTGGCCACCCGCGCCACCCCTGGCCTCCAGCCGACCGACCCCGGCCCCGACCCCGCGTCCGACAGCGCCCGTACCGGCAGCGCCCCTGCCGGCAGCGCCACCACCGCCGGGAGCAGGCGCGGTTTCCTCGTGGCGGCCGGTGCCACGACGGTCGGGGCGGTGGCGGCGGGTGCGTCCGGCCGGGCCCTCGCCGGCCGTCGCGGCCAGGCCGCCGCCGCCTCGCGCGAGGCGCTGCGCCTGCCGCCCCCCGCCTCCCCGGCGCCTCCGCTGCCGGCCGGGGTCGCCGTCCGCGTCCCGGGCGTCAGCCCGTTCACGACCCCGGCCGCGGACTTCTACCGCGTCGACACCGCGCTCGTCGTCCCGGAGGTGGACGTCTCCGGTTGGCGGCTGCGCCTCCACGGCGAAGGCGTGACGCGCCCCCGCACGTACACCTTCGCCGAGCTCCTGGCGAGGCCGCTGACCGAGCGGTACGCCACGCTGACCTGCGTCTCCAACGAGGTCGGCGGCCCGTACGTGGGTACCGCCCGCTGGCTCGGCGTCCCGCTCGCCGAGCTGCTGCGCGAGGCGGGCGTGCGACCGCCCTCGCAGGGGGGCCGCGCGGACCAGCTCGTCGCCCGTTCCGTCGACGGCATGACGATCGGCACACCGGTCGAGGACGTCATGGACGGCCGCGACGCCCTCCTCGCCGTCGGGATGAACGGCGAACCGCTCCCCTTCGAGCGCGGCTTCCCCGTCCGCATGGTCGTACCGGGCCTCTACGGGTACGTCTCCGCCTGCAAGTGGATCGAGGAGATCGAGCTCACCACCTTCGCCGCCCACGACGCGTACTGGGTCCGCCGGAAGTGGGCCCGCAGGGCGCCGGTGAAGACGCAGAGCCGCATCGACACGCCCAGGCCCTTCTCGCGCCCCGCCGCCGGGGTCGTCATGGTCGCGGGCGTCGCCTGGGCGCAGCGCCGCGGGATCCGGCGGGTGGAGGTACGGGTGGACGACGGCCCGTGGCAGGAGGCCCGGTTGGCCGCCGAGGGCACGGTCGACACCTGGCGGCAGTGGTCCTTCCCGTGGCGGGCCACCCCCGGCGGCCACACCCTCACCGTCCGCGCCACCGACGGCACGGGCGCCGTCCAGACGGAACGCCGCACGAGGACCGTCCCCGACGGGGCGAGCGGCCGCCACGGCGTCTTCGTCACGGTCACCGCCCCGTAGGCCCCCCGCCCCGGCCCCGCGCCCCCAGCCCAGCACCGCACCCGGACCCACGACCCAGCCCCAGCCCGGACCCACAACCGGACCCCCAGCCCAGCACCGCACCCGGACCCACGACCCAGCCCCAGCCCGGACCCACAACCGGACCCACAACCCGGACACACCGACACCCAGGAGACCGAGACCCCATGAACACCACCCCGCGCGTCCGCCGCACCGCCGTCGCCCTCGCCACCGCGGCCGTCCTGCCGTTCGCGCTCACCGCCTGCGCGGAGTCCGGCGGCGACGGCGCCCCGGCCGCCAAGGAGTCCTCCGCTGCCGCCGGCGCCCAGGACCGGCCGTCGGCGTCGCAGGCGGCGGCCGGTCCGTTCGGGCCCGCCTGCGCCACCGTCCCGGCGGACGGCGCGGGCAGCTTCGAGGGCATGGCGCAGGACCCGGTCGCCACGGCCGCGTCCAACAACCCGGCGCTGTCGACGCTGGTCGCCGCCGTACAGAAGGCGGGCCTGGTCGACACCCTCAACAACGCGCAGGACATCACCGTCTTCGCACCCACCGACGACGCCTTCGCGAAAATCCCCAAGGCCGACCTCGACAAGGTCCTCGCCGACAAGGACATGCTGACGAACATCCTCACGTACCACGTCGTCGGCGAGCGGCTCACCCCGCAGCAGCTGGGGGACGGCTCCTTCGAGACCCTTCAGAAGGGCCGGCTCACCACCTCCGGATCGGGCGAGTCGTACACGGTGAACGACACGTCGAAGGTCGTCTGCGGCAACGTGCGGACCGCCAACGCCACCGTGTACATCGTCGACACGGTCCTGATGCCGAAGTGACCTGACCGGCCCCCCGGCACCGGCCTCCCCCCGCACCGTCGCCCCCGACCGGGGCCCCACACCGGCCTCCCCCGCACCGGCGCCCCCGACCGGGGCCCCGCGGCGCCCGCCCCGCGCCGCGGGGCCCCTCCGCGCGCCGACGCCGTCAACCCGGTCAACCCGGCCGGGTCTGCTTCAGGCGCGTCACGACGGCGCCGTGGCCCTCCTGCACCGCCTCCACCACCGTCTGGTGCAGGGAACGGCTCTCCTCCTCGGAGTGGCACGGGACCGGGCTGCCGGTCATCGTGTACCACTCCGAGCCGCCGCTGTACTGGACGGCGACGTCCGCCTCGGTGCCGTACCAGGTGGTGTGCACGGTGAGGTCCCCGGTGAGGACGCCCAGCTCGTCCGTGCGGACGCCCCCGGTCCCCGCGATCACGTTGACCGTCGTCCACGATGCCCAGCCGGTCATGGCCGCGCCCCTTTCGCCGTGCCGAACACGCCGTGGCCCGGGACGCGGCGCCGGTCGGGCCCTGGTCGGGGCCTCTCGGGCGGGTCCCGGTGGAGCCGGGGGCGTGCCTGGGTCCTTGCAACCACCATGCGCGCGTCGACGGAGCCCGTCGACCCGAACGGGTGACGCCCGCCCCGGTCCGGGGCCGTCCGCACGTCCCCGCGGCGCGTCGGCGCACATATCCGGGGCGATGGCGGGGACCCGGAGAAGGAGAGAGTGGGAAGCACGGAGGATGGGGTGTACGCGTATGACGACGCGCCATGCGGTGCGAACGGAAAGTCCCCGGATCGGTGTCCGCCGCGTCGACGAGGTCGAGTCGGCGTACCGCAGCCTCGCCGCGGAGGCCACCGGGCGGGGCGCCCGCGGCGGCCGGGCGCTCCAGGAGCGGCCCCGCGCCCTGCGGGAGGGCGCGGCGGAGGCGTACCGGTGGGCGCTGGCCCGCGAACCGCAGGGGCCCATCACGGGCCTGCGGGCGCGCGAGGTGCCCGACGTGTGGCGGCTGACGGCGGAGGCGGACGCCGCGGCGGTCCTGCTCGACGACCCGGCGTGCCCGCACGACACACGCGACTACGTGCGGGGCGTGCACGACGCGCTGGCGTGGCTCTGCGGCCACAGCGACCAGCGGGTCTGACGGCACCCCTCCGACCCGCCACCGCCCGCCTCGACACGTCGCCGACCGACACTCGCCGACCGGTCCGGGCCGACCCGACCGGCCCGGACCGGCCCGACGCCCGCGCCGGCTCAACCGCCCGCGCCGGCTCCGTCACCCGTGCCGGTTCGACCGCCCGCGCCGCCCGACCGCCGGTCCGGGGCCCCGGCTCAGCCGCCCGCCCCGGAGCCCTCGCCCGCCCCGGAGCCGTCGTCACCGGGCGCCGGGCCGTCACCCGGCGCGGTCTCCTCGGGGCCGTCCCGTCGGAGTTCGTCGTTGATGCGCAGGGCCTCCGCCAGGTCGTCCTCCAGGATGATGATCCGGCACGCCGCCTCGATGGGCGTGCCCTGGTCCACCAGCTCCCGCGCGCGGGCGGCGACCCGCAGTTGGCGCCGCGAGTACCGGCGGTGCCCGCCGCCGGACCGCGGAGGTGTGATGAGCCCCGCCTCCCCGAGCGCGCGGAGGAAGGCCGGGGTCGTCCCGATCAGCTCCGCTGCGCGCCCCATGCTGTACGCGGGGTAGTCGTCGTCGTCGAGGTTGTCGGCGGGGGTGCTGCGTCGCGCTCCTGGAGCCATGCGCGCCTTTCGTCTCGGGGCGTCGTGCCGGGCGGCCACCGGGACGGCACCCCCCTCACGCGGGCACCGTATCCGCCACCGGTGCCGAATGTCTATTCCGGCCGATACAGATTCGCGGGCGGGGCGGCGGCAGCTTTTCTCCCATAGAGAATTCGGCGCCAGGAATTATGGGTGGGTACGGCAATGCCGTGCTAGCCTCGAAGGAGTTGCAGTTGTGGTTCCCAGAGCTTCATGTGCCCCCCCGCCCCCCACGGGCGGAGGAGCACTTTTGTGTGGCCGGTTCTTCCGGACGGGGTAATCATCGCGGCGACGCGCGGCTCACACGGTGTGGGTCCGAATATCCCCTGAGGAGAAAATCATGGCTACTGGTGTCGTGAAGTGGTTCAACGCTGAAAAGGGCTTCGGCTTCATCCAGCAGGACGGTGGCGGCGCTGACGTGTTCGCCCACTACTCCAACATCGCGACCTCCGGCTTCCGCGAGCTGCAGGAAGGCCAGAAGGTCACCTTCGACGTCACGCAGGGCCAGAAGGGCCCGCAGGCGGAGAACATCCTCCCCGCCTGACGACGTAGGCGTTACGACGCCGCCGGGGCCCGCACCATGGGTGCGGGCCCCGCGCCGTTCCCCGGCGCCGCCGTTCGGCTCGGCGTGCCGCCCGCCCGGCTGAATCGAGGGCCGTGAATTCCTCGATCCCCTGTTTGAGGAATGTCTCCATGGCCCGTACCCCCCGTTCCCGGGGCAATCACCCGGGAACCCGCCAGGCGGCACCGGCATCCGCCGGCCGCGCGCGGAACGATCGGACGGACAGCGGTCCGAAGGGCGCGAAAGGCGCGCGGACCCGGGGCGGGAACCGCTCCACCCCGCCCCCGCCCGGCGATTTCGCCATGCCCGTCACCCACACGCCGCCGCTGCCGCCCGTCGAGTCCTTCGCCGACCTCGGCCTGCCCGCGCCGATGCTGCGGGCGCTCGAAGCCGAAGGGGTGACCGCCCCGTTCCCCATCCAGGCGGCGACCCTCCCCAACTCCCTGGCGGGCCGCGACGTCCTCGGCCGCGGCCGTACCGGCTCCGGCAAGACCCTCGCCTTCGGGCTGGCCCTCCTCGGCCGGCTCGCCGGGACCCGCGCCGAACCCCGCCGGCCGTCGGCCCTGGTCCTCGTCCCCACACGGGAACTGGCCCAGCAGGTCACCGACGCGCTCGCCCCGTACGCCCGCGCGCTCGGCCTGCGCCAGGCGACCGTCGTCGGCGGCGTGTCGATCGGCCGGCAGTCCTCCGCCCTGCGCGGCGGCACGGACGTCCTCGTCGCCACCCCCGGCCGGCTGAAGGACCTCGTCTCGCGCGGCGACTGCCAGCTGGACGACGTCAGCGTCACCGTCCTCGACGAGGCCGACCAGATGACGGACATGGGCTTCCTGCCGCAGATCACCGGCCTGATCGACCAGACCAGGCCCGACGGGCAGCGGTTGCTCTTCTCCGCCACCCTCGACCGCAACGTCGACGCGCTGGTGCGCCGCTACCTCACCGACCCCGTCGTCCACTCCGTGGACCCGTCGGCCGGCGTGGTCACCTCGATGGAGCACCACGTCCTGCACGTCCACGACACCGACAAGAACGCGACGGCGACCGAGATCGCCGCCCGCGACGGTCGCGTGATCATGTTCCTGGACACCAAGCACGGCGTCGACCGGTTCACCAAGCACCTCCTCAAGAGCGGCGTGCGGGCCTCCGCGCTGCACGGCGGCAAGAGCCAGCCGCAGCGCACCAGGACCCTCGCCCAGTTCAAGGAGGGCCAGGTGTCGGTGCTCGTCGCGACGAACGTCGCCGCCCGCGGCATCCACGTCGACGACCTCGACCTCGTCGTCAACGTCGACCCGCCCGGCGACCACAAGGACTACCTGCACCGCGGCGGCCGCACCGCCCGCGCCGGCGAGTCCGGCAGCGTCGTCACGCTGGTCCTGCCGCACCAGCGGCGCGACGTCGACCGCCTCATGGCGCACGCCGGCATCAAGCCGCGCACCACCGCCGTCCGCTCCGGCGAGGCCGAACTGACCCGCATCACCGGCGCCCGCACGCCCACCGGCATACCGGTCACCGTCACGGTCCCCACCCCCGCACCGGCCACGGCGGCCAAGCCCGCCGCAGGCCGCGGACGACGCGGCGGGGCACGGCGGGGCCGCCGCCCGGCGCGCGGCGCGGCGGGCCCGCAGCGGTGACCCCGCGCGGCGGCGCCCCACACACGCCGCCGCGCACCCCACCGGACGTCCCGATCCGTCCACCGACCGACGACACGACCCTGCGAGGCCGCCATGCGCTGTGTGATCGCCAGCTTCCCCTTCGACTTCGTCCAGAGCGAGGTGCAGACGCTGATGGCCGGCGTCACGCCCGAGCCCGCCGTGGGGCCCTGCGCGGTCATCGGCGACCACACCTACCCGGTCAAGCAGGTCGGTGAGGTGATCACCCGGCAGGACCGGCGCGACTTCACCGCCGCCGAGGTGACCCGCGCACTGCGGCGCCTCGGCTTCACCTGCGTGACACACGCCCCGGCGCCCGCCGCCGACCCGCTGGGCTGACCGGCGGCACGCACGCCGGAGTACCGGCCCGGCCCGGCGAGAGCCGGCCGACCGGCACGACGGAACGAAACGGTACGGAGCAGTACGCGCGGTACGGAACGGCACGTGCGGCACGTGACGCGCCGGACGGAGCGCGCCGTGCCGCGCGGGCGGGACGCGCGGGACGAGTCGTGGCGGGGGCGGCCGGATCCCGGCCGCCCCCGACCGCGTCAGTCGTCCGTGTAGCTGAAGTCACCCACCGTCCAGGCGTTCACGTCCGCGATGGCCACGCGGTACATCCCGCCCGTCTCCGGGATCCCCAGCGTGCCCTGGAGGATCCGCGCCACGTGGAAGTGCAGGTGCGTGGGTGCCGCGTCCCGGTCGGGACGCGCCTCCTCCGGCGGCGACTCGAACCCCGCGGCGAACGCGCCGAGTCGCTCCGAGTCCCGCAGGACCTCCGCCACCCGCTCCCGCCACGCGGCCTCGGGCGCGAGCCGCCCGGTGATGACCGCACCGTTGACCACGACGGTGAGGGACATCTGATTGGACTGCTCCGTTTCCACGGTGGCCGCGACGTTCACGAGCAGTGCATCAGGCTTCGTCATGCCCCGAACCTACAATCCCCGGCGCCGAAGTGGTGCCCCCGGACCCGTCCCGGCTCCGCCCGACCGACCGGAACACCGCCCCGCGCGCCCCGCCACCACCCGCCCGGCGTGCCGCGCGCCCCTTTCCCCGACCGCCGCAACACCGCGCCCAGATAGGCGGTTTGAGCCCCGGAGGCGCGTACGACCGTCGGGCAGGGCAGGCGGGAACGCCGAGCCGCCGCCGACTCCCACGCGACCCGCAACCCGTCCCGCACCGCGCCCACCGCACCGCACCGCGCCCACCGCGCGACCCGGCGGGCCGCCCGCCCGCGTGCCCCGCGCCCGCCGCGCCCCTCGGCCCCGGACCCGACCCCGGCTCCGTACCCGCCGCTCACCCGGCCCTCAGGAGGCGGCACGGCCGCCTCGGGGCCCCGGGGAGGCCGGGACTGGTGCGTACGGGTGGACTTCCGGCCCGTCGCCGCCCCCGTCCCGCCACACGGGGGTGAACCGGCCCCGGTGCCCGTGTCCGAGTCCCGTGCGAGCGGAGTTGATCACCGCGTGAACGACTCGACGACCTGCCCGATACTGCCCCTTGAGCCTCTGGTGCCTCTCGCACCCCGCACACTCCGCGCCGGTGCGCCCGGCAGTGCCCCCGCGCCCGCCCTGCCCACCCAGCCGGCCGCGACGCCCGCCGGGCCCGGCGCACCCGTCACGGCCCGGGTGGCGCCCGCAAGGCCCGCCGCGCCCGGCGGCGGGGTCCGCTCCTGTACGACCGCCGCCGACACGCTCACCATCCGGCTCGCCGGCGAGGTCGACCGGCACAGTGCCGCCCCGCTGAGGGTGGTGCTGACGGTGGCGGCCGTCTACGGGTACCGAGGGCTCGTCCTGGACGCCACGGCGGTCACGTTCTGCGACTCGGCGCTCCTCGACGTCGTCGCCTGGTGGCAGCGGGACCGGCGGCGGCTGCGGCTCGTCCCCTCCCGGGCGGTCGACCGCCTGCTGCGCGCCGCCCGCGCGGCGGGTGCCGCGCCGGTCATCACCCCGCACCGACCGGAAGCGCCCCACCGGTCGCGGTAGCCGTCACCCGGCGGGGCGGGGCCGGGCGGCGTCGGGGGCGGGGGCGCACACCACACCCGCGGCGTCCGGCTCGGGCCCGGACCCGGCCACCGCCACAGTCGTGACCACAGTCGTGGCCACAGCCGTGGCCGTGGACGCGAGCGCGGGCGCGGGCGCTCCGACCGCGACCGTGCCGGCGGCGGCCCTCTCGCGGCGGTGTGCGCGCAACGCATGGGTCAGGGCCGCCGCCCACACGGCGCAGACCAGCGCGTACACCGCCCACCGCGCGGCGTCCCCGGCCGCGACGGCCTCGGAGCGCAGCAGCGTCCGGGCGTTGGTCACGACGATGAGCCCGCCCACGCCCGCCCCGAGGACGCGCGCCGGGAGGTGCCGGACGAGCCAGGCGGCGACCGGCGCGGCGACGAGACCGCCCGCGAGCAGGGCGGCGGCCCAGGTGGCGTCGACGCCCCGCTCGCCGAGGCCGACGAGGAACCCGAGACTCGCGGCCACCGCGACCAGGAACTCGCTGGTGTCGATCGAGCCGATGACCTTGCGCGGTTCCAGGCGGCCGCCGGCCAGGAGCGCCGGGGTGCCGACCGGGCCCCAACCGCCGCCGCCCGTCGCGTCCAGGAACCCGGCGGCCACGCCGAGCGGCGCGAGGAACCGCCTGCGCAGGGGCTTGCCGAGGTTGCCGGTGGGCAGGCCGAGGAGGGTGAAGCGGCCGAGCACGTAGAGGCCGAGGCCCAGCAGGAGCAGCGCCGTGACCGGCGCGGCGAGGTCGGTGGAGAGGCCGGACAGGAACGTCGCGCCGGCGAAGGCGCCGGCCGCGCCGGGGACGCCGATCCGGGCGACGACCTGCCAGTCGACGTTCCCGAACCGCCAGTGGGCCGCCCCGGAGGCGAGCGTGGTGCCGATCTCCGCGAGGTGCACGGTCGCGGAGGCCGTGGCCGGATGCGTGCCGAAGGCGAGCAGGAGGCTCGTCGAGGTGACGCCGTACGCCATCCCCAGGGCGCCGTCGACGAGTTGCGCGCCCAGTCCGGCGAGGGCGAGCAGGACCAGCGTCTTCACGGCAGCCTCCAGGAAGCCCGGTTCCCCCTCGGATGGGTAGGGATACTGACCGGCCCCGGGCCCCTACCGCAACCGGACGCCCCCTTCCCGCACCTCGGGAGAGACACGGCGGGGGCGGAGGAGCGGGGCGCGGCCTCAGGGGTTGGACCAGGCGGCCGGATCCTCCGCCAACGCGCTGACGTGCACCGGCAGTTCCCCCGACGCCACGTCGGCGAGGGAGACCCCCTCCAGGATGTTCCGCACGTTCGCCCGCAGAGCGATCCACAGCGGCAGCAGCGACTCGGCGGGCCCGCTGTAGGACAGTTCCGGCGGACGGACGCCGCGTACGGAGACCAGCGGCCCGTCGACCGCCCGCACCACGTCCGCGACGCTGATGTCCTCCGCCGCCCCGGCGAGGCGGTAACCGCCGTTGACGCCGCGCTGGCTGACGACCAGCCCGCAGCGCCGCATGTCGTTGAGGATGCCCTCGAGGAACTTGTGCGGGATGTCCTGCGCCGCCGCGATGGCCTCGGCCTTCAGGGGCGCCGCCTGTCCGGCGGCGGCGAGCAGCAGAGCGGCGCGTACCGCGTAGTCCGCCTTGGCCGAGATGCGCATGGAGCCCATTATCCCGCCCGCCCGGCCGCCGCCCGGATTACCGGCGCCGAGCGCACCCGAATCCCTAGGGAAAAGGTAGGAAAGGGTTGACGGTGGCGTCTCGCGGCCCGAGGATGTCCCCATGTCCTCGACGCAGCAGCCGCTCGTACGCCGCAGGCATGTCGACCTCCGTCGCGTCGCCAACGCCATCTGCCGCCGCGCGTAACCGGGTTCGCCCGCCCCGTACCCGTGCACGCGGCGCCCTCGTCCGCGCCGCGCTTCCGCCGTCGTCCGCCGCCGCCGCCCTCGCGCGCGGCGGCGACGTTCCGCCCTCGCCCCGCCCGTGTGCCGCCCCGTCCCGTACGTCCGCGTCCGACCGGGCCGGCGGGGCCCGCGGCCCGCGCGCCCGCCGTGAGCGGGTCCCCCGTCCGTGGGCGACCACGTGACGCCACCCCGACCCGAGGGGTTCACCGTGACCACCGCACCGTTCGCCGCCGACCGACCGTCCACCGCTCCCCGCCTGCGTCTGGTGGGGCCCCGCCCCGCCGAACCGCACGTCGGCTACCTCGTGTTCCTGCCCGAGGGCGTCGACCCCACGGCGCTGCTGGCCGCGCACGGCGTGCGGCCCGACGTCCACCCGCTCGGCGCCCGGCCGGCCCCGCCCGCCACCGGGCTCCCCGCCGTCACGCCCGCCGCCACGCCCGCCACCGGCCGGGAGTACGGCGACGACGCGCTCCGCGTCGACCCGGACCAGCGGATCGCCGAGGCCGACGGCGTCGAACTGGACCTGACCTACCTGGAGTTCGGCCTCCTCGCGCACCTCGTCGCCCGCCCGCACACGGTCCACTCCCGGGAGTCGCTCGTGTCGCGGGTCTGGGGCTACGGCCACGTCGGCGACGGGCGCACCGTCGATGTCCACGTGGCCCGGCTGCGGCGCAAGCTCGGCCCCGCGCTCCGGGACCGGATCGTCACCGTCCGCCGCGTCGGCTACAAGTACGTGCCCGCCCGGCGGTGACCGCCGGACCGCCCCGCCGCTCAGGCCACGTCGACGCCGTGGTCGCCGATCAGCTCCGCCAGGCCGTCCCGGTACCCCTTGCCGCCGGGGACGAAGTCCCAGTCGCCGTTGGCGCGGCGGCGGAACGAGCCGAGGACGAGGGCGGTCTCGCCGGGGCGCCCGTCGGAGACCTCCAGCCGGCCCAGCTCGCCCCCCGCGGTGTCCAGCAGGCGCAGCCGGGCCTCGGTGAAGCCGGTGAGGTCGGCCCGCGGGTCGACCTCCGGGTCTGTCGCGGCCACCAGGACGACCCGGTCGGCGGCGGCGGGCAGCGCGTCGAACGCCACCCGCACCGCCGCCCGGTCCGGTGACACGGGCCGGGTGGCGCGGACACTTCCGTCGGGGGTGCCGGGGTTGTTGTAGAAGACGAAGTGGTCGTCGTCCAGGACGCGCCCGCCCCGGCAGACCAGCGCGCACACGTCCAGGGCGACCGGCCCGGCCCAGGACAGGCCCAGCACGTTCGCCTCCCCGTCCGCCGCGTCGGCCCCGACCGCCGGCCCGGTGCCGCCGGCCGAGCCCCCCGCCCGGCTCGGTACGTCCCCCGGCCCGGCGGCCCGCGCGGGGCGCGGCGGGTGGGGGGTGCGCGGTGCGTCCGGTGCCGTCCGCCGGGCCGGCGCGGGCCGTCCCCCGTCGCCGAGCCGGCCGCGCAGCCCGTGCCGGTGCAGCAACTCGACCAGTTCGCCGCCGGACACCAGCTCCAAGGGCTTGCCGTGGGCGAACGTACGCGATCCGGGGCCGAAGCCGGACGTCGTGACCAGCACGCCCTTGTTGGCGCCGGCGTCCTGGACCGTCCCGTACAGGTCGCGGACGGCCGTCGGCGGCACGGTGTTGCGGTAGCGCTTCACCTGTACGACGATCCGGCCGCCCCGGATCGGCGCCGGGTCCACCGCGGCGACGTCCACCCCGCCGTCGTTCGAGCGGCGGGTCGTCACGGCCTCCATGCCCATCGCGCGGAACAGCTCCGCGACCAGCGCCTCGAAGCGGATCGGGTCCATCTCGTACAGGTCCGGCTCCTCCCCGTCCCCGCCGTGGGTGACGACGTCGTCCCCCACGTCGCCGGGGACCCGGACCGGGCGGACCGCGGCCCGCTGGTCGGGGCGCGCCGACAACTGCCCGCCCAGGCCGTCCACCAGGCAGTCGGGCGCGTTGACCTGCGCCAGGTACAGCTCGGCGAACGCCGGGCGCGGGACCACCGCGGACGCGAGGAAGATCCGCCCCCGGCGGCCGGTCACGGGGTCGTGGTCGTCGACGAAGCCGTTCACGGCGACGGACTCCAGGGCGCCGAACTCGTCGGCGGCGAACAGCTCGTGCGTCACCAGCAGGACGCACTGCGCGACGACGTCCCGGTAGACCGCCCGGCGCTGCGCCGCGGGCCGGGCCGTCTCCTTCTCCTGGTCGGCCGTCGGCATGTACCGCACCGACCGGGCCGCGGGGACCACGTCGTACCCGGGCAGCTCCCAGTCCAGCACCAGCTGCCGGGCGGCCGGGTCGTACGCGGCGGACACCTGGCGCGGCAGTTCCGCCGGCCACGCGGGGGAGGCGTACAGGGCGGCGGAAAAGTACTCGACCGCGGCGTCCGGGTCCCCGGAGCGCAGGGCCGACACCATCGCGGCGACCCCGGCGTTGTGCCGGCGGACCTCCGCCAGCTGGGCGGCGGCCCACCGCTCGTACTGCTGCCGGTACGCCTCCAGCTGCCGTACCCGCTGCGCCTCGGCGGCCTGCGCGGCCCGCCGGTCCCGCTCGTACCGGGCACGGGTCTCGGCCTGCGCCCGGCGGCCGCCCCGCATGTCGTACCGCGAGGGGCCCGGCAGCGGGACGGGGTGGGCGAGGGCACCCGGCGCGTACGGCGCGACCGACTCCGGCCGGGCGAGCGACGCCGCCCGGAACGCCGGCGCGCGGCACCCGGCGGCGAGCAGCCCCGTCAGCGCCTCGACGCGCGCCTCCAGCTCCTGCGTGCGCCGCGCGGCGTCCGCCTCGCGCTGCCTGCGGTACGCCGCGCGCTGCTCGCGGTGGCCTCGGGCCACCTCGCGTTCGTGGGCGCGCCGCCGGCGTTCCGCCTCCCGCTGCTCCCGCGCCTGTTCCTCGTACGCGCGCTGCTGGCGGCGCTGCGCCTCGGCCCATATCCCGACCAGCCCACCGGAGTGACGACTCATGCGTGACAGGCCCCTCCCCCCGGGCCCCGCGCCCACCCCGGGTCCCGGCCCCCAACCAGCGGTGACGTGACGACCTTAGTGCGCCACCGCCGGCCGGCCCACCCACTCGGCGCGGTCCGTGCCCGCCCGCACTCCGCTGCGATACGGGTGTTACGGGAAGGGACGTATGAGGTGGTGCGGGAGGTGATGGTCCGTCAGCTGGGGGACGGCGACGGCCCCATCGGCGCGGTGGACGCGCCGATGGGGCCGTGTTCCCGCCGATCGGATCGACCGACGGGCAGGGCCGTGGTCCGCCCACCCGGGGCCGGGCCGACCGGTGGGGCGACCGGTGGGGCGGGCAGGACCGCGCCCTGCCCCCCCGGCGGGTCGACCACCGCGGCCGTCGAGGACCGCGGCGTCGCCCGCCCGACGGTCAGAACGCCGCGGTGGGGGCGCCGAGCAACGCCGAGGCCCGCTGGACCGGCCCGGCGGTGGCGAGCTCGGGCATCGCCTGGGGGTCCGGAGCCGACCGACAGGTGAAGCCGAGGTGGGCCATGGCCCGGACGACCTCGCCGGCGCTGAAGTCGCGCCGGTCCTGACCGGTGATGACGGCCCCGACCTGCATGACGGGGTAACGGCGGCGTCCGATGGTGACGGACTCCCCGGTGACCGGTTCGGGCTTGACGCCCTTCATGGTCTCCAGGACGCCGATCTTGGTCAGGTAGAACGGGAAGCGGGCGATGACGCAGCGCACGGGAGCCTCACAGGGGGAGGGAGAGGGTGGTCCTCGTCGCGACGGGCGAGGTGGACGGTCCGTGTCCGCCGAGGACGTCGCGCAGACGCACCCGGTCGGAGTACGAGGGGCTGTCGCGGACGGCGTCGAGCCGGTGCCGGGTGACCACACCCGTGCAGCGGCCGTCGTCGTCGCAGAGGAGCAGGTGCCCGGTGCGGGCACCGGCCATGACGGACAGGGCGACCTCGACGGTCATGTCGTACCAGACCCGAGGTCCGGCCTCGTACGGGGCCGCGACCACCGTCCGGGAGGCCGCGACGGCGTCGCCGGCGGGGTGGGCGAGCAAGGGAGCCGATGTCACGGAGTACCTCCTGCGGGAAGGGGGCGGGGGTCGGTCCGCCTCGACCGGGGCGGGCGGCCCCACGCCGACGGGCCCGGAACCGGGCCGACCCCGGCGGGGCCGCCCCGACCCGGTCCGCGGGTCGGGGCGGTCGTACCGGGGATCAGGCGGCAGGACCCGCGACGGTGCGGCGGCGGCCGGCCCGGCGCGAGGACTGCGAGGGGCGGCCGCGCCGCGGGCGGGACCCGGCGTCGCGCTCGGAGCGGGCGGGCACCGGCGCGGTGATCACCACGGGGATGCCGGACGGCGCCTGGGCGCCGGTGATGCGGGTCAGCTCGGCCTCGCCGGAGCGGACCTCGGCGATCCGCGGGCGGATCCCGGCGTCCGACATGAGGCGGACCATGCCGCCCCGCTGGTCGGGGGTGACGAGGGTGACGACGCTGCCCGACTCGCCGGCGCGGGCGGTGCGCCCGCCGCGGTGCAGGTAGTCCTTGTGGTCGGTCGGCGGGTCGACGTTCACCACGAGGTCGAGGTTGTCGACGTGGATGCCGCGGGCGGCGACGTTCGTCGCGACGAGCACGCTGACGTGCCCCGTCTTGAACTGCGCCAACGTGCGGGTGCGCTGCGGCTGCGACTTCCCGCCGTGCAGCGCGGCGGCCCGTACGCCGCTGCCCAGCAGGTCGCGGGTGAGCCGGTCCACGGCGTGCTTGGTGTCCAGGAACATGATCACCCGGCCGTCGCGGGCGGCGATCTGCGTCGTGGTGGCCTGCTTGTCGGCGCGGTGCACGTGGAGCACGTGATGCTCCATCGTGGTGACGGCGCCGGCGGACGGGTCCACGGAGTGCACGACCGGGTCGGTCAGGTAGCGGCGTACCAGCAGGTCGACGTTGCGGTCGAGGGTCGCGGAGAACAGCATCCGCTGCCCGCCGGGGCGCACCTGGTCGAGCAGGGCCGTGACCTGCGGCATGAACCCCATGTCCGCCATCTGGTCGGCCTCGTCCAGGACGGTGATGCCCACCTGGTCGAGCCGGCAGTCACCGCGCCCGATCAGGTCCTTGAGCCGTCCGGGCGTCGCGATGACCACCTCGGCGCCGCCGCGCAGGACGCTCGACTGCCGGCCGATGGACATGCCGCCGACGACCGTGGCGAGCCGCAGCTGCAGCGACCGGGCGTACGGGGTGAGCGCGTCGGTCACCTGCTGCGCCAGCTCGCGGGTCGGTACGAGGACCAGGGCGAGCGGCTGGCGGGGCTCGGCGCGCTGCCCGGCGGTACGGGCCAGCAGCGCCAGCCCGAAGGCGAGCGTCTTGCCGGAGCCGGTGCGCCCGCGGCCGAGGACGTCCCGGCCGGCGAGGCTGTTCGGCAGGGTCGCGCCCTGGATCGGGAACGGCACGGTCACGCCCTGGGTCCCGAGCGCGGCGAGCAGCTGCCCGGGCATGTCCAGGTCGGCGAACGCGTCGACGGCGGGGAGTGCGGGGGTGATCGTCTCGGGGAGGGCGAACTCCCCGTGGACGGCGGCGCGCCGACGGCCCTGGCCGCCGCCACGCCCCTGACCGCCGGACCTGCCCTGCCCCGCGGACCTGCTCGGAGCACCCGAGCGGCCCTCGCCGCCGGAGCGGCCCGACTGGCCGAAGCGCCTGGCGCCACCGGCGGAGCCGGCACCGCCGTCACGGGTACGGGAAAAGCGGTCATTCCTACGCGTGCGGTTCATGCGGAACCTTCCTCGATGCGGCACATATCAAGGAATTCCCGCAGCGGATGAGCAGCACGGAGAATAGCGAGAATGGGCCGGGATGAGCGCGGCGACGAATACGCCCGGTGAAGTGCCGGGCGGATGGTCGGGGGCGCTGAAATTGGTGTCGCGCCGTACGGACGGTGTCCGGTGCGCGGGCCGCCGTGCGGCGGCTCTGTGGGGCGGGTCCGGCGCGAAGGGAGTGCGCGGACCGACCGGTGATCATCCCGCGGGAGCGGACACCGCGGGATATGCGTGCAGCTGGGGCCCGCACCCCGAAGGATGCGGGCCCCAGCTACGTCGTGCGCGTCGTGCGTCAGGCGAGAACGATGTTCTCGGCCGTCGGGCCCTTCTGGCCCTGCGCGATGTCGAAGCTGACCTTCTGGCCCTCGTTGAGCTCGCGGAAGCCCTGCGCCGAGATGTTCGAGTAGTGGGCGAACACGTCAGCGCCGCCACCGTCCTGCTCGATGAAGCCGAAGCCCTTTTCCGCGTTGAACCACTTCACGGTGCCAGTAGCCATGTCATATCTCCTTTGGGGCACATCGGGATCCGCACTGCGCGGATACCGTGTCGCCGCGATGATTACCCCACCGGAAATGACCGGAAATATAAAAGCACTCCCGACTGCCCGGAGGCGGCCGAGGGCACTTGAAGTTTGGGAACCACAACTGCAACTGGTATCGACAGTAGCACGCTTCGGCGGCCGGCGGGCGTCCGATATTTCCACCGCCGTGTTTTCCCGGAAATACTCATCGCGCGGTCCGGCAAACTCTGGCACCGCGATGACAGATATTCCCCACCCCCGACAACCACAAAATCCCCCGCCGCCCCAGGCGCCCCTGCGGCGGCGTCGCCGCCGGCGGCCACCGGCGTCCCGGCCCCGCGCCTGCGACCTGCCTACACCTCGTCGGACTGCGGCCGGTCGTCGTAGGTGGACTCGCTGGCCAGCAGCCACGAACGGGCCGGCTCCGACGTCTGGGTGGTGTCCACCGTGAGGTGCAGCCGCGTCCCGCCCTCGGCGTCGGCCGGGTAACTGCGCTGCTCACCCGCTGCGAACGACCGCCGCAGCACCTCGGCGACGCGCCGCGCCACCTCGGGCTCCGCGGCGACGATCCGCACCTCGGCGTGCCCGGCGGGGGGCCTGTCCTGCGAGGAGTCCATCCTCGAGCCTCCTTGTGCTCGTGCACATGCCGGGGACCGGAAAACCACGCCCCGGCGCCCCCGCTGCGAAGCGGGCGTTCTTGGCGGAACCCCACGCGACTCACCTCCACCGTACTCCGGCACCCGCAGCCCGGGGCACGCAAGAGATCACACCTACTCACGCAGGGGGTGCCTCCTCTACGGCGTAATGGAGGAGCCTACGAAGCGCGCCACGGCCTCCCGCAGCGGATCGGCCGCGTGCTTCGGCGTAGCGCGGGTGTCGAGGCCCAGCACTTCGATGCGGCCGAGGAGTCCACGTGGGCCTTCGACGCGCAGGACGCGGTGGGTGGGTCCGGTGGGTGATGGGTGGACCACCAGTGCGAGTGGGGAGTCCGGGGTGGTGTACCCGGCGATGTACGTGAGCAGTTGGTGCCGGTCGTCGGCTGAGACGTCCTCTGCGCCGTACCGCTTGTACTTCGCGTCCACGGCGAGGAAACGGTGTGCGAATGTTCCCCCGGAAGGCGACGGGAAGGCGAGCAGGGCGTCCGGGCGGAACGCCGGCCACTGGGCGTTGAGCCCCCCGTACGTGCGGATGGCGCCCTCGTCCGGTCGGGCCGCCCTGCCGCCCAGGGCGACCGCGACCTCCACGGCCATCCGTCCGACGACGCTCTCCCACAGGACGTTCAAGTTGAGCAGCAGGCTCTTGGCGCCGAAACCGCTGGGCTCCAGCAGATCGGTCACCCCGCCGCCGCCGAGGACCATCCGGGCCCACGCGTGCGCGGCCCGGTAATGTGCGTTGAGTCGGGTGTACTGGCCGCGTGCGAGCAGGGATAGCGCATCGAGCGGCTGCCTCGGGGACGGGAACGTCCTGGAGGCGGCGAGGAGCAGGCGCGCCAGGCGGGGATCGCTGGACCTGCGGGCGGCGACGGTCAACGCGGCCCCGCACACCAGGTTCTCCCAGCCGCCGTCCTCATACTCGAAGGTCCGCAAGTGCAGCCGGTCGACCGCGCCGTAGCACCGGGTCGCCTGGGCCTCGACGTCCAACCGCCCTCGCAGGGTGTTGTCGACGCGCTGCCGCGGTACGTACTCCCTGCGCAGGCCGCGCCCCAGCAGGAGGGTGCACTCGTGCAGCAACGCGGCAGGCACCAGGCCGGCGTAACCGTCGGCGCCGATCGGCCAGTTCCGCAGCGTCTCGTCCGGCTCGCGACGGCTTGTGGCGTAGCACAGCCAGTCGATCAGCCGTGTCCCCTCGATCGGGAACTTCGGCCGCAGCACCAGCCTTATCCGGTCGAGTTCGAGCACTCCCGTGGTCGCCTTGGCCTTCAGCACGTAACCGTGACGATTCTCGGTGACGGTGACAGCGCCGACCGCACGGAGCTTGGCGAGGTCGGCGCCGTGCAACCTGGAATGCGGGACGGTGACGGCCTCGTGCTCGCACAGGACGACCTCGTGCCACGTGCCGTTCCGGTGCACCACAACCTATGCCTCGTTCCGGTATTGGGCGCCCTCGCGCCCCGCGCGCTCGTCACCGGCGGGCTCGGTTGCCACGAACTCATCGGCGAGCATGCCCGGCAGGTCCTGCGGATTCGTCTGCACGACTCGACCGGTCCTGTCGTCCACGAGGGACCCCAGCACGCTCTTCAACAGGTCGGGTTGTCCCAGGCAGTAGTCGGCGACGAGCGGGACGATCTCGTGGTGGAAGGCGTGGGAGAGCTGTTCGGCCGTGGCGAGGGGGCGGTCCCCGGCGAGGAGGTAGGCCTGGCCGAGCAGGTGGTCGGGCCCGAAGGCGACGTCCAGTTTGGCGTTCAACCCCTCCAGGAACTCCGCCAGTCCGAGTCCGCCGACCTCGCCGTCCAGGACGTCGAGGTCCGGCGGCACGTCGATGAAGGCGAACCTACGTCGGATCGCCGCGTCGATGTGTCCCACGCTGCGGTCGGCAGAGTTCATCGTGCCGATGATGCGGATGTTGGGCGGCACCGTCTGTGCCCGTCCGCTGGTGGGGAGCGTGACGGAGACCGAGCCCCGCTTGTCGAGCTCCAGCAGGGTGATCAACTCGCCGAGGATGCGAGGGAGATCGCCACGGTTGATCTCGTCGACGACGATCAGGAAGGTCTGCTCGGGCTCGAGCTCGGCTGCTGCGCAAACCCTGCGGAAGAGCCCGTCCGTCATCGTCAGGTTCAGGCCCGCCCCGTCGGCCGCAGCGGCCGGCTTGTACCCCTCGACGAAGTCTTCGTATCCATAGGAGGGATGGAAGGTCACCATGGTGAGTGGGGCCGCCGTCGCGCCCGCGGACACCTTGCACAGGTCGGCGAGTGCCGCCGCACGTTCCTCCGGGGCGGCTTCGATCAGGTGCCCCCGTCCGGCAACGGCGAGCGCGACACTGAGCGCCAACCGCGTCTTGCCGGTTCCGGGTGGCCCCTGCAGCACCACCTGCCCCTTGTGCGCGAGGAGGTCACGCACTGCGCGTACGGGCCCGGGCAGTTCCGCATCACCCGCGGTCACCGGGTCGACTGTCTCGGACACGGCTTCCCCCCGGCCGCGTCGAATCTCCCGCCACAGGGTCGCGGGCACCTTGGCGAGGGTCTGCTGCCAGGCGTGACGGGGCGAGTCGAAGGTCTGGGCGTACGAGGTGTCCCACTCCACCCCGACGGTGTGCCGGTGCTTGCCCACCTCGGTGTCGTAGGAGTAGCCGTCGATGACGGTGCCCACGGCCAGTACCTCCGACTTGCCGCGGTTGGCGACGATGAGGTCCCCGGGTTCCAGGTCGCGGAAGGCGAGCATCTGGCGGGCGAGCCGCAGGTTCCCGCCGATGCTCGAAGGCCAGTTCCGATCCAGGGCGTCTTTGAGTTCCTGATCACTCTCGTACTGCGCGAGGCTGCCGACCTCGTCCCAGCCGATGCGGATGCGACGGTTCGGGAGACAGTCGGCCCAGAGACTCGCTCCCGCCCCTGGCGCGATCTTCCAGACCACACGGTCGCGCGGCCTCGGGTCGTGGAAGGCGTACAGGAACCGCATCACCTCGTGCAGGCGCCACCCGTCGAACTCCGGTGTCCGTCGTACGAGGGTCAGCAGCTCGCGGTTGGCCCGCCACGTGCGTACGCCCGAAGAGTGCTGGTGCGCGCTGCCGCCGAGCAGTGCGGTGAAGTGGCGGACGTGTGCCGCGGAGAAGATCGGAAGGAACTCGTCGGGGAAGTACACCGCCAGCGCCTTGGTGGTCAGCGCCTGACCGTACGAGAGCGACTCGAACTCGTCGATCGTTCCGAAGTCGGCGGCAGCCGCCGCGGCGAACGCCGACGCGAACTGGCTCCGCACCTCCTCCCATGCGCGGTGCACACCAAGCCCGCGCAGTTCGCTGGGGACTACCCGCCACTCACCCGTTCGGTGCTGATACACGATGTGCTTCGCCGCGCTGCCGCCCCGAATGCTCCCAATGGCGTTCGTGCCGTACTCCATGAGTCGACAGAAGGAATGCGACGCATTGCCGTGGGAGGCCGGGCCCAGCGCGTACCGCTCCAGCGGCAGCTCGGCCCATGCCCCGATGGGGAACTCTCGGACGGCCCGCAGCCGTTCGTCCTCCGCCCGGTCCGCTGTTCGACGGGCCTCCTCCCGGTCGAACCGTGCCACTCGTTCAGCGAGACCGCCGTGGAACTCCCCATCCTCAACCATCTGACCATCCTCGCGCAGCCGCCCGGCACGCGGGTGATGATCAGGAGGACACATCCGGCGTTCGGTCATGGGCGGTCGGCGTCACGGCGCCGACCGAGCCGCGTCACCGCACCCGGCGGCGCCCCGCGTTCTTCGTCCGTACGGCGAGGTACACCACCTCCGCCACGACGATCACCATGCCGATGATCAGGAGGTAGAACAGGCCCTCCACGACCACCCCGATGAGCCCGAGTGCGACTGCGACGAGGAGCAGGAACAGGAGCAGCGCCATACCGATGACACCTCCGAAGGTGCGGGGCCCGAGCGTGCGCGGCCCGAAGGCGGGGAGCCCGGAGCAAGTGGGGGATCCACGGGCGGGGCCCCGGGCGGGCGGGGGGTCAGCGGCGTGCGAGTCGGCGTTCGCCGCCGGATCCCGGCCGGTAGGCCAGGTCGTAGTGGTGGAAGACGGTCTCCTCCTCCTCGGCGGGAAGGACGCCGTCGGTGTCGATGGCGGGGGCGTTCTTCACCAGGTTCCTGGCGTGCGCGACCCGGACGTACCCCGGCCCGACGACGGCCGTGTCGATGGGGACGAAGACCAGGCGCCGACGGGAGGGGAGGCCGGTGCGGACGGTCGCCATGGCGGGTTCGTCACTGGTGGTGTCGACGTAGACGGCTTCCAGCTCGCCGATCTTGTGCCCTTTCGGGTCGATGACGTCGTGGCCGCGCCACTCGCGGATGTCGGCTGGATGGATCATGTCCTGCTCCCTGCGGCCGGGATGACATCGACACAACGACCCCGGCGTACACACATCGGGGCCGCCCTTCCGGGTCGGCCGCACGTGAGAGTGCTCCGGCCTCCTTCCAACGTAGGCCGCGGTGGCGTTTCCGGCATCCGGGGCATTGCCGCCCGCGTCCGCGTCGCGTCCGCGTCCGCGTGCGGCCCCGTTCGGCACGGCTCCTCCCCGGCCGCGGTGTCGGGGAGGCCGGTGCCAGGCGCGGTACCCACCGCCGTGCGCGCGGTCGCCACCCGGAGCCCGGAGTCCCCGGAGCCCGGAGCCCGGAGGCGGAGACCGGGGGCTCCCGGCGGGACCCGCGCCCGACCGCTCCCGGTCCCCGTCGCCCCTGCCGCGGCGGCGGCGGCCGACGCCCGCCCGGGGCGGCGGTGAGAGAGCGGAGTTCACCGGCATCGACGGCCGGCGTGCGAAGCGCCCCCGTCACCTCCACCGTGCCCGCGTCGGCGGCCCCGCGGACCGGAGTGCGGTCGGGCCTTCCCGGCCGGCCGGCCGGAGTACGGTGGGAGGACGAGGTCGTACCGTTCGGCGGTCGCGCCGGACCCCCGAAGACGGGCGCACACGCCATGGCCGATTCCGACGCACCCCGCGCCCACCCGTCGCCGCCCGACGCGATGCACCACGCGGTGCGGCCGGGGACGGTGCTGCTGCGGCCGAAGACGACACACGCGCGTGAGGGCATCCTCGACGGCGCCTGGTGGCCGCGCTCCCGGGACGTCGGCGCGGAGCTCCCCGGGCTGGTGTCCGCGCTCGTCGGACACCTCGGACCTGTGGAGCGCGTCGGCCTGGACGCGGACGCCTGGGAGGAACTGCCCACGCGGCTGGTCGTCGACGACCACGTCGTGCACATCGACTCCTTCCCGGTCGCCGACGACACCGTCCTCGTCACCCGGGGCCCCCGGGACCACTTCTCCCTGCTGGTCGTCCCGCCGCACGCGACCCCCGAGGCGGCCCGAGCGGCCATGGCAAGAGCGGTACGGGCCGACAACGTCACGGGGGCCGCGCAGATCCTCCTGGACACCGGCACCAGTCACACGCCCGCGACCCACGGCGGCGAAGGACCCGGCCCGCGCGGGTGACGGCCCCGGGAGCGGAAAGAGCCCTGAGCCTGCCGTTCGCGCTTCGGCTCTACTCCGCCGCGAGGATGGTCGCGGACGCCGTCTTCCCCCCGGACCGCTCCCACCCCTTCCCCGGCCCGCTGGTGGCGCCACCCGACCCACCGAGGCGGCCCCGCCGGCACGCAGCCGCCACCGCGGACGGAAGCGACGCTCGTCCCCGTCCAAGCGAGCCCGACCGCCCGAACCCCTCCCACAGGGGGCCGAACGGCGAACGACGGGACTCCGGTCACCGGCCGGGGCCCTCGTCACAGCCGGGGGAGGACGGCCGGCCCCGCTGTGGGAAGGGACACCCGCCACCTGCCTCCGCCCGTAGGCCGTCAACCGACGCGCTGACCGCCGTCCGACGTCCGCTGTAGCGTGTTTCCGGGTTCCGAGGGGGAGAGGGGGCGGATCGTGGTCGAACCCGGTGGCGACTGGGTGACGTTGAAGGAGTGGGCGGCCCGAGTCGGCTACAGCCACGGGTACGTGGTCCATGTGATGCCGCGCCACTACCCGGACTTCCCCGCCCCGGAGCAGCCGCGCCGAGGAGTGAGCGCCAAGGGCGGAGGCGGCGGCAGCGCCCTGTACGACCCGGCCAAGCTGGAACCGTTCCGCCCGCGCCGGCCCGATCCGGTGGAGCTGGCCGAGGACGACCTGGCACGCGAGGTGACGCTGGCGGGTTTCGCCAAGCTGATCGGCATGGACGCCCGCAGCGTGACGCAGATCAAGGACGACCGCCCCGACACCCTCCCGGACACGGTGGACGGCCGGCGCTGGTACCCGAGGGCGCGGTACCACGCACGCGACCTGCTCCTGATGTGGAACAGCCGCCCCGGCCCCGGCCCGGGCTCGGACAAGAGGCGCCCACCGCTCCCCTGGCACACCCCCGAGTAGGAGGCGGCGGCCACGCCGACGGGCCCGGCCGGGTCGCGACGCGTTGCCGAGGCCCGGCAGGCAACCCGGCGCCGACTGTTCTGCGCCCGCGCATGTCCGCCGCCCCCCGCCGACGGGCTCAATGGGGCCGGGAGGAACGATGACGAAGACGGGTACGGCGGCGAAGGCGGTCTCATGGGGCGAAGCCGCCCTGGTACTGGCCGGGTGCTGGCTGCTCTGCGCCGTGGGCTACGGCGTCGTGGCCCTGCTGGACGACCCGACGCTCCCGGCCGCCGCCCCCGTGGTGCTGGCGCTGGGGCACTGGTTCTGGGCGCGGCACCGGCACTGGACGGCAGGCGCCCTGGCGACCGTCGCGGGGTGCGCCGTGCTGTTCGTCCTCCTGGAGACCTTGCGTCCGCAGCTGGACCGGATCAGCGCCGACGCCCTGTCCACGGGCGCGGGGATACTGGCCGCGGTCCTGGCCTTCACCACGGCGACCCGGACCCGGGCCCGCACCCGGAGCAGCAGCCGCCATGGCTGACGGCCGCACCGGCCACCCCCTCCCGGCGCCCGACGCATCCCACCGCCATGCGCCGCCGCACCCTCCCGACCCTGGCCGTCGGCGACTCAGCGGGCCCCTGACCCAGACGCGCGGTCGGGCCTTGGCCCACCTGTCGCCTCCGCGCAGCCGGAACGAGCACCGTTGTGCCGGGTACGGGGCGGTACCCGTCGCCCGAGCCGCCCGGCGGTACCTCGTAACGGCAGTGCACCTCGACGATCGCCAGCACCCTCAACCAGGTCGGCGCCTGCTCCCGCCCGTGGTGCTCCTCACGGAAATCGATCCCCCTGGCACATTCGCCACCCACGACGGCGACGTACTCCTCCGAATCGACCGCCAGCAACGTCCAGGGGGCGACATCCCCCCACCGAGAAGCTCTCTCCGCAGCACTGCATCTGCCAGTCATCGACCCAGATCGCCAGTGGCATGTCACCATTCTCCGCCGCGCGCCCGACGCTCATCAGCGACGGGGTACAGGTGATGGCAGTACAACGGGCCGCGAAGCAGCCACTCCTGTCGGGCTGGTGGCTCACAGACGAATGACGCGCACCTGGTTGCCGCAGAGCTTGGTCATGTCGTCGCTGTCCGAGGTCAGCAGGGCGACCGGTTTCGGCTGGCGCAGCGCGACCTCGGCGACCGTGGCGTCGATGGCGTACTTGTGCCCGTGCAGTCCGGCGCCTTTGAGGAGTTCCGCCGCCGCCCTGGCCGCCTGCTCGGTGACCGGTTCCACCTTGATGCGCGACAGGGCCCAGTTCAGGCGGGGGATGTTGGTCCGGGAGTGGCTGACTTCCACGATGGTGTTCGCCCCGACCACGAAGTCGGCCCCCATGTCGTGGAACACCTGCAACATCGCGAGGAACGTGCGGTCCTGCGCGATCCAGGCGGAGAGTCCTTGCGAGTCCAGGACAACGGTCTCGATGCGTTCGCTCACGCGGCGTCCGCGTCCTTCGAGGAGTCGGCGGCACCAAAGATCTTCGAGCGGGCTTCGGCGAGCTCTTCGTCGCTGAAGCGTCCGTGTTCTTCCCCGTGACGGCGAAGGTCGTCGCCCAGAAGCTGGTGCCGGATCTGGCGGGCCACGGCTTCCGCCACATAGCCGGAGACGTTGTCCGTGAGCTTGCGGAGCTCCGCCACCTGATCGCTGGGGAGAGTGACGGTGATGCGAGTCGTCGAGGACATACCGCAAGCATACTGGAGTATGCACGGTGGCCGGGCTCCGTGCCTCACCAGTCAGACTCGCGGGGTCCGGCAACGGCGTCCTGGCGGGCACGCGAAAGGCCCCGGTCGTCGACCAGGGCCTTCATTGAAGAGCGGGTGACGGGAATCGAACCCGCGCTCTGAGCTTGGGAAGCTCATGTTCTACCATTAAACTACACCCGCGCAGCGGCCGGTGATCCGTGCCGCATCGTCGCTCACTGTACCTCATGACCGGCTTCCGGTGTATCGCGCCGCGGGGGTTTCGTGTCGCGGGGTGGGGTTATCCGGCGGTCGGGGTGCGGGAGTTGGGGCGTAGGGTGCGGGGCGGAGTGCCGCCTGGAGTGGTGTCCTGTTGATCCCCTAATGTGGCCTTCTCGTCCACCGCTTGTCTGGGGAAAGGGCCTGATGGACACCATGGAGCGAACCGTCGTCCGCTGTGCCGAGGGGCATGTGTTCAGTACCGCGACGTTCCCGATGCAGAACCTCGGCGCCGGGCGGATCGGGCCCGGGCGGCTCATCCGGTGTCCGCGGTGCGCGCGGTTGCGGCACGCCGTGCCGGTGGGGTTCGCCGCGCAGCGGTAGGGGCGGCGGCCGGTAGGGGCATGGCCCGAGGGTGGCGGTTCGGGGCCGGGTGGGTCGATCGGTCGGGCGGCGCCGCCTCGGGATCGTGCGCGAGCGCGCGGGTCCGTCCGATTGGGGCGGGCCCGCGCGCTCTGCGTATCCTCGGGGCGTGCTTCTCTCAGACAAGGACATCCGGGCCGAGATCGACGCCGGTCGGGTGCGCATCGACCCGTACGACGATTCCATGGTGCAGCCCTCGAGCATCGACGTGCGGCTCGACCGCTACTTCCGGGTGTTCGAGAACCACCGCCACCCGCACATCGACCCGGCGGTCGAGCAGGCCGACCTCACCCGGCTGGTGGAGCCGGAGGGGGACGAGGCGTTCATCCTGCACCCGGGGGAGTTCGTGCTGGCCTCGACGTACGAGGTCATCTCCCTCCCCGACGACCTCGCCTCCCGCCTGGAGGGGAAGAGCTCGCTGGGCCGGCTGGGGCTCGTGACGCACTCGACTGCCGGGTTCATCGACCCGGGGTTCTCCGGACATGTGACCCTGGAACTGTCGAACCTCGCGACCCTGCCGATCAAGCTGTGGCCGGGAATGAAGATCGGCCAGCTGTGCATGTTCCGGCTCAGCTCGCCGGCGGAGTTCCCGTACGGCAGCGAGCGGTACGGGTCCAGGTACCAGGGGCAGCGCGGGCCCACGGCCTCGCGGTCCTTCCAGAACTTCCATCGGACGCAGGTGTGAGCATGAGCGGTGTACGGGAGAACCTGACCTACGAGGGATTCGGGCGCGCCGTGCGCGAGCTCGCCCAGACCGTCGCGGACGACGGGTACGAGCCCGACGTGGTGCTCTCCATCGCGCGCGGCGGGGTGTTCGTCGCGGGCGGGCTCGCCTACGCCCTGGACTGCAAGAACATCCACCTGGTGAACGTCGAGTTCTACACCGGCGTCGGCACCACGATGGAGATGCCGGTCATGCTGGCGCCCGTGCCGAACGCGATCGACTTCAGCAACAAGAAGGTCCTGATCGCCGACGATGTCGCCGACACCGGCAAGACGCTGAAGCTCGTGCACGACTTCTGCCTGGAGCACGTCGCCGAGGTGCGCTCGGCCGTGATCTACGAGAAGTCGCACTCGCTGGTGAAGTGCGAGTACGTCTGGAAGCGCACCGACGAGTGGATCAACTTCCCGTGGAGCGTCGAGAAGCCCGTCGTGCGGCGGTCCGGTCAGGTCCTCGACGCCTGAGGGACGGTCGGCGGACGGTCGGTGAACGGAAGAGGGCCCCGTGAGGGGCCCTCTTCCGTTCGTGCGGCGGCGCGGCCGCCGCGGTGTCCGCCTACAGCGTGCCCAGCTTGATCAGGGACAGCAGCGCCACGAGCTGGATGGACGACGCGCCGAGCGCCTTCGGCCAGGGCAGGTCGTGCGACTTGCTCACCATCGACGTGAAGAGCGCGCCCGCCGCCAGCCACGACAGCCAGCCGATGACCTGGACCAGCGAGTTCTCGCCGCCGAGGAAGAGCGCGAACAGCAGCCGCGGGGCGTCCGTCATCGCCATGATCAGCATCGACAGGCCCACGGTCGGCTGCCAGGCGCCGTTGCCGCCCAGCTGGCGGGCGAGGGTGTGGGTGACCGCGCCGAGGATGAGGCCGCCGACCACGAACATGACCCCGGTCAGCAGGACGTAGGGGATCGCGGTGGAGATCGTCGCACTGATCGCCTCCTCGCGGGCCTTGTCGAAGCCGAAGAGGGCCAGCAGGCCGTACAGGAACGTCACGATCAGCGCCGGCGGCCACACGGGGTGGTCGCGCATCTGCCAGAACGTCGGGCCGGGGCGCATCACGATGCCGCTGAGCAGCGCCTTCCACGGCAGCCGCGGGCCCGAGGGCGCGGCGGAGCCCGCCTGGTAGGTGTCCGCCGGGCCGTAGGGGTCCTCGCCGACGCTGAACACCTGGGTGTGGCCCGGGTTGTTCGCGGCGTGCGGGTGGGAGCCGTACGGCTGCTGCGGCGCGTGCTGCTGCTGGTACGGGTCGCCGAAGTACTCGGGCTCCCCGTACGGCTCACCGCCCTGCGGTCCGCCCCGGGGGTCGCCGTACGGCCGGCCCTGCCCCGTGCCGCCCTGCGGTCCGCCGTGCCCGCCCTGGCCGCCGTAGGGGCGGCCGCCCTGCGACCACTGCTGCTGCGGGGAGGGCGACGGGGACGGGTACGACGGAGGGGGCGCCGCCGCGCCGCCGTGCGGTCCCTGCCGCGTCTGCGGCGCCTGCCGCGGTCGTTGGTGCGGGGTGCGGTTGTCCCGGCCGCGTCCGATCCTGAATCCAGCCACGTCAACGAACGTACCCGCTTCCGCGCGTACGGGCGTACACGGCCCGTCGCCGAAGGGCGTTTGCTGCCGACCTGTGACATCCCCTAGGGGGCGTCAGGTGGGGGTGGGGGGGGTGGGATTGCCGGGGCGTACCGGGGACTCGCCGGGGCGGTAGGCGGACGGCCGGGCCGCCCCGTGGGGGGCGGCCCGGCCGTCCGTGGTGCGTGGCGCGGCGGTCACTTCGCCGGCTGCGGCTCCTGCGAGGCGTCCGGCTCCGGTGTGTCCGCCTCGGGGGCGGCCGGGGTCTTCACGGAGTCCAGCAGCAGCTGCGCGACGTCCACGACCTGGAGGTTCTCCTTCGCCTTGCCGTCGTTCTTCTTGCCGTTCACCGAGTCCGTGAGCATGACCAGGCAGAACGGGCAGGCGGTGGAGACGATGTCCGGGTCGAGGGAGAGGGCCTCGTCGACGCGCTCGGTGTTGATGCGCTTGCCGATGCGCTCCTCCATCCACATCCGCGCGCCGCCGGCGCCGCAGCAGAAGCCGCGCTCCTTGTGGCGGTGCATCTCCTGCTGGCGCAGGCCGGGGACGGCCGACATGATCTCGCGCGGCGGCGTGTAGACCTTGTTGTGGCGGCCCAGGTAGCACGGGTCGTGGTAGGTGATGAGCCCGTCGACCGGGGTGACCGGGGTGAGCCGGCCCTCGTCGATGAGGTGCTGGAGCAGCTGCGTGTGGTGGATGACCTCGAACTCGCCGCCCAGCTGCGGGTACTCGTTCGCGATCGTGTTGAAGCAGTGCGGGCAGGTCGCGACGATCTTCTTGGCCGACTTGGGCTTCCTCGTCGACTCGTCCACCCCCCCGTCCTCATCGAGGGACTCGCCGAACGCCATGTTCAGCATCGCGACGTTCTCCTGGCCGAGCTGCTGGAACAGCGGCTCGTTGCCGAGGCGGCGGGGGGAGTCACCGGTGCACTTCTCGTCGCCGCCCATGATCGCGAACTTGACGCCCGCGATGTGCAGCAGCTCGGCGAAGGCCTTGGTGGTCTTCTTCGCCCGGTCCTCCAGGGCGCCGGCGCAGCCGACCCAGTAGAGGTAGTCGACCTCGGAGAGGTCCTCGACGTCCTTGCCGACGATCGGGACCTCGAAGTCGACCTCCTTGGTCCACTCGACGCGCTGCTTCTTCGCCAGGCCCCAGGGGTTGCCCTTCTTCTCCAGGTTCTTGAGCATCGTGCCCGCCTCGGACGGGAACGACGACTCGATCATGACCTGGTAGCGGCGCATGTCGACGATGTGGTCGACGTGCTCGATGTCGACCGGGCACTGCTCGACGCAGGCGCCGCAGGTGGTGCAGGACCACAGGACGTCCGGGTCGATGACGCCGTTCTCCTCGGCGGTGCCGATGAGGGGGCGCTCGGCCTCGGCCAGGGCGGACGCCGGAACGTCCTTCAGGGCCTCGGCGGACGCCTTCTCCTCGCCGTCCGCGCCCTTGCCGCCGCCGGCCAGCAGGTACGGGGCCTTGGCGTGGGCGTGGTCGCGCAGCGACATGATGAGGAGCTTGGGGGAGAGCGGCTTGCCCGTGTTCCAGGCGGGGCACTGCGACTGGCAGCGGCCGCACTCGGTGCAGGTCGCGAAGTCGAGGATGCCCTTCCAGGAGAAGTGCTCGACCTGGCTGACGCCGAAGTGGGTCTCCTCGGCGCCCTCCTCGTCGTCGAAGACCGTCTCGAAGTCGATCTCCTTGCCGCCGGAGGTCATCGGCTGCAGGGCGCCCAGCGCGGTCTCGCCGGTGGCGTTGCGCTTGAACCAGATGTTCGGGAAGCCGAGGAAGCGGTGCCAGGCGACGCCCATGTTGGTGTTGAGCGAGACCGTGATCATCCAGATCAGGGAGACGCTGATCTTCACCATGGCGGCGAGGTAGACGAGGGTCTGGAGCGTGCCCGTGGACAGTCCGTCGAAGAGCAGGACCAGCGGGTACGAGACGAAGTACGCCGCCTCGTAGGAGTCCACGTGGTGGAGGGCGCCCTCCAGGCCGCGCAGGGCCAGGATGGCCAGGCCGATGGTGAGGATGACGTACTCGACGAAGTACGCCTGCCACGCCTTGGAACCGGCGAAGCGCGACTTGCGGCCGGCGCGGGACGGCAGGCTCAGCAGCCGGATCACCATGAGGACGGCGATGCCGAGGACGGTCATCAGGCCGATGGCCTCGATGTACATCTCGAACGGCAGGAAGCCGCCGAGGACCGGCAGCGTCCAGTCCGCCTGGAAGAGCTGGCCGTACGCCTGCGCCAGCGTCGGCGGCAGGGTCAGGAAGCCGACCGCGACGAACCAGTGCGCGAAGCCGACGATCCCCCAGCGGTTCATCCGCGTGTGGCCGAGGAACTCCCGGGCCAGGGTGACCGTGCGGGCCTTCCAGTCGTCGGTGCGGCGGCCCGCCGGCACGGGCTGGCCGAGCCGCACGAACCGGTAGATGTGCGCGATCGCTCGGGCAAAGAGCGCAACGCCGACCACGGTCAGGGTCAGCGACACAATGATCGCGGCGAGTTGCATGGGGGCTCCTCGGGCCTGCGAGGTGGGGGATCCGGTACTACTAAGCGGTAACTTATTGGGTTCGGTGCTGAGCGTACCCAGATATTCCGCCGCACTGTAGCCGCGCACGCGGTGATCTGCGTCGCTCAGGTGAGCCTGACCGGCGCCGCCCCCCGGTCCCGCCGCCGCGGCCCGGCGAGCAGGGTCACCGGGGTCCGCAGGAGCAGTGCCACGTCCGTCCCCACCCCATGGTGCTCCACGTAGTGCTGGTCGAGCATCAGCGGCTCGTCCCACGGCAGCGCCGAGTCGCGCCGCACCTGGGCCAGGCCGGTCAGTCCGGGGCGTACCGAGCGGCGCCAGGGGGTGTCGGCGCCGGGGGCGCCCGGGGGCAGCGGGGCGGGGCCGACGAGGGACATCTCGCCGCGTACGACGTGGACCAGCCGGGAGAGCGCGTCGAGGCGCAGCCGGCGCACCGGCAGGGTGCGCAGGGTGAAGGGGCGGCCGTGCAGGCCGACGGCCGTCTCGCGTGCGAGGAGGTCGTCCGGGGGGCGCCCCAGCGCCCGGGCCGCCGCCGCGGCGAGCAGGAGGGGCGCGACCAGGGTCAGCAGGACCGAGCCGAGGAGCAGGTCCAGGACGCGCTTGGAGTGCATGGCGGCCACCTCACCGTTCCGGGTCGTTCAGGGGGTGTACGTATCGGGAGTGTTGCTGCCTGTTGGCGGCTTTTGTCCGGATAGTCCCGGTGTGCTGAACAATAGGCTGGGTAGGGGTGCCGGTCGGGCCCGCCGGGTCGCGTGTCGGGGGCGTCTTGCGCATAAGGGCGGGATAAAAGTTGAGCGGGCCCGACTCAGGTCTGTTGACGTGCGTTCCCGTGTCGTGCATCCTTGAGCCTGTTCCACTCAAGTCAGTTGGAGGAATCGAAATGGCACGTGCGGTCGGCATCGACCTGGGCACGACTAACTCCGTCGTCAGCGTTCTGGAAGGCGGCGAGCCCACCGTCATCACCAACGCCGAGGGCGCCAGGACCACGCCGTCCGTCGTCGCCTTCGCGAAGAACGGCGAGGTCCTCGTCGGTGAGGTGGCCAAGCGGCAGGCCGTCACCAACGTCGACCGGACCATCCGCTCGGTCAAGCGCCACATGGGCACGGACTGGAAGATCGAGCTCGACGGGAAGAACTTCAACCCGCAGCAGATCTCCGCGTTCATCCTGCAGAAGCTCAAGCGGGACGCCGAGGCGTACCTGGGCGAGAAGGTCACGGACGCGGTCATCACCGTCCCGGCGTACTTCAACGACTCCGAGCGCCAGGCCACCAAGGAGGCCGGCGAGATCGCGGGCCTGAACGTCCTGCGCATCGTCAACGAGCCGACGGCCGCCGCCCTCGCGTACGGCCTCGACAAGGACGACCAGACGATCCTCGTCTTCGACCTCGGCGGCGGCACCTTCGACGTCTCGCTGCTGGAGATCGGCGACGGCGTCGTCGAGGTGAAGGCCACCAACGGCGACAACCACCTCGGTGGCGACGACTGGGACCAGCGCGTCGTCGAGTACCTGGTCAAGCAGTTCCAGTCCGGGCACGGCGTGGACCTGTCCAAGGACAAGATGGCCCTCCAGCGCCTCCGCGAGGCCGCCGAGAAGGCCAAGATCGAGCTGTCCTCGTCCACCGAGACCTCGATCAACCTGCCCTACATCACGGCGTCCGCCGAGGGCCCGCTGCACCTGGACGAGAAGCTCACGCGCGCCCAGTTCCAGCAGCTCACCTCGGACCTGCTGGAGCGCTGCAAGATCCCGTTCCACAACGTGATCAAGGACGCGGGCATCCAGCTCTCCGAGATCGACCACGTCGTCCTCGTCGGCGGCTCGACCCGCATGCCGGCCGTCGCCGAGCTGGTCAAGGAGCTGACCGGCGGCCGCGAGGCCAACAAGGGCGTCAACCCGGACGAGGTCGTCGCCATCGGCGCCGCCCTGCAGGCCGGTGTCCTCAAGGGCGAGGTCAAGGACGTCCTGCTCCTCGACGTCACCCCGCTGTCCCTCGGCATCGAGACCAAGGGCGGCATCATGACCAAGCTCATCGAGCGCAACACCACGATCCCGACCAAGCGGTCCGAGATCTTCACGACGGCCGAGGACAACCAGCCGTCCGTGCAGATCCAGGTCTACCAGGGCGAGCGCGAGATCGCGGCGTACAACAAGAAGCTCGGCATGTTCGAGCTGACCGGCCTCCCGCCGGCCCCGCGCGGCGTCCCGCAGATCGAGGTCGCCTTCGACATCGACGCCAACGGCATCATGCACGTGACCGCGAAGGACCTCGGCACGGGCAAGGAGCAGAAGATGACCGTCACCGGCGGCTCCTCGCTGCCGAAGGACGAGGTCGACCGGATGCGCCAGGAGGCCGAGCAGTACGCGGAGGAGGACCACCGCCGCCGCGAGGCCGCCGAGACCCGCAACCAGGGCGAGCAGCTCGTCTACCAGACGGAGAAGTTCCTCACCGACAACGCCGACAAGGTGCCCGGTGACGTCAAGACCGAGGTCGAGACGGCGGTGAACGAGCTCAAGGAGAAGCTGAAGGGCGAGGACACCGCGGAGATCCGCACCGCCACCGAGAAGGTCGCGGCCGTCTCCCAGAAGCTCGGCCAGGCCATGTACGCCGACGCCCAGGCCGGCCAGGCGGCCGGTGCCGGCGAGGCTCCGGGCGCCGCCCAGGGCGCCGCCGACGACGACGTGGTCGACGCCGAGATCGTCGACGACGAGAAGCCGAAGGGTGGGGCCGCATGACGGAGGAGACCCCGGGATTCGAGGAGAAGCCCGACGTCCCCTCCGGCGCCACCCCTGACGACGCCGCCGAGGCCGCCGACACCCCTCCCGTCGAGGAGGGCGAGGCGGCCCCGGCCGGGGACGCGAACGACACGGACCAGTCGGTCGGCGTGACCGCCCAGCTGGACCAGACCCGCAGCGCGCTCGCCGAGCGCACCGCGGACCTCCAGCGGCTCCAGGCGGAGTACCAGAACTACCGCCGCCGCGTCGACCGGGACCGGGCCGCGGTCAAGGAGGTCGCCGTGGCGACGCTCCTGACCGAGCTGCTGCCCGTGCTCGACGACATCGGCCGCGCACGGGAGCACGGCGAGCTGCTGGGCGGCTTCAAGTCGGTCGCCGAGTCGCTGGAGACCACCGTCGCCAAGATGGGCCTCCAGCAGTTCGGCAAGGAGGGCGAGCCCTTCGACCCGACCGTGCACGAGGCGCTCATGCACTCGTACGCGCCGGACGTCACCGAGACGACGTGCGTGGCGATCCTGCAGCCCGGGTACCGCATCGGCGAGCGGACCATCCGGCCCGCGCGCGTCGCCGTGGCCGAGCCCCAGCCGGGCGCGGCACCCGCTGCGAAGGACGAGCAGCCGGGCGACGAGGAGAACGGTGGCCCCGAAGAGGGCTGAGAGCCGGCGGGCCGGCGGTCTTCGGACCGCCGGCCCGGCGGCTCGCGCAGTGATCGTCCGGGAGGAGGGACGTCGATGAGCACGAAGGACTTCGTCGAGAAGGACTACTACAAGGTCCTCGGCGTCCCCAAGGACGCCACCGAGGCCGAGATCAAGAAGGCGTACCGCAAGCTCGCCCGGGAGTTCCACCCGGACGCCAACAAGGGCGACGCGGCGGCCGAGGCGCGCTTCAAGGAGGTCTCCGAGGCGAACGACGTCCTCGGCGACCCCAAGAAGCGCAAGGAGTACGACGAGGCGCGCGCCCTCTTCGGCAACGGCGGCTTCCGCCCCGGGCCCGGCGGCGCGGGCGGCACGTTCAACTTCGACCTGGGTGACCTCTTCGGGGGCGCCCAGGGCCAGCCGGGCGGCGCCGGCGGCTTCGGCGGCGGGCTCGGGGACGTCTTCGGTGGCCTGTTCAACCGGGGCGGCGGCGCCGGCCCGGGCACGCGGACGCAGCCGCGCCGCGGCCAGGACGTCGAGTCCGAGGTGACGCTCAGCTTCACCGAGGCGGTGGACGGGGCCACGGTCCCGCTGCGCATGTCCAGCCAGCAGCCCTGCCAGGCGTGCTCCGGCACCGGCGACAAGAACGGCACCCCGCGCGTCTGCCCGACCTGCGTCGGCACCGGCCAGGTCTCCCGCGGCGGCAGCGGCTCGTTCTCGCTGACCGACCCGTGCGTGGACTGCAAGGGCCGCGGGCTCATCGCCCAGGACCCGTGCGACGTCTGCCACGGCAGCGGCCGCGCCAAGTCCTCGCGCACCATGCAGGTGCGCATCCCGGCGGGCGTCTCCGACGGCCAGCGCATCCGGCTGCGCGGCAAGGGCGCCCCCGGTGAGCGGGGCGGACCGGCCGGCGACCTGTACGTGATCGTGCACGTCGGCAGCCACCCCGTCTTCGGCCGCAAGGGCGACAACCTCACCGTCACGGTCCCCGTCTCCTTCGCGGAGGCGGCACTGGGCGGCGAGATCAGGGTGCCGACCCTCGGCGGGCCGCCGGTCACGCTGAAGATCCCGGCCGGCACCCCCAACGGCCGCACCATGCGCGCCCGCGGCAAGGGCGCCGTCCGCAAGGACGGCACGCGGGGCGATCTGCTGGTGACCGTCGAGGTCGCCGTGCCCGAGGGGCTCAGCGCCGAGGCGCGCGAGGCCCTGGAGGCGTACCGTCGGGTGACCGCGGGTGAGGACCCGCGGGCGGAGCTCTTCCAGGCCGCGAAGGGGGCTTGACGCAATGGACGCACGCCGACGCAACCCGTACGAACTGACCGACGAGACTCCGGTGTACGTCATCTCGGTGGCGGCCCAGCTCAGCGGGTTGCACCCGCAGACGCTGCGCCAGTACGACCGGTTGGGACTCGTCTCGCCGGACCGTACGGCCGGGCGGGGCCGGCGCTACTCGGCCCGTGACATCGAACTGCTCCGGCAGGTGCAGCAGCTGTCGCAGGACGAGGGCATCAACCTGGCCGGAATCAAGCGCATCATCGAGCTGGAGAACCAGGTCGCCGCGCTGCAGGCGCGGGTGGCCGAGCTGTCGGCGGCGGTCGAGGGAGCGGCGGCGGCGATGCGCCAGCGCGAAGCGCAGGTCCACGCCTCGTACCGGCGGGACCTGGTCCCGTACCAGGACGTGCAGCAGACCGGCGCGCTGGTCGTGTGGCGCCCCGGTGCGCGGCGGGGCGGCGAGTAGCCGCCCGTGGACGTCCGAAGGCCCCCTCCGCGGAGGGGGCCTTCCGCGTACCGCGGCCCTCGGCGGGCGGGTGCGGCCCGTGCGGGTCCGGCGGTGCGGGCCGGGCGGGCCGGGCCGGGCGACGGTGCGGTGCGGCCCGTGCGGGTCCGGCGGTGCGGCCGGGGCGGGTGCGGGGTGGTGCCGGGGCGGGTGCGGGCCGACCGGGCCGGGGTGTCAGTCGTGGCCGCGCGGGGGCTCCTCCGGGCCGGGCGTGCGGGGGGCGTGGTCCGGTTCCTGGTCGAGGATGCCGGAGCGGGCGATGAGGTAGCCGAGCTGGGCGCGGCTGCCGCTGCCGAGGGTGGAGGCGAGCTTCGCGATGTGGGCGCGGCAGGTGCGCACGTTCATGCCGAGGCGGCGGGCGATGGCCTCGTCGACGTGGCCCTCGACGAGCAGCTTGGCGATGGACCGCTGGATGCCGCTTATGCCGTTGAGGGCGGGGGTGTACGCGACGACCTCCTCCTCCCAGGGGATGCCGTGCAGCCAGAACTGTTCGAACACACCGACGAGGTACTGCACCAGCCCCTCGTGGCGCAGCTCCAGGGCCACCTGGCGGTCGCTGCGGGCCGGTATGAAGGCGACCTTGCGGTCGACGATGATCAACCGGTCGATGATCTCCTCCAGCGTGCGCACCTCCAGCCCGTAGGGCGTGATCCGCTCGACGTACCCCATGGTCGCCGAGTGGTGCCGCGCGGTGTGCTGGTAGAGGGTCCGCATTCGGACACCGCGGCCGAGCAGGGGCTCCACCCGCCGCAAGGCGGCCTTGACAGTCTCGGGTTTCCGCCCGCTGCCGGGCTGGATGGTGAGGAGCTCGACCGCGCACTCGTCCGTCACGCGGTCCAGTTCGGCGTTGATGACCGCCAGACCCTCCAGGACGTTGATCGCCGCGCTGGTGCAGGGGGCCGCCGCGGGGATCGTCATGAACGGCTCGAATGCGTCGGCCAACGAAAGGGCCCGCTGCCGCCGCTGCTGGATCTCGCGCTCGATGGGGTGTATCAGCTGGTTGAGAGCGATGGACGGGGGCACGGGCCGGAGCCACTGCGAATCGTCCGGATCCGGATGCAGCAGGGCGAGGTCGATGAGGCACGGTGCCGCGTCGACCTCCGTACGGGCTATCCGGCCGGCGCGCAGGGCGGCCGCGTACAGGTGCTTTCCGGCTTCGCACAGCTCGTCATGACTGTGCCCGGTTTCCGGATTGTCCACCTTAGACCGCATCTGCACCCCCCTCAGGGTCCTGTATTTCAGGAACATGATGCCTGTACTGGCTGGTGGAAGCGTTCGGAGTGAGCCATCGTCATAGACGCGGGGGAGGAGGTAAGGACAAAAAGAGGTGGAGATCGTCCATGACCAGGATGGTTCGTGCACTTAGCGCCATAGCTGTCGCCGCGGCGGCCGCGTGCGGTGTCGCCGCCCTCAGCGGCGAGCCGTCGTGGGACACGGTGTCCGCGAACAGCGTCGTCGCAGGTGAGCCTGCGTGGGAAGGCGGACCGGCGGGCATCCCGGAGCCCTCGTGGGAGGTCGGACCGGCCACGTTCGGGGAGCCCTCCTGGGACAGCGCCGACTCCACGCCGACGGGTGTCGCCGCATGAACGTCCCCGACGACTCCCGATTCCGCCGTGAGATGGCGTCCGCCTACCGTTCCGGGTGGCACTTCATCGACCTCGTCACCGCAGTCCCCCAGGGTGGCGATTCGTTGATGGTCACCCTCTTCGGGGAGCCGATCGTCATCACCCGCGGCGACGACGAGGACATCCGCGCCTACCGGTGCCTCCGCCGGCCCCGCGGCGCGCCGCAGCCCGTCCGCTGCGCCATCCGCTACGGAATGATTTTCGTCAACCTCGACCAGCGGGACCACCAGCTGGTCGAGGCCGAGTCCCCCACCGCCACCCCCCGCAGCGCCTGAGCGATTCCCCCGTCGTTGTAGATCGCTCAGACGCTTCCCCCACACAGCGGCGCCATCGTGGACCTGAAACACGATGGCGCCGCTGTGCTGTCCGCGTGCCCCGCGCCCCGGGCGCCCCGCAGGCCGCTCGTGCCGCCCACGCCGCGCGGGACGCTCGTGGCTCCCACGTCCCGCGGGCCCCGCGCGTCCCTCGGTCTAGGCCCGTCCCATCGCGCGGGTGAGCGTGATCTCGATCACGACCCGGTCCGGGTTGGGCGCCGGTGTGCGCCCGTACCGCTCCGCGTACCGCGTGACGGCGTCCGCGACGACGTCCGGTTCCGTGCGGACCACGGCCAGACCCTCCAGCGTCGCCCAGCGGCCCGCGGCCACCTGGCACACCGCGACCCGGGCGCCGTCGGCCCCCGCGGCCAGCACGTTCGCCACCTTGCGGCTGTGCCTGTTGGTGATCACCCGGGCCACGCCCCGCTCCCCGCCGTCCGGGTCGTAGGTGACGCCGACCGGCACCACGTGCGGCGAGCCGTCGGGGCGGTGGGTCGTCAGGGTGCACATGTGGCGCTCCCGCCAGAAGCTGACGTAGGAGGCGCCGGGGTCCCGCAGGTCGATGGCCATGGTCCGGAACCTACCGGCGGCTGCTGGCCCCGACCAGCTTGAGTGGAATAGACTCAACTTTGTGGACGTTGGCTGAGTCAGAAGCCGGTACGACGCATCAGCAGCCGAGGAGGACCCAGTACCCGTGGACGCCGAGCTGACCAACAAGAGCCGGGACGCGCTGAACGCCGCGACGAGCCGCGCCGTGTCGGGCGGACACGCCGACCTGACGCCGGCGCACCTGCTGCTGGCGCTGCTCTCCGGCCAGGACAACGAGAACCTCACCGACCTGCTCGCCGCCGTCGACGCCGACCAGGCGGCCGTACGCGCCGGGGCCGAGCGGCTGCTCGCCGGGCTCCCGAGCGTCACCGGGTCGACCGTCGCCCCGCCGCAGCCCAACCGCGACCTGCTCGCCGTCATCGCCGACGCCCAGGCCCGGGCGCGCGAGCTGGGCGACGAGTACCTCTCCACCGAGCACCTGCTCGTCGGCGTCGCCGCCAAGGGCGGCCCCGCGGGCGAGCTGCTCACGCGGCAGGGGGCGACCGCCAGGAAGCTGCTGGACGCCTTCACCCGCACGCGCGGCAGCCGCCGCGTCACCACGCCGGACCCCGAGGGGCAGTACAAGGCGCTGGAGAAGTTCGGCACCGACCTCACCGCCGCCGCCCGCGAGGGCCGGCTCGACCCGGTGATCGGCCGCGACCAGGAGATCCGCCGCGTCGTACAGGTGCTCTCCCGCCGCACCAAGAACAACCCCGTCCTCATCGGCGAGCCCGGCGTCGGCAAGACCGCCGTCGTCGAGGGGCTCGCCCAGCGGATCGTGAAGGGCGACGTCCCGGAGTCGCTGCGCGACAAGCGGCTGGTCTCCCTCGACCTGGGCGCCATGGTCGCCGGCGCGAAGTACCGCGGCGAGTTCGAGGAGCGCCTCAAGACCGTCCTCTCCGAGATCAAGGAGAGCGACGGCCAGGTCATCACGTTCATCGACGAGCTGCACACGGTCGTCGGCGCGGGCGCCGGCGGCGACTCCGCGATGGACGCCGGGAACATGCTCAAGCCCATGCTGGCCCGCGGCGAGCTGCGCATGGTCGGCGCGACCACCCTCGACGAGTACCGCGAGCGCATCGAGAAGGACCCCGCGCTGGAGCGCCGCTTCCAGCAGGTCCTGGTCGCCGAGCCGACCGTCGAGGACACCATCGCCATCCTGCGCGGCCTCAAGGGCCGGTACGAGGCGCACCACAAGGTGCAGATCGCGGACTCCGCGCTCGTCGCCGCCGCGACCCTCTCCGACCGGTACATCACCTCCCGCTTCCTCCCCGACAAGGCCATCGACCTGGTCGACGAGGCGGCCTCCCGGCTCCGTATGGAGATCGACTCCTCGCCCGTCGAGATCGACGAGCTGCAGCGCGCCGTCGACCGCCTCCGCATGGAGGAGCTGGCGCTGAAGAGCGAGTCCGACCCCGCCTCCGTGCAGCGCCTGGAGAAGCTGCGCCGCGACCTCGCCGACAAGGAGGAGGAGCTGCGCGGCCTGACCGCCCGCTGGGAGAAGGAGAAGCAGGGCCTCAACCGCGTCGGTGAGCTGAAGGAGAAGCTCGACGACCTGCGCGGCCAGGCCGAGCGCGCCCAGCGCGACGGCGACTTCGACACCGCCTCCAAGCTCCTCTACGGCGAGATCCCGTCCGTCGAGCGGGAGCTGGAGGAGGCCAGCGAGGCCGAGCAGGAGGCCGCCAAGGACACCATGGTCAAGGAGGAGGTCGGCCCCGACGACATCGCCGACGTGGTCGGCTCCTGGACCGGCATCCCCGCGGGCCGCCTCCTGGAGGGCGAGACGCAGAAGCTGCTGCGCATGGAGGAGGAGCTGGGCCGGCGGCTGATCGGCCAGACCGAGGCCGTCCGGTCGGTCTCCGACGCCGTGCGCCGCACGCGGGCGGGCATCGCCGACCCCGACCGGCCGACCGGCTCGTTCCTCTTCCTCGGCCCGACCGGCGTCGGCAAGACCGAGCTGGCCAAGGCCCTCGCCGACTTCCTCTTCGACGACGAGCGGGCCATGGTCCGCATCGACATGTCGGAGTACGGCGAGAAGCACTCCGTCGCCCGGCTCGTCGGCGCGCCCCCCGGCTATGTCGGCTACGAGGAGGGCGGGCAGCTGACCGAGGCGGTGCGCCGCCGCCCGTACAGCGTCGTGCTGCTGGACGAGGTGGAGAAGGCCCACCCCGAGGTCTTCGACGTGCTCCTCCAGGTCCTCGACGACGGGCGGCTGACGGACGGCCAGGGCCGCACGGTCGACTTCCGCAACGCCATCCTGGTGCTCACCTCCAACCTGGGCAGCCAGTACCTGATGGAGCCGACGACGACGGAGGCGGAGAAGCGGGAGCAGGTGCTGGAGGTCGTGCGGGCCTCCTTCAAGCCCGAGTTCCTCAACCGGCTGGACGACATCGTCGTGTTCGCCGCGCTCAACCGCGAGGAGCTGGCCCGCATCGCCCGGCTCCAGATCGGCAGGCTGGCCCGCCGGCTCGCCGAGCGGCGGCTCACCCTGGACGTCACGCCCGACGCCCTGGAGTGGCTCGCCGTCGAGGGCAACGACCCGGCGTACGGCGCCCGCCCGCTGCGCCGCCTGGTGCAGACCGCCATCGGCGACCGGCTCGCCCGCGCGATCCTGTCCGGCGAGGTCACGGACGGCGACACGGTCCGGGTGGACCGCGTCGACGGCGGGCTGTCGGTGGAACCGGTCCGTTGACCCGGCCCCGCCCGGCCCGCCCGCAAGGGGGGGCCGGGCGGGCGGGCCCGTACGGGTGGCCCCGCACGGTCGCTGTCAGCCCGCAGCGGATCGGCGCCGTCGGGCTTGCCATCGACCGCCCACGATGGGAGAGGATGGCGGCTATCCGTACGAAGGGAATTACCCGGTGAGCATCGACCCGTCCTCGATTCCGAATTTCGGGGGACAGCCCCAGCCCCAGACCGAAGGACCGGCGGGGCCCATCGTCCCCGACCAGGACCTGGTGAAGCAGCTCCTGGAGCAGATGGAGCTCAAGTACGTCGTCGACGACGAGGGCGACCTCGCGGCGCCGTGGGAGGAGTTCCGCACCTACTTCATGTTCCGCGGCGAGGCGGAGCAGCAGGTCTTCTCCGTCCGCACGTTCTACGACCGGCCGCACCCGGTCGAGGACCGTACGAAGATCCTGGAGACCATCGACGACTGGAACCGCCGCACCCTGTGGCCCAAGGTGTACACGCACCTCCACGAGGACGAGCAGGGCGGCGCCACCGTCCGGCTCATCGGCGAGGCCCAAATGCTGATCGGCACGGGCGTCAGCCTGGAGCACTTCGTGTCGTCGACGGTCAGCTGGGTGCGCGCGTCGATCGAGTTCGACAAGTGGCTCCTGGAGCAGCTGGGCCTGGAGCCCGGCACGGCCACCGAGGGCGACGAGGTCTGAACGCCCCCGCCCCCTCGGGGGCGCCCCGCGGCACCCGGTCCGGCCGTCACGCGTCCCGGCCGTCACGCGACCCGGCCGGAGGGGTGGCGGCCGGACGCGTGACGTACGGGCCGTCGGAGCCGGACCGGCACCGCCGGGCCGTCACAGCCGGGCCAGGCGCTCGGCCGCCTCCCGCAGCACGTCCTCGCCCTTGCAGAAGGCCAGCCGCACCAGGGAGCGCCCGGTGTCCGGGTGGTCGTAGAAGACGGCGTTCGGGATGGCGACGACCCCGCACCGCTCCGGCAGCGACCGGCAGAAGGAGACCCCATCCTTCTCGCCCAGCGGGGCGGCGTCGGCCGTCACGAAGTACGTGCCGCGCGGCCGGTACACGCCGAAGCCCGCCGCCGTCAGCCCCTCGGTGAGGATGTCCCGCTTGACGGCGAGGTCGGCGCGCAGCGACGCGAAGAAGGCGTCCGGCAGCCGCAGCGCCTCGGCGATCGCGTACTGGAACGGCCCCGACCCGACGAAGGTCAGGTACTGCTTCGCCGTGCGCACCGCCGTCGTCAGCTCGGGCGGCGCCGTGAGCCAGCCGACCTTCCAGCCGGTGAACGAGAACGTCTTGCCGGCCGACGAGATCGTCACCGTCCGCTCCCGCATCCCCGGGAACGTCGCGATCGGCACGTGCTCCGCGTCGTCGAAGACCAGGTGCTCGTACACCTCGTCCGTGACCACGAGCAGGTCCCGCTCGACGGCCAGGGCCGCCACGGCGGCCAGCTCGTCCCGGGTGAGGACGGTGCCGGTGGGGTTGTGCGGGGTGTTGAGCAGGATGAGCCGGGTGCGGTCGGTCACGGCGGCGCGCAGCTCGTCCAGGTCCAGGACGAAGCGGCCGGCCTCCGGGTCGGGGCGCAGGGTCACCGGGACCCGGGTGCCCCCGGCCATGGCGATGCAGGCGGCGTACGAGTCGTAGTACGGCTCCAGGGCGATGACCTCGTCACCCGGCTCGACCAGCGCCAGCAGGGACGCCGCGACGGCCTCCGTCGCCCCGACGGTGACCAGGACCTCGGTGTCCGGGTCGTGGACGAGTCCGTAGCGCCGCCGCTGGTGCTCGGTGATCGCGGTGCGCAGCTCCGGCACGCCGGGGCCGGGTGGGTACTGGTTGCCGCGCCCGTCCCGCAGGGCCCGGACGGCCGCCTCGCGGACCTCCTCGGGGCCGTCGGTGTCGGGGAAGCCCTGGCCGAGGTTGATCGCGCCGGTGGCGGTCGCCAGCGCGGACATCTCGGCGAAGATCGTGGTGCCGAACGGGGCGAGACGGCGGTTGAGCGGTGCTCTGGTCATGGGCGCCATCCTGCGGTGAAGCGCGGGCGCCCTCAAGGGCGCGCGCGGGCCGTACGGCGTCCGGGCCGCGAAACCTCTGGAGTTCCTCAAGTCGCGATTGGGCGTGGCCCGCGGACGGGCATCCCCCAGTCACACACGCACGGGGGAACACGGGGGAGGGTGATCGGACATGGAGTTCATGGCGGTCTTCGGGGGACTGGTGGTGCTGGCGGTGATCATCGGTGCCGTCTCGACTGCCGGCCGGGGCGGCACGGTGCCGCGGGGCCGGCGCCGCCGCTCGGCGTCCGGCAGCGGCGGCGCGGGCGGCGGGGGCTGGTGGGACGGTGGCGGGGGCCACTCCTGCGGCGGCGGTGGCTCGTCGTGCGGCGGGGGCGGCGGGGGCGGCGGCTGCGGCGGCTCCTGAGCGGCGGGGGTGGACGCGATGACGGGGGTGTTCGTCGTGGGCGGCGCGCTGCTGCTGCTGGCGGTGGGGCTCGTGGCCCTCACCGCGGGAGGCGGGGGCGCCGGCGGCGGGACGGGCGGCGGGAGCGGCCCGGGGAGCGGTGCCGGGGACGGGGCCTTCGGGACCTCGGGGGCCTTCGGGGCCGACGCCGGGAGCGGCGTCGTGCAGGGCGGCGGGGGTGACGCGCCGCCGTGCGACACCGGCGGCGGGAGCGGCGGCTCGTCCGGCGGCTCCTGCGACGGGGGCGGGGGAGGAGGCGGGTGCGGAGGCGGCTGACACGGGGCAGCCGGTCCGCACCCACGGCGGGCGCCCGGTGGAGGAACTTCCGCCGGGCGCGCCTCCGTTCCGTTTTCGAGCGCCCACCGCCCGGTAACGGGTGAACAGTTGAACCGTCGGGCCCCCGGGGGGATGGAACCGGCGCAAAGTTGGGTAAAGACGCTGTGAGCCTCGCGGGGTTCATGATTCCCTCGCTGTCGAGACATCGAGCCCTCGGACCTCGTGTGGACCCCGAGCCGGTACCTCCAGTCCCCTGAACGTCTCCGGGACGACGCCCCGGTCCACCCGTCACGTCACCGTGCTTGCGGAGCTGACTCATGCTCACCACCCTGCAGACCGCGTACACCGACACGCGCGCAGCCGACCTGGCCTGGGCGCTGGGGCGCGAGGCGCTGCCCGCGCTCGCCGTCCTGGACCTCGAACTGTCCGGCGCCACCCTGCAACTGAGACTGCTGGGCGCGTCCCACCAGGTGCTCCTGGAGGAAGGGGACGCCAGATGCTCGGAGACCGTCGCCTGCATGCCGGGCAGCTCCACTCCCCTGCCACTCGGCGCGGCCGAGCGGATCGGCGGCCTGGAGTACGAGTTCGCGGCACGCGTCGAGACCCTGTCCCAGGGCGCGTTCGCCGGACGCGCCCAGGAGCTGCTCGCGCTCGTCGCGGACCACCCGCACGGCCTGGCGGGGACGTTCCCCGGCTCGCCGCACGCGTTCACCGCGATGCTGGCGCAGCGGTACGACGGCCGGGTGCGGTGGCGCACGTGGCACGCGTACCCGCAGGAGGGGCAGCTCGTGGTCACGCGGACCAGCGTGCGGCGCGCCCCCCGGCCCCCGGGCGGCGCGACCGCCCGCCGGTGCCGGGAGGGCGACGCGGCGGCCGGGGGAGGGGCGCTGGTGCGCGGCGCCGCCGGCTGACCGGCAGGCGGCCGTGGCGGACGGGGCGGCCGGCCGTCCCCGGTGGAGCCGCCCGCCGCGGACGTGGGCGTTCCATGCCTCGGACGCGCCGGTAGCACTCTTGTGGGTGACAGGGAGTGGCCGGGCCGCGACGTAGCGTGGACGCATGCTCGAAGCGCCCGCCTCGCCGCCCGCGGCGCCGCCCTCCCCCGAGGACGCGGCGCCGGGGCGGCCGGGGCGGCGCGCCGGCCGCCCCCTGGTCCTCGCGGCGGTGTTCGTCTGCGCCGCCTGCGGGCTGGTCTACGAGCTCCAGCTGGTCGCCCTCGCCTCGTACCTGATCGGCGACTCCGTCACCCAGACGTCCGTCGTGCTGGCCGTGATGGTCTTCGCGATGGGCGTCGGCTCCCTGCTCGCCAAGCGGCTGCGCCGCAGGGCCGCCATGGGCTTCGGGCTGCTGGAGGCGCTGCTCGCCCTGGTCGGCGGCGGCTCCGCGCTCGCGCTGCACGCCTCGTTCGCCTGGCTGGACGGGGCGTGGCACGCGCTGGTCGCGTTCTGCCTCGCCACCGGCGTGCTGATCGGTGCCGAGATGCCGCTGCTGATGACGCTGATCCAGCGCGTGTCACGGCGCGCCCGCCAGGACGCCGACGGCACCGTCGCCGACCTGTTCGCCGCCGACTACGTGGGCGCGCTGGTCGGCGGGCTCGCCTTCCCGTTCGTCCTGCTGCCCTGGCTCGGCCAGCTCACCGGCGCGCTCCTGACCGGCGCGGTGAACGCCGTGGCGGGCGGGGCGATCGTGCTGTGGCTCTTCGCCCGGAGCCTGACGGGCCGCGAGCGGCTGCTGCTCGTCGGCGTCAACGTCGCCGTGCTCGGCTTGCTCGCCGGCGCCGCGCTGCTGGTGGAGGACTTCGAGCGGGCCGCGCGCCACGCCGTCTACGGCCCGCACGTCCGCGTCGCCGTCCACACCGACGTGCAGGAGGTCGTGCTGACCGGCGCCCGGCACGGACCGCCCGACCTGTACCTGGACGGGCGGCTGCGGGTCAGCGGCGGCGACGGGCACCGCTACCACCGGGCCCTGGTCCACCCCGCCATGCGCGGGCCCCGCGCCCGGGTCCTGGTCCTCGGCGGCGGCGACGGCCTCGCCGCGCGCGAGGTGCTCCGCTACGCCGACGTGGTCTCCGTGACCGTCGTCGAGGCGGACCCGGGCGTCGTCCGGCTAGCCCGCGCCGACCCGGCCCTGGCCCGGCTGAACGGCCACGCGTACGACGACCCCCGGGTGCGGGTCGTCCACGGCGACGCGTTCCGCTGGCTCAGGACGGCGCAGCGCGCCGCGCGGTACGACGTCGTCGTCGCGGACCTGCCGCACCCGGGGACGGCCGCCGGGGCGAAGCTGTACTCGCAGGAGTTCTACGGCCTGGCCGCGCGCGTGCTCGCCGACGGCGGCCGCCTCGCCGTCCACGCCGGGCCGGTCGCCGCCAGGCCCTCCGCGTACTGGACGGTCGAGGCGACCCTGCGCGCGGCCGGCTTCGCCACCCGGCCGTACGCCGTCACCGGCAGGGCGGCCGGTGACCCGGGCGACGCCGGCGGCGAGCCGGGCGGGTCCGCGCGCTCCCCGCACGACTGGGGCCTCCTCCTCGCCGTACCCGCCTCCCGAGGGCGGCCGGGCCCGCCCGCCCTGGCGCCCGCCGCCGGGGCGCCGGCCGGGGACGCGCCGACGGCGGACGCCCTGGCCGCCGCGGCCCGCCGCGCGGAGCGCTCCCGCGTGCGCGGGCTCCCGCCGTCGACGCTGACCCACCCGCGCTACGGCCGCTGACCGGGCGGCGGGCCGTGCGGGGCGCGGCCGGTGGGGTGCCCGGGGCGCGGCCCGCGGGGGATCGGTGCCGCGCGGGGCGGGGACGGGACGGCCCGGCGTGGGTAGTCTCGCTCCCATGGAGCATGAGGTGTTCGTTCCGGTCGCCGAGTCGCCCCTCCGCGACCTGCTGGCCGACCCGGCCCGCGTCGCCCGCTGCGTCCCCGGGCTCCAACAGGACGCGGACGGCGCCGCCGGGCCGCTGTCGGGCCGCCTGCGGGTGCGGGTCGGCGGGCACACCATCACCTACCGCGGCGAGCTGCACCTCACCGCCCGGGAGGACGGCGCGTACGCCGTCGAGGGCGAGGGCGCCGAAGTGCGCGGCGGCGGGGCGGTGAAGGTCGTGCTGACCGCCCGGCTCACCCCGGCGGAGGAGGGCACCACCCTGGCGTTCACCGGCTCCGCCGGCGCCGAGGGGCGCCTGGCCGAGCTGCCGGGTGACGCGGTCACCTCGGCGGCCCGGCGCCTGCTGGACCGGTTCGGCGAGGCCCTCGCCCACGGCGCGGCCGAACCCGGACCCGTGCCCGGCCCCGCGTCCGGTACCACCGCCGCCCCGGCCGCCGCGGCGGACACCGGCGCACCGGACGACGCCGACGGCCCCGGCGACGTGGACCACGACGGAGTGGACGACGGCGCCGTGGAACCGGCGGCCGCCCACGACGCCGCCTCCGACCGGACCCCCGGCGCCGACGGGAGCCCCGGCGCCGACAGCGGCCCCACCGACCCCGCCGCCGAGCCCGACGCCGGTGGCGACGCGGGCGAGGGCGGGGCCGGGCGGCGGCCCACCGTCTTCGACACGCCCGTCCCCCCGCCGTCCCTGGACCCGGCCGCCCTCGACCCGTTCGCCGTCGACGGCTTCCCGCTCGACGAGACGGTCCCCGGCGAACCCCCCGTCGAGGCCGCCCACGCCCGGCGGACCATGATCGGCCGCAGTGCCGAGGAGGTCGACCACTCCCCGCCCCGCGGCCGGTACGCCCCCGTGCCCGGCCCCGACCACCGCGCCGGGTCCCTCGTGCTGCGCTGGCTGGCCCCCGCCGCCGCGCTCGCCCTCGCCTCGGCGGTCGTGGTCGGCCGCGCCCTGCGGCGCCGCGGCCGGGCCGGCGGTCGCCGACCGTAGGGGGTGTCTCGCCGATCACGCCGGGCTCCCGGTGCCCGCTGTCGCGCCTCGCCGCGTCGTCGTCGGTCGCCGATGCTCCGCATCGGCTCCCTCGGTCCGCCCCGCGCCGCACGACACCGGACGCCGCTCGCTGATCCGGCCCGATCGACGGGACACGCCCTGGACCCGGCGGCCCGCGCCGGCCGCGGGGTCCGCGCGTGCCGGGCCGTGCCGGCCCGACGACGGAGCCGGGACCGCCTCCCGGGTCCGCCGGGGCCCGCGGCGTGGTCCGAAGACGGGTCCCAGGGCCTAGGGTCGGTGGGGTGAGCATGAGTACGCAGAACGTCCGGCTGGCCGCCGGAGACGTCGAGTTGACCATCGCGCCCGCCGACGGCTGCCGGCTGAGCAGCCTGCGCGTGGCCGGCGCCGAACTGCTGCGGCAGGGCGAGCGGTACGGCTGCTTCCCCATGGTGCCCTGGTGTGGACGCACCGACCGGGGCGTCTTCCTCAACGGCGCCACCCGGCACCGGCTGCCCGTCAACGCGCCCCCGCACGCCATCCACGGCACCGGCCGCGACACCGCCTGGCGCACCGCCCGCGCGGACGGGACGGAGGCGGTCTTCACCTACGACCTGGCCGACCCGTGGCCGTACACCGGCCGGGTCACGCAGACCGTCGAGCTGAGCGACTCCTCGCTCACCCTGCGGCTGGGCGTCGAGACGTACGACGACTCGTTCCCCGCGCAGGCCGGCTGGCACCCGTGGTTCAACCGGACCGTCGACGGCAGCGAGGTGGCCCTCGACTTCGCGCCCGCCTGGCAGGAGGAGCGGGGCGACGACCACCTCCCCACCGGCCGGCGCGTCGACCCGAAGCCCGGCCCCTGGGACGACTGCTTCGGCATGCCCGACGGCGTCAGCGTGACGCTGACCTGGCCCGGAGTGCTGGAGCTGGAGGTCGCGAGCCGCTCCCCGTGGGTCGTCGTCTACGACGAGCAGGAGGCCGCCGTGTGCGTCGAGCCCCAGTCGGGCCCGCCGAACGGGCTGAACACCCACCCGCGGCTCGTCACCCCCATCGACCCGCTGGAGACCGCCACCACCTGGACCTGGCGCCGCCTCCGAGCGGGGGCGCGGGGCGCGGGCGGCGCCGCTTAAGCTCGTGGGCATGACTGACGTACGAGCCGATCTGCTCCGGCAGATCAAGGACAAGGCCGTGGTGCACGGCAAGGTGACCCTCTCCTCGGGTCTGGAGGCCGACTACTACGTCGACCTCCGCCGGATCACGCTGGACGGCGCCGCCGCGCCGCTCGTGGGTCAGGTCATGCTCGATCTGACCGCCGACCTCGACTTCGACGCGGTGGGCGGCCTCACCCTCGGCGCCGACCCCGTCGCCACGTCGATGCTGCACGCCGCCGCCGCCCGCGGGCGGGCCCTGGACGCGTTCGTGGTCCGCAAGGCCGCCAAGGCGCACGGCATGCAGCGCCGCGTCGAGGGCCCGGACATCCGGGGCCGCCGCGTCCTGGTGGTGGAGGACACCTCCACCACCGGCGGCTCCCCGCTGACCGCCGTCGAGGCGGTCCGCGAGGCGGGCGCCGAGGTCGTCGCCGTCGCGACGATCGTGGACCGGGCGACCGGCGCCGGCGAGAAGATCAGCGGCACCGCCGGGGTGCCCTACCGGTACGCCTTCGCCCTGGACGAGCTGGGCCTGGGCTGACCTCCGGCCGCCCCACCTGCGGCTTCTCACGACGCGTGCGCCGCTCCCCCTGAGCGGCGCACGCGTCGTGCGTCACGGCGGCGTCCGGGGGGTGGAGCCTGCGGGGCCGTCTGGAAAGATAGGTGCGACGATGACGTCGCCCCCAGGTCAGGGATCAGCAACGGTACGCAACCGCAGATCACAAGGAGCGGACAGATGCCCATCGCAACCCCCGAGGTCTACAACGAGATGCTCGACCGGGCGAAGGCAGGCAAGTTCGCCTACCCGGCCATCAACGTGACGTCGTCGCAGACCCTGCACGCCGCGCTGCGCGGCTTCGCCGAGGCCGAGAGCGACGGCATCATCCAGATCTCGACCGGTGGCGCGGAGTTCCTGGGCGGTCAGCACAACAAGGACATGGTGACCGGCGCCGTGGCGCTGGCCGAGTTCGCCCACATCGTCGCCGCGAAGTACGACATCACGGTCGCCCTGCACACCGACCACTGCCCGAAGGACAAGCTCGACGGCTACGTCCGCCCGCTGATCGCGGTCTCCGCCGAGCGCGTCGCCAAGGGCGAGAACCCGCTGTTCCAGTCCCACATGTGGGACGGCTCCGCGGAGACCCTCGCCGACAACCTGGCCATCGGCCGCGAGCTCCTCGCGCAGGCCGCCGCCGCCCGGATCATCCTCGAGGTCGAGATCACCCCGACCGGCGGCGAGGAGGACGGCGTCAGCCACGAGATCAACGACGAGCTGTACACCACCGTCGACGACGCCGTCCGCACCGCCGAGGCCCTCGGCCTGGGCGAGCAGGGCCGCTACCTGCTGGCCGCCTCCTTCGGCAACGTCCACGGCGTGTACAAGCCGGGCAACGTCGTGCTCCGCCCCGAGCTGCTGAAGGACCTCCAGGAGGGCGTCGCCGAGCGCTTCGGCAAGGCCGACCCGTTCGACTTCGTCTTCCACGGCGGCTCCGGCTCCACCGCCGAGGAGATCGCCACCGCGCTGGAGAACGGCGTCGTGAAGATGAACCTCGACACCGACACCCAGTACGCCTTCACGCGGCCGGTCGCCGACCACATGTTCAAGAACTACGACGGCGTCCTGAAGGTCGACGGCGAGGTCGGCTCGAAGAAGACGTACGACCCGCGCACCTGGGGCAAGCTGGCCGAGGCGGGCATGGCCGCGCGCGTCGCCGAGGCGTGCCAGGCGCTCCGCTCGGCGGGTACCCGGCTGAAGTAGCCGCCACCCTCGCAGCCGTCGCCACCCCGGCGACCGGCCGGGCCCGGCACCGCGAGCGCGCGGTGCCGGGCCCGCGCCCGTGGGGGCCCGTGACGGCCCGCCCGCGCACCGCGCGACCGCCCGCGGCCCCTGGCCCGTGCGACCCCGCCCCGACGCCCGCCACCGGGCCGCCGGACATGCTCCAAGCACACCGGAAGCACAGCACGCCGGAAGCACAGCACGCCGGAAGCACACCGGAAGCACGCCGCAAGCTCGCCGGAAGGGGAACCATGCCGCAAGGCCGGGTGTACGACTTCGACACGGAGGTGCCGATACGGGGCACCGGCTCGTTCCAGTGGGACGTGCTGCCGGACCTGTACGGGGTGCCGGACCTGATCCCGTTCACCATCTCCGACATGGACTTCCGCTCGCCGCCCGAGGTGCTCGACGCCCTTCGGGAACGCGTCGAGCAGGGGGTGTTCGGGTACGCCGACTGGCGGTACACGGCCTTCCCGGACGCCGTGCGCGAGTGGTACTCCGGGCGGTACGGCCTGGAGCTCGACCCGGCGGCGCTGGTCTTCGGCCCGTCCGTCGTCAACGCTCTGGCGCAGCTGCTGCGGATGTGGACCCGGCCGGGCGACGGGGTGGTGGTGCACGTCCCGACGTACGACGGCTTCACCAAGACCCTCGGCGGGCTCGGGCGGGAGGCGCGGGGCGTCCCGGTCGGCGACTGGGCGGCCCTGGAACGGGAACTGGCCCGGCCCGACAGCCGGGTGCTCCTGCTGTGCTCGCCGCACAACCCGACCGGCCGGGTGTGGAGCCGGGAGGAGCTGGAGCGGTTCGCGGCGCTCGCCGCCGCGCACGGGGCGGCCGTCGTCAGCGACGAGATCCACGGCGACCTCGCCCACGACGGACACCCCCACGTGCCGTGGCCCGCCGTGGCGCCGGCCGGCGGCCGCTGGGCGCTGCTGACCTCCGGTTCGAAGGCGTTCAACTTCCCCGCCCTGAACGGCGCGTACGGCGTGCTCGGCGACCCGGCCGACCGGGCCGCGTTCGACCGCCGGCTGGAGTACGGCGAGGGCCTCACCGCGCCGTCCGTGCTCTCCCTCGCCGCGCACACCGCCGCCTACCGGCACGGCGGGGCGTGGCTGGAGCAGCTGCGCGCGTACGTCGCGGGGAACCTGCGGCTGCTCGGCGACCGGCTGGCGGACGCCTTCCCGGGCCGCGCCCTCTACGCGCCGCCGCAGGCCGGGTACCTCGCCTGGGTCGACCTGCGGCCGCTCGGCGTGGACGACGGGACGCTCGACGAGGAGCTGGTCCGGCGGGAACGGGTCGCCGTCCGGCGCGGAACGGCGTACGGCACGGCCGGTTTCGTCCGGGTCAACCTCGGCTGCCCCCGCGCCAAGGCCGAGCGGGGCGTCGACGCGCTGGTGCGCACCCTGACCCGTCTCGCCGAATGACCCGGCAGCCGTAGGAGACTGGGGCCATGTCCATTCACCAGAACCTGCTCGGGGGCCCGCCCCCCACCCACCTGCCCGACGAGCCCGGCCCGCGCGAGCTGCTGGCCGCCGGGACCGCTCCGGCCGAGGTCGCCGCGCAGTACCCGACGTCCTCGCTCGCCTGGGCGCGCCTCGCCGACGACGCCTTCGAGGGCGGCCGGGTCGTCGAGTCGTACGCGTACGCCCGCACCGGCTACCACCGGGGCCTGGACGCCCTGCGCCGCAACGGCTGGAAGGGCCACGGCCCGGTGCCGTGGGAGCACGAGCCGAACCGCGGCTTCCTGCGCGCCCTGCACGCCCTGGCGCGGGCCGCGCAGGCCATCGGCGAGAAGGAGGAGTACGAGCGCTGCGCCACGTTCCTGCGCGACTCCTCGCCGCTCGCCGCGGAGACGCTGGGCTGACGGCCCGCACCGACGGGATCCGGCGGGCCCCGGCATCCGGCGACACGCCGGGGCCGGGGCCCGTGCCCGTCCCGCGCGGAACGGGGCCGTCCGCAGCCGCGGCCCAACTGCGCCCGGCCGCTGGGGCGGTGGGCCCGCCGGCCGGGCGGCACCCGGCGGCGGGACGTGGTCGGCCCGCGGAGTGACCGGCCGGTACGATCGCACAGACCATCGAATCAGGCGCCGGACCTCCCCCCACCCGGCCAGGACACGGGGAGAGCTCTGCCGTGGGCAAGCGTGGAACCGGCGCGCCGCGAAAACGGGCGCGCCGCAGGAACGGCCGCGGCCGGGGCAGGACCCGCGGGCCGCTGGGCCGCGTGGCGCCGGCGGTACTCGCCCTCGGCATCCTCTCCCTGGGCGGCGGCGCCGCCCTCGCGCACTGGCACGCCGACGAGGAACCCGTCGCCGCCGTCGCCCCCGCCGTCCCGCACGAGGCGCGGGAGGCGCAGGAGCCGCGGGCCGCCCGGCCGCCCGCAGCCCCGGCCCCGCCCGCAGCCCCGGCCCCGCCCGGGGCCGGCGCCCGGCGCCCCGCCGCACCGGTCGCGCCGTCCCCCTCCCGCAGCCGCGGCCCCGCCGCGCCGCCCCCCGCCGTACCGCAGGAGGGCGCCGGGACGTTCACCACCGCCCGCGCCACCGGCGACAAGGTCGGCACCGGCACCCTGCGCCGCTACCGCGTGCAGGTCGAGGACGGCACCGGCGTCCCCGCCGCCGAGGCCGCGCACGAGATCGAACGCATCCTCGCCCACCCGCGCGGTTGGGCCGCCCACGGCCGCGGCGCGTTCCAGCTGGTCACCGAGGACGCCGACTTCGTCATCCGCATCGCCACGCCCGCGACCGCCGACCGGCTCTGCCGCGCGCAGGGCCTGGACACCCGCGGCGAGTACAACTGCGAGACCACCGAGGGCGTCGTGGTCAACCTCAAGCGGTGGCTGCTCGGCTCCCCGACCTTCACCGGCACCCCCGCCGAGTACCGGCACCTGATCGTCAACCACGAGGTCGGCCACGAGATCGGCCTGCGCGCCCACATGACCTGCCCCGGCCCCGGCAAGCCCGCGCCCGTGATGATGCAGCAGATCAAGGGACTGCGCGGCTGCGTCTCCAACGCCTGGCCCCACGACGAGGACGGCCGTTACATCACCGGTCCGATCGTGCCATGATGCGACCGGGACCGCGTGCGCCGACTGCGCCCGGTCCCGAGGGGACCGGGGCTCCACCGCCGAACGGAAGGAGCAGACCGCTACCCGGTAGCACGCACCGACGGAGACAGCGATGTCTACTTCGCCCACTACCCCCCCTGCGCACGAGACCGGTTCGGACCTGCCGAACCTGGACTTCGCGGGCACCACACCGTACGAGGACTACGTCCAGGCGGACGTCCTCACCCACCTGCAGCACCTGCGCTCCGACGACCCGGGAGAGATGGTCTTCCTGGTCACCACCCAGGTCATGGAGCTGTGGTTCACCGTCATCGTCCACGAGTGGGAGACCGCGGGCCGCGCCCTGCGCGAGGACCGGATCCCCGACGCGCTGACCGCCCTGCGCCGCTCGACCCACGAGCTGGAGGCGCTGAACGCCTCCTGGAACCCCATCGCCCGCCTCACGCCCGCGCAGTTCAACGCGTACCGCAAGATGCTCGGCGAGGGCTCCGGCTTCCAGTCCGCGATGTACCGCCGCATGGAGTTCCTCCTCGGCGACAAGTCCGCCTCCATGCTCGTCCCGCACCGCGGCTCCCCGCGCGTCCACGCCGAGCTGGAGAAGGCCCTCGCCGAGCCCTCCCTGTACGACGAGGTGCTGCGGCTGCTGGCCCGCCGCGGCCTGCCCGTGCCCGCCGAGGTCCTGGAGCGCGACCTCACCCAGCGGTACGCGGCGTCGCCGGCGGTCGAGGAGATCTGGGCCGGGCTCTACGCCGCGCCCCGCGACCACGCCGAGCTGGTCGAGCTGGGCGAGGCCCTCACCGACGTCGCCGAACTGGTGTGGCGCTGGCGCAACGACCACCTCGTCGCCACCCGCCGCGCCATGGGCGCCAAGACCGGGACGGGCGGCTCCGCCGGGGTCGCCTGGCTGGAGAAGCGCGCCGGCAAGCACGTCTTCCCCGAGCTGTGGACGGCGCGCAGCCATGTCTGAGACCCTCCTCCGCCCGGAGACCCTCCGGGCGCGGGCCGCGGAGCTCGACGCCACCGACCCGCTCGCCGCCCACCGCGACCTGTTCGCCCTCGACGACGGCGTCGTCTACCTCGACGGGAACTCGCTCGGCGCCCTGCCCCGGCACGTGCCCGCGCGGATGGCGCACGTCATCGGCCACGAGTGGGGCGAGCTGCGCATCCGCTCCTGGGACGAGAGCGGCTGGTGGACCGCGCCCGAGCGGATCGGCGACCGCGTCGCCCCGCTCGTCGGCGCCGCGCCCGGCCAGGTCGTGGTCGGCGACTCGACCAGCGTCAACGTCTTCAAGGCGCTGGTCGGGGCGGTCCGGCTGGCCGGCGACGACCGGCGGGACGAGATCGTCGTCGACGGGACGACGTTCCCCACCGACGGGTACATCGCCGAGTCCGCCGCCCGCATGACCGGCCGCCGCCTGGTGCCGGTCGCCCCGGGCGACGTCGCCGGCGCGGTCGGCCCGCGCACCGCGGCCGTCCTCGTCAACCACGTCGACTACCGCACCGGCCGCCTCCACGACCTGCCCGGCATCACCGCCGCCGCGCACGCCGCGGGCGCCGTCGCGGTGTGGGACCTGTGCCACAGCGCGGGCGCCCTCCCCGTCGACCTCGACGCCCACGGGGTGGACCTGGCCGTCGGCTGCACGTACAAGTACCTCAACGGCGGCCCCGGCTCGCCCGCGTTCCTGTACGTAGCCCGGCGCCACCAGGAGCGCTTCGACTCCCCGCTGCCCGGCTGGAACTCGCACGCCGACCCCTTCGCGATGACCCCCGGGTACGCGGCGGCGGACGGGGCGCGGCGCGGCCGGGTCGGCACGCCCGACATCCTGTCGACGCTCGCGCTGGAGGCGGCCCTCGACGTGTGGGACGGGGTGCCGCTGCCGCAGGTGCGGGCGAAGAGCCTCGCCCTGACGGACTTCTTCCTGGAGTGCGTCCGGGCGTACGTCCCCGAGGGGCGGCTCACCTGCCTCACCCCGACCGCGCACGCGGAGCGGGGCAGCCAGGTCGCCCTCTCCTGCGAGGACGCCCCCGCGGTGATGGAGCAGCTGATCGCCCGCGGTGTCGTGGGCGACCTGCGCCGCCCCGACGTGCTGCGCTTCGGCTTCACGCCGCTGTACGTCGGGTTCTCCGACACCGAGCGCGCCGCGCGCGTGCTCGCGGAGGTCTGTTCGGCCCGGTAGCGCCGCCGTTCGAGCCGATCTGCGGGGGCCGCCAGTCCTGGTACGGTCCCCGCAGGTCAGGCCAATTCGGCCCCGTCACCGAAAGGTTGAGCACCATGCCCGACCGCGCCGCGCGCGACGCCGCCGAGGAGGCGTCGGCCCTGTCGCATCCGGCCGTCGACCCCGACTCCACCGCCCCGTACGGCCCGCACCCCGACCAGGTCGTGGACTTCCACGCGCCCCGGGGCCGGCACGACCGGGTCCCGCTCGTCGTCGTGCTGCACGGCGGGGCGTGGCGGGCGCCGTACGACCGGCGGCACGTCTCGCCGTTCGCGGACTTCCTCGCCCGGCGCGGGTTCGCCGTCGCCAGCGTCGAGTACCGGCGGGGCGGCGGGATCCCCGCGCCGCGGGAGGCCGGGCCGCGGTGGGCCGGGCCGCGGGGGGCCGGGCCGCGGGCCGGTGGACCGGTCGCCGGTCGCTGGCCGGAGACGTTCGACGACGTGGCCGCGGCGCTCGACGCGCTGCCCGCGCTCGCCGCCGAGCACGTACCCCTTGCCGACCCGCGCCGCACGGTCGTCACCGGCCACTCGGCGGGCGGGCACCTCGCCCTGTGGGCCGCCGCCCGGCACGTCCTGCCCGCCGGCTCGCCCTGGCGGCTGCCCGAGCCGCCGGAGCTGCGCGGCGTCGTCGCCCTCGCCCCCATCGCGCACCTCGCGCTGGCCGTGGAGCTCGACGTGTGCGGCGGGGCGGTCACCCAGCTCCTCGGCGGGGAGGCCCGCGCCGAGGAGCGGTCCGCCGCGGCGGACCCCGCGGCGCTGCTCCCCACGGGCATCGCCACGACCGTCGTCCAGGGCCGCGAGGACACCGTCGTACCGCTGACCGTCGCCGAGGCGTACGCGGACGCGGCGGAGCGGGCCGGCGAGCCGGTCGGCCTGACCGTCCTGGACGGCGTCGGACACTTCCCCCTGATCGACCCGGCGGCGGACGCCTGCGCGGTGGTCGCGGAGGAGATCGCCCAGCTGGCCTGGTAGCGCGCACCGCGCGGCGGCACGCCTGAGGGCCGCGACCCCGCGCGGGAGCACGCCACGGGGCAGCCCCGTCCGACCGGCGGGGCGGCGCGTAGTACTCCAGACGGACCCGCCGGAACCCGTCTCCCAGCCGACGCCGACCGTGCGGCGCCCCCCGTACCGTTGCTGACGTGACCGAGACGACGCAGCGCATCCAGGGCGCCCGCAGCCCGGAGCTCCACCACGCCGTGGGAATGCTCCGGGGCCTGCGCGCACACCTCATCCAGGACGCCACGAGCTACCGCCCCCTCCCGCCCATGTCCCCCGACGGCCCCCTGACGCGCAGGCTGCCGGAGGGGATACGCCGGTACGTGGTGTGGACCCCGCACGCGGTGGTCTGCGCGGCGGCCCTGCTGGTCTTCGTCGCGGCGTTCGACCGCGGGCCCTTCGTCTTCGGCCTCCTCCCGGCGGCGGCCCTGCTGCTGACGCTGGTGCGCCCGGTCGCGGCGTTCTGGGGGTCGCTGGTCTCCGCGTCCCTGTGCGCGGTGATGTCCGGGCCGTGGGAGGGAGGGCCGTGGACGCCCCTCACCTTCTTCTCGCACGTCGCCGTCATGACCGTCGTCGCCGCGCGGACGCAGCCGCGCACGGCCGCCTGGATGTGGGTGGTGACCGGCCTGTACGGGTTCGTCTCGGGCACCGTCTTCGGCGGGTACGGCGGGGAGAACACGGCGGCGCTGCTCTTCGTCTCCGCGCTGTGCCTCCTCATGGTGACCGTCCTGCACGTGCGGCGGGAGGCCAGGGAGGAGGTCACCGCGGAGCGGACGGTCACCGCGCAGGAGCGGTCCATGCGCACCCTGCTGGAGGAGCGCACCACGATCGCGCGCGAGCTGCACGACGTGGTCGCCCACCACATGTCGGTCGTCGCCATCCAGGCGGAGGCCGCCCCCTACCGGGTGGAGAACCCGCCGCCCGAGCTGGAGCAGGCGTTCGTGACGATCCGCGAGAACGCCGTCGCCGCCCTGGCCGAGCTGCGGCGCGTCCTCGGCGTCGTCCGCGCGGAGGACTACGAGGCCCCCGACGCCCCGCAGCCGACCCTCGCCGACCTGGACGGGCTGCTGGCCAACGTCCGCGACGCGGGCCTGACCGTCGACAAGGCGGTCACCGGCGCCGCGCGCGAGCTGCCGCAGGGCGTGGAGCTGTCCGCGTACCGCATCGTGCAGGAGGCGCTGAGCAACGTCCTGCGGCACGCGCCGGGCGCGGCGGCGCGCGTGGAGATCGCGTACGTGCTGGGCGGGCTCGGCCTGCGGGTCGTGAACGGCCCGCCGCGCGGCCTCGTCAAGCCCTCCCCGGGCGCCGGCCACGGCATCACGGGCATGCGCGAGCGGGTCGCGATGCTGGACGGCGAGCTGACCGCGGGGCCGACGGACGACGGCGGCTACGAGGTGACGGCGTTCGTGCCGGTGGCGAAGGACGAGGCGGCGGCGTGACGATCAGGGTCCTGGTGGTGGACGACCAGGTGATGGTCCGCGAGGGCTTCTCGGTCCTGCTGAACGCGATGCCGGGCATCGAGGTCGTGGGCGAGGCGGTGAACGGACGCGAGGCGGTCCGGCAGGTGGCGGCGCTGCGCCCGGACGTGGTGCTGATGGACATCCGCATGCCGGAGATGAACGGCATCGACGCCACCCGGGAGATCGTCGCCGCCGACCGCGACGCGAAGGTCCTCGTCCTGACCACCTTCGACCTCGACGAGTACGTCTACCAGGCCCTGCGCGCCGGCGCGTCCGGCTTCCTGCTGAAGGACGCCTCGGCGCGTCAGCTGGCGGACGGGGTGCGGGTGGTGGCGGACGGCGAGGCGCTCCTCGCCCCGACGGTCACCCGCCGGCTGATCACCGAGTTCGCCAAGCGCGCCGAGTCGCCGCGGCCGGCCGCCCTGTCGCAGGTCGGCGACCTGACGGAGCGCGAGACGGAGGTGCTGGTGCTGATCGCGCAGGGCCTGTCCAACGCGGAGATCGCCGCGCACCTGGTGGTGGCGGAGTCGACGATCAAGACGCACGTGAGCCGGATCCTGGTGAAGCTGGGCCTGCGCGACCGCACCCAGGCGGCGGTCTTCGCCTACGAGGCCCGCCTGGTCACCCCGGGCTGACCGGTCCGAGCCGGCCGCACCGGACAGCTCGGGGGCGGGCCTGCCAGGGCGGCCCTCCGCCCGGGGCGGCCCTCCGCTCGGGGCGGCCCTCCGCTCGGGGCGGCCCTCCGCTCGGGGCGGCCCTCCGCCCGGGGTGCCCCTCCCGCCCGGAGTGGCCGGCCCGCCCGCCGGGGTCTCGTGCGGGCGCGGGCCGTGGGGTAGCGTCCCGCCATGGCCACGTCGTTCGACCCCTGGGCGCCCGGGTTCGTCGCGGACCCGTACCCCGCGTACGCCGAGCTGCGCGCCCGGGGGCGCGTCCACTGGTACGAGCCCACCCGCCAGTACCTGGTGCCGCACCACGCGGACGTGTCCGCCCTGCTGCGCGACCGGCGCCTGGGGCGGACGTACCTGCACCGCTTCACGCACGAGGAGTTCGGCCGGACCCCGCCGCCCGCCGCGCACGAGCCGTTCCACGTGCTCAACGGCCACGGCCTGCTCGACCTGGAGGCGCCGAACCACACCCGCGTCCGCCGCCTGGTGGCGAAGGCGTTCACGCCCCGCACCGTCGAGCGGCTGGCGCCCGCCGTCGAGCGGCTCGCCGCGGAGCTGGTCGACGGCCTCGTCGCGGACGGCGGCGGCGACCTCCTCACCCGGGTCGCCGAGCCGCTGCCGGTGGCCGTCATCGCGGAGATGCTGGGCATCCCCGCCGCCGACCGGCCCCTGCTGCGCCCCTGGTCGGCGGCGATCTGCGGCATGTTCGAGCTGAACCCCGACGATGAGGCGGCCCGCCGCGCGGTCGCCGCGTCCGTCGAGTTCTCGGCGTACCTGGAGGAGCTGATCACCCGGCGGCGGAAGGACCCCGGCGACGACCTGGTGTCCGCGCTGATCGCCGCCCACGACGAGGGCGACCGGCTGACCGCGCAGGAGATGGTGTCGACGTGCGTGCTGCTGCTCAACGCGGGCCACGAGGCGACCGTCAACACCACCGTCAACGGGTGGTGGACCCTGTTCCGGCACCCGGAGCGGCTCGCGGAGCTGCGCGCCGGCCGGGTGCCGCTCGCCACGGCGGTGGAGGAGCTGCTGCGCCACGACACGCCGCTCCAGATGTTCGAACGCTGGGTGCTGGACGACATCGAGGTCGGCGGCGTGCGCGTCCCGCGCGGCTCCGAGGTGGCGCTCCTCTTCGGCTCCGCCAACCGCGACCCGGCCCGCTTCGCCGACCCCGACCGCCTCGACCTGGCCCGCGCCGACAACCCGCACGTCGCCTTCGGCGCGGGCATCCACTACTGCCTGGGCGCGCCGCTGGCCCGGCTGGAGCTCACCGCGGTCTTCGGTGAGCTCCTGCGCCGGGCCCCGGGCCTTCGCCCGGTCGCCGAGCCGCGGTGGCGGCCCGGTTACGTGATCCGGGGCCTCGAGGAACTGCTCGTCACGCTGTGAGGAGGTCGCGGCGCCGCAGCCCCGCGAGCCCCGCCGCGACCAGCAGCGCCGCCCCCGCCAGGAGCAGCAGCACGGGCTGCCACGCCATGTCCGCGCCGGGCAGCTTCGGCAGGTGCCCGAACGGCGACAGGTTCAGCACGGCCCGCGGCAGGTTCAGCGCGGGCCCGATCCAGCCGACGGCGAGGGACAGCCCGGCCACGCCCCACGCCGCCACCGCCGCCTTCGGGACCACCCCGTGCAGCAGCACGGCCAGCCCGCCCAGCAGCCACACGGCGGGCAGCTGCACGAGCGCCGCGCCCATCACGGCGCCGAAGTCCCGTCCGTACGAGAGGTACATCCCGAGCCCCGCCGCGACGAGCGGCGCGACCGAGCCGGCGAACGCGACCACCAGGTGCCCGGCGGCCCACCGCAGCCGCCCTACCGGGCAGGCCAGCAGCGGCTCGGCGCGCTGCGAGGTCTCCTCGCCGTGCAGCCGCAGCACCGACCCGACCGCGTACAGCGACGCGACCATCCCGAACATCCCCAGCAGCGCGGCGAGGAACGCGTCGCTGACGGCCTGCGCGCCGCCCAGCCGCTGGAAGACCGCCCGCGCCTGCTCGTTGTCCCCGACGAGGTCGGCGGCGCCCTCGACCATCCCGCCGAAGACGAGGCCGGCGACGAGGAACCCGGCCGTCCACCCGGCGAGCCCGCCGCGCTGGAGCCGCCACGCCAGCGCGCCCGCCGTGCCGAGCCGCCCCTCGGCGGGGCCGGGCCGGGCGGACAGGAAGCTCATCCCGACGTCCCGGCGCCCGGTCAGCACGTACGCGGCCAGGCCCTGGGCGAGGATCGCGGCGACCGGCAGCAGCAGCACCCACCAGCGGTCCCCGGCGAACGCCCGGACGTTCTCCGCCCAGCCGACCGGCGACAGCCAGGTCAGGACCGACCCGCCGTCGGCGCTGCCCGCGTCGCCCGCCGCGCGCAGCACGAACGCGGCGCCCAGCACGGCCGCCGCGAGGCCCTTCGCGAGCCGGGCGCCCTCGGTGAGCTGCGCGGTGATGGCCGCCGTCGTGGCGAAGACCATGCCGGTCAGGCCGACCGCGAGGCCCAGCGCGAGGGCGCTGCCGGCGCCCCGGCCGGCCAGCCCGGCGATGATGACGAGGGCGAGGGCGGTGTTGCCGACGAGCGCGGCGAGCAGGGCGGCGGTCAGCGGCGCCCGCCGCCCGACCATGGCGGCCGACAGCAGCTCCTGGCGGCCGGTCTCCTCCTCCTCGCGGGTGTGCCGGACGACGACGACCAGGCTCATCACGGCGGCGAGCACCGCCGCGAACACCCCGAACCGCCAGGCGACGAGGGCGCCCGTCGAGTCGCCGAACACCGGACCGTACATCGACCGCAGGGAGCTGTTGGCGGTCATCGACGCGGCGAGCCGGGCGCGTTCGGCGGCTGTGCCGTACAGGGCCTCGATCGAGCCGGCGCCGCTGACGACCATGGTGCCGAGGACCAGGACCCACACGGGGAGCATGACCCGGTCCCGGCGCAGGGCGAGCCGCAGCAGCGCCCCCGTACCGGCGAGGTGGCGGGCGCCGGTCCCGGCAGGCGGGGCGGCGGCGGTGGTGGTCGGGGCGCTCACCGCGCCACCGCCCCGGTCGCCTCGGAAGCCTCGGCAGCCTCGTCTTCGTAATGGCGCAGGAAAAGCTCCTCCAGGGTGGGCGGGGTGCTCGTCAGCGTCCGCACCCCCGCCTCGGTGAGGGCGCGCAGGACGGGGCCGAGCCGGTCGGTGTCGACCTGGAGCCGCACACGGGTGCCCTCGGCCCGCAGGCCGTGGACGCCCGGCAGCTCCGCGAGGCCGTTCGGCGGGGCGGACAGCTCGGCCTCCACGCTGGTGCGGGACAGGTGGCGCAGCTCGGCCAGCGACCCGGACTCGACCGTGCGGCCCTTGCGGATGATGCTGACCCGGTCGCAGAGGCTCTCCACCTCGCTCAGGATGTGCGACGACAGCAGGACGGTGCGGCCCCGGTCGCGCTCCTCGCGCACGCACCGCTGGAAGACGCCCTCCATCAGCGGGTCGAGGCCGCTGGTCGGCTCGTCCAGGACCAGCAGGTCCACCTCGGAGGCGAAGGCCGCGACGAGGGCGACCTTCTGCCGGTTGCCCTTGGAGTAGGTGCGGCCCTTCTTCGTCGGGTCCAGCTCGAACCGGTCGATGAGCTCGGCGCGCCGCGCCCGGTCCAGCCCGCCGCGCAGCCTCCCATACAGGTCGATCACCTCCCCGCCGGACAGGTTCCGCCAGAGGGTCACGTCACCGGGGACGTACGCCACGCGGCGGTGCAGTTCGACGGCGTCCTGCCACGGGTCCCCGCCGAGGAGCCGGGCGGTGCCGGAGTCGGCGCGGAGCAGACCGAGGAGGACCCGGATGGTGGTCGACTTGCCGGAGCCGTTGGGGCCGAGGAAGCCGTGGACCTCACCGGCCGCGACGGTGAGGTCGAGACCGGCCAGCGCGTGCGTGCGCCCGAACGACTTGTGCAGTCCGGTGACGCTGATGGCGTTCGTCATGCTTCGACGCTACGCCTGTGTTCACAAAGTTGTGAAGTTGAGGAACCGTATAAAATCAGGTGCGTACACGGGACGACGGGAGACGATGGGCGCATGGGGACCGACGAGCGGCTCGCGAAGCGGCCGGAGCGCGACGAGGAGGCGGTGAGCCGCTTCGTCGAGCGCTTCGCCGGGGAGCTGACGCAGGCCGGGATGCAGCGGATGGCGGCCCGGGTCTTCGCCGCGCTGCTCGTCTCCGACAAGGCGGCCATGACCGCCGCCGAACTCGGCGAGCAACTGCGGATCAGCCCGGCCGCCGTCTCGGGCGCCGTGCGCTACCTGACGCAGGTCAACATGATCGGCCGCGAGCGCGACCCGGGCTCCCGCCGCGAGCGGTACGTGCTCCACGAGGGCGGGTGGTACGAGGTCTTCACTCGCCGCGACGAGGTCCTCGCCCGCTGGCGCAAGACCCTCTCCGAGGGCGCCGAGACGCTGGGCGCCGACACGGCGGCGGGGGCGCGGATCGCGGAGACGGCGGAGTTCTTCCGGTTCGTGCAGGACGAACTGGCGCAGATCATGGCCAGGTGGCGGCAGCGCCAGGCGTCCGGCCCGCCACCGGCCTGAACCGGCGGCGGACCGGGCGGTGTCACTCGGCGCAGCCGAGGGCCTTCTTCACCTCGGGGACGAAGTCGAGCGCGAGCGCCTCGACGTTCCGACGCCGCTCGGCGAGGTCGCCGCCGGCCTTGCCGTCGACGCTCACGTAGGCGATGAGGTGGCTCGCCTGCGGACCGGAGCAGGCTGTGCTGATCATGGCGGTGGAGTCACCCAGCGCGCCGAGCCCGTCGAACGGCAGGTCCTTCATGGCGGCGCGGTTGGTGAACCGGAACTCCTCCAACGGGGCCATCGGGTCGTAGATCTTGTCGACCTTGTCGACCTGGAAGTGGACCACCTGCTTCCCGTCCACCCGGATCCAGCACGCGCCACGGGTGTCCGTGCCCGTCCTGATCACGGAGCCGCCGCTCACCTCCAGCTTCTCGCCGTCGATGAGGAACGGCTCAAGCGCCTTCTCGTTCAGGGGTACGCCGCACGCCTCCTCGGGGACCGTGTACCCGCGTCCACCGCCGCACCCGGCGAGGGACAGGGCGAGGCACACGGTGAGGGCGGAGGCGCCGGCGCGCCGGGTCCTCGTCACTGGTTGCCCGACACCCCCTCCGCCTTCTTGTTGCCGTCGTTGGCGGAGCCCTCGATCTGCGCGTAGGTGCCGTGGCCCTTGGAGTAGCCCTCGTGCGCCGGGTCCTCCGCCCACTTCTCGTTCTGCTGGTACCAGATGTCGGCGAGGTTCTGCAGTTCCAACCTGCGGTTCTTGTACGTCTCGGTGTGGTCCGCGGTCGCCTCGGCGTTGATCCGGTTCTGCTCGTCCTCCAGCATCTTCGACGTGACCGCGTCCACGACGCGCTGCGCCGCGTCGCCGGCCGGGTGCCACGGCGTGACGAGCCCGCCGATGACGTGGTACCTGCCGACCTTGTCCCAGGAGGCGTCGGTGAGCTTCTCGCCCTTCTCGTCGTTGGTCGCCTGGTAGCGGGCCTCCTCCAGGAACCCGACGGTGCGGCCGGCGCGGTCCAGGCTGTCCTCCGGGTGCGCCTTCTCCGTGTAGATGTCGGCGGTGATGGCTCCGTGCATCTGCCGGACCAGCTCGCCGTAGGCGTCCTGGTTGCGCGAGATCTGCTTGCTGACCTCCATGAGCTGACCGGAGTCGAACTCGTGCTCGACGAGCGGGGCGCTCATCGCCTTGTGCACCCAGTCGCCGTGGTTGCCCATGGCCAGCGCCATGTCGTCGCGGAACTCCGACGGGAAGTCGTTGCCCATGCCGGAGAGGATCGCCAGCGACCGCTTCATCGCCTCCCGGTGCTCCGGTGTGTGCGGCGGGAACTCCACGCCGGGGGCCTTCGGGTCCGAGACGCCCGACACGGCCGCGAACATGGCCTTCCCGGTGGCGTCCAGTGCCTCGTTCGGCCCGTCGTCCAGCGGCGAGTCGTCGAACGAGGGGCGCTCCTTGAGCACCCACTGCGCGTTGTCCTGCGGCTCCTTCGTGTTGAAGAAGTCCGTCGCGGCGTCCGGGCTGTTCCGCAGCGCCGTCATGAAGCCGGTCATCGGGTCGCGGCCGAACTCCTTGTCCCCGATGAAGTTCATCTTGGGGACGGGCTCCATCTGGTAGAAGCGGTCCGGGATCCGCATCTTCTTCTCATTGGCGACCAGTTCGTTGCCGTACTTCTTGAGGAACTGGTCGTCGTAGTCGCCCGTGCGCATGAGGTTGCTCATGAGCTGGAAGCCGTAGGCGTCGCCCGTGCGCGAGTGGAACCGCTCGCTGCCGTGCCTCACCATGTCGTTCTCCCACTGCCGCATGGCGGGGCTGTCCGACTGGGTGGCGCCGCCCAGGACGGTGCCGAGGTTCTTCTGGAACTCGCCGAGCTGGTTGAGCTGCGTACGGCTCAGCTCGTCGGGGTTGTCGGGGCTGGAGAGGTCCGCCCAGAACTCCAGCGTGCGCTTCGGGCCCAGCGTGGTGGCGAACTTCTCCTGGAAGAGCGGGTCGTCCTTGTACGTGGCCAGCGTCGAGTCGAGCCGCTGGAACTCCTCGGGCGACATGTCGTCGCCCTTCTCCGCGATGAGCTTCGCCGCCTCCTCCGCCTTCCTGAGCGCGTCGGCGGCCGTGTCGCGGTCCTTGTACGCTGCCCCGGAGAAGCCGTGCTCGGCCTGGTCGGCGAGGGCCCGCAGCACCTTCGCGGCCGACTCGTCGCTCTCGGTGGCCCGGTTCAGGATGCGCTGGACGTCGTCCCGGAGGTGGTCCACGTCCTGCTGGGAGTGGTCGGGCACCTGGTGGCCCTTGGCGGCCCGGTCCGGGTGGATGTTCATGGTGACGGTGAAGCCGCCGTTGCCCGTGGGCGTCACGGTGAGGTTCTTCTTCAGCCCGCGCGCGAGGGTCTGCTCCAGCTCCTCCTTGTACCCCTGGAGCTCGTCCCGGGTGTCCTTGAGGATGTCGTGGATCGACTTCGCCTGCGTGTGGGCGTCCGAGAACTCGCCGGCCGTCTTGGTGATGAACTCGCGGGTGACCGTGGCGTTGACGCCGGCCCAGTCGGCCTTGTCCGACTTCGCCTTCATATCGTCCCGGGCGTCGTTCTCCAGGCCCTTCAGTTTTCCGACGACGCCGTTCCACGCGGCAATGGCCTGGTCGAGCCGGGCGAAGTTCGCGCTGCGCAGCGCATCGAGGTTCATCGGCGCTGCGTCCTTTCGGTGAAGCCCTCGTCCAGGGTCGCGATACTGCTCATCGTGGTGGTGATGTGGTATTCGTCGCCCGCGTGTGCGTTCTTCGTGAAGTCCATGTGGTTGGAGATGTGCGCGCAGGCGTCCAGCAGTGACTGGAGCTGCTTCTCCCAGCGTTGCTGTACGTGGTCGAGGGCCCCGCCGATCGCGAAGCCCTGCGTCGACAGGTCCTTGGCGGCGCTCTGGCTGACCGACCAGGCGTCGCGCCCGTGCTTGCCCAGCTTGTCGAAGAGCTTGAACGCGCTGTCGCCGACGGCCGCCAGGTCCTGCTGGTCGACCTTGAGGTCGCCGCCCTGGGGGGCGGACCCCGGCTCGTCGGGAACGCGGTTCAGTTGCATCGCCGTCGACGTTTTCCCGGCGGCCTCGTTCTTCAGCTGTTCCCATTCGTCCCAGGCCATGAAGGCTCCTTCCCCCGCGCCAAGCCTTGGTGACTCCTGCATTCCCTGATTCGTTGCTCCGCGCCAACCTAGCAATCGGAACGACGCGCTGTCCCGCCCCGCCGGCGGAATGCAGAGCAACGCGATATGCCCGTTCATGGGCATAAAGATCGTGCAAAAGGGGCCCGTGCTCCCGGGGCCGGAGTGGCGCCGGTTCAGCCCCGGCGCGGCGCGGGGGCCGGGACCAGGAGGGACCAGGCCGCCGGGCGGACCGTCCACGTCCGGGCGGGCACCGGGCCGGACGGTTCGGCGTCCGCCCGGTAGTGGAAGCCCTTCCCCGCGACGCCCGTCACCGTGACCGTGCGGGCCGCCCACCGCAGGGGCTCCGCGGCCCGGGGCCGTACGACGACCTCCGCCGTACCGTCCCGCGACACCACCGTGACGCCCTCCACCGGGTCGTCGACGTCGCGCAGCAGCCGCCCGTCCGCCTCCACCCGCAGCCGGTGCCCCCGCGTCTGCGGGACGCGCGGCGGCACCGGGCCCACCAGGGTCCGCACCAGCGACCGGCAGGTGCCCCACACCGTCGGCCCGAGCGGGTCGCCCCCGCCGGGCCGGAACCGCGACTCCGGCGCACCCGGCGGCCTGGGCCGGGGCGGCCCGTCGGGGATGCGCAGGCCGCCCACGACCACCCCGCCCCCGTCGTCCACCAGCAGGTCCAGTCGCCGCTCCACCCCGTCGAGCACCGCCCGCGCCGCGGTCACCGCGCCCGGCGGCACGCCCAGCGACACGGCCAGCCGCACCGACTCGCGCGGCCCCACCGGCACCAGCGACAGGGCGGGCCCGTCCGCCTCCCCGGCCCCGTGCAGCAGGCCCACCGCACGCACCAGCGCCCGGTCGTCGCCGATCACCACGGGCCGCCGGGAACCCCGCCGCGCCAGGGCCCTCGCGAACTCGTCCGGGGTGTCGGGGAGGCACACCCTGGCGGGCGCCCCGGCGCACAGCACGTCCTTCGCGATCCGTACGGACTCGCCGTCGGTGCGGCGCGCGACCGGGTCGATGACCACCAGCAGCTGGTCGGAAGCCGACACCTCGGTCCTTCCTCGGGTAGCATCTTTGTGCAAGAGCCCCTTGCGCTATTGCGCCAGGGGCTTCGTCTATTCCGGGGCACCGGTCCATCGGCTCAGGCTGCGCGTCGTACACCGCCGTACGACGTTCTCCGCCCCTGGCCTTGGACATGCCCCGCCCGGAAGGGGTGTACGCCTGTGCCCGCACTTGTGCTGCTCGGTGCTCAGTGGGGTGACGAGGGCAAGGGGAAGGCCACCGATCTCCTCGGTGGATCCGTCGACTACGTGGTGCGATACCAGGGCGGCAACAACGCCGGTCACACGGTTGTCGTAGGCGACCAGAAGTATGCGCTGCATCTCCTTCCCTCCGGAATCCTCTCCCCGGGATGCACCCCGGTGATCGGAAACGGTGTCGTCGTCGACCCGGCGGTCCTGCTCTCCGAGCTGAGCGGGCTCAACGATCGGGGCGTCGACACCTCGAAGCTCCTGATCAGCGGAAACGCCCATCTGATCACGCCGTACAACGTCACCCTCGACAAGGTGACGGAACGGTTCCTCGGCAAGCGGAAGATCGGCACGACCGGCCGCGGCATCGGCCCGACGTACGCCGACAAGATCAACCGCGTCGGCATCCGCGTCCAGGACCTCTACGACGAGTCGATCCTCGCCCAGAAGGTCGAAGCGGCCCTGGAGCAGAAGAACCAGCTCCTCGCAAAGGTCTTCAACCGCCGCGCGATCGAGGCCGACAAGATCGTCGAGGAGATGCTCGGCTACGCGGAGCAGATCCGCCCCTACGTCGCCGACACGACGCTGATCCTCAACGACGCCATCGACGCCGGCAAGGTCGTCCTCTTCGAGGGCGGCCAGGGCACGCTGCTCGACGTCGACCACGGCACGTACCCCTTCGTCACCTCCAGCAACCCGACCGCCGGCGGCGCCTGCACCGGCGCCGGCGTCGGACCGACGAAGATCAGCCGTGTCATCGGCATCCTCAAGGCGTACACGACCCGCGTCGGCGCCGGCCCGTTCCCGACGGAGCTGTTCGACGAGGACGGCGAGGCGCTGCGCCGCATCGGCGGCGAGCGCGGCGTCACCACCGGCCGCGACCGCCGCTGCGGCTGGTTCGACGCGGTCATCGCCCGGTACGCCACCCGCGTGAACGGCCTGACGGACTTCTTCCTCACCAAGCTGGACGTCCTGACCGGCTGGGAGCAGATCCCCGTATGCGTCGCGTACGAGATCGACGGCCGGCGCGTCGAGGAGCTGCCCTACTCGCAGACCGACTTCCACCACGCGAAGCCCGTCTACGAGTACCTGCCGGGCTGGTCCGAGGACATCTCCAAGGCCAAGACCTTCTCCGACCTGCCGAAGAACGCGCAGGCCTACGTGAAGGCGCTGGAGGAGATGTCGGGCGCCCCGATCTCCGCCATCGGCGTCGGCCCCGGCCGCACCGAGACGATCGAGATCAACTCGTTCCTGTAGGCCCGCCGCGCGGCCCCGCACGCCGAAGCCCCCCGCACCGAGTGGTGCGGGGGGCTTCGGCGTGGCTCACTTCCGGCGCGTGAAGCCGTGGAAGTCGCAGACGTCCGGGTCGCCGGCGAACCGGTACAGCCGGGGCTCCGCGCGGGTGCCGGTGACGTTCAGGTGGTACCCGAAGCCGCCGCCGCCGGGAGCGGTCCGCCAGACCCCACCGGAGAGGAGGTCGAACCGCAGGCTCAGGTCCCCTCCGAGCTCGCGGTCCTGGTTCAGCTCCCAGGTGCCCTCTCCCTCGGCGACCTTCCTGGAGCGCTCCGAGACCGGGTCGTCGTCCGGGTGCGGCCAGTCGGACGCCGTGAACGTGCCGTCCGCCGCGATGGTGAGCGTCCCGAACGGGGAGCCCTCGTACGTCCCGGTCAGGTCCCGCGCCGACAGCCCCTGCGGGCGCGGCCCCTCCTCACCGCACGCCGAGTACCGCGCGAAGCAGCCGGTCGAGGTCAGCGAGACCGTCAGGGCGAGGGCCGCCAGGAGGCCGGCGGTCCGTGTCCGCCTGTTGCTGGTCATGGCGTCTTCAGCTCCTCCTCCCAGATCGCCGTCTGCTTCTTGGTCCGCAGCGGCCCGTCGAACCTGTCGGCGAGATCGTTGAGGGGCTCACCTATGTACTTGTCCCACTCCTTCCGCAGGAAGGGCGGGTGGACGGACGAGTTGATCGTCGTCTCGTTGGTGATCGTGATCCGCACCTTGACCGTACCGCGCGCGCTGTCGCGGGACAGCACCTCGTACTCGTAGTTGTACGACCCGACGAAGACGGATGCCGACGTGCCGTACCGGCCGTTGCTCTGCTCATGCCGCTTGCGCGCGGTGTAGCCCAGGGTCGCCACGTCCAGCAGGTCGGTGGCGAGGCGGCCCACGCCCTCCTTGCCGAGGACCGAGTAGCCGCCCTTGTCGTGGTCGTACCCCTTCATGATCTTGGCGAGCATCTCCTGGCGCACCACGTCCATGGAGTGGTCCCCGCGCAGGTGCTCGGTGAACTCGTCACCCGCGAGGAAGTAGTCGGTGCGGTTGCCCTTGCCCAGGACCCACTCGAGGCCGAGGTCGATCGCGTCCTGCTTCTCCCCCGACGCACCGGCACCGACGGCCTTGCGGAGGTAGTTGATGACGAGCTTCTCCTCCTGGCTCAGTGGCTCGTCCCGCTTGCGGCGCAGGGCCTCCAGACGCAGGCGCTCCTGCTCCTCCTTGTACAGCTTGGTGCGGTAGGAGTCGAAGGCGTTCTCGTACGCCTTGGCTGCCACGGCGGCGTTCTCGCCGGCGGACAGCGCTGAGCGGCGGGCGTCCTCGGCATAGGCGTACGCGGCGTTCGCCGATGCCGTCGCCGAGGCCGCGGAGACCGTGGCGCGGACGGCGGCGGTCTCCGCGGTCCTGGCGTCCCGCTCGGCGGAGGTGGCCGCCAGATCGGCGGCGCGCGCCGACTTCGCGGCCTCGGCGGCGGAGGCGGACGCGGCCTTGGCCTGCTTGGCCGCCTCGGCGGCGTGGTTCTTCGCCTCGCCGGCGGACTTGGTGGCCTCGGCCGCCCACTTCTTCGCGTCACCGGCGGCCTTGATCGCGTTCGCGGCGACGACGGCGGCCTCGTAGGCGTCCTTCTGCGCCAGGGCGGCGGTCTGGGCCGCCTCGGCGATGAGCTGGTTCACGACCGCGTTGTGGGCCGCGGTGAGCTGGTCGCGGCGTGCCGTCGAGTACTGGCCGACCTCGACGAACTCGCTGACGGCGGCGGAGGTGCCCTCCAGCGCGATGCGGGCCGCGGCCTTCGTCTCCGGACCACCGGTGGTCGCGAGCTGCGTCGCCTTGATCCGGTCGTCGCTCTCGCGGGCGAGGAACTGCCCGTCGTTGAGGAAGGCGCGCAGCGCGCCCGCCGACCCGTCGACCAGTGCCGTGCGGGCGGCGTCCTTCACTTCGGCGCCGCCCGCCTCGGCGATCTGCGTGACGCGGATGCGGTAGTCGATGAGGCCGGCGTCGTCCACGCCGGCCCGCAGGAACGCCGAGACCTGCGCGGCGTCGCCCTTGAGGGCCTCGGCCGCGCCGTCCCGGACGCCGGTGAGCTCGCTGTCCACGGCGAGGGTGGTGAGCATGGCGCGGTCGTCCTGCTCGGCGGCCTTCTTCCAACCGGTGGTGAGGTACTCCCGGACCACGGCGTCGGAGCCGGAGAGGGCGCCCTTGGCGGCCGCCCGGCTCCAGGGGCCGCGGGTCTTCATGGCGAGGAAGGCGACCTTGCGGCCCTTCGCCGCGACGTCGGCCAGGTCGGCGCCGGGCTTCGCGGCCTCGGCGGCGAGCCGCACGGCCTCCGCGTCGATCGACTTGGCAGTCGCCACCTCCTCCTTGGTGAGGGCCTCCAGGTGCGTCTCCTGCAGGCGCTCCAGGCGCGCCTGCTGGATGCCGCCGTTCGTGCGGGTCCTCAGCTCCTCCGCCTCGATCTCCACGGCGATGGCGTGGACCTCGCGGGCCTTCGCCACGGCGGCCGTCGCCTGGTCCGCGGCCACCTTGGCGGCCTTGGCGTGGGCGGCGGACTCGGTGGCGGCCTTGGCGGCCTCACCCGCGTGCTCCGCCGCCTTCCGGGCGGCAGCTGCCGCCTCCTCGGCGTGCTTCGCGGCGGAAGCGGCGGCGTCACGCGCGCGTTCCGCGGCGGTGGCGGCCTTGTAGGCGAGGTCGCGCGCCGCGGCCGCGGCACGGCGGGACTCCGCGGCGTTGCTACGGGCGGTCGCGGCCCACTGCTTGGCCCGCTTGGCCTCGGCGCCGGCCACTCCGGCGCTGCCGGCGGCGGCGTCGGCGGCGTCGGCGGCGGCGTCGGCGTTGCCGCTGGCGCTGATGGCGGCGTGCGCCGCGGCGCCGGCGGCACGGGCCGCGACGATCACCTGGGTGGCGGCCTCCTCGGACCGCTTCGCGGCGTGGGCGGCGTTGCTCGCGTCCACGGCGGCGCGGCGCGCGGCCTCGGCCTGGTTCTTGTCGGTCGCCGCGGCGGCAGCCGCGTCACGCGCACGGGAAGCGGCACCGGCGGCGGCGGACGCGGCGGCGGCGGCGTTCGCGGCGGCGGTGGAGGCCATGCGCGCGGCGTGGTTCGCCTTCTGCGCGGCCCCGATGGCCTGCTGGGCGGCATTGGCAGCACCCGCGGCGGCGTCGGCGGCCTCGCCGGCGGCCTTGGCGGAGCGCCTCGCGTCGGCACCGGCCTTCTTGGTGGCCTCGGCGGCCTTCAGGGCCTCCAATCTGGCCAGGTTGGAGGCTTCGACCGCGCGCTTGGAGGCGGCCTGGGCAGCCTTGGTCTCGCGCTTGGCGACCGCGCCGGCCTTCTCCGCCTGCTCGGCGAGCTGGGTGATGGTGGCCCGCTCCTGGTCGCGGGAGCGGGCAATGTTCTGCCCGACGGCCAGGAACTCCCGCACGTCGTCGATGGATCCGCGCAGGGCGACTGCGGCGGCCTCCTTCGTGGCGGGACCACCGGCGTTCATGATCTGCATGACCCGGATCCGGTCGTCGGACTCCTGAGCCGTGTACTGGTCGTGCTCCAGGAACTTCCGTACGTCCTCGGTCGTGCCGCTGAGCGCGGCCTTGCCGGCCTCCATGACGGTGGGGCCGCCCGTGGAGGCGATCTGCGTCGCGCGCACCCGCAGGTCCGACTCGTACGGGGCCTTCCAGCCGTCCTTGAGGAACGCCTGTATGTGCGCACGCGAGTCGGATGTGATGGCGGCGTACGCCGCCTCGCGCAGCACGGGGCCGCCGGATTCGAAAGCCCGCGTGGTCCGGATGCGCTCGTCCGCCTCGACGGCGGGATCGGCCTCCTCCGCGAGGAACCTGCGGACGTCGGCGTCAGTGCCGAGCATGGCGATCTCGGCGGCCTCCTTCACCACCGGGCCGCCGGACAGCCAGAGTTCGACCACGCGGGCGCGATCGGCGTCGGACACCGGTGTGCCGCCGGCTGCCGCGGCCGTCTCCGGGCCGAGCAGTCCGATGGTCAACACCAAAGGCATGACGGTGAGACCCAGCGCGCGTACGCCCGTCCCCCATTTTCCCCTCGCTCTTGCGAAGCAGAGGTTATCTCTCACCATTCCACTCTCTCTGGGTCAGTTCAGCGGTCCCGATGGTCAGTTGCGGGACCGCAGCAGAAGCGTGAGCATATCCCGGTGATGGATCGGACAGCCGGTGGAGTCGGCATCGGCGAAACGCCGATCGGCGGCCGAAGCGCAGGTCACGATGGGTCATCACATCGAGGTGCCGTAACGGGAACTGGTAGGTTTCGGGGCGACCGACTTCCTGTTCCTCTTGCGCCCGCCATTTCGTCGGTGCGCAACTCCGAAGGGTTTTACTGGTGATACTTCGTACGCGCAGGGCGCTTCTTGTGGGCGCCGCCGGGGCTGCGTCCGTTCTTGTGGGTGTGTCCGCCATCGGTGTGGCCACCGCGGCCCCCGGAGACGGAAAAGCGGACGGCTCTGTTCCGCCCATTGCGGTGGAGACGTTCGACTATCCGCAGGCCGCGAAGGTCCTGGACGAGCAGGGGATCAAGCTCATCAAGGGCGACGGTCACATCCTGCTGGCCGACTGCGCGGACGCCCGCGACATCCAGGTGCAGACGTCGCTGCAGCACCCGGGGCAGACCACCCGCGGCCAGTACTGCTTCAAGGTCACGGGCTCGGCCGGCTTCCTCACTTTGGAGCTGCCCAAGGTCTACGGCATCGTCACCGGTGACGTCGCCGTCTCGGCGGACCTGACCGCCGACGGCACCAAGAAGACAGTCGAGGTCGGCGAGAACACCGTGAAGGGCGTCGGTCTCGCCGGCACCCCGCCGACCGGGCCGACGGTCCTCGTCGAGCTCCGCGTCAAGGGCTGACCACCGGACGTCTCGGCGGACGGCTCGACGGGGCCGTCCGCCGCGCCCATAAGCCCACCCCGCCCGTACCGGGCCCGTCAGTCGCGGACGTACTCGCCCGGTTCGCCGTCGGCGGCCATCGAGTACGTGTGCAGCATCTCCTTGCCGCCGACGCGGGTGATGCGCAGGGACTGCGAGTCGGTCCACCGCTCGCAGTCCTTGTCGGACTGCTCCTCGTCCAGCCGCGGCGGGCCCAGCACCACCACGTCGCCGACCGCGCCGACGACGGCCTCGCGGTGGCAGGTGACCGTGCCGCTCGTGGGCAGGCCCGTCTCGTCGTCCAGGACCGGGTGGGTGTCGCGCATCCGCACGAGGGGAGCGCCGACGGGGCCCTGCGAGATGGTGATCTCGGAGCCGTACAGGTCCTCCTGGCCTGGCGGCAGCTCGGCGAACGGGATCCGCTTCCAGTCGCCGACCAGCTTCGCGGGGACGACCTCCGGACCCGACCGCACCCGCCGCAGCGTCACCTTCACCGCCCCGGAGCGCCACTCCAGCACCTGCGCGGAGCGCAGCGCCAGCGTCTGGTGGGCGGCGGGCGTGCAGCGCCCCTCCGGCACGCTGACGGTCGTGTCGCTCTCGCCGAGCACCACACTGCCCTGGTCGGCGCGGACCAGTGTGGAGCGGCCCATGCAGAGCCGGTCGCCCGTGACGTGCGCGTAGACGCCGACCTTCTCACCCGGCGAGCCCTGGCCGATCTCGACGCGGATCGTCTCGTACGGTGCGCCGGGCGTGCCGCGTACGACGCCCTCCCAGGCGCCGACGAACCCGGCCGGCACCGCGCCGGGCCCGGGGGAGCCGCCCGCGCTCGCCCCGGTGGCCGTACCGCCCGCCTTGCCGTCCCCGATGCCGGTACCGGAGGCCGTGCCGCGCTCCGGCCAGTAGGCCACGGCGAGCGCCGTGCCCGCCGCCACGGCGAGCGCGGCGGCCGCGGCCACCGTCGCTCGGCGCCGGCGGCCCGGCGTCCGGCCCGTCGCGGCGGCGGGTGCGGTGGGGCCGGTGGGCCGGGGCCCGTCGGTGTCGGCGCCGGTGCCGGCGTCCGTGCCGGTGCCGCGGGCGACGGCCCTCGCGCCGTCGGCGGGCGTGGGATCGCCGTCGGCGTCGAGGAGCCGCGCGGCGAGGCGGCCCAGCTGGGCGAGGAGCTCGGCCGGCAGCCACGGGTCCGCGCCGCGCACGCCCTCGGCGATGGCGGCGGCGGTGGGGCGGGCCGCCGGGTCCTTGGCGAGGCAGGCGCGTACCAGCTCGTCCAGCTCCGGCGGCAGGTCCGCCAGGTCGGGCTCGTCGTGGGCGATGCGGAACATCAGGGCGTGCACGCCGCTGTCGGCGGTGCCGAACGGGGAGCGGCCGGTCGCCGCGTACGCCAGGACGGAGCCGAGGCAGAAGACGTCCGACGCGGGTGTGACGCGTTCGCCGCGCACCTGCTCCGGCGACATGAAGCCGGGGGAGCCGACGACCGCGCCGGTGCCGGTGAGCCCGCCGTCGGTGACCGTGTCGACGGCGCGGGCGATGCCGAAGTCGATGACGCGGGGCCCGTCGACGGTGAGCAGGATGTTGGCGGGCTTCAGGTCCCGGTGGACGAGCCCGGCGGCGTGGATGTGGCGGAGCGCCTCGGCCAGTCCCACGGCCAGGGCGCGGACGGAGGCGGCCGGCAGCGGTCCGTGGCCGCCGCCGACGACGGCCCGCAGCGAGGGGCCGGCCACGTACCCGATGGCCACCCACGGCGCCTCGGCGTCGGTGTCGGAGCCGAGCACGGGGGCGGTGCCGACGCCGCCGACCCGTTCCAGCGCGGCCACCTCGCGGGCGAAGCGGCGCCGGAACTCCTCCTGGGCGGCGAGTTCGGGGTGGACGACCTTGACGGCGACGGTACGGCCGCCCGCGGACCGGGCGAGGTAGACGCGGCCCATGCCGCCGGTGCCGAGCCGGCCGAGGAGGCGGAAGGGGCCGATCGCGGCGGGGTCGTCGGGCGTCAGCGGATCCACGCCCCGGATCCTCGCATACCGACGTCGGACGCACGGATGCTCACGCCGCGGGAAGCACGCCGGGGCCGGGCGCGGGGAGGGCGAGGGGGTGGGCCGGGCCTGGGCCGGAGGCGGGAGTGGGGACGGGAGTGGGACGGGGGGCGGTTTCCGGCCACCGGTCGGCGGCGACGGTGGCCGTCCTTGGTCTGGACCTCTTGACAGGTCCAGACCAATCGCCCAGAGTGTCCGGCACCCACCGGCTCCCCCCATCCGAAGGAGTGACGACGTGTCACGACGCCTCGGTGCCCTGCTGGCCGCCTTCACCACGGCGATAGGTCTGACGGCCCTCCTCCCCGCCTCCTCCGCCTCGGCGGCCGACTGCGCGGCGCCCTGGAGCGCGACCGCCGTCTACACCGGCGGCAACACGGCCTCGTACGGCGGCCACAACTGGCAGGCCAAGTGGTGGACCCAGAACGAGCGCCCCGGCGCGGTCGCCGTCTGGGCCGACCAGGGCACCTGCGGCTCGGGTGCCCCCGACCCGGGCCCGACGGACCCGGCGCCCTCCGGCTTCGTCGTCTCCGAGGCGCAGTTCAACCAGATGTTCCCGAACCGGAACCCCTTCTACACCTACAGCGGCCTCAAGGCGGCGCTCGGCGCCTACCCGGCGTTCGCGACCACCGGCGGCGCCACGGTGAGTCGGCAGGAGGCGGCCGCCTTCCTCGCCAACGTCAGCCACGAGACCGGCGGCCTCGTCCACATCGTCGAGCAGAACACCGCCAACTACCCGCACTACTGCGACCGGAACCAGCCGTACGGCTGCCCGGCCGGCCAGGCCGCGTACTACGGCCGCGGCCCGATCCAGCTCAGCTGGAACTTCAACTACAAGGCGGCGGGCGACGCCCTCGGCATCGACCTGCTCAACAACCCCCACCGCGTCGAGCGCGAGGCCGCGGTCGCCTGGAAGACCGCCCTCTGGTACTGGAACACCCAGAACGGCCCCGGCACCATGACCGGCCACAACGCCATGGTGACCGGCGCCGGCTTCGGCCAGACCATCCGCTCCATCAACGGCGCCCTGGAGTGCGACGGGCGCAACCCTGCGCAGGTCCAGAGCCGGGTGGGCAAGTACCAGCAGTTCACCCAGATCCTCGGCGTCGCGCCGGGCGCCAACCTGTACTGCTGACGCGCCCGCACCCGTGACGGAGGGCGGCCACCGGGCTCGGTGGCCGCCCTCCGCGCGTGCGCTCACGCACCCGTGTGCGCGAGGACTGCCTTCGCCAGCGGCTCCAGGACCCGCGGCGGCAGCGCGTGCCCCAGGCCGGGGACCTCCATCAGCGACGCGGCCCCGATCACCTGCGCCAGGTGCCGGGCGTGCGGCGGCGGGAACACCGGCTCCGCCGGGCCGGACACGACGAGGGTCGGCACCTCGTTGCGCGCCAGCTCGTCGGTGCGGAGCATGCCCGAGTGGTCCGCCCGGCCGTGCGCCGTGCTGACCCGGGTGTGCCCGGTGTGCTCGGAGATCCTGCGCTCCATGGCGCGGGCCGCCTCCGCGTCGAACGGCACGCCGTCGCCGTTCAGCAGCCGCCAGTGCTCGGTCCGCCACTCCAGCTCCTGCTCCGGGTCCAGGTCGGTGGGCCGGTTCGCCCACATGTCGAGGATCCGCGGGTCGATGCCGGGCAGCTCGTCGGGGGGCGTGGCGGTGCCGTCCGGGGCGGTGTACGGCGCGGTGCTGAGCGCGCAGGTGCCGATGAGCGTGGCGCTGAGCAGCCGGTCCGGGTGGTCGGCCAGGAGGAGCTGGGCCAGCATGCCGCCCAGGGACATGCCGACGACGTGGGCCCGCCGGACGTCGAGCGCGTCCAGGACGGCGAGCGCGTCACCCGCGAGGTCGGTGATGGCGTACGGCTGCTCCTCGTACGTCCAGGACGACCTACCGGTGTCGCGGTGGTCGTAGCGGATGACCCGGTGGTGTGCGGCGAGCGCGTCCACCAGTTCGTCGGGCCAGCCGAGGCCGGATGCCTGCGCGCCCATGATCAGGAGCAGTGGCGGGGCGTCCGCGGGGCCCCGCTCCTCCGCCCACAGCCGGATGCCGGGCGCGACGTCGACGTGGTGCTGGTGCATGCTGCCCCCTCGGGTCGGACGATAAGACGAGACGTCTCGTCTCGTTCGTGGTCCACAGGTTAGCGCGCCCCCGGCCGCCCGTCACCTCCTTTACGCGGAGCGCGGCCTTCCGGGGCGCGTGACGGCGCGGGGCGGGACGGGTGGCGCGGGGCGGGGTGGTGGCTCAGGTCAGCCGCAGGTCGATCCAGGGGATGGTGTCACCGTCCAGCAGGTACCGCTCGACCTCGGTGAACCCGTGTCCGAGGGCGAAGCGCAACCCGTCCCCGTCGGAGGCCAGTACCACCGTCTCCAGCGCGGCCGCGCCCGTCCCCCGGGCCACCGCCACCCCGCGCGCGTACAGCTCGCCGCCGTACCCCCGGCGCCGGTACGGAGGGAGTACGCGGGCGATCACGGTCGCCGTGTCCGGCCGCTCCTCCGTCGGCGGGCGCACGGTGCTGCACCCGACCGGCGCGTCGCCGAGGTACGCGACCTCCAGGTGGTGGCGCCCGGCCCGCTCGCGGACGTCGCGCGGGGACAGCGGGTGCGTCGGGACGACCTCGTTGTGGACGCGCCGCCAGTCCTCGGCGAGCAGGTCGCCTGATCCGCCGTCCAGGCGCTCGAAACGCAGTTCGCTCATCCGCGCAGCCAAGCGCCGCCGCGCGGCGACCGTCAACCGGGTTCCCGGCCGGCCGCCCCGGCCGCCCCGCCACCGTCGCGTACGGGCGCCGCGGTCCGCGCCGCCGCCGCGCCCCCGCCCTGGCGTACGGGCGCCGCGGTCCGCGCCGCCGTCAGGTGTAGGAGCGCAGCAGGCGGGCGAGGTGGCGGCCCGTCACCCGCAGCGGCTCCTCGCTGCGGGTGACCTGGGCGGTGACCTCGGCGCCCTCCAGGGCCCCGATGACGGTCGTCGCCAGTTCGCGGGCGTCGTCCGCCGCGAAGCCGCACGCCAGCAGCTTCCCCGCGACCAGCGCCTCCCATCCGCGCAGGGCGTCCGCGCACGCCCGCTGGATGCCGGTGTCCGTGCCGAGCGTCTCCAGGGCCGCCGCGGTGACCGGGCAGCCGTCGACCCACCCCGACGCCCTCAGCTCCGTCGCCAGCCGCACCGCGCACGCCTCCACCGCGTCGGCCGCGTCGTCCTCGCCGGCCAGCGTGTCGCGCAGGAGGCCGGCGAACTCCTCGCCGCTGTGCCGCAGCGCCTCCACGGCCACGGCCTCCTTGCCACCGGGGAAGAAGTGGTAGACGGAGCCGAGGGTCGCCCGCGCCTCCTGGGCGATCTGCTTGATGCCCGTGCCGACGTACCCCTGGCGCTGGATGAGGCGCGCGGCGGTGGTGACGATCCGGTCGCGGGTCCCGGGCGTGGCGGGGGCGGGCGAGGTGCCGGCGGCGGTCTGCATGGGGCCGATCGTACCGGCGGAAGTGAGTAGAGCGTTCGTTCCAGTGCGTGCTACGGTCCCGTCATCGCTCTGAATAGAGCGTTCGTTCCAGTGTGCTCCCGTGCACGCCGCGCTTCCGTGCGTGCCGTCGAAAGGTGGACCCGTGAAGAACCCCGCAGACCCGCAAGCCCCCGCCCCCGCCCCGGTGTCCGTGATCGGTCTCGGCCCCATGGGGCTGGCCATGGCGGACGCGTTCCTCGCCGCCGGGCACCCCGTCACCGTGTGGAACCGCACCCCGTCCCGCGCCGACGGCCTCCTGCGGCGCGGCGCCCGCCTCGCCGCCACCGCCGAGGAGGCGATGGGCGCGTCGCCGCTGACGGTGCTGAGCCTCACCGGCTACGACGCCGTCCGAGCGGTGCTGGACGGGGTCGGGCCGACCGCCCTGGAGGGCCGCGTCCTGGTGAACCTCACCTCGGGCACCCCGGACGAGGCCCGCGCCGGTGCGGCGTGGGCGGCCGAGCGCGGCGCCACCCACCTCACCGGCGGGGTGCTGACCCCGCCCTCGGGCATCGGCGACCCCGCCTCCACGACCCTCTACAGCGGTCCGCGGGACGTCTTCGACGCCCACCGGGCCACCCTGGAGGTCCTGACGGGCGCCGATCACCGGGGCGAGGACGCCGGTACGGCCGCGCTGCTCTACCAGCTCAACATGGTCATGTTCTGGACGGCCCTGTCCGGCTACTGGCAGGCCCTCGCGCTGGCCGGCGCGCACGGGCTGACGGCCGCCGACATCCGGCCGCTCGCCCTGGACGCCCTGGACCTGGGCCGGTTCGTGGAGTTCTACACGCCGCGCGTCGACGCCGGGGACCACGGCGGGGACGTCGACCGCCTCGCGATGGGCCTCGCGAGCGCCGAGCACGTCCTGCACACCGCGGCCGACGCGGGCGTCGACACCGCGCTGCCCGCCGCGGTCGCCGACCTCTTCCGCCGGGGCGTGGACGCGGGCCGGGGCGCGGACAGCTCCTCCAGCCTGGTCGAGCTGCTGGCGGAGGCGCCCGCCGCGGGCTAGTCGCCCGGGCGGGTCAGAGGAAGACGACGCGGACCACGCTGACCGTCAGGACGCTCCGGCTCACGTAGTACCGGATCACCACGCCCGCCACGGTCGCCTCCCGCCGGTCCTCGTCGCCGCCCATCGGCACCGAGCCCTGCCCGTACGGGTCGCGCACGAGCGAGGTGCGCATCCCGGCGTCGAAGCGGGCGCGCAGGGACGGGTCCATGGAGTCCAGGGCGAGGTCCGCCGGGGGCGCGTACTGGAGCCGGTAGCCGGTCACTCCCGTACGTCCTCGCCGCGCGCCAGCCGCTCGAACAACTCGGCGTCCTCCCGGTCCGCGTCCGTCGTGGACAGCGCCCAGCGGGCCAGCGTCACCGGCAGGTCGGCCACCGGGACGTGCGGGATCTCCGCGTCGAACTCCCGCGCCCTGTCCTCGTCCAGTGCCGCGCGGATCGCGGCGATGGTGCCCGGCAGTTCCACCAGCCGGCCGGCGATCACGGTTCTCACCGCCGCCCCGCACGGGCCGCCGCGTACCACCGCTCGGTGACTGTCATGGCCGACCTCCTGTCAACGGCTGGACGTGGCCCGCGGATCGACGCCGGTCGCCGGGCCGGGCCCGCATCGTCGCACAACGGCGGCCCGCGCGGTCACGCCCGGTCACCCCGAACACCCGCCCGCCGCGCGCCGTGAACAGCCGTCCGCCGCGCACCCCCTGACCCCGCCCGCCGCGCGTCGGGGAGCCCCGCCGCCTCGCGCGCGTGGTCCCCGGCGGCGGGTGGTTCAGGCGGCGCGGGTCCCCGTCACCACCGTGGCGTACAGCTCCTCGCTCGTCTCGACGCGCGCCGTGAGCCCCGCGTCGGCCAGCACCCCCGCCGCTGCCCCCGCCTGACGCCCGCTCGTCTCGGACAGCAGCACCCCCGAGGGCGCGAGCCACCGCCCCGCCCCGGCCGCGACGCGGCGCAGGACGTCCAGGCCGTCGGCCCCGCCGTCCAGGGCGACCAGCGCCTCGTGGAGGCGGGCCTCCTGCGGCAGGAGGCCGACCTCGCCGGTCGGTACGTAGGGGACGTTGGCCAGCAGCACGTCGACCCGGCCGCGGAGCCCGGCCGGGAGGGCCGCGTACAGGTCGCCCTCGTGGACGAGGCCGCCGAGCGGCACGACGTTGCGGCGGGCGCAGCGCACGGCGGCCGGGTCGATGTCGGCGGCGTGCAGTTCGGCGGCGCCGCCGTCGAGTGAGGTGACCAGGGCGGCGCCCAGCGCGCCCGTACCGCAGCACAGGTCGACGACGACGGCGCGGCCGCCGCGCGGGGCGAGCGCGGCGGCCCGCTCGACGAGGAACTCGGTGCGGCGGCGCGGCACGAACACCCCGGCGTCCACGGCGACGCGGACGCCGCCGAACCGCGCCCAGCCGAGGACGTGTTCCAGGGGGTGGCCGAGGACGCGCCGGGCGACCATCGCGTCGAGGTCGGCGGGGGAGCGGGCGGAGGCGAGGAGCAACTCCGCCTCGTCCTCGGCGAAGACGCACCCGGCGGCGCGGAGGGTGGTGACGATGTCGGAGGGAACGGGCACGGGAAGAGCCTTTCGGGAGCCGCGTAGGCGGGTGCTCCCGGCGGTGCTTCTACGGCCGCGGCGTGGTCGCCGTACCGCCGTGCGAGGGGAACACCCCGTCTTGCCTGGCGCTGATGGGTCCCACCTCCTCGGTCCTCGTCGCGACGCGCTCGTGCCGGCGCGTGATCGACGCGGACGACCCTACCCCACGGCCCCGTTGGCGCAGCCCCGGCCGGTGACCGTGTCCATCGCCCGGGACAGGCGCTCCAGTACGCGCGCGGTCTCGGCGAACGCCTCCTCGCCGAGCTCCGCCGCCAGCCGGGCCGCCAGGTCGGCGTGGCCCGGGCCGACGCGGGCCACGGCGGCGCGGCCCTCCTCGGTGGGCCGCAGCAGCTTCGCGCGGCGGTGGGCGGGGTTCGGCGCGTACGCGGCCAGCCCCCGCTCCACCAGCAGGTCGGCGACGCGCTGGACGCTCTGCCGGGTGATGCCCATGGTGCGGGCGATCCCCGAGACGGGCAGCGGCTCGCGCAGGACCGCGCCGAGGACCTGCCACCAGGTGGCGGTGAGGCCCGCCGGACGGGCCAGTTCCTCGGAGGCGGCGAGGAACTGGCCGTTGAGGCGGAAGACGCCGAGCGCGGTACGGCTCAGCAGCGCCTGCTCGGGGAGGCGGTCCTGGCTCACGCGTCCGCGTCCTGTGCCCGGCAGGTGTCCTCCGCCGTACCCGCGCCCGCGCCCGTACCCGCGCCCGTACCCGCGCCCGCGCCCGCGTCCGTACCCGCGCCCGCGGCCGCCGCGAGTACCTCGTACGCCGTCGGGTCCGAGTCGTGGAACAGCCGGTACCACGCGTCGAGCAGCTCCCCCTCGTACACCCCGAGCCGGCCCAGCACCTCGCGGGCGAAGGCGACCGGCTCGGTCGACCCGGCGGTGATCAGGTCGCCGGCCGTCACCGCGTCCGCCTCCCGGTAGTGGGCGGCGCCCAGGTAGCCGGTCGCGGCCAGGTAGCCGGCGGCCGAGCTGGTGTGGGGGCGGTCGTCGAGGAGGCCCTCGCGGGCCAGCCCGGCGGTGGCCCCGCAGATCGCCGCGACCGGTACGCCCGCGTCGAGGAAGGCCCGGGCCGCGGCGGCGAACGGCGCCAGCTCCCCGCCCTCGTCCCACAGGTCGGAACCGGGGAGCACCAGCAGGGCGCTGTCCTCGGGGCGCAGGTCGGCCAGGGCGAGGTCCGGGGTGACGCGCAGACCGCCGAGCGTGGTGACGGGGCCGGTCGTGGGGCCGACGGTGCGGACGGTGAGGCCGCCGCGCGTCAGCCACGCCGCGGCGTGCCCGGTCTCCCAGTCGGCGAACGCGTCGTACACGGCGAGGTGCACGGTGCGGTGCGGTGCGGTGGTGCCGGTCATGGCTGCCTCCTGCGCGGCGGCTTCGGTGGTGGCGGTCGGGTCGTCGGGCGAGGCTCCCGCGGCTCCGTCGATATGACAGAAGGCTGTCACCATGCCAGTATCCTGTCAACGCTGCGCCGTACGGGTCGCGCCCCGGCCCCCTCGACACGACACCCTGCCGACCCCGGCGGGGGCCGCCCCTGACAAGGTGGCCATGTCCCGGCGCGGCCCGCACTCCCTACGCTCGCCCGCATGACCCCTCATCCCGATCCGCGGCAGGGCGCCGCCGTCAAGGCCGCCGACCGCAAGCACGTGTTCCACTCCTGGTCCGCCCAGGGGCTGATCGACCCGCTGGCCGTCGCCGGTGCCCAGGGCGCGCACTTCTGGGACTACGACGGCAACCGCTTCCTCGACTTCACCAGCGGCCTGGTCTTCACCAACATCGGCTACCAGCACCCGAAGGTCGTCGCCGCCGTCCAGGAGCAGGCCGGCCGGCTCGCGACCTTCGCGCCGGGCTTCGCCGTCGACGTGCGTTCCGAGGCGGCCCGGCTGATAGCCGAGCGCACGCCCGGTGACCTCGACCGGATCTTCTTCACCAACGGGGGCGCCGAAGCCGTCGAGAACGCCGTGCGCATGGCGCGGCTGCACACCGGCCGGCACAAGGTCCTCAGTGCGTACCGCTCGTACCACGGCGCCACCTCCACGGCCATCCACCTGACCGGCGACCCCCGCCGCTGGCCCTCCGACACCGGCGCCGCCGGCGTGGTCCACTTCTGGGCGCCGTTCCTGTACCGCTCGCCGTTCTACTCCGCCGACGAGGCGCAGGAGAGCGAGCGGGCCCTGGCGCACCTGGAGGACACGATCGCCTTCGAGGGGCCCGGCACCGTCGCGGCGATCATCCTGGAGACGGTCCCCGGAACGGCCGGCGTCATCCCCCCGCCGCCCGGCTACCTCGCCGGCGTGCGCGAGCTCTGCGACCGGCACGGCATCGTCCTGGTCCTGGACGAGGTCATGGCGGGCTTCGGCCGCACCGGCCGCTGGTTCGCCGCCGAGCACTACGACGTCGTCCCCGACCTGCTCACCTTCGCCAAGGGCGTCAACTCCGGGTACGTGCCGCTGGGCGGCGTCGCCATCGGCCCGGAGATCGCCGCCACCTTCGAGCGGCGCCCCTACCCCGGCGGGCTGACGTACTCCGGGCACCCGCTGGCCTGCGCGGCGGCCGTGGCGACGATCCGGACCATGGCGGAGGAGGGCGTGGTCGAGGCCGCGGACCGACTGGGCGCGGAGGTCCTCGGCCCGGGACTGCGGGAGCTCGCCGAACGCCACCCGTCGGTGGGCGAGGTGCGCGGCCTCGGCGCCTTCTGGGCGCTGGAGCTCGTACGGGACCGCCGGACGCGCGAGCCGCTCGTGCCGTACGGCGCGGTGGGGGAGGCGAACGCGCCGATGGCCGCGTTCACCGCCGCCTGCCGGGAGCGGGGCCTGTGGCCCTTCGTCACCATGAACCGGACGCACGTCGTCCCCGCCTGCACCCTCACCGACGCCGAGGCGAAGGAGGGCCTCGCGGCGCTCGACGCGGCGCTGTGCGTGGCGGACGGGCACACCGCGTGACCCGCGAGCGGGCCCGGTGCGGCCCGCCGGTGTGACGTCCCCCTCGCCCGACCCCTACGGGTGACCCCCTCCGACTGGCTTAAGGTGTCCGAAACCGGACGGAGGGGACCTGCCCATGCCCGCGAGCGGACCTGTGACCCGCAGCACCCTGCGCCAGCAGATCGCGGACGCGCTGCGTGACGAGGTGCTCGCCGGACGGCTGCAGCCGGGCCAGGAGTTCACCGTCAAGCAGATCGCCGAGCAGTACGGGGTCTCCGCCACCCCGGTGCGGGAGGCGCTGGTCGACCTGTCGGCGCAGGGGCTCCTCGACTCCGACCAGCACAAGGGGTTCCGCGTCCACCAGTTCACGGTCGGCGACTACCGCGGCATGGTGGAGGCCCGCGCCCTGGTCGTGGAGGGGGTCCTGCGGCGCGACCCCCGGCACACGGCACACCGCGGCGGCGCGCCCGCGGCCGCGCCCCCGGCCGCCGGCCCGGCCGAGCCCCCGTCGGCGCCCGTAGCGGCGCCCGGCGCCACGGCCGTTCCGGTGCCCCGACCGGCGCCCGGCGCCACAGCCGTACCGGCGCCCGGCGCGGGGGCCGGGCGGTCGTGCCTGCCGGACGAGGCGCTCGGCCCGGTGCGCCGCCGGGCCGAGGCGGCCGCCCGCGCCGCCCGCGCCGGCGACCTGGACATCCTGATCGGCTACGACGTCCGCTTCTGGCGGGAGCTGGGCGGCCTCGTCGCCAACCGCTACATCGCCGACTTCCTCCACCGGCTGCGCGTCCAGGCGTGGGTCTTCGCCGTGCCGCACCTGCGCGCCGACCCGCGCCCCGGCGACTGGCTGTGGAGCGGCCACGAGGAGCTGGTCGACGCGGTCGCCACCGGGGCGCCGGGGCGGGTCGGCGCCGTCCTCGGCGCCTACAACGCCCACGCCCTTCGCTGGGCGGACCACCTGGAACGCCTCCCGGCCCCCCGCCCCGCCCCACCCGCCTGAGGCCCTGGACGCTCCTGGACCCCGGACGCTCCCGAGGCCCCTTGCGCCCCTGGCGCACCCGGTGCCCTGACGCCACTGACGCCCCTCACACCCCTGGTGCCCGGCAAGTCCCAGGCGGCTCAAGCCCCCTGACGGCCGCTCGCCCGCCGCCTCCGCTACGCCGGACGGGGGGAGTGCCCGCGCAGGACGAAGAACGGCGCCCGGCTCGACTCGCCGTCCGCACGGCTCCACGGCGCGGTCACCTCGCCCAGGACACCGGCACCGCCCTCCCGCCCCGGCACGCGGACCACGTCGAGCACCGCCCCGTCCGGGTCGGCGCCCGCCGCCAGCCGGGCGCCGACCGTCGGATCGGGCGTGTCGCTCTCGCTCTGCGCCTGCGGCTCGGCGTCGCCCCGCAGGAGCGCCCGCACCGCCGCCACGAGCACCGGGTCGTGGGCGCCGTCGTACACCCAGCGCGTGCCCAGCACCCCGTGCTCGGTCGTCCCGACGAGGGCGTGCTCCGCGCCGGCGAGCGGCGCGCCCCGGTAGGTGAGCGGTACGTGGTACGAGCGGGGCGCGTCCCCGGAGGCGTCGACGACCACCATGAACTCGATGCCGACCGCCCCCTCCGGGTCGTCCAGCCGCCACCCGCCGACCCGGTCGAGCAGCGGCTTCCCGCCCGTGCCCTGGTACCAGGGCTGCGCGGGCAGCCAGGCCGCCAGGAGCTCCAGCTTGGTCGGTTCCATCGTCGTGCGGTGAATGATCGCCATGCCGGGTCAACTCCCCGTAGGACCACCGTGTTCCCCCCGCCGTGCGGGGCGTCCGGCTTCACGGGCGGTGCCACCGGGTATCACTCTGCCCGGAGACGGGGCCTGGCGGCGCCGGACTAGTCTGTGCCGGACCTCCGCAACCACCCGCCGTCCGGGTGCCCGTGACAGCCCGGACGCCCACCCACCCCGGACGCCCACCCCGGACGCCCAAAAGACCCGAGAGCGAGTCGATTTTGGCCTGTGACCTGTGGCTGGTCCCCCTGGTCGACGTGCTGTGCCACAGCCCTGACAACCCGTTCGCCGAGGAGATCGCCGCCTATGACCGGGCGTTGACCGGGGCCGGGATGCCGGCCGTACCGGTATTCGCGTACATGCCCGGCCTCTCCGGTGACGTCGCGCCGGTCGCCGGGTTCGACTACGACGCGCTGCACTTCCTGCGCCGGGCGTACCTGCTCCAGGTCTGCGGCCTCGCGGTGACGCCCGTCGACGAACTCGGCGGGGACTACGAGCAGCTGCTGGAGATGTTCGAGGCGACGGCCCAGCAGTCGCACCTGGTCTGGCACTACGACCACGCCGGCGCCTACGTGCCCGTGGACTTCCCGGCGCCGCTGTCGACGGAGGAGCTGCTGTCCGGCGGCGGGCCGCTCGGCTCGGCGCAGGGGCTGCTGCGGGAACTGGAGCACGTCGCCCCGGCGATCGGCATCGACCCGGGCAACCCGCCGGCCGCGCCGGAGCCGCCGCGCCACCCCACCTCGCTGGAGGAGCCGGCCGCGCCCATCCCCTACGACGACAGCCCCTTCGCCCGGGAGCGGCACGTGTGGTTGGGGCTGCACGCGGCGGCGACGCGGAGCCTCGCCCAGGGCTCGATGATCATCTTCAGCTGACGCAGGCCCGGGCGGCCCACCCGGCCCGCCCGCGCGGGACGCCACCGCCCCGGACGGTCCACCCGGGGCCCTCCCGGGCCGCCCGGCCCGCCCGGCCCGCCGGCGCAGCGCCGCGGGCCCCCGCCGTGCGGTAAGGGGGTCAGCGCGGCTCCGGGGGTCGCTGCCGGGGCATGTTGGGGCGGGTGGCCGGGGGCAGCAGGAAGCGGCCCGGTGGCTGCGCCCCGCCGCCGTCGGGGCGCGGCTGCGCCGCCGCGCCCAGCGACTGCGTGAGGAGCGGCGCCGGCCCCGCGCGGAACTCCACCATCCAGTCGGCGGTCTCCGCCCGCACCAGTTCCGTGACGTCCTCGGTGAAGCGCCGCAGCACCGCGAGGCAGCGCTCCGCCGCCTCGCCCGCCGTGCCCTCGGCGGGCCCCAGCACCTCCCGCACGCTCTCCGACGCCCAGTCGAACTGGAGGGCCGCCAGTCGGCGCTGTACGGCCTGGGCGGTGGCCACGTCCCGCATCCAGCCGGACGTCAGCCCGAAGTACCGGTCGCACGCCATGCACGCCACGGCGAGCAGCAGGCACAGGTACCCCCAGCCGGCGGCGCCGTGCAGGGCGCCGGTGAGGTCCAGGAGGGGCAGCACGGCACCGAGCACCGCGCCCAGCGCCGTACCCGCCCGCAGCGCGCGGGCGCCGCGGCGCTTCCACGTCCGGTCGGCGAGGTACCAGTCGGCGGTGCGCAGGGCGTTGGCCTCGACCCACCGGTACAGCTCGTGCAGCCGCTCGGCCGGCTCGCCCCAGTCGCCGAGCGGGAACGGCCGTCCCGTCAGGTCCTCGCCCCGGGCGGGCCCCCCGGGCTGCATCTCCGGCTGGCTCACCGGGGCACTCCTCTGCGCTCTGCGTGACAATGCGTGACGTGCGGTGACGGACGTTCCGTGGCGTGCGTGGGGGCGGGCGGGCCGTGGCGGACGGGTGGCGGTGGGCCGTCGTGGCTGGTGGGGCTGGTGTTACCGATCGGGTACCACCTGGTCGATGGCGACAAGGGGTGGGCGCCGCGCGGAGTCCTGGTGGGCGCCGTGCGGAGCCCTTCCTACCGCCGAATGGTGGTCCATGGGGGCGACATCGACGGATTTCCGCCCGCAAGAGCGGCGTGATCAGGTAGAGGGCGCGCCCGGCGTTCACTCCAAAGAGTGCAGCGGTGTGCGTGGGGCGCGCCGCGCGGCGACCACGTAGGCTCGACGTGACCGATGACCTCGTCGACGCGCAGGAGTGACCGTGATCCCCGGTGGTGGCCAGCCCAACATGCAGCAGCTGCTCCAGCAGGCCCAGAAGATGCAGCAGGACCTCGCCGCGGCGCAGGAGGAGCTGGCCCGCACGGAGGTCGACGGCCAGGCGGGCGGCGGCCTGGTGAAGGCCACGGTCACGGGCTCCGGTGAGCTGCGGGCGCTGGTCATCGACCCGAAGGCGGTCGACCCGGACGACACCGAGACCCTCGCCGACCTGGTCGTGGCGGCCGTGCACGCGGCCAACGAGAACGCGCACCAGCTCCAGCAGCAGAAGCTCGGTCCGCTCGCGCAGGGCCTGGGCGGCATGCCGGGCCTGCCCTTCTGACCTCGCCGTGAGGCGCCGCCGCCTGCCGACGGGTAGGTGCCGGTACCTCCGGGTTCCTCCCGGTTCGGCCGGGTCGGGGGCGCTGTGGGCCGGTGGGGACCGCTCCGTCCCCGGCGCCCTCCGGCGTCCGGCGCTCCGCGGGTGCCCCCGTGCCGCGTTTGCCGCAGGTGTCACCCACGCCGAGGCTTCTGCGGCGCACCCCCAGCAACTACCGTAAGACCCAAGACTGCACTCCCGGAGAGGCGTTCCGTTGTACGAAGGCGTGGTCCAGGACCTCATCGACGAGCTGGGCAGATTGCCGGGCGTCGGTCCCAAGAGCGCGCAGCGGATCGCCTTCCACATCCTGCAGGCGGAGCCGACCGACGTACGGCGGCTGGCGCACGCCCTGCTGGAGGTCAAGGAGAAGGTCCGGTTCTGCGCGGTGTGCGGCAACGTCGCCCAGGAGGAGCGGTGCGGCATCTGCCGTGACGCCCGCCGGGACGACGCGGTCATCTGCGTGGTCGAGGAGCCCAAGGACGTCGTCGCGATCGAGCGGACGCGCGAGTTCCGGGGCCGGTACCACGTGCTCGGCGGGGCGATCAGCCCGATCGAGGGCGTGGGCCCGGACGACCTGCGGATCAGGGAGCTGCTGGCCCGCCTGGCGGACGGCACGGTCACCGAGCTGATCCTGGCGACCGACCCCAACCTGGAGGGGGAGGCCACCGCGACCTACCTGGCGCGGATGGTCAAGCCCATGGGCCTGAAGGTCACGCGCCTCGCCAGCGGACTGCCCGTTGGCGGAGACCTGGAATACGCCGACGAGGTCACGCTCGGTCGCGCGTTCGAAGGGAGAAGACTCCTCGATGTCTGACGCCACGCTCCACGCCCACTCGCTCGACCCGGACAGCTTCGCGGTCCAGGTCGCCGACTCCATCGAGTCCTTCATCGTGGCCACCACGGAAGTGGCGAAGGGCGACGAGCCCGACAGCGCCGTCCCCTTCCTGCTGCTGGAGGTCTCGCAGCTCCTCCTGGCCGGCGGCCGGCTGGGGGCGCACGAGGACATCGTCCCCGACGAGCGGTACGAACCGGACACCGGTCCCGACGTGGACGTGGACGAGCTGCGCCTGCGCTTCGCCGACCTGCTGGACCCGGTGGACGTCTTCTCCGAGGTGTTCGACCCGTACGAGCCGCGCAAGGCGCCGGTCCCGTGCCGGATCTCGGACAACCTCGCCGACATCATCACCGACCTGCGCCACGGCCTGGCGCACTACCGGGCGGGCCGCACCACCGAGGCGCTGTGGTGGTGGCAGTTCTCGTACTTCTCCAACTGGGGCCCCACCGCCTCCGCCACCCTGCGCGCCCTGCAGTCCCTCGTCTCGCACGTCCGCCTCGACCAGCCCCTGGCGCCGCTGGGCGGCCTCGACACGGACGAGGACCTGCCCGACGACGACCTCGCCGAGGAGGCCGGGCGCGTCATGGTGCAGGAGATCGCCGGACCGCTGGGCCTGCACTCCCGGAAGTAGCCCGCCCGGGACCTCTCCCGGACCCGCTTCCGCCCCCGCCCTCGCCCCGGACCCGGCCGCGCAGCCCGCGCGCGCCGGGTCCGCGCTGTCCGCCTGCTCTCCCCGCCTGCCCGCCTCCCTGCCCGGCCGCCCGCCCCGCCCGCCCGAGCCGGCCCCGGTGCGCCACCCCGCCCGGCTCACCCCGCCCCGGCCCCGTGCCGCACCACCGCAGACGTGACCCGCCCCACATTCCGCGTACCGGGCGCGACGGCGGGCAGGTACCGGCTCGGAGCGACCGGGCCGGGCCCCCGCCCGATACGGATGATCGCCACCTGAGCGGGACATCTCAGGATGTGACACCGCGGGGGTGTTTTCCGGTCGCTCGTTAGACTGAGCTGACCGCAAACGGACTGAGCGAGGAGCGCACGTGGGCCTTGTCGTGCAGAAGTACGGAGGCTCCTCCGTTGCCGATGCCGAGGGCATCAAGCGCGTCGCCAAGCGAATCGTCGATGCCAAGAAGAACGGCCACCAGGTGGTCGTCGTGGTATCCGCGATGGGCGACACGACGGACGAGTTGATCGATCTCGCCGAGCAGGTATCCCCGATCCCTGCCGGGCGTGAGTTCGACATGCTGCTGACCGCCGGAGAGCGGATCTCCATGGCGCTGCTGGCCATGGCGATCAAGAACCTGGGCCACGAGGCCCAGTCGTTCACCGGTAGCCAGGCAGGCGTCATCACCGACTCGGTCCACAACAAAGCGCGCATCATCGATGTCACGCCGGGCCGGATCCGCACCGCACTGGACGAGGGCAACATCGCCATCGTCGCGGGCTTCCAGGGCGTCTCCCAGGACAAGAAGGACATCACCACCCTCGGTCGGGGCGGTTCCGACACCACGGCCGTGGCGCTCGCCGCCGCCTTGGACGCCGAGGTCTGCGAGATCTACACCGACGTCGACGGTGTCTTCACCGCCGACCCGCGGGTCGTGAAGAAGGCCCGGAAGATCGACTGGATCTCCTTCGAGGACATGCTGGAGCTCGCCAGCTCCGGCTCCAAGGTGCTGCTGCACCGCTGCGTCGAGTACGCGCGCCGCTACAACATCCCGATCCACGTCCGCTCCAGCTTCTCGGGGCTCCAGGGCACGTGGGTCAGCAACGAACCGCGAGGGGACCGCAAGGTGGAGCAGGCCATCATCTCCGGTGTCGCCCATGACACCTCCGAGGCGAAGATCACCGTCGTCGGTGTGCCCGACAAGCCGGGCGAGGCCGCCGCGATCTTCCGCACCATCGCGGACGCCGAGGTCAACATCGACATGGTGGTCCAGAACGTCTCCGCGGCGTCCACCGGTCTGACGGACATCTCCTTCACGCTCCCCAAGACCGAGGGCCGCAAGGCCATCGACGCCCTGGAGAAGCAGAAGGGCGCCATCGGCTTCGAGTCCCTGCGCTACGACGACCAGATCGGCAAGATCTCCCTGGTCGGCGCGGGCATGAAGACCAACCCGGGCGTCACCGCCTCCTTCTTCGAGGCGCTGTCCGACGCGGGTGTGAACATCGAGCTGATCTCCACCTCGGAGATCCGCATCTCGGTCGTCACCCGCGCCGACGACGTCAACGAGGCCGTCCGCGCCGTCCACACCGCCTTCGGTCTGGACAGCGAGTCCGCCGAGGCCGTCGTCTACGGCGGCACGGGCCGCTGACGGCACGGGCCCGGACCGCCCGCGCCTCCCGCACCCGTCGGGCCGGGCGCCCGTGACGAGCCGGAAGCCGGCGCTCGCGGTCGTCGGCGCGACCGGGGCGGCCGGCGCGGTGATGCTCCGGATCCTGTCGCAGCGCGCCGACGTCTGGGGCGAGATCCGCCTGCTCGCCCCTCCCTCCGCCACCGGCGGGGGGAGGGGCGGCCCCGTCTGCCCCGAGCCCCTCGCCGGCCCCGGGCCGGTCCTCCGGGGGGTGGAGACGGAGGTCCTCGCGCTCGACGAGGAGACGCTCAGGGGCGTCGACGTCGCCGTGTTCCTGGCCCCGGAGGAGGTCGCCGCCCGCTGGGCGCCGATCGCCGCCGCCCAGGGCACCGTCGTCATCGACGCCTCGCCGGCGTTCCGCGCCGACCCCGACGTGCCGCTCGTCGTCCCCGAGGTCAACCCGCACGCCGCCCGGCTCCGGCCGCGCGGCATCATCGCGAGCCCCGGCTGCACCACGCTCGCCCTGATCGTCGCCGTCGGGGCGCTCCACGCCGAGTTCGGCCTCGACGAGCTGGTCGTCTCCGCGTACCAGGCGGCGAGCGGCGCGGGCCAGGCCGGGGTCGACGCGCTGCGAGGCCAGCTGGCGGCCGTCGCCGGCACCGGGCTGGGCACCGCCCCGGGCGACGTACGCAGGGCCGTCGGGGACGACGCGGGCCCCTTCGCGGCCCCGCTCGCGCTCAACGTCGTCCCCTGGTCCGGCGCCTTGGAGGAGGACGGCTGGTCCTCCGAGGAGCTGCGCGTACGGGCCGAGGCGCGCAGGATCCTCGACCTGCCCGCCCTGCGGGTCGCCGCCACCTGCGTGCACGTCCCCGTCGTCACCGCGCACTCCGTCGTCGTGCACGCGCGGTTCGAACGGGCGGTCACCGTCGCGCGCGCCCATGAGATCCTCGCCACCTCGCCGGGCGTCGTCCTCTACGACGACCCCGCCGCCGGCGACTTCCCCACCCCCGCCGACGTCGTCGGCACCGACCCCACGTGGGTGGGCCGAGTGCGCCGGCACCCGGACGACGAACGGGCCCTGGAGTTCTTCGCGTGCGGCGACAACCTCCGCAAGGGCGCCGCGCTGAACACCGCGCAGATCGCGGAGGCCGTCGCCGCGGAACTGGCCGCCGGCCGCGGGACACGCCCCTGACCCCGGATACCCGGTGTGTTCCCGGGCCCGGCTTTGTAGGATCTGTGAACGCCCTGCGCAAAGGTCTTCGGTCCGTACCGCTGGAACTGGGGCGATGGACGTTCGACGCCTGCTTCCTCCCCCGCGGTCGGCGGCGGGTGGCGGCAGGCGTCCGCGCGGCCGCCCCACGGCGCGGCCGCGTCCAACGGGGCTTGACGGGGCTTAGGGGAAGAGCGGATACGGATGAGGGCGAACGACGCACCGTCGAAGGCGGAGCCGTGCGCGTACAACCCTGACGGGGGTCGACGTGTCCAACTGGCGTGGCAGAGGTTCTCGACATCCCATCAGCGGGCCCCCTTCGCGGCGGCGCGGCGGTCCTCCCGCTCGTACGACCGCCGCAGCGGCCTCCGCGCGAGCGCCGGCGCGGCGGCGGCATGCCGGTGATCGCACCCATGCCCGCCACGCGCCGTGCCCGCGTCCCGTTCCCGCGTGAGGGGGCCGGAGCCGACGGCGACACCGGTGCCGCGACGACCGCGGGCACCACCGTCGACCACCTCACCGAGACCTACCGCGCCCACTACCGGTCGCTGCTGGGCCTCGCCGCGCTCCTCCTCGACGACACCGCCTCCTGCGAGGACGTCGTCCAGGAGGCGTTCATCCGGGTGCACTCGGCGCGCCGCCGGGTCCGCGACCCCGAGAAGACCCTGGCGTACCTCCGCCAGACCGTCGTCAACCTCTCCCGCTCCGCCCTGCGCCGCCGAATAATCGGGCTGAAGCTGCTCTCCAAGCCGATGCCCGACATGGCGAGCGCGGAGGAGGGCGCGTACGACCAGCTGGAGCGCGACGCGCTGATCAAGGCGATGCGCGGGCTCCAGCGCCGCCAGCGCGAAGTGCTGGTCCTGCGGTACTTCGCGGACATGACCGAGGCGCAGGTCGCCGAGACCCTGGGCATATCGATCGGGTCGGTGAAGGCGTACGGCTCACGCGGCATCGCCGCACTACGCGTCGCCATGGGGGCCACGGCATGAGCGACCGCGCGGACAGCCACGAGCACAACGGGCCGGACGGGCCGTCGGACGACCGGACTGGGAACGGAACTGTGAACAACGGGCACGACGGCGACCTGCACGACGCCGGACGGGACTCCGCCGACACGGGCGCCACGCGCACCCCCGCCGGCGACACGGCCGGCGCGGGAGCCCCCACCACCGCGGGCACCGGCGGGCACCCGCGCGCGGGCGCGGACTCCGACACGGGCTCCGGCCCTGGCAGCGACACGGGCTTCGGCTTTGGCAGCGACACGGGCTTCGGCCCTGGCAGGAACACGGGCTTCGGCCCGGGCCCCGGCTCAGACAGCGACACGGGCTTCGGCCCGGACGACGACGCGGACGGCCTGCCGGTCGACGAGCTCGCTCTGCGGCGCATGCTCCACACCGCCGTGAGCGACATCCGGCCCTCCGACGACGTACTGGAGCACCTCCGCAGGGCCGTCCCCGCCCGCCGCGCCCGCAAGCGCCAGGCGATCGTCGGCACGGCCGCCGCGGTGATCCTGCTGGGCACCGGAATCCCCGCCTTCGTGCACGTCGCCGCGTCCGACGGCGCCTCCGGCGCCAACCCGGTCAACGCCGGCCACGGCGAGCAGGTCCAGGGCGGCACCGGGGACGCCATCGAGGGCGCGACCGGTGAGGAGTCCACCGGCAGTTCCTCGGCGCCCGAGGGCAAGGGCAAGGACGCCAAGGACCCGAAGGGGAAGCCGCAGACGGCCGCGAGCGGCGCGACCGACGGCACCGCGGGCCCCACCGCGTCCGCCACGGCCACCGTCCCGGTCTGCGACCCGGGCCAGCTCGGCGTAATCTCCGCCGACGCGGGCTCCCCCGGATCCGACGGCACGGTGTACGGCACCTTCCGCATCGCCAACGTCTCCGGCGCCGACTGCGTCGTCGACGGCGCCGGCACCGTCGGCTTCCGCGCGAACGGCGCCGCCGACCGGGACCGCGTCAGCGTCGTCACCCACACGTCCGGCGACGGGGCGGACGGCCTGCCCGACCCGTCCGCGTCGGTCGGCCGTCTGACCCTGAAGCCCTCGGCGGCGTACGACGTGAAGTTCGCCTGGGTGCCGGCTGAGACCTGCCCCACGGAGGGCGGGACGACACCCGACCCCACCCCGTCCCCGACCACGGAGCCCACTCCCTCGACCGGAGGCACCGCGGCGGGCGGCACCGGGGCGGGCGGCACGGCGGAGGGCGGCGGGGAGTCGGACGCCGGCGCGGCCACCGAGCCCCAGCTCGTCTCCGAGGGGGGTACGGCCGACGGCAGCGTGAGCGTCACCCACACCCCGGAGGCGGGCGGCCCCACGGCGGAGACGACCGTCCCCAACGCCTGCACCGGCACGATCTACCGCACGGGCCTCCTCCCGGCCCAGTGACACCGGGCCCGCCGACAGGCGGGCCGCACACCGGCGGCCCACCCGGCCGGTCACCCGCAGCGGGGCCACTTGAGAGCCGGTCCACCCGGCAGCCCGTCCACCCGCAGCCGGGCGACCCCACCATCCGGAAGCCGGGCCACCCGGGGGCCGGTCCACCCGCATCCGGGCGCCTCGGCCACCCGGGAGCGGGGACACCGGGCAGCTCGGCCACCCGGCAGCCCGGCCGGCCGCAGCCCGTCCACCAGCCGCAGGCCGGGCGTCCGCGCAGCCGGCCCGGCGGGGGCGGGAGGCGGCTCAGCCGACGCCCTGGCTCTCCGGCTCCAGTCCGATCGCGCGGTCCCGCTCCGCCTCCGCCTCACGGCGGACGAGGCGGAACCACATGAACAGCACGAACCCCGCGAACGCGAACCACTCACCCGTGTAACCGAGGTTCTGGAACGCCTTGATGTCCAGCCCCGTGCCCGTGGCGGCCGCCGGGGGCACCGGGGTGAGCCCGGCCGGCGAGTGCGCCAGGGTCACCCACGCGTCGTACACCTCGTCGGGCACCAGGTTGACGAGGGACGCCGCGCTGATGATGCCGAGCTGGCCCTCGGGCAGGCCGCCCGCCGCGTGGACGCCCTTCGAGCCCGGGCTCTCCGACGCCTGGAGCGCCCCGGTCACGGTCACCTCGCCGGCGGGCGGCGCCGGGGCGGCGGCGCCCTTCGGCAGCCAGCCCCGCACCACCGGCAGGGCCTTGTCCTCGGAGGTGTGCAGCAGCGTCAGCACGTACGCACCGGTCTCGCCGTCCAGCTCGCGCCCCGGCACCAGGAACTGCTCGCCGTACCGGCCGCTCACCACCGCCTGGCGGCCCGACGTCTCCTTGTCCACCGGCAGCAGCTCCGCCAGCGGCGCCGCCGCCTCCGCCGCCTGGACGGCCGGGCGCCTCTCGGCCTCCTGGTGGGAGTCGACGCGGTCCTCGAACCTGCCCAGCTGCCAGATGCCCATGAACAGGCAGAACGGGATCGCCAGCAGCACGAAGACGTTGATCCCCCACCAGCGGGGGGTCGTCAGGAAGCGGTACACCCCTCCACGGTACGGAACGACCTCACCCCCCGTCCGTCCGGGGCCCGCCCACGGCGGCCAGGTGCCGGGCCGCGAACTCGATCTCCAGACGCAGCTGCTTGATCCGTTCCTCCACCACCAACGAGCCGTGTCCCGCGTCGTACCGGTACACCTCGTGCACCGCGCCGCGGGCCGCGAGCCGGTCCACGTAGTTCTCCACCTGGCGGATCGGGCAGCGCGGGTCGTTGACTCCCGCCGCGATGTACACCGGCGCCCGCACCTCGTCCACGTACGTCAGCGGGTTCGAGGCCGCCCACCGCTCGGGCACCTCCTCGGGAGCCCCGCCGAACAGCGTCCGGTCCAGGGGCCGCAGCGCCTCCATCTGGTCGTGGTACGCCGTGACGTAGTCCGCGACCGGCACGTCGGCGATGCCCACTGCCCACGCGTCGGGCTGCGTGCCCAGACCCAGCAGCGTCAGGTAGCCGCCCCACGAGCCGCCGGCCAGCACCAGACGCTCCGGGTCCGCGAGGCCCGACGAGACGGCCCACTCCCGGACCGCCGCGATGTCCTCCAGCTCGATCAGCCCTACCCGGTGCCGCAGGGCGTCCGTCCACTCCCGGCCGTAGCCGGTGGAACCGCGGTAGTTCACCCGCACCACCGCGTAGCCGTGGTCCACCCATGCGGCGGGGCCCGCGGCGAACGCGTCGCTGTAGTGCCAGGTGGGGCCGCCGTGGACGTCGAACACCGTCGGCAGCGGGCCCGCCGCCCCCGCCGGCCGGTGGACCAGCGCGTGGACGCGCCCGCCGGGGCCCTCCACCCACACGTCCTCGACGGCGACCGATTCCGGTGCCCGCGTCCCCGGCGGGTCGAGGACGACCGCGCCCGACGTCGACCGCACCTCCGGCGGCATCGCGGCCGACGACCACAGGTACTCGACCTCGCCGTCCGGCCGGGCCGTCGCGTCCGACACCGAACCGGCCGGGGTGTCGACCCGCGTCAGCCGGCGCGTCGCCAGGTCGTACCGCCACAGGTCGCTGCGCGCCTCGAAGCTGTGGACGACCAGCAGCCCGGAACCGTCCGGGTACCACTCGGCGCTCACGTCGCCCGGCAGGTCCAGGTCGAGGTCCGTCTCCACCCCGGACACCACGTCCCAGACCATCGGCTCCCACCGGCCGCGCCGCTGGTGCCCCACGAGCAGCCGCGTGTCGCCGTCGACCGGTGCGAAGCCGAGCACCGCCAGGCCCAGCGGCTGCGTACCGCCCTTGGTGTCGTCCAGCTCCGCGACCGGCGTCACGGCCGGGGCCCCCGCGGCTCCGGCGGTGTCGGCGAGCCGGACCACGCGCAGCGCCGCGTGCGTCGCGTCACCGTGCTCGGTGTGCTCGACGGCGACCAGCGTCCCGTCGTGCGACAGGTCCCCGACGCCTGCGGACTCCCGGTGCCGGTAGATCTCCACGGGCTCCTGCCCCGGGCGGACCACGTGGAGGGTGGTGCCCTCCTCCTCCGTGGACCGGCCGACGACCGTGGTCCCGTCCCGTCCGACGGCCAGGCCCGCCGGGTAGGACGGCGCGAGCCCCGGCACGGCCGGCTCGTCCGGCCCGCCCGCGAACGGCTGCCGCATCCACACGCCGAACTCGTCGCCGTCGGTGTCGGCGAACCACCAGATCCACTCGCCGTCCGGGGACAGGACGCCGTCCGTCGTGCCGTTCGGCCGGTCCGTCACCTGCCGCTGCACACCGGTCTCCCGGTCCCAGGCGTACAACTCGTACGTCCCCGTAGCGTTCGACACGAACAGCGCCCGGTGCGGCGCGTCGAACGCCCACTCCGGCAGGGACACGCGCGGAGCGCGGAAGCGCTTCTCCCAGTCCGGCACGTCGGGCCCGCCGGCGGCCGGGGCCTGGTTCGTCGGTTTCGTTGGTACGTCGCTCGGCTCAGTCATGCCGTCCATCATGGACCGTCCGGCCGACATCCCGCCGGGCCTGTGGACAACTTGTCCACAGGCCCGCGACCAGCGGGGTTCAGCGCGTGCCGGTCGTCGGGTCCGCCGTGCACAGCGCCCAGATGACGAACACCCCGATGGCGATGCTGATGAAGCCCCAGACCGGCTGGTACGGCAGCCAGACGAAGTTGACGATGACGGCCAGCGAGGCGAGCGCCACACCGCTCGCCCTGGCCCAGGAGGCCCCGCGCAGGATGCCCCAGCCGATCAGCGCGAGGAGCAGCCCGAGGACGAGGTGGATCCAGCCCCACGCGGTGGTGTTGAACTTGAACACGTAGTTGCCGAGGACCCCGTACACGTCGTCCTCGGCGATGCCCACGATGCCCTGGAGCATCCCGAGCACCCCCTGCACGAGCAGGAGCACCCCGGCGAACATGGTCCCCGCCGAGGCCCAGGCCGCCCCGGACCCCGCCGGGGCACCGCCCTGGTGCCGAGCACGGGGATGTCCGGGAGCCGTGTCGTGCCGGTGACCCGCTGAGTCGCTCATCGCCTGCCCTCTCGTCGTACCGGTCCGGCCGGGTGTACGAGCAGCCTGCGCCGCGCGGCGACGCCCGGCGACCGGAAGGCACCCGTCCGGGCGACGCCCCCGCTTCCGCCCCCTGACAGGGCCCGCCTTCCGGACCAGGTCCCCAGGCCCTGTCCGGAAAGTCCCGCCTGGCCTCCGGGCAGACGGCGCTCCTTTCCGGACAGGACCTAGCCGGCCGGGGCGGCCATGGCCTCCGCGATGCCCCGCATCCCCTCGACGACGGCCTCCGCCCCGGCGTCGACGAGCTCCCGCGCCCGATCCGGCCCGTCCGCGTACCCGACCGCGGCGGCGCCGACCGCGTGCGCGGCGCGGACGTCGGCGGCCGAGTCACCGATCAGCACGCACAGGGTCACGTCCAGGCCCAGTTGCTCCGCGGCCCTGATGAGCGGGTACGGGTTCGGCTTCGTGAGTTCCGGCAGCCCCTCCGGCCGCCCCACGACGTGCAGTACGTACGACGACAGCCCCTGCCGGTCCAGGAAGGCCCGCACGCACGCGGCGGACGTGTCGCTGACGACCGCGATCCGCCGCCCCGCGTCCCGGGCGGCCTCCAGCACGGCGACGGCGCCGGGCGTCGGCCCGCCGGCGGCCTCCACGGCCTCGACCTCGGCCGCCGTGAGCGCCTCCGCCACCTCGTGCCCGAGCCCGGCGTCCCGCGCGTACGCCCGCCGCAGCACCTCGCCCGGATCCCCGACCCCCGCCGACCCGGCGGCGAGGACGGCATCCCGCCGAGCGACGACCTCCACCAACCGCCCCGCGACCTCCACCGCCCACGCCTCACCGAAGGCACGGCACAGAGGCCCCTCGAAGTCGATCAGCACCCCTTGCGCGGCACCCAGCACCTCACCCAGCACGTCACTCCCCATCACCCCCGCCTGCCCACCCCAGGTGCCCCCAGACCCCTCGACCACCACCCCGCCCCGGCCCGGCGACCCCACCCGGGACCGGTCCGACACCCCCGCCCCCGCCACGCGCCCGACCACCGGCCCCGGACAGCCGGGACCGGACCCGGCCGGCCCCCCGGCCCCCTGCCGGAAGCTGCTCCGACCCGTCATCACTCCGGCCCCCGAACACGACGAAGGCCAGGTACTGGAATCAGTACCTGGCCTTCGACCAGCTGTCGGGGTGGCGGGATTTGAACCCACGACCTCTTCGTCCCGAACGAAGCGCGCTGCCAAGCTGCGCTACACCCCGATGTCGCCGGTGTCCTGGCGACGTCGTTTACTTTAGCCCACCGGCGCCCGGAGACGAAATCCGGTTTCTCCGGGTCCGGCGGCGTGGGGGAGGGTGCGGGTTCAGTCGCGGGGGGTCAGGGTCAGCAGGGTCGCCTCCGGGGGGCAGGCGAAGCGGACGGGGGTGTAGCGGTTGGTGCCGCAGCCCGCCGAGACGTGGAGGTAGGCCGTGCGGCCGCCGGCGCGGTGGGTGGAGAGGCCCTTCGCGCGGTCCGTGTCGATGTCGCAGTTGGTGACGAGCGCCCCGTAGAAGGGGACGCACAGCTGGCCGCCGTGGGTGTGGCCGGCGAGGACCAGGGGGTAGCCGTCGGCGGTGAAGGCGTCCAGGGAGCGCAGGTACGGGGCGTGGACGACGCCCACGGAGAGGTCGGCGTCGGCCTCGGGGCCGCCGGCGACCTCCTCGTACCGGTCCCGCTTGATGTGCGGGTCGTCCAGGCCCGTGAACGCGAGCTCCAGACCCTCCGCCTTCAGCCGGCCGCGGGTGTTGGTCAGGTCCAGCCAGCCCGCCGCGTCGAAGGCGTCGCGGATGCCCTCCCACGGGTTGTGGACGGCGCCGACGGCCGGCGGGTTGCCGTTGAGGCCGTGGCGGCCCTGGAGCTTCTCGAAGAGGTAGCGGGCCGGGTTGCGGAGCTTGGGGCCGTAGTAGTCGTTGGAGCCGAAGACGTAGACGCCGGGGAAGTCCATCAGCGGGCCGAGGGCGTCCAGGAGTTCCGGTACGCCGTCCGGGTCGGAGAGGTTGTCGCCGGTGTTGACGACCAGGTCGGGGCGGAGCCCGGCCAGGGACCGGAGCCAGCGCTGCTTCTTGCGCTGGCCGCACACCATGTGGATGTCGGAGACCTGGAGGACCCTCAACGGGTTCGCGCCGCGCGGCAGTACCGGGACGGACACCCGTCGGAGCCGGAAGGAGCGGGCTTCGAAACCGGCGGCGTAGGCCACTCCGGCCGCGCCCAGTGCAGTGATGCCGAGGGGTACTCCGTATCGCGCGCGCATGGCCCCATGGTCGCAGACGGCGGGAGGGGTCGCGACGCCCGGTAAATGGGCGGGCGGGTGCGGGAGGGCACCTGTCATGCTTGCGGCATGACCACGCTCAAGTCCAAGTTGCAGGAAGACCTCACGGAGGCGATCAGGGCCCGTGACGAGCTCCGCTCCTCGACCCTCCGGCTGACGCTCGCCGCCATCACGAAGGAGGAGGTCGCGGGCAAGCAGTCGCGCGAGCTCTCCGACGACGAGGTGCAGAAGGTGATCGCCAAGGAGGCGAAGAAGCGCCGGGAGGCGGCCGAGGCGTTCACGGCGGGCGGCCGTACCGAGCAGGCCGAGCGGGAGCAGGCGGAGGGGGTCGTGCTCGACGCGTACCTGCCCCGGCAGCTGACGGACGACGAGCTGCGGCAGATCGTCGCGGAGGCGGTCGAGGAGGCCCGGGCCGGCGGTGCCGAGGGGCCGCGCGCGATGGGCGCCGTGATGAAGATCGTGAACCCGAAGGTGGCGGGCCGGGCCGAGGGCGGCCGGGTCGCCGCGCTGGTCAAGCAGCTCCTCGCCGGCTGAGGCGGCGGGCGCGCCCGGCCGGGCCGGCGGGCTCGGGTCGCCGGGGTCGCCGGGCACGGCCACGGCCGGGCCGTTCGGGCTCGGGCCCCGTCGGGCTCGGCGGGCGGTCCGGGCAGGTGTGAGGGCGTCCACCCCGCGGGGTGGACGCCCTCAGGCACGTCGGTGGGTCAGCGGTCGCCGCCGCCGCCCGGGCGGCCGTTGCCGTTCCCGTTGCCCTGGCCGTTGCCGTTGCCGTTCCCGCCGCTCAGCAGGTCCGTCGGGAAGGAGATGCCGGGGAAGGGCTCGTTGCCGTCGCCGCCGCCGGGGCCTCCCGGCTTGTTGTCGCCGGGCCGGGTCGGGACCTGGGGGCGCTGCGGGCCGCCGATCGGGACGCGGGCGAAGTCCGGCGCGGGGTGGCCCTCCAGGGCGCCCGCCACGGCGTCCTTCCAGATCGGGCCGGGGACCCGGCCGCCGAAGACCTTGTCGTGGTACCGCCCGCCGATGGTGATGTACTCCATCTTCACCTCCTGGGTGGGGCTGCCCACCCAGACGGCGCCGGAGAGGTTCGGCGTGTAGCCCACGAACCAGGCGTTGCGCCGGCTGTCCGTCGTACCGGTCTTGCCGGCGCTGTCACGCGACTCCAGGCCGGCCTCCTGGCCCGTACCGGAGTCGATCACACCGCGCAGCAGGGTGTTGATGGTGTCGGCGGTGCGCTCGCTCATGGCGCGCTGGCACTTGGAGCGCGGCACCCGCAGGTTCTTGCCCTCGGTGGTCCTGATCGACTCGATGGCCGTCGGCGTGCAGTACGTGCCGCGGTTGGCGAAGGTGGCGTACGCGCCGGCCATGGTCAGCGGGGACATGCCCTGGGAGCCCAGCGTCAGCGCGGACGGCTTCTCGGGCAGCTTCTTGTCGTCGCCCATGACGACGCCGAGCTTGTCGGTCATCTCCACGACCGGGCACATGCCGATCTCGCCGAGCATCTGCACGAAGTAGGTATTGACCGACTTCGCCATGGCGTCGCGCAGGTCGTACGGGCCGACCTCCGACTCGTTCTCGTTCTCGACGGTGTCGCCGCCGACGTTCCGCCAGGGCGTGCCGCTGCACGACTGCACCGAGTCCGGGTACGGCATCTTGTACGGCGACGGGTAGACCTGCCACGCCGGCTTGCCCTGCTCCAGGGCGGCCGCCGCGACGAACGGCTTGAAGGTCGAACCGGTCGGGAAGCCGTAGTTGGAGCCGCCCATGCCCTTGTTGACCGAGTAGTTGATCTGGGTCTCGTTCTTGTCGAAGCCGTACGGCTTGGACTGGCCCATCGCCAGGATCTTGCCGGTGCCGGGCTGGACCATGGTGACGGCCGTGGCGACCTTGTCGTCCTGGTTGACGTGCTGCTTGATCGAGTCCTGGGCCGCCTTCTGCGCCTGCGGGTCGAGCGTGGTGCGGATGGTGAGGCCGCCGCGGTTCCAGACCTTGGCGCGCGCCTCGCGGGACTTGCCGAAGACCGGGTTCGAGAGGAAGACCTCGCGGACGTAGTCGCAGAAGAAGCCGGCGCCGTCGCGCGCGGTGATGCAGCCGTTCTTCGGCCGGGTCACGTTGAGCTGGATCGGTTCGGCCTTCGCCTGCTCGGCCTCGGCGCGGCTGATGTCGCCGACGGTGGCCATGCGCTCCAGGACGATGTTGCGGCGCTTGGTGGCCTCCTGCACGTCGTTGACCGGGTCGTACCGGCTCGGCGACTGGACGAGTCCGGCGAGCATGGCCGCCTCGCCGAGGGTGAGGTCCTTGGCGCGCTTGGAGAAGTACCGCTGCGAGGCGGCCTCGATGCCGTACGCCTGCTGCCCGAAGAAGGTGATGTTGAGGTAGTTCTCGAGGATCGTCTTCTTCCCGAGTTCCTTCTCCACCTGGATCGCGTACTTCAGCTCCTGGATCTTGCGGCCCAGGGTCTGCTGGGTGGCCTGCGCGAACTTGTCGCGGTCGTCGCCGGCCTCCTCGACGAAGACGTTCTTGACGTACTGCTGGGTCAGGGTGGAGGCGCCCTGGGCGACCCCGCCCTCCTGGGCGTTGCGGTTGACCGCGCGCAGGACGCCCTTCAGGTCGACGGCGCCGTGCTCGTAGAAGCGCGAGTCCTCGATCGCGACGATCGCCTTCTGCATGTACGGCGAGATGGCCTCGAGGGGGACCACCTTGCGGTCGCGGGAGTAGACCGTCGCGATGAGCCCGCCCTCGGAGTCGAGGATCTGGGTGCGCTGGCTCAGCGGCGGCCTCTTCATGTTGGCCGGGATCTCGTCGAACCCCTGGACCGTCCCCTTGGCGGCGAGGCCGAGGGCTCCCGCCGCGGGCATGGCGATGCCGGCGAGCACGACTCCGGAGAGCACGCTGACACCGAGGAACTTGGCGGCCTGCTGGGTCGCGGTCAGACCCCCGCCCGAGCGGTTCTGTGGCATGGAGGCAGCCTACGTTCTCAATCGCCGGACACGTGTATATGCCTTGGCCTAAGCTGGTCACAACCGTCACTGCAGTCGCGTGACGCGGTCAGGGCATCCTCCTCGCACTCCCCCCGCACTCCCCCCGCACGTGCAAGGCGCCACCCCCTGGTACTACGTCCGAGCCCACCCCCCTCGTTCAGCGACCGTGCCGATCACTGTCCGTTTTCGTGATGTGTGTCAGGGTGTGCCCTGCGTGACGTGAGGGAAATGCCCCGATTCAAGCATTTCATCTTGTATGTCTATCGCTCACTCCCCTGGGTGATCTGCCGCTGACGCATAGTCCGTTCGGGCCATTCAAGATTGGGCCCGAAGGGGGTGTTGCGCTGTCCCCACCTTCCGTAACGTCCTCAACTGGCAGCGGTGAATATGCCGCTGCCGCCGTGGGGGAGCCTCGATTCGGGAGAGGACGGCGCCGGCATGGGCTGGGTAGCTGACTGGAGTGCGCAGGCGGCCTGCCGCACTACGGATCCGGACGAACTGTTCGTACAAGGAGCGGCGCAGAACAGGGCCAAGGCGGTGTGCACCGGGTGCCCGGTGCGGACCGAGTGCCTGGCCGACGCGCTGGACAACCGCGTCGAGTTCGGCGTGTGGGGCGGCATGACGGAGCGCGAGCGCCGCGCCCTGCTGCGCCGCCGGCCGACCGTCACGTCGTGGCGGCGGCTCCTGGAGACCGCACGCACGGAGTACGAGCGCAGCGCGGGCATCCTGCCCGTCGCACTCGACGACGACGAGACCTACGAGACGTACGCGGCGGTCGGCTGAGCCGACACCGGGCCCACGCGCCGCTCAGGTCGCCCACGCCGCGCCGCCTGTGCCGCCCGCGCCGCGCCGCCCGCGCTGCGCGCCGCGCGTGTCGCGTTCCGCGGGGCGCTTGCCAGGGCCGTCGTACGGTCGTACCGCTGCGCCCGCCTCCCCGCCCGTCCGGCGGGTGCCGGGGTGCGGCATTGGGGTCCGATGTCGGGCGCCGGTGCCGGGTGGCGGGGCGTCAGGTCTGTACGTCGCGGGGCGCCGTCGCCCCCTCGGCGAGGCGGTCGCCGACGGTCCGCAGCCCGGCGAGGTCGTGGACGTCGCCCGCGAGAGCGGCCACCTCGGCCACGGGCACGTCCGGGTGGAGTGACGTGAAGCGGTCACGCGTGAGCCGCTCACGCGCGAGTACCTGCATCCGCTCCGCGTGCAGGCGCAGGAGCCCGGACGTCAGCTCCGCCACGGCAGGCGGGACGTCCGGTGTCTGTTCGGGTGCGGGAGCCTCGGGAGAGGTGGCCGCCGGGCCACCGACACGAGCCTTCCCGCCCCCCTGATCCACAATGCGGCGCTCGTCAAGATTTTCCGCGGCGGCGAGGGCCCGCTCGGCCGAGAGCCGTACGGCACCGCTGCCGTGCACCCGGTTCAGGACGAGCCCCTCCAAGGGCATGTCGTCGGCGGCCAGCCGCTCCACGAAGTACGCCGCTTCCCGCAGCGCGTCCCGCTCGGGGGCGGCCACCACGAGGAACGCCGTCCCGGGCGCCTGGAGCAGCCGGTACGTGGCGTCCGCCCGCGTGCGGAAGCCGCCGAACATCGTGTCCATCGCCGCCACGAACGTCTGCACGTCCCGCAGCAGCTGACCCCCCAGCAGCTTGCCCAGCGTCCCGGTCATCATCGACATGCCGACGTTGAGGAACTTCATGCCGGCCCGGCCGCCCACCCTCGCCGGCGCCATCAGGGCCTTGATGAGCTTGCCGTCGAGGAACGACCCCAGCCGCCTCGGCGCGTCGAGGAAGTCCAGCGCCGACCGGGACGGCGGCGTGTCCACGACGATCAGGTCCCACTCGTCGCGCGCCCGCAGCTGGCCCAGCTTCTCCATCGCCATGTACTCCTGCGTGCCGGCGAAGCCGGCCGACAGGGACTGGTAGAAGGGGTTCGCCAGGATCGCGCGGGCCCGCTCCGGATCGGCGTGCGCCTCGACGATCTCGTCGAAGGTGCGCTTCATGTCCAGCATCATGGCGTGCAGCTCGCCGCCCGCGTCCGCCCCGACGCCCGCCACCCGGCGCGGGACGTTGTCCAGCTCCTCGATGCCCATCGACTGCGCCAGCCGGCGCGCGGGGTCGATGGTCAGCACGACCACCCTGCGGCCGCGCTCGGCCGCCCGCAGCCCCAGCGCCGCCGCCGTGGTGGTCTTCCCGACCCCGCCGGCGCCGCAGCACACGACGATGCGCGTCGCGGGGTCGTCCAGCAGCCGGTCGACCTCCAGCCGCCGGTACGGTGCCGGTCCGGTGCCGGTGCCGGTGCCGGTGCGCGTGCTCGTGTCCGTGCCCTCGGCCGTGCCCGTGGCCGCCGGTGCCGGTGTCCCGGCCGGTGGCGGGGTCGGTGTGGCTCCGGCGGCCGTCATGCGCTCACCCCGAGGTTCCTCCGCAGTTCCTTCGCCAGGTGGTACAGCCCCGCGAGGTCCACGCCCTCGCCGAGCAAGGGCAGCTCGTACGCCGGTACCTGCTGCTTCGCCAGCACCTCGCGCTGCTCACGCTCCAGCCCGACCCGCTGGGCGTGCTCCGCCGCCTGGTCGAGCAGCGGCCCGACCAGCTCCTCCGGGCGGGCCACCCCGGCCGCGGCCAGGGCCCGGGCGACGCCCTCGCGGTGGTCGCCCGCGGCGGCCCGTACCGCGTCCTCGTCGAGGACGTTCGGGCGGACCATGTTCACGAAGACGTCCCCGACCGGCAGCTCCGCGGCGCGCAGCTCGGCGATGCCGTCGGCGGTCTCCTGCACCGGCATCTCCTCCAGCAGAGTCACCAGGTGGACGGCCGTCTGCGGGGACTTGATGACCCGCATCACCGACTGCGCCTGGTGGTGGATCGGCCCCATCCGGGCCAGCCCCGCCACCTCGTCGTTGACGTTCAGGAAGCGCGTCACGCGGCCGGTCGGCGGGGCGTCCATGACGACGTGGTCGTAGACGTGGCGGCCCGCCCGGTCCTTGCGGCGCACCGCCTCGCACGCCTTGCCGGTGAGGAGGACGTCCCGGACGCCCGGCGCCACCGTCGTCGCGAAGTCGATCGCCCCGAGCTTCTTCAGGGCGCGGCCCGCTGCCCCCAGCTTGTAGAACATCTGGAGGTAGTCGAGCAGCGCGCGTTCGGCGTCGATGGCGAGGGCGTACACCTCCCCGCCGCCCGGTGCGACGGCGATCTTGCGCTCCTCGTACGGGAGCGCCTCCGTCTCGAAGAGCTGTGCGATGCCCTGTCTGCCTTCGACCTCGACGAGGAGGGTCCGCTTGCCCTCCGTCGCGAGGGCGAGCGCGAGGGCGGCGGCGACCGTCGTCTTACCGGTACCGCCCTTGCCGCTGACGACCTGGAGCCTGCTCACACAGCGAGCGTAACGAGTGGCGCGGGAGCCCACGCAGGAGGCTGCCCCGGGGTGGTGCCGGAGCGCACGCGGGAGGCTGCCCGGGGGTGGTGCCGGCGAGCGGATACAGTCGGCCCCATGACCAAGTGGGAATACGCGACCGTGCCCCTTCTCGTGCACGCGACCAAGCAGATCCTGGACACCTGGGGCGAGGACGGCTGGGAGCTCGTCCAGGTCGTCCCCGGCCCGAACAACCCCGAGCAGCTCGTGGCGTACCTGAAGCGGGAGAAGCCGTGACCGGGCGCGTCGAGGCGGCGCTCGCCGAGCGCGGCCTGACGCTGCCGCAGGTCGTGCCGCCGCTGGCCGCGTACCAGCCGGCCGTCCGGTCCGGCGTGTACGTGTACACCGCGGGCCAGCTGCCCATGGTGGACGGGAAGCTCCCGGTCACCGGCAAGGTCGGCGCCGAGGTCACGCCCGAGGAGGCCAAGGACCTGGCCCGCGTCTGCGCGCTGAACGCCCTGGCCGCGGTGAAGTCCGTCGCGGGCGACCTGGACCGCGTCGCGCGGGTCGTGAAGGTCGTCGGCTTCGTCGCCTCGGCACCCGACTTCACCGGCCAGCCGGCCGTGCTGAACGGGGCGAGCGAACTGCTCGGCGACGTCCTCGGCGACCGCGGGGTCCACGCGCGCAGCGCGGTGGGCGTGACGGTACTGCCGTTGGACGCGCCCGTCGAGGTCGAGCTCCAGGTGGAGCTCCTGCCGGAGGACTGAGCCGCCCCGGAGCCCCGGGCACCGGGGCTCCGCCCCCGGCCACGGGGTCGGGGCGCGGCCCCGACCCGGGCGACCGGGGCCCCGGTACGTCGGCGGTCGGCCACGCGCTGCCCGCCGCCGGCCGCCCGCCACGCGCCGCCCGGCCCGCCGCCCGCCGCGCGGCTCCCGTAGTGAGCGTCGCCGCGTGGACCGCCCTCGCGCTCCGCGACGCCGGTGGGCTCTCGAACATCCGGTCCGATCGTCATAGGCTCCGGCCATGCCGAATGGTCAGTGGTACCCACCGGAATGGCCCGACCGCATCCGCGCCCTCGCGGCCGGCGAGCTGACGGCCGTGGCGCCCCGCCGCGCCGCCACCGTGCTGCTCCTGCGCGACGCCGGTGACGCCACCGAGGTGCACATGCTGCGCCGCCGCGCCTCCATGGCCTTCGCCGGCGGCGCGTACGCCTACCCCGGCGGCTCCGTCGACCCGCGCGACGAGCACCCGGTCCGCTGGGCCGGCCCGAGCCCCGCCGACTGGGCCGCCCGTCTCGGCGTCGCCACGGCCGCCGAGGCCCAGGCCGTCGTCTGCGCGGCCGTCAGGGAGACGTTCGAGGAGGCCGGCGTCCTGCTCGCCGGGCCCACGCCGGACTCCGTCGTCGGCGACACCACCGGCGACGACTGGGAGGCGGCCCGCGCCGCCCTGGTGGCGCGCGAACTGTCGTTCGCGGAGTTCCTCGACGCGCGGAACCTCGTCCTCCGCTCCGACCTACTGGGCGCCTGGGCGCGCTGGATCACCCCGGAGTTCGAGCCGCGCCGCTACGACACGTGGTTCTTCGTCGCCGCCCTCCCCACCGGCCAGCGCACCCGCAACGCCTCCACCGAGGCCGACCGGACCGTGTGGATCCGTCCCGCCGAAGCGGCCGCCGGGTACGACCGGGGCGACCTGCTGATGATGCCGCCGACCATCGCGACGCTGCGCAGCCTCACGGCGTACGGCACGCCGCTCGCCGCCCTGGACGCCGCCCGCGACCGGGACCTGACGCCGGTCCTCGCGCGCGCCAGACTGGAGGGTGACGAGGTGGTGCTGAGCTGGCCCGGCCACGACGAGTTCACCCGGCACGTGTCCGGGCCGGGCACCGGAGGTGACCTGTGACCGACGCCGCCGCCCTTCCGGGCCAGCCGCGCGGGACCGTCGTCTCCGGTCCCGCCACCGACCGCGCCGTCAACGTCCTCGCGCCGAACCCGTCCGCGATGACGCTGGACGGCACCAACACCTGGATACTTTCCGAACCCGACTCCCCGCTCGCGGTCGTCGTCGACCCCGGCCCCCTCGACGAGGGCCACCTCCGCGCCGTACGCGACACGGCCGAGCGCCTGGGCAAGCGCGTCGCGCTGACCCTGCTGACCCACGGCCACCCCGACCACGCGGAGGGCGCCGCCCGCTTCGCCGAGCTGACGCGGACCTCCGTACGCGCCCTGGACCCGGCGTTGCGCCTCGGCGGGGAGGGGCTGCACGCCGGGCAGGTCGTCGCCGTCGGCGGGCTGGAGCTCCGGGTGGTGGCGACGCCCGGCCACACCGGCGACTCGCTCAGCTTCCACCTGCCGGCCGACCGCGCGGTGCTGACCGGGGACACCGTCCTCGGCCGCGGCACCACCGTCGTGGCCCACCCGGACGGGCGGCTCGGCGACTACCTGGACTCGCTGCGGCGGCTGCGCTCACTGACGGTCGACGACGGCGTGCACACGGTCCTGCCGGGCCACGGCCCGGTCCTCGACGACGCGCAGGGCGCCGTGGAGTTCTACCTCGCGCACCGGGCGAACCGGCTCGCCCAGGTCGAGACGGCCGTCGAGGACGGCTACACGACCCCGGCCGAGGTGGTCGCGCACGTCTACGCCGACGTCGACAGGTCCCTGTGGCCCGCCGCGGAACTGTCGGTGCGGGCGCAGCTGGAGTACCTGACCGAGCACGGCCTGATCTGACGTCGGAGGCGGCGGCGCCGGACCGGCACGGCGCCCGGCCGCCGCGGCGCCGGGCCCACCCGACGCCGCGGCGGCAGGCGTGCGGCAGGGGGGGGCGGCCCGGCGTGGCGAAGTCGGTACACATCCGCGACACTCCTCCCGCTCACAGCCGACACGCCGTGCTTTACGCTCCCTTTACATCCGTTGATCGGACCCCGGGGGGCCCACGTGTTCGTCCTGTCCATCCTGCTGCTCGTCGCCGCCGTGGTGCTGTTCCTCGTCGGGCGCGCCCAGGAGCGCCCGGCCTTCCGGCTCGGCGCGGTGGGCGCGCTGCTGGCGTCCCTGTGCGCGGGACTGGCCAGCTGCCTGCACATCGTCAGCGCGTACGAGGTCGGCGTGCCCGTGACGTTCGGCAAGGTCGGTACGCCGCTGCACCCGGGCGTCAACGTCGTCTCGCCGTTCACGCACGTGACGAGCTTCTCCACCCGCCCCGTCGACCTGAACCTCTCCGACAAGGACGTCGTCGAGGTCCGCTCCACGCAGGGCGGCGTGATGTACGCGGAGCTGACCGTGAAGTGGGCCGTCAAGCCGGCGAAGGCGGTGGAGCTGTACCGGCTCGCCGGCAACGAGGCGTCCATCCAGCAGCGGCTGGTCTTCCCGGACAGCCGGGAGATCGTCCGCAACGTCTTCGCGCGCTACACGAGCGAGGAGGGGTACACCTCCGCCCGCGAGAAGATCAACGCTGAGATCGGTGTGCTGATCAAGGACCGGCTGGCGCCGCGCGGCATCGACGTGACGACCGTCAACCTGCGGAACGTGAAGCCCTCCGACCAGCTCCAGGAGCAGATCGACCGCAAGATCCAGCAGCAGCAGGCCACCGAGCGGGCCCAGGAGGCCGCCCGTACGGCCACGGCGGAGTCCGAGCGCCGCCGCATCGAGGCCGAGGGCATCGCCCGGGCGAACAAGATCCTGAACAACTCGCTGACCGACAAGGTCCTGATGAACCAGTGCATCGACGCCTACCGGGACGCCGCGGCCAAGAACCCGGTCTACGCCGTCCCCTGCGGCGGCGGCAGCGCGACGCCGGTGATCGTCGACGACAAGAAGAACTGACCCCGCGGCCGGCGCGCCCCCGAAGCGAAGGGGGCGCGCGCCGGCCGGTGACGCACGGAAGGGCCGCCCCGCGGTGTCGCGGGGCGGCCCTTCCGTGCGTACTGCCTACTGCGTACTGCCGGTGTCCACTGCTCTGCCTACTGCCGGTGTCCGGGTCAGCGTGAGCGCTTCGCCAGGCGCTCCACGTCCAGCAGGATGACGGCGCGCGCCTCCAGGCGCAGCCAGCCGCGGCCCGCGAAGTCGGCCAGCGCCTTGTTGACCGTCTCGCGTGACGCGCCGACGAGCTGGGCCAGCTCCTCCTGGGTGAGGTCGTGCACGACGTGGATGCCCTCCTCGGACTGCACGCCGAAGCGGCGCGACAGGTCGAGGAGCGCCCGGGCGACACGGCCCGGCACGTCGGAGAAGACCAGGTCGGACATCTGGTCGTTGGTCTTGCGCAGGCGCCGGGCGACGGCGCGCAGCAGCGCGGAGGCCACCTCGGGGCGGGCGTTCAGCCAGGGCTGGAGGTCGCCGTGGCCCAGGCCGAGCAGCTTGACCTCGGTCAGCGCGGTCGCCGTGGCCGTGCGCGGGCCCGGGTCGAACAGGGACAGCTCACCGATCAGCTCGCCCGGACCGAGGACGGCGAGCATGTTCTCGCGGCCGTCGGGGGACGTGCGGTGGAGCTTGACCTTGCCTTCGGTGACCACGTAGAGCCGGTCGCCCGGGTCGCCCTCGTGGAAGAGCGCGTCGCCGCGGGCGAGCGTCACCTCACTCATCGAGGCGCGGAGCTCCGCGGCCTGCTCGTCATCGAGCGCCGCGAAGAGCGGGGCGCGCCGCAGAACGTCGTCCACGAGTTCTCTCCTATGTCGACCTGCTCAGGACGTTGGTCCCCATGATGCCGGACGGGGCGGTGCTCTTCCGGGGGACGCTGCTCGACGCGGCACCCCGGAGGGTCGGGCCCCCGCAGGTTCATTGTCGTGCGATCAATCACAACAAGTTTGACGTACCGGTGTGCGTGTCCGTGCGGCAGGGCCCCGATTGGGTCGTGATCCCCTGTGCTCAGGGCGGATGTCGGCCCTGGCGCTTAGGCTGGCCGGGTGTCCGATTCGCCGGTGAGAGCGCACGCCGAGGGGGCTGGCAGAGTGTCCGGGGAGCAGAATTCCGCTGTGGGCGAACAAGTGTCTACTGCCGAAAAGAAGAACGCCCAGAAGCGACCAAAAGGGATAAAGAAGGCGTCTGCCCCGGAATCCCGCACCGCTCTGGTCCGCCGCGCCCGGCGGATCAACCGCGAGCTCGCCGAGGTCTACCCGTACGCGCATCCGGAGCTCGACTTCCGCAACCCCTTCGAGCTCCTCGTCGCCACGGTCCTCTCCGCCCAGACGACCGACCTGCGGGTGAACCAGACGACGCCCGCCCTCTTCGCGAAGTACCCCACCCCCGAGGACCTCGCGGCGGCGGTGCCGGAGGAGCTGGAGGAGATCATCCGGCCGACCGGGTTCTTCCGGGCGAAGGCCCGCTCCCTCATCGGCCTGTCCACCGCCCTGCGCGACGACTTCGGCGGCGAGGTCCCCGGCCGCCTCGCCGACCTGGTGACCCTCCCCGGCGTGGGCCGCAAGACGGCCAACGTGGTGCTCGGGAACGTCTTCGGCGTCCCCGGCGTCACCGTCGACACGCACTTCGGGCGGCTCGTCCGCCGCTGGAAGTGGACCGCCGAGGAGGACCCCGAGAAGGTCGAGGCGGAGGTGTGCGCCCTCTTCCCGAAGTCCGACTGGACGATGCTGTCGCACCGGGTGATCTTCCACGGCCGCCGCATCTGCCACGCCCGCAAGCCCGCCTGCGGCGCCTGCCCCATCGCCCCGCTGTGCCCGGCATACGGCGAGGGGGAGACCGACCCGGAGAAGGCGAAGAAGCTGCTCAAGTACGAGAAGGGCGGCTACCCCGGCCAGCGCCTGGCCCCGCCCCCCGACTTCCCCGGCCGTCCCGCCGCGCCCCTGACGACGGCCGACCCCGAGGGCGACCCGGGCTCCGGCGCGGCCGCGGCGGCCGGCGGTGGCACGGCCACCGGCGGGACGCCGGGCGCGGCCGGGGCCCCCGGGGCCTGAGCGGCGCCGGGCGGGCGGAACGATCGAGTGGCGGGAATGCGTTGGGTGAGTCGGGGGTGGCTGTGACGCGCGCGGAGCAAGACACGTACGACACCGGGGACGACGGCCCGGCAGGGCCGGGACGTCCGGCTGCCGCCGCCCAGGAGGCGCGGGGCGCGCTGGGCGCCCCGGGAGTCCACGAAGCCGTGGGCGCCCCCGCCGCCCACGGCCCTGACGCGGGCGCCCCCGCCACCCACGGCCCGGGCGCCTCCGGCGGCCCCCCGCCCGTCACCGTCAGCGTCGAGGGGCTGCCCGGGTGGCTGGAGCCCGTCGCCAAGGCGGCCCACACGATCGCACCCGAGCAGCTCAGCCGGTTCCTGCCGCCTCCGCAGGGCGGTCGGCAGGCCGCCGTGCTCATCCTGTTCGGCGAGGGCGAGCGCGGCCCGGAGCTGCTGCTCATGGAGCGGTCCAGCAGCCTGCGCGCCCACGCCGGCCAGCCGTCCTTCCCCGGCGGCGCCCTCGACCCGGAGGACGGCGACCCCGAGACGCTGGGGCCGCTGCGTGCCGCGCTGCGCGAGGCGTGGGAGGAGACCGGCCTCGACCCCGAGGGCGTGCAGGTCTTCGCCGTGCTGCCCCGGCTCTTCATCCCGGTGAGCGGCTTCGTCGTCACGCCCGTACTCGGGTGGTGGAGGGAGCCGAGCCCGGTCGGCGCCGTGGACCCGGCCGAGACGGCGCGGGTGTTCACGGTGCCGGTGGCGGACCTCACGGACGCCGCCAACCGGGCCACGGCCGTCCACCCCAGCGGCTACCGGGGCCCGGCGTTCCTGGTCCAGTCCGCCCTGGTGTGGGGCTTCACGGCGGGGCTGATCGACCGGATCCTGCACTTCGCCGGCTGGGAGGAGCCCTGGGACCGGGGGAGGCAGGTCCCGCTCGACTGGCGTGCATGACAGGCTGACTGCTGGCTCCGCGGCCGCACGGGGCGACCGGAGACGAATCTGCGAGGCTATTGACGGTGAACGTGCTGGACATCCTGCTGCTGGTCGCCGCCGTGTGGTTCGCGATCGTCGGGTACCGACAGGGGTTCGTGGTCGGCATCCTGTCGGTGATCGGTTTCCTCGGCGGCGGACTCGTCGCCGTCTACCTGCTGCCGCTCGTGTGGGGGCCGCTCACGGGCGACGCGGAGGTCTCCACGACCGCCGCCATCATCGCCATCGCGATCGTCCTGGTCTTCGCGTCGGTGGGGCAGACCCTCACCACCCACCTGGGCAACAAGCTCCGCCGCCACATCACCTGGTCGCCCGCCCGCGCCCTCGACGCGACGGGCGGCGCCCTGGTCAACGTGGTCGCGATGCTGCTCGTCGCGTGGCTCATCGGCGCGGCCCTGGCCCAGACGGCCCTGCCGTTCGGCAAGGAGGTCCGCAGCTCGAAGGTGCTGCTCGGGGTCTCCCGGGTCATGCCGGCGCAGGGGTCGACGCTCTTCACGGACTTCTCGGCGGTACTCGCGCAGAACGGCTTCCCGCAGGTCTTCAACCCGTTCGCCAACGAGCCGATCACCGAGGTCCGCCCGCCCGACCCGGCCCTGGTGAACAGCCCCGTCGCCGCCCGCGCCAAGGACTCCATCGTGAAGGTCGTCGGCACGGCAGGCAGCTGCGGCAAGGTCCTGGAGGGCACCGGCTTCGTCTTCGGCGAGCGCCGCGTCATGACCAACGCCCACGTGGTGGGCGGCGTCGACGAGCCGACCGTGCAGATAGGCGGCGAGGGCAGGCTCTACGACGCGACGGTCGTCCTGTACGACTGGCAGCGCGACATCGCCGTCCTGGACGTGCCGGACCTCAAGGCCACGCCCCTGGAATTCACCGGGGACGACGCCCGCAGCGGCGACGACGCGATCGTCGCGGGCTTCCCGGAGAACGGCGCGTACGACGTCCGCTCGGCACGCGTCCGGGGCCGCATCAACGCCGAGGGCCCCGACATCTACCACCGCGGCGAGGTCCGGCGCGACGTGTACTCGCTGCACGCGACAGTCCGTCAGGGCAACTCCGGCGGGCCCCTGCTCACGGCGGACGGCAAGGTCTACGGCGTGATCTTCGCGCGGTCCCTGGACGACGCCAACACCGGGTACGCGCTGACCGTCGACGAGATCCGCGAGGACATCACACTCGGCCTCAGCGCCAACCAGCAGGTCGACAGCCAGGGGTGCGCGCTCTGACCGCAGGGCCCTGACGGCGCCGAGGCGGCGAGGCTGCGGCGCCTGGGACGAGGCGGCGTCCGGGCTGCGGCGTCCGGGCGGTGGGGGGGGGGGGCGCCGCCCAGCTCGCCGAGGTCCTCGAC
>NZ_JAHWGT010000159.1 GCF_020873895.1 Streptomyces sp. DH12 | reverse complement strand
ACCACGCCCCGTCCGATCTCCCGCAGCGTGGGGCGGGGCACGGCGAGGGCGGCGCCCAGCCGGGCGATCCCCTCGTCGATGTCCCGGTCCGGGGTCTCGACGAGACCGTCGGTGTAGAACGCCAGCAGGCTGCCCTCGGCCAGGTCCCACTCGCACGACTCGAAGGTCAGGTAGCCGAGCCCCAGCGGGGGCCCCGCGGGCAGGTCGAGGATCTCGGCGGTGCCGTCCGGGGTGACGAGGACGGGCGGGAGGTGTCCCGCGCGCGCCATCGAGCACCTCCCGCTGACCGGGTCGTACACGGCGTACAGGCAGGTCGCGCCGAGGAAGGCGGCGCCCGCGGCGGCGGGCTCCTGGTCGTCGTGGGCGCCCATCAGCCCGATGACCAGGTCGTCGAGGTGGGCGAGCAGTTCGTCCGGCGGCATGTCGAGGTTGGCGAGGGTGCGGACCGCGGTGCGCAGGCGTCCCATGGTCGCGGCGGCGTCCATGCCGTGCCCGACGACGTCGCCGACGACGAGGGCGACCCGGGCGCCGGACAGCGGGATGACGTCGAACCAGTCGCCGCCGACGCCGTTCGGGGCGTCGGCCGGCTGGTACCAGGACGCCACGTCCACCGCGGACCCGCCGGTGAGCGCCTGGGGCAGCAGCGCCTGCTGCATGGCGCGGGCGGCGGTCCGCTCACGGGTGTAGCGGCGGGCGTTGTCCACGGCCACCGCGGCGCGGGAGACGATCTCCTCCGCGAGCCGCACGTCGTCGTCGCCGAACGGGCCGGACCGTTCGGTGCGGGCGAAGGTGGCCACGCCGAGGGTGACGCCCCGGGCCCGGACCGGCACGACCATCAGGGAGTTGTAGCCGTACTTGAGGATGGACGCACCGAGCGAGGG
>NZ_JAHWGT010001576.1 GCF_020873895.1 Streptomyces sp. DH12 | reverse complement strand
GATGATGTTCCGGAAATTGTTGAACAATATATGACTGAGATTACTAGGCTTACAGGTAGATCATATCATTGTTTTGATTATTATGGAGCACATGATGCTGATAGAATTATAATTTCTATGGGCGCAGTAAATGATGTTATAGAAGAAACTGTAGATTTTCTAAATAATAATAAACAAAGAGTAGGGCTTGTAAAAGTGAGGTTATATAGGCCGTTTTCAGTGGATAAACTATTGAAGGCTATTCCAAAGACTGTAAGAAAAATTGCAGTTTTAGATAGAACGAAAGAACCAGGGTCAGTTGGAGAGCCACTTTATCTAGATGTATCAAGAGCATTTTTCGGAATGGATAATGCTCCGATTGTTGTTGGTGGAAGATTTGGACTTGGATCAAAAGATCC
>NZ_JAHWGT010001575.1 GCF_020873895.1 Streptomyces sp. DH12 | reverse complement strand
AGGGAACCGTCGTGCGCCAGCGCGCAGTCCAGCCGGCGGATCGTCTCGTCCGGCAGCTCGAAGGAGTTCAGGGCGCGGCCCAGGAGGCGCGCGAGATGCTCCTCCGGCGAGTCGGACGAGTCAGGTGGTTCGCACGCTGCCGTCTCGTACGGAACGCTCAAGGTTTCTCCCGGCGTTGCTGCATGTCACCTAGTGGGTGCATACCGTAGCCCCTCGGCCGGACGTCGTGTCCGGGAACCGAGAAAACGTATGCCCGAAGGACGAGCGGAACACACGAGAAGTTCCCGAGGAACCCTGCCCCGGCATGAATTGTTCCTGGTCAAACGGTACTTCAGGGGTGCGTGGGGGAGGGAATGCGACCCGTTGCGCGCCGGACCGCGCACGCCGGGGGCCCCGTC
>NZ_JAHWGT010001574.1 GCF_020873895.1 Streptomyces sp. DH12 | reverse complement strand
ACCTACGTCCAGTCCTGGCTCTCGGGCAACGACTACCGCAAGGCGCTGCCGGACGGCCCCTACAAGGGCAAGCACCTGCCGGACTCCGTGCTGGAGACCCCGGACGACAAGACGGTCGTCTTCCACTTCGACCAGCCGCGCCCGGACCTCCCGCAGGCCCTGGCCATGGCCGGTTACGCCATCGTGCCCCAGAAGCAGGACACGAAGGAGAAGTACGACGACGCCCCGGCGGCGCTCGGCCCCTACAAGATCGCCGAGTACAAGGCCGGCAAGTCGATGAAGCTGGTCAAGAACGACCAGTGGGACCCGAAGACGGACTCGGTGCGCCACCAGTACGTCGACGGCTACAACTTCACCTCGACGATCGACCAGCCCAGCCAGACCAAGCGTCTGATCGC
>NZ_JAHWGT010001573.1 GCF_020873895.1 Streptomyces sp. DH12 | reverse complement strand
CCGCTCCTTCAGCGACCGGCTCGTCGCGGTCTTCCTGGAGCCGGACGTCTCCCGGGTGTGAGCAGGGGCTCGCTCGGGCGGTGCGGTGCTCCGGCACCGTCCCCCGCGGGTGCGATTGGGCACGGGAACAATCCCCCGCCCGCGCCCCCTCCACCCCTGGTTGACTCCACGACCTCCCGTATCGGCGTGATCGACGTAAGTGAGTGGAGTTGTCGTGGAGTTTCACGAAGCGGAGCGTGCGCGGCTGGGGGTGGGGCTGCGGGTCGGCGTGCGGATCGCCGTCGTGTGGCTGGTGTACGTGGCGGGCGCCGCGCTGGTGCCCGGGGTGTACGGCACCGCCGTCCTCGGGGGCGTGAGTCTCGGGGCGTTGGCCGCCCTGGTGCCGCTCGGGGTCGGGC
>NZ_JAHWGT010001572.1 GCF_020873895.1 Streptomyces sp. DH12 | reverse complement strand
ATCTCCAGCTCGACCTCCGTGCCGCCGTCCGGCACCGCGCGCAGCCGCGCCGTGCCGCCGTTGCGTTCCATGCGGCCGATGATCGATTCTCTGACGCCCATGCGGTCGGCGGGTATCGAGTCGAGGTCGAACCCGGGACCGCGGTCCCGGACGGACACGAACACCGTCCTCCCCTCGACCTCCGCGTAGACCTGGACCGCGCCGCCCTCGCCACCGTACTTGGCGGCGTTGACCATCGCTTCTCTCGCGGCCTGCATCTGCGCGCCGATCTTCTCGTCCAGGGGGCAGTCGCCCACGACGACGACCTCGAGGGGGACGCCGTGCTTGTCCTCGACCTCGGCGGCGTTGCGCTTGACCGCCTCGGCGAGGGTGGTGGGCTCCTCGTCCTCGTCCTTGCC
>NZ_JAHWGT010001571.1 GCF_020873895.1 Streptomyces sp. DH12 | reverse complement strand
GCCGTTCGGCTACACGGTGCGGGTGCTGCCGAGTCATCGGCTGCTGGCGTCCGGGGCGGAGCTGGGGCTGGTGGCGGTGCCACCGGAGGACGTCGCCGAGGCGGCGGGCTTATTGATGCGGTAGCGCCCCCGCAGGGGCGCGGGGAACTGCGCGACCGGCCCTCGGCGGCCCGCACCCGGCGATCGACGGGTCCTGGCACCTCGGTGGCCGTCGGGGGGTGTCGCGCGGCTCGGCGTTGCGAGGTGCCGCCTGCGCCCACCCGTGCCGCCCTGGGGGTACCTCCCAGGCCCTTATGGCACTGGGGGAGGCACGAAGGCCCGCAGGCTCGGCGTGCCTCAGGCGTCCCGCACGCCCCGTGTGGCCAGGCGGCGGAGGATCTTGCCGCAGCGGCGGGCGT
>NZ_JAHWGT010001570.1 GCF_020873895.1 Streptomyces sp. DH12 | reverse complement strand
CTCTTCAACCCAAACGGCTTGATGTAGCTGGGCCCGCTCGCGGGCGCGCTCGACGGCGGCGTCGGGTACTTCCCCCCGGTGCTCACCTTCAACTCGGGCTGCTGCGGCCGCGTCGGCGGCGGCTGCTGCGGCTTCCCCGACAGCGCCGGCGGCGCGCGCGGCGGCGGCGGCGCCTTGCGCACCGGCACGAGGTCCGGCGCCAGGCTGCTGGTCAAGTGCAGCCGATCGCCCCGCTCCTCCACGCTCAACTGCTCGAGGCCCTCGGCGTCCTTCATCAAGTTGTGTAGCGGCGACACGTTAGACGGCTGCCGCTGGTGCGTCATGTGGTACGGCATCGGCGGCTTGGGCGCCACCCGCAGCGGCTTAAACTGTGCTCCCGGAGGGGCCGACCCCTGGGC
>NZ_JAHWGT010001569.1 GCF_020873895.1 Streptomyces sp. DH12 | reverse complement strand
GGGATCGCGATGTTCTTCGGCCTGTGCGCGGGTCTGCTGGTCGCCGACCATCTGACCAACCTCAGCACGCTCTTCGAGAAGTCCAACGAACCGCGTGCGTTGCTCTCCGGGGCGGCGCTGATCTGGCTGATCGGCGTGCTGGACGACAAGTTCGAGATCGACGCGCTGATCAAGCTGGGCGGGCAGATGATCGCCGCCGGCGTGATGGTCATGCAGGGTCTGACGATCCTGTGGCTGCCGATCCCCGGTGTCGGCTCGGTCGCGCTCACCCAGTGGCAGGGCACGCTGCTCACCGTCGCGCTGGTGGTCATCACCATCAACGCGGTCAACTTCGTCGACGGCCTGGACGGTCTCGCGGCCGGCATGGTGTGCATCGCCGCGGCCGCGTTCTTCCTGTA
>NZ_JAHWGT010001568.1 GCF_020873895.1 Streptomyces sp. DH12 | reverse complement strand
CTCGGCCGCGGCAGCGGGCACAGGAACTGCTCGTACCGGGTGTCGTTGTCGATGAAGCGCTTCAGCCACGAAATGCTGTACTTCGCGATCGTCGTGTCCGACGAGTTCGGGGTGAAGTGGGTGGCGTTGTTGAGCTCCAGGTACGCGCGGTCCAGCGACGAGGGCAGGTTGCTGTAGAAGGGCTCGGCGTGGCTGGAGACGGGCGCGATGGTGTCGCCGTCGGCGCCGAAGATCAGGGTGGGGGTCCGGACCTCGGGCCAGGTCTTGTCGAGGTTCCAGGGCGTCAGCGGGATGGCGGCCTGGAGGGACGGCCGGTCCTTGGCGGCCTCCAGGGAGCCGCCGCCGCCCATGGAATGCCCCATGACGCCCAGTCTGCTGCTGTCGACGCGGTTGCGGAC
>NZ_JAHWGT010001567.1 GCF_020873895.1 Streptomyces sp. DH12 | reverse complement strand
TCGCGGGGTCGGTGCCGCGGCCGTCGGTCGGCTCGACCACGCACACGATCGGCAGTTCGAAGGCGCGGGCGAACGCGAAGTCGCGGGTGTCGTGGCCGGGGACGGCCATGATCGCGCCGGTGCCGTAGCCCATCAGGACGTAGTCGGCGATGAAGACGGGCACCTTCTGCCCGTTGACCGGGTTGGTCGCGTAGGCGCCGGTGAAGACGCCGGTCTTGTCCTTGGCCTCGGCCTGCCGCTCGACGTCGGACTTGGCGGCGGCCTGCTTGCGGTACGCGGTGACGGCCTCTGCCGGGCTCGCGTGGCCGCCGGTCCACACCGGGTGGGTGCCCTCGGGCCAGGCGGCCGGGATGATCCGCTCGACCATGTCGTGCTCGGGCGCCAGCACCATGTACGTC
>NZ_JAHWGT010000158.1 GCF_020873895.1 Streptomyces sp. DH12 | reverse complement strand
GCCCTAGCCACCCCATTAGGCTTGCCGCACGGTGCAGGGCGCGGAAAAGATTCGACGCCTACCTGCCCGCGTACGAGCGGGCGGCGCCGCCGAGGTCGCCTTCGCCGAGGGTATGGGTAAGGGGTACCTGCGGTTCCGCAAGCCGGACAGCGTCGACCTGACCTCGACCTCGTGAGAGACCTGCCGAGGGCCACGGCCACCGTGCCGGACACCCGTGTGCCGGTCTGCGGCAGGAGAGGCACCGCTCCACCACCTCCGGGTTCACCCGCACCCCACGCGCCCGCTACAACCTCCGACATAGGCCGATCTCCGCCCGGCGGTGGACGCTCGCCCCCGTTGCGGCAGATGGAATGAGAGCAGTGCGGCCGGGTCGCCACAGTGCGCACACGCCGGCACGGCGGGAAGCCGCCCGCCCGTGTGGCTGCACGACGCGGCGACTGAATGACGCCGGCCATTTAAGTTGTGCGCAATCTAGTTGCGCACGATCAAATGGCGCGCTATCTTCTACATCAGTGCTCACCGCACACCGGACCTCAACGGAAGGCCACCACCATGCCGTTCATCACCGTCGGCCAGGAGAACAGCACCACCATCGACCTGTACTACGAGGACCACGGCACCGGGCAGCCGGTCGTGCTGATCCACGGGTATCCGCTCGACGGTCACTCCTGGGAGAAGCAGACCCGCGCCCTGCTCGCCGCCGGGTACCGGGTCATCACCTACGACCGGCGCGGGTTCGGGCAGTCGAGCCAGCCGACGACCGGGTACGACTACGACACCTTCGCCGCCGACCTGAACACCGTCATGGAGACCCTGGACCTGCGCGACGCGGTCCTCGTCGGGTTCTCGATGGGCACCGGTGAGGTCGGCCGCTACCTCGGCACC
>NZ_JAHWGT010001566.1 GCF_020873895.1 Streptomyces sp. DH12 | reverse complement strand
ACAGCCGGGTGGTGACCGACGTGCAGCACGAGAAACTCGCCGCGCGTTTCTCCGACGACGGGATCTACGGCAACCCGTCCGACCCGGCCGTCGTCACCGCCGGCGTCGGCCTCAACGTCGCCATCCGAGCGAACGTGTACGGCAGCCTGCGCGGACACGGCTGGACGTCCGGCACCACCGGCGACACCCTGCCCGTCGGCCCGAACACGTCCGGGCAGACCCGCATCGACCGGGTCGTGCTGCGCCTGGACCGATCGACGTGGACCGTACGCGCCGTCGTCAAGCCGGGCACGCCAGGGGCGGGCGCCCCTGCCCTGACGCAGGCCACGGGAGACACCGGCCTGTACGAGATCCCCCTCGCCGAGGCCACCGTCCTCAACGGAGCGGCCGCGGTGACC
>NZ_JAHWGT010001565.1 GCF_020873895.1 Streptomyces sp. DH12 | reverse complement strand
CCGCGAGCCATGACGGCCACTCCGGTTCAACGGTGACGGAGGCGACAGCAGCCGAGCGGAGAGGTGCGATGGTCATCGCAGCAGCTCCGAACCGAGGCTGTCGACGGCTGTGACGGCTGCACGGAGATCCTCGTCCTGGGCGTGCACGTACACGGCTGTGCTCGCCGACGAGGCATGGCCCAGGAGTGTCTGCACGACGTCTGGAGAGACCCCGTTGCGAATCCAGCGGGTGGCGGCCGTGTGCCGCATCATGTGCGGCCGGGCGGTCAGACCGCAGCGTCTCCCGATCCGTTCGACCACTTGCTTGGCGTTGGAGTACGACAGGGGCCGTCCCGCGTGCACGCCGACGAGATTGACGAAGACGTAGTCACAGGCGGCGGAGCCGGCCACCTGCTCAC
>NZ_JAHWGT010001564.1 GCF_020873895.1 Streptomyces sp. DH12 | reverse complement strand
GTGGAACGTGCACTGCGACGACGCGTACCGCCCCCTGAGGGAGGAGTTCGGGGAGCGACTGAAGAAGCTTCAGTTCCGCTACCAGGACCCGGTGGGCAAGTGGCGCGGCGGGATCGTGGTGTCCGACCGGCGCACCGCGCGGCCGCCGAGCCTGATGTTCGGGCCAGGCAGGCCTGTCCCGCCCGCGGTCGTCATCCCGGCGCAGCAGACGGACGGTGACGGTCTGCCGAGTGGGGTGTAGCGCGGGGCGGCGAACACCGCAGCGCCCTGGCCGACGCCACCGACCGGTGGCCGATCCGCTGGTCGGGGCGACGGCCCCCGTCACGGCAGTGACCGCTTCACCTGCCCCACCCCGCCCGTCTCCAGGGCCGTCCAGAGCGCGCCGTCCGGACCCACGGT
>NZ_JAHWGT010001563.1 GCF_020873895.1 Streptomyces sp. DH12 | reverse complement strand
GGAGATGTTGTGGCCGGACACCAGCATCACGTCGTCGACCCGGCCGAGCAGCCAGATGTCGCCGTCGTCGTCCTTCTTCGCGCCGTCACCGGCGAAGTACTTGCCCTCGAAGCGCGACCAGTAGGTGTCGATGAACCGCTGGTCGTCGCCCCAGATGGTGCGCAGCATCGACGGCCACTGCTCGGTGAGCACCAGGTAGCCGCCGCCTCCGTTGGCCACCTCGTTGGCCTCGTCGTCCACCACCGTGGCGGAGATGCCGGGAAGCGGGGTCTGGGCGGAGCCCGGCTTGGCGGAGGTCACGCCCGGCAGCGGGGAGATCATGATGCCGCCGGTCTCGGTCTGCCACCAGGTGTCGACGACCGGGGTGCGGTCCGCGCCGATGTTCTTGCGGTACCAGAT
>NZ_JAHWGT010001562.1 GCF_020873895.1 Streptomyces sp. DH12 | reverse complement strand
CCAGCGCGGTCCGGCTCAGCATCCGCGCCAGGACCGGGTAGGCGGTGAACAGGTCCGACAGTCCGCGCCGGGTGCCGGCCGCCGCGACGAAGGAGGCGAACCGCTCGCGCGGGCCGGCGCCCGCCAGGCGCCGGGAGCGCCGGGCCCGGTGCAGCTCCTGGGCCAGCGTGCGGGCGGCGAGCCGGACCAGCTGGTGGGTCAGACGGCGGGTGAACGCGTCCCGCCACACGGTGGCCTCGGCGTCCGGGACGCCGGCCGTCCGGTCCGCGAGGCGGGCGGCGGCCATGGCGACCAGGGGGCGCACGGCCGGCGCGAACGCGTCGGGACCCTCGCCGCCGACCTCGACCGCCGGCAGCCCTTCGGGGGCCGCGGCCAGCACCTCCTCCGCGTACGACGCCC
>NZ_JAHWGT010001561.1 GCF_020873895.1 Streptomyces sp. DH12 | reverse complement strand
GTATAATATAAGATAATAATAAAGGATAATTAATTATATGGTCTTGTAAAATTATATTAATAAATATTTAGGTTATTAACAATAAACGTGAAATGAATTATATTTAATACGTTTTTGATGAATATGGGGAGGATTTATGAAAGATAAAGAAATGTTTATTGAAGAATACGGCGAATTTAAAATGAGAAAATTAACTGAGGATGATCTAGAGCAGTTTAATGGGCTTTTACGTTATGCATTTCAGATAACGATGGAAGATCTTCTGCATACTGGTTGGACAGAAGAACAAATTATGCATGCTAAAATGCCGATTCTTAAAAATGCCTATGTTCTTGGTTGGTTTTATCATGGGAAATTAGCATCAATGATTGTAGTATATTCCATGAAAGTAAATATCCA
>NZ_JAHWGT010001560.1 GCF_020873895.1 Streptomyces sp. DH12 | reverse complement strand
CCTTTATTTTGGTATAACGTCAGGTAACATGGACTCAATGATCAACCGCTATACGGCTGATCGCAAACTACGTAAAGACGATGCTTACACACCGAATAATGAAGGCGGTAAACGTCCAGATCGTGCCGTATTAGTTTACTCACAACGTTGCCGTGAAGCTTATAAAGAAGCTCCCATTGTTTTAGGCGGTATTGAAGCTAGCTTACGTCGTCTTGCTCACTATGATTACTGGTCAGACAAAGTCCGTCGCTCAGTATTAATGGATGCTAAAGCTGATATTTTATTATTTGGTAACGCTGAACGTGCGCTTGTTGAAGTATCACACCGTATCGCAAATGGCGAAGATATTAAGTCATTAACTGATATTGCAGGCACTGCAGTAATGATCAAAGATATTCC
>NZ_JAHWGT010001559.1 GCF_020873895.1 Streptomyces sp. DH12 | reverse complement strand
AGGTCTTCGGCTAGGACACCGCGCACGGGAGCTCCACGGTGACCAGGGTGGGGCCGCCCGCGGGGCTGCTGACGGCCAGGACGCCGTCGAATGTACCGCGCCTGCGCTCCACCCCGGCCAGACCCGAACCGGCCCCGGCCACCGCACCGCCCCGCCCGTTGTCCGTGACGGTGATCCGCAGCCGGCCCTCCGCGTGGTGCACGTCCACCCAGATCCGGTCCGCGCCGGAGTGCTTGACCGCGTTGGTGAGCACCTCGCTCACCGCGAAGTACGCGGCTGACTCCACCGGCGCGTCGCCCCGCCCGGGCAGCGACACGTTCACCTCCGTGGCCACCGGCAGCCGCAGCGCCAGCGCCCGCACCGCGTCGCCGAGCCCCCGCGCGGCCAGCACGGGCGGAT
>NZ_JAHWGT010001558.1 GCF_020873895.1 Streptomyces sp. DH12 | reverse complement strand
GTGCACCAGGCGGACCTGCTCCACCTTCAGCACGCCCGCTCCGTGGGCCTGGTAGCGGAATGTGCGGGTGAGCACGGCCCGGTGCAGGTCCAGGGTGTGCCGGTGGTCGATCAACCGGCGGGTGTCCGGGGAGAACCAGGGGCCCGTCGCCCCGTCGGCGAAGCGCGGACGGAGACGCAGGGGCAGCCAGTCGGGCAGGTTCACCAAGTCCTCGTTCACCACCTGGCGTCCCGCCACGGTGGACTCCAGGCGGTTGTAGACGCCGGCGGCGTACGTGCCCGGGTAGTGCAGGAGGCCCGCCCGGCTCTCGGGCACGGCGCCCCGGGTGGCGAAGCGGCCGTTGCCGAGGGTGCAGAGCGACTCCCGCAGCCGTTCCCCGCCCGGGACGTACCCCTCGTA
>NZ_JAHWGT010001557.1 GCF_020873895.1 Streptomyces sp. DH12 | reverse complement strand
GAGTGCATCGCGCCCTGGAAGACGATCGAGGCGCCGGCCCAGCGCACCGCCCGGACCCGGCCCCACTTCATGGCGAGCACGTCCTCGCCGTCCAGCAGGATCTCCCCGCCGACCCGGGCGCCCGCCGGGAGCAGCCGCAGCAGCGCCAGCGCGAGCGTGGACTTGCCGCAGCCCGACTCCCCGGCGATCCCGAGCTTGCTCCCGGCGTCCAGCCGCAGGTCCACCCCGCGCACGGCCGCCGCGCCGTCCGCGTACGTCACCGTCAGGTCCCTGACCTCGAGCAGGCTCACCGGGACACCCCCAGCCGCGGGTTGAGGACCTGCTCCACGGCCCGCCCGCACAGCGTGAACGCCAGCGCCACCACGGCGATGGCGACACCCGGCGGCACCAGGTACCACC
>NZ_JAHWGT010000157.1 GCF_020873895.1 Streptomyces sp. DH12 | reverse complement strand
TTCTCGACCAGCACGGCCGGGACCGTGCTGGTGCGTTCGCGGCGGTCGTCGAGCGACGCGCCGACCGCGCCGGCCGCCGCCAGCCCCGCGAACCCCGAGAGGACCAGGGCGAGGACGGCCGTGGCGATCAGCAGCCAGGCCTCGGCGACGTCGCTGCGGCGGCACAGCGGATTGTCCCGCCATCGCCACCAGGGCACCCTGTGCCTCGCACCATGCGTCGTCGCCATGGGAGGTCACCTCCTCGCGCGGGTGCCGACCGCGCCACCACCTCCAGGGTGACCCGTTCTCCCCCGGCCCGCACGGGCGGAACGGCCCTTTTTCGCGGACCGGTCCGGCCATTGCTTCGCGCGCCGGTGCTTCCCGGGCCGGTGCGGCGGGGCGGGACGGCCGGGTCCCGCCGCCCCGCCCCGCGGTCAGACCGTCGGATGCACCGGGACGACCTCGCGAACACGTCGTACGCCTCCTGCATCTGGTCCAGGGCGAAGGTGTGGGAGACCAGTCGGCGGGTGGGCAGCCGGCCGGCCGCGGCCATCCGGAGGAGGGTGGGCGTGGAGTGCGTGTCGACGAGGCCGGTGGTGATGGTGACGTTCTTGATCCACAGGTCCTCGAGGTGCAGCGTGGCGGGCGCGCCGTGCACGCCGACGTTGGCGACGTGCCCGCCGGGGCGCACCACCCGGGTGCACAGTTCGAAGGTCTCCGGCACGCCGACCGCCTCGATCACCACGTCCGCGCCGAGTTCCCCGGTGAGGTCCCCGACCAGCTGCTCGGGACTCTCGCTCGCGCCGACCACCCCGCACAGCGCCATGGTGGTGGAGCGGCGCTCGGTGCCGGGGGCTGTCTCTTATACACAACTGACGCTGCCGACGAATCAAGTTGTGTAGATCTC
>NZ_JAHWGT010001556.1 GCF_020873895.1 Streptomyces sp. DH12 | reverse complement strand
CCACATCGACGCGACCGCGCACTGCGGGCGGCACGAGGCGCTGCGCCGCATGACGCAGCAGTACATCGACTACATGCACCTGAACGCGCCGGTGCACACCTGGCCCGTGGAGTGAGGGGGGCCGTCCCGTGCGCTCAGCCGTCGGCACGCACCAGGATGTCCGTCACCTCCCGCCGCACCACGTCCCGCGTCTCTCCGGGCAGGCGGCCCAGGGCCGTGCCCTCGAGGGCATCGAGCACCCGGGCCGGGTCCGCCGTCGCGGGGACGCTCCCGCTGACGACGTCGTCGCCGTCCCGTACGGCGGTGAACAGCCGCCGCCCGCCGTCCTGCTCGGCGTGCACGGCGGTGGCGACCACCAGCGGCGGCGGACCGCCCACGTCTCCGGGCGCCTTGCGGTAG
>NZ_JAHWGT010001555.1 GCF_020873895.1 Streptomyces sp. DH12 | reverse complement strand
GCCCTGGTTCCGCACCGTTGGACGCGGGTTCGATTCCCGCCATCTCCACAGACCCCATGTGGGCAGAGGCCCCGTCGCGCGAGCGGCGGGGCCTCTGTCATGCCCGGCCACATGGGTGCACCCCCGGGATATGGGGGCCGCGCCCATATCGTTGGGTGGTTCACGCTTCTACCTTCGCTCTCCATGACACAGACCAGAGCCGCACTGCGCCCCACCGTGCTGACGGCCCTCCTGGCCGCCCTCCTCTCCGTCCTGCTCGCCCCCGCGCCCGCCTCCGCCGCCTCCCTCCAGGAGGTCACCGGCTTCGGCAGCAACCCCGGCGCCCTGAAGATGTACCGCTACGTCCCCGACGGGCTGCCCGCCGGCCGCCCCGTGGTCGTCGCCCTGCACGGCTGCACC
>NZ_JAHWGT010001554.1 GCF_020873895.1 Streptomyces sp. DH12 | reverse complement strand
ATGCAGCAGGCCGCGGACATCTGGGACGCCGTCAGCCCTGACGAGATCCTGTTCGTCGTCGACGCCTTGATCGGCCAGGACGCCGTCAACACCGCCGAGGCCGACCGCGACGGCGTCGGCTTCGACGGCGTGGTGCTGTCCAAGCTCGACGGTGACGCCCGCGGTGGCGCCGCCCTGTCGATCCGGCAGGTCACCGGCAAGCCGATCATGTTCGCGTCCAACGGCGAGAAGCTCGACGACTTCGACGCCTTCCACCCGGACCGGATGGCCTCCCGCATCCTCGACATGGGTGACCTTCTCACCCTGATCGAGCAGGCGGAGAAGACGTTCAGCCAGGAAGAGGCCGAGCGGATGGCCTCCAAGCTGGCGTCGAAGAAGGGCCAGGACTACACCCTGGAC
>NZ_JAHWGT010001553.1 GCF_020873895.1 Streptomyces sp. DH12 | reverse complement strand
GCTCAGTCCCACACCGGCTCCCACACCGGCTCCCGCACCGGCTCCCGCACCGGCTCCCGCACCGGCTCCCGCACCGGGTCCTCCCGCACCAGCCGCATCAGCGCGCGGGCCCCCGGGCTCAGGCTCCGCGCCGCCGGGAGCACCACCACGCTCTCGTACACCGGCCGGCGGGCCCCCGTCAGCTCCACGGCGACCAGCCGGGCCGCCTCCGGCTTACGGGAGAAGTGGTGCGGCACCACCGCGATCCCCAGCCCCTCCTGCACCAGCTCCAGCAGGCTGTGCACATCGTTGACCTCCAGACCCACTGTCCGGCGCACCCCGGCCGCCGCGAACGCCTCGTCGGCGGCCCGCCGGGGACCCCAGTCCGGATGGAAGTCGATGAACGACGCCCCCGTCAGC
>NZ_JAHWGT010001552.1 GCF_020873895.1 Streptomyces sp. DH12 | reverse complement strand
CTGCTGTACGAGCAGCCCGACGTCGACTTCGCCGACATGCGGCAGAAGTTCTCCGACATCCGCAAGCGCGCCTTCCGCTTCCCGGCCCTGGGCAAGCTGGCCCGCCTGGTGTGCGTGCCCACCACCTCCGGTACCGGCGCCGAGGTCACCCCCTTCGCCGTGATCTCCGACCCCGCCACCGGCAAGAAGTACCCGCTGGCCGACTACGCGCTCACCCCCAGCGTGGCCATCGTGGACCCGCTCCTCACCACCGCCCTGCCCCCGGCGCTGGCCGCCGACAGCGGCTTCGACGCCCTCACCCACGCCATCGAGGCGTACGTGTCCGTCTACGCCAACGACTTCACCGACGGTCTCGCCCTGCACGCCGTCCGCCTGGTCTTCGGCCATCTCGAGGCGGCC
>NZ_JAHWGT010001551.1 GCF_020873895.1 Streptomyces sp. DH12 | reverse complement strand
ACCGGGGACGGCACCGAGGGCGCCTACAACGACACCGTCTTCGGCACGTACATGCACGGGCCGGTGCTGGCCCGCAACCCGCAGATCGCGGACCTGCTGCTGAAGCTGGCGCTGGACGTCAACGCACTGCCGCCGACCGACGACCGCTGGTACGAGGCCCTGCGCGACGAACGCATCGCGGCCGCCCAGCAGCCCGCGTGAGGCGCTGGGACACACCGGGAAGGAGGCGTCGGAAGCGGCCTGAGCAGGCCCGTCTGACGCCTCCTCCGCACAGGTGAGCGGCGTCGTCCAGCAGGCGGACGCGGGATGCGGCACAGCCCCCGGGAACGGCTAGGGTGGCGGGGATCGGGCCGGACAGCGCGGTCCGGTCCCGGCCACTTCGAGAAGGTTGTTTCGGGC
>NZ_JAHWGT010001550.1 GCF_020873895.1 Streptomyces sp. DH12 | reverse complement strand
CCTGGTACGAAGTGCCGCGCGCCCGCCTTCCCGCGCGGTCCGCGCGCACGCCCGCGCGCCCGGCGGCGACCGCGCATACGATGGGCGCGGGCCGGTGCGGAGGCCGCGACGGGATCTCGGCCCGCCGCGCCGGGGATCCGACCACGCTGTGGGGGACGCATGGCACAGCCCGCCGACGCCGCCCGGACCGTCATCATGACCGTGGACGACGACCCGGGTGTCTCCCGCGCTGTGGCGCGGGACCTCCGGCGGCGCTACGGGGCGTCGTACCGGATCGTGCGCGCCGAGTCCGGCGAGTCCGCACTGGTGGCGCTGCGCGAACTGAAGCTGCGCGGCGATCTGGTGGCGGTGATCCTCGCCGACTACCGGATGCCTCGGATGAACGGCATCGAGTTCCAG
>NZ_JAHWGT010001549.1 GCF_020873895.1 Streptomyces sp. DH12 | reverse complement strand
GCTCCTTCATGGTGCGCGGCTCCTCCTCCACGAGGGCGCGGGCCCTGGCGGCGAGGCGGTCGAGGTCGACCCCGGCGAGCCCCGCGCGGAAGTGGTGCAGCTCGCGGTCGCGGGCGGCCTGCACCAGCGGCCGCAGGGTGAGGCAGTCGTCGGCGGTGTGGGTGTGGATGGTCGAGCGCAGGGTGACGATGCGGACCACCTCGCGGTCGGCCATCGGCCGGGACAGCGCGTGCGGGGTGAAGCCGTCGAGGCGGGCGGCGAGGGCGTAGTAGGGCGGCTTGACGTTCTGCGCCTGGAGGCCGACCAGATGCTCGACGGCGGCCGTCGCGGACATCGGGGAGCGGCTCAGCAGGAGCTGCCGGGCCAGGGTCGCCCGGTTCAGCGCGCGGGGGCCTAGGA
>NZ_JAHWGT010001548.1 GCF_020873895.1 Streptomyces sp. DH12 | reverse complement strand
CCTCCGAGGAGGACGTCTGGGACGCCCTGCGCCGCTCCCGGCTCGACGGTCTGATCGCCTCGCTGCCGGACGGGCTCGACACGGTGGTGGGCGAGCGCGGGTACCGGCTCTCCGGCGGGGAACGCCAGCGCCTCACCATCGCCCGGCTGCTGCTGGCCCGTCAGCGGGTCGTGATCCTCGACGAGGCGACCGCGCACCTCGACTCCACCTCGGAGGCCGCCGTCCAGGAAGCACTGGCCGAGGCGCTCGCGGGCCGGACCGCGCTGGTGATCGCCCACCGGCTCTCGACCGTACGGGCCGCCGACCGGATCCTGGTCGTGGAGGCGGGCCGGATCGTCGAGAACGGCACGCACACCGAACTGCTCGCGGCCGGCGGGAGGTACGAGGAGCTGTACCGCAC
>NZ_JAHWGT010001547.1 GCF_020873895.1 Streptomyces sp. DH12 | reverse complement strand
CCCATGGACCCAGCGCGCCAGCCGGTCGAGCCGGCCGTCCAGGAGCGGGTCGCCCGCCGGGGACGGGTCGAAGACCTCGACGCGGCCGCCCTTCACCGTGGCACGGCCCGTCATGACCAGCTCCAGGAGCATGCCGGCCGCCACACCCCAGCGGGCCCCGCTCTCCCCCTTCGCCGCGCCGGTCGTGTCGTCCAGCGACAGCAGCATGATCTCTTCGCCCAGTGAGACGGCCATGGTGCGCCCCCGATTCGTTGCGTGTTGACCGGACAGTAACGTGTCGACCGGACAGACGTACGGGCCGCGTCCGAGGTTGCTCAGAGGACGAAACCGCTGCTCAGGAGGGTTCCGCGGCGGCGAAGGCCCCCCGGGCCAGCCGGTGCAGCAGGGCGGCGGTCACCGC
>NZ_JAHWGT010000156.1 GCF_020873895.1 Streptomyces sp. DH12 | reverse complement strand
AGTGGAAGTAGCGCCGGACCGGGCTCCGCGCACGGCTCCGGCCAGGCGCTGAGCCCTGCCCTGCCCGGAGGGGTCCACAGCTCTGGGCAGGGTTATCCCCTGAGTTATCCACAGCCCTTGTCCACATGTGGATAGGCGACCCGATCTGTGGATAACCCCCTCCGGGGTTGACGCCGGTGTGACAGAAACACCACCAACCGAAAGCCTGTTCGCATACAACCTGACCTGCGGAAACAGCGGTCAACGACCGGATCCGGCACGCTTCTCGCACGGTGTGCACAAGATCCGGCACCGTCTGTGGACAAACTCCGGCTCAGGTGAGCTGCGCGGTCCTCACCAGCGTGATCAGCACGACCAGGCCCAGCACCAGAGCACAGGTGCCGTACTGGACCAGCGCCCGCCGCTCACGCGGGGCGTGCACCATCGCGTAGCCGACGACGACACCGGCGACCAGCCCGCCGATATGGGCCTGCCAGGCGATGCCGCTCCAGCTGAAGGTGATGACGAGGTTGATCACCAGCAGCGCGATGATCGGCCGCATGTCGTAGCGGAGGCGGCGCATCAGCACGGCCGTCGCGCCGAACAGCCCGAAGACCGCGCCCGACGCGCCGAGCGATGCCGTGCTCCCCCCGGCCAGCAGATACGTCAGGGCGCTGCCCGCGAGACCGGAGATCAGATACAGCGCGAGATAGCGCGCCCGGCCGAGATGCTGTTCCAGCGGTCCGCCCAGCAGCCACAGGCTGAGCATGTTGAATCCGATGTGCCAGGGTTCCTCGTGCGTGAACATCGAGGTCACCAGGCGGTACCACTCGCCGTCCGCCACGCCCTGGGTGGGCATGAACGGCGCCGGCGGCCGGGCCCCCACCAGGTAGAGATCGGCCAGCAGC
>NZ_JAHWGT010001546.1 GCF_020873895.1 Streptomyces sp. DH12 | reverse complement strand
GTCGTCGCAGTGCGCGCCCACCGCGACGACCCGCTCGAGACGCCCGGTCCCCAGCCGGATCACGCGCTCACCCCCGTCCCCGCACGCTCCCGCTCCCACACGGCCCACGGCCGGTCCCCCCGGGCGTAGGCGTCGTCCAGCGCCGCACGCTCCTTCACGGTGTCGGTCGGCTTCCAGAAACCGCGGTGCTGATGCGCGACGAGCCTTCCCCTCTTGGCCAGTTGGCCACACCCGTCGGCGACGAGATCCCCGTTCTCGGGGATGTGGTCGAAGATCTCCTGGCGCAGCACGAAGTAGCCGCCGTTCTCCCACAGCGGCAGCTCGCTCACCGCGGTGATGCCGCCCACCAGGCCGTCCTGGCCGAGCTCCACGCAGTGGAACGACGACTGCGGCGGCACCA
>NZ_JAHWGT010001545.1 GCF_020873895.1 Streptomyces sp. DH12 | reverse complement strand
CCCCGCGTCGAGTTCCGGACTCTAACCGGCCGTCACCGCACGCAGGAGGCCCTGCGCGGAAACTTCCCCCACCCGAGGGAACCGGCGCTTCCTGTTACCGCCCAGCCGGTTCCCGCCGGCTCACCAGTCGCGCGACGAGGAACTCGCCGTGAACTTCCGCACCACGTAGATCAGTCCGCCCACCAGGGCGACGAAGACCAGCGCCTTGAAGAGCAGGCCGATGACGAAGCCGACCACGCTCGCTATCAGGCCGCCGAACACCACCAGGGCGATGACCGGCACCGCGATCCACTTCACCCACCACGGCAGTCCCGTGAAGATCTCTCGCATGGCCTCGTCCTTACCTCTCCGCCCGCTGCCTGCCGGGTCCTGTCGATGATGTCCGCTCTCGATGCTAGGG
>NZ_JAHWGT010001544.1 GCF_020873895.1 Streptomyces sp. DH12 | reverse complement strand
AGCCTTCAGGGCGCCTCGGGCGGCACGTACCGGATCGTCCACACCTCGTCCGGCAACTGTCTGTCCGCCTACGGATCGATGCACATGGGGACGTGCGGCGCGGACGACGCCCAGACGTGGCGTCTCGGTTCGGGCGGCACCGTGGTCCTCGCGAAGACCGGCAGGTGCCTGGAGCACTCCCGGCCGAGCGGCTTGATCATGGTGCGGACCTGCGAGGGCACGGCGACCCAGAGCTGGACCCGGGCGTAGCGCCGGCGGCGGGCCGGCCCGGCAGCGTCAGTCGGTCCTGGGGTCCTCGTCCGGGTCGCGGTCCTTCTCGCGCTTCTTGTCCTCGTCGAGGGACTTCAGGAAGTCCGGGTTGTCGTCCGGGGCGACCCACCGGCCGCGGCCGCCGCCCCAG
>NZ_JAHWGT010001543.1 GCF_020873895.1 Streptomyces sp. DH12 | reverse complement strand
CAGCTCGACCTCGTCATGGACGGGCTGCGGGTGGGGGCGCCGGGACGGAACGCGACGGACGCCTGACGGCCGGCGGCGGGTCAGGCGAGCGCTGCCGGCGCGAGCCGGCGCAGTTCGCCGAGGGCCGCCGCGACGGCCGGGCGGGCGTGGCCGCCGGTGCGGGTGGCGGTCAGAAGTCTGCGGTGCGGGTCGCCCGCGCAGCGGACGCGGGTGACCGGCAGGTGCGGGGTGACGTGGGCCAGACGGGGGATCAGGGCCACGCCGAGGCCGTGGGCCACGAGATGCGCCGTGGCGGTCCAGTCGCCGGCGTGGTGGACGACCTCCGGGGCGACGCCGGCCGCGCCGCACGCGGCCATGACCTGGAGCCGGCACGGGCTCTCCGGCACCGGGGCGATCCACG
>NZ_JAHWGT010001542.1 GCF_020873895.1 Streptomyces sp. DH12 | reverse complement strand
GGCCGCTACCGGCTGGTCGAGATCACGCACCGCGAGACCAACCAGGTCAGCTGGTACGCCGACGATCTGCGGACGGGCCGGCCGTGCCTGGCCACCCGCATCGAGCTGCCGGCGGACGCCGCGGAGGGCGTGCGCCACGCGTCCTCCCGGATCCTGCGGGCCACCGAGAACGTGGCCCGGCTCTGCCCGGACCGGATCGCGGGCGTCGTCGACGCGGTTGGTGAGGGCGGCTGCCTGTGGACGGTCACCGCCTGGATCGACGGCACCCCGCTGGACGAGGTCCTGCTCCAGCACGGCACCTTCACGCCCGCGCGGGCGGCGCGCGTCGGCCTGGACCTGCTCGACGTGCTGGACGCGGCGCACGCGGAGGCCGTCACCCACGGCGAGCTGAGCCCCGGGC
>NZ_JAHWGT010001541.1 GCF_020873895.1 Streptomyces sp. DH12 | reverse complement strand
CGTGCGTCTCCGTGCCCGGGGCGCTGTGCCACTCGACGCCGGAGATGTCCAGCGCGTACAGCTCGTCCCGCTCGCGCTCCTTGCGCGCCTTGATCTCCTCGGGCGTCTCGTGCCCCTGGTCCGGCAGCTCTGCCATGGCGGAACGGTGTCCTTTCGTGACGTACCAACGATCCAGGGTCACCGTACTGGGAGCCTCCGCGGGGACACTCCCGGATGACCGGATCACACGGTTACGGCCGGACGGTACCCGCCATGAACTGGCCTGTCCTCACTTTGCAGTTGGAACCCTCACGACAAGTGACTAAAGTGGCCGCGGTGCCACGGGTGTGGTACGCACGGGGGCGGCGTGACGCTGCGACCACGCGTCGCGCGAGGTGCAGCGGTTCTTGCCCGCCAGGAC
>NZ_JAHWGT010001540.1 GCF_020873895.1 Streptomyces sp. DH12 | reverse complement strand
GGCATGGTCACCCCGGCGCTGGAGAAGATGTTCGCCGAGCGGGGCGTGACGCTGATCCCGGTCGAGGAGGGCGTGCGGTACTTCGTGGAGCAGTTCTCCGCGGAGCGCGCCGCCGACACGGTGTGCGTGGTCGGGCCGAGGAACCCGCTGTCCGCGCGCGAGCCGGCTCCGCTGCCGGCCGGCGGGCTGGTGCTGCGCCGCGCCATGGCGGCCACGGCGGCCGACGCGGTGATCGCGGACCTCTCGATCGGCGGGGTGCCGGTGCTGCCCGCCACCGCGGCCGAGGGAGGTCTGCTGGGCGCGGTGCACCGGGCGGCGCCCGGGACGCGCGGCACATCGGTGCGCGGGTTCCAGTTGCGGAAGGGCGTCGTCTACGACGACGGGCGTCCGGTCGTGCTGG
>NZ_JAHWGT010001539.1 GCF_020873895.1 Streptomyces sp. DH12 | reverse complement strand
CCCCGCTGACGGCGGCCCCGCGGACGGGGCCGCACACAGGCATTGGGGTGTGACGGATGGTGGAGACCACGGGCGGGGGGCCGCAGGACGGCGCCGCCGAGGTGCTCGACCGTCCGCTGCCCGACGGGGTGCGCCGCAAGGTCGTCCAGATCGTCGCGGACGGCTTCGGCGGACTCACCGTCGTCGAGCTGCCCGCGCAGCTGAGGCAGTACGCCCGGTTCACCCCGAGCCGCCGCGCCAAGTTCGCCGGGAACGCGATGGCGGCGGCGCTGGAGACCGATCCGCTGTTCCGCCAGCGGATCGGGGAGAAGCTCAGAGAGGCCGAGCCGGAACTGACCGGCGCCCTCGACTCCGGCTCCCCGCCCCCGGCCGCGGACCCGCTCGACGTGGCGGCCGCGGC
>NZ_JAHWGT010001538.1 GCF_020873895.1 Streptomyces sp. DH12 | reverse complement strand
AGATATGTTGATACCCCGTCCATCCGGTTTCGGATGGTCGAGGTTCCTTTGAAGAAAACACAGCGAGGACGCTGTGAACGTCGGGACTATTCCTCCCGATGTTCCGCTCTCGTGATGTGTGCACCCGATCACGGGTAAACATTCACGGAGAGTTTGATCCTGGCTCAGGACGAACGCTGGCGGCGTGCTTAACACATGCAAGTCGAACGATGAACCACTTCGGTGGGGATTAGTGGCGAACGGGTGAGTAACACGTGGGCAATCTGCCCTGCACTCTGGGACAAGCCCTGGAAACGGGGTCTAATACCGGATACTGACCCGCTTGGGCATCCAAGCGGTTCGAAAGCTCCGGCGGTGCAGGATGAGCCCGCGGCCTATCAGCTTGTTGGTGAGGTAATGG
>NZ_JAHWGT010001537.1 GCF_020873895.1 Streptomyces sp. DH12 | reverse complement strand
GCGGCCGCCAGACCGCCGTCGGGGGCTTCGACGCCGTGGCCGCGTCCGGCCGCGAGAAGGAGTCCCCACTTGTGCTCCTCCCGGGGCCACCCCCGGTCCTCGGACAGGTCGGCGCAGGCGGTGAGATCGCGGAGCGTCAGACGGCGGATGGGCAGGGAGTCGAGAGAAGGTGTCGGCACGCAGGTCAGGCTGTCCGACCGGAGCCTTCGGCGTCCACCTGTTTCCGTAGATGTGTACGTGCTTTTGGCCATCCCGTCCAAGCCGGGATCAGCCCAGGTCGGAGGCGTGCAGCGCACGCACGCCCTCGATGTTGCCGTCGAGGTAGTGCCGCAGGGACAGCGGTACGAGGTGGACGGAGGCGATGCCGACCCGGGTGAAGGGCACGCGCACGATCTCGTAC
>NZ_JAHWGT010000155.1 GCF_020873895.1 Streptomyces sp. DH12 | reverse complement strand
CTCCGAAGGCGGCCTTCGGTGGTCCCGCGCGGACCACGTCGCGCCGCCGAGTGCCGCGTCCATCTCCCGCTTCCTGCGGCTCGGACCGCTGGGAACGGCCCTGCTGCCGCAGGACCGGCCCAGGGTGCTGCTGGTGGACGAGATCGACAAGAGCGACATCGACCTGCCCGGCGACCTGCTCACCGTCTTCGAGGACGGTGGCTTCACCATCCCCGAACTCGCCCGCATGGCGGGCGAGGAGCCCACAATGGAGATCGCGACCGACGATGCCGAGGGCGAGCGGGTCACGATCGAAAGGGGTCGGGTCCAGTGCCGACACTTCCCCGTCGTCGTCCTGACCAGCAACGGTGAACGGGACTTCCCGCCAGCCTTCCTGCGCCGCTGTGTCCGCCTCCATCTGCAGGCGCCGGACGCGGAGAAGCTGGCCCGCATCATCCGTGGCCGGCTCGGCGTGGACATCGCCGAGCACGACGAGTACCGGCAGCTCGTCCGGACCTTCATCGACCGCAGCGCGGACGGCGACCTGGCCACCGACCAGCTCCTCAACGCGATCCAGCTCAGGCTCAGCAGGGCGTGGACCGGCGAGGAGGACCGCGAACGTTTCCTCGCCACCGTGATGCACCACCTCACCGGGCCGTCGGCATGAGCTCCGTCCGCACTCCCCGGGCCGCCCGGTGATCGAGGAACTGCTCGCCGCCTTCGCCGACGGCGGTCCGGACGCAGGACCGGACGAGATCGCGGACATCCTGTGGCTGGCCGCCCGGGTGGACGCCGCGCACGGCGGCCGAGAACAACTGGTCGGCTGGCTGCGTCGACGTCGTCGGTGTGCCGTGCTGCGTACCCTCCCGCCGTGCCGCCGCGTCGTGGCCGTGGGTCGCCGGGCCGTGC
>NZ_JAHWGT010001536.1 GCF_020873895.1 Streptomyces sp. DH12 | reverse complement strand
ATGTCGTCGTGGACCAGCCCGAACGTCTGCAACAGTTCGATGCTCAGAGCGGCCTCCTCCAGGCCGGGCACCGGATCGGGGGTCACCAGGCGGGCCGCGTCGTAGATGAGCGCCACCCGTAGCCGCTTGCCGCCCCGCACGGACATGTCTCGCAGCAGGTTCTGGCACTCAGGTGTGAAACGGCTGGGCGACGGGAATCGACGGCCGCGGCAGGCCGAGAGCCGACTGCCTTTAGACACAGTTGGTCCATCCGACCGGACCACCCACTTAATCTTCATGCCCGATCAACGACCGAGTCAGCACCAGAACACGCCCCGACCGAAGCAACGGCCATGAGGCATACCGCCTGTACGGGCACCGCCGCTCTCAGGACTGCGTATCCCGGCGAGATTCCACTCGTC
>NZ_JAHWGT010001535.1 GCF_020873895.1 Streptomyces sp. DH12 | reverse complement strand
AACGCACCCTGCGCGAGGCGCGCGCCCTGGCCCAGCTCAGCCACCCGAACATCATCGTCGTGCACGACGTCGTCGAGGACAACGAACGCCCTTACATCGTCCTGGAGTTGATCGACGGTCCGTCCCTCGCCGACCGGGTGGCCGCCGACGGGCCGGTGGACGCCGCGGAGGCCGCGCGGATCGGCGTCGACCTGCTGGGCGCGCTGCGCGCCGCGCACGCCGCAGGGGTGCTGCACCGCGATCTCAAGCCCGCCAACGTGCTGCTGGAGAACGGCACCGACCGGGTGCTGCTCACCGATTTCGGCATCGCCCAGATGCCGGGCTCGACCACGCTCACCGAGAGCGGGTCGTTCGTCGGCTCGCCCGAGTACACCGCCCCCGAGCGGATGTCGGGCGCGCGG
>NZ_JAHWGT010001534.1 GCF_020873895.1 Streptomyces sp. DH12 | reverse complement strand
GCCATCGCCCGCGACTTCGTCGACGCCGCCCAGGCGGCGGCCGGGGTCCCGCGCGTGGACAGCTTCAACAGCAAGCCCTTCCACGAGGGCGTCGGCTTCTTCGACCTCGCCTACCACCCGGAGAACAACAAGCGCTCCTCCGCCTCGGTCGCCTACCTCCACCCGCACATCGAGGCCGGCGACCGCCCCAACCTGCGGATCATGCTGGAGACGTGGGCGTACCGGCTGGAGTTCGACGGGACCCGGGCCACCGGCGTACACGTGCGGACGAAGGACGGCGAGGAGATCCTGCTGCGCGCCGCCCGTGAGGTCATCGTCTGCGCGGGCGCGGTGGACACGCCCCGGCTGCTGCTGCACTCCGGGATCGGTCCGCGCGAGGACCTGGCCGCACTGGGCATCGA
>NZ_JAHWGT010001533.1 GCF_020873895.1 Streptomyces sp. DH12 | reverse complement strand
CACGGACTACACGGTGAAGAACGCGAACGCGGTGAAGACGCGTCCGCCCCCGCGGGCCAGGAACGCGCTGAGCGAGCGGTACCACGGCGGCCGGGCGTCACGGCCGCGCAGCAGGGGCGCGACGGCGAGCAGCAGGCTGGGCCAGACGAAGTAGAGGAGCAGGTTGCCGCTGATCAGGGTGCCGACGATCCACAGGCCGACGACGGCGGCCGCCCACAGCGTCTCCAGGCGCCGGGCGCGCAGCGCGTGGGCGAGGACGCGGGCGGCGTCGAAGCCGAGCGAGGGCGCGACGACCCGCTGTTCGTGGAGGTAGAGCTCCTCGATGACACGGTCGCGGTAGCCGGGGTCCAGGTAGGTCCCCGCGCACAGCAGCCGGGTCGCCTCGCTGGCGTACGGGGGCA
>NZ_JAHWGT010001532.1 GCF_020873895.1 Streptomyces sp. DH12 | reverse complement strand
CTGCAAGCCACCCGCTGGGCCGACGACGCCGACGGCGCGGCCGATCTTGCGGTGCTGCTCGGGATCCTGGTCACCGCGGCGGAGCGCCGCCTGTCCAACGGAAGGCAGTCATGACCGAAAGCGACGTCATTCTCAACGAACTCGCCCAAGGGCTGTCCCTGTTGTCACAGGGCATCGAATGGTCCGACGGTCTCAGCCCGGAGAACGGTTTGAGACATTGCTGTTCCTCCGCCATCACTGCATCCAAGCTCGCGCCGTCATCCAGGATGGACCGGAGAGCATCAGCCGTGCCGGACTGCGCGTGACGCATACACCTGCTGTGCTGGTCACACGCGGCCGATCGACCAGCAGCTGGGAAAGATCGCTGAACGACGTGGCCTGAACAGCTGCGATCAGGACAC
>NZ_JAHWGT010001531.1 GCF_020873895.1 Streptomyces sp. DH12 | reverse complement strand
CCAGGTCGACGCCGGCCCGGCTCGGCACGATCATCTGGGGCGCGTCCGCGCACAGCTCGACCTCGACCTTGACCCGCCTGCCGGTCTCCGGGTCGGTCTCCGAGCGCTCGGCCGCCTCCACGGCGTCCGCGAACCCGTCCAGGTACGGCAGGACCACGTCCGCGAGCTCGGCGAGGAACGCGAACCGCAGCTCGCGGTCGCGCGGCTGCGGCACCACCAGCAGCCGCGGCGCGTCCCGGTCGCAGCCCACCAGCGCGCCGAGCGGGGCGCCCGCCTCACCGGCGGTGTTGAGCGGCACGAACACCAGCGGCCGCTCGGCCAGATGCCGGTGCCGGACGGTCGCGGCGGGCTGCGCGCGGCCGGTGTCGACCGCCTCGCGCCGGGCGAGGGTGGAGATCAGC
>NZ_JAHWGT010001530.1 GCF_020873895.1 Streptomyces sp. DH12 | reverse complement strand
CTGCTTCTGCGCGAGCTGGCCGGTGATGTCGGCGAACTTCTTGGAGCCCTCACCCGTGAACTTCATGGTCACGGTCCAGCCGGCGCCGGACGTGGTGTTCAGGACGGCGTCGGCCTCGTCGACGTCGGTGCCGTCGACGGCGGCCGGGCCGAGGATGTACTTCTGCCACTGGCCCTCGGAGTTCTGGCCGCAGGCGACGGTGGACTCGGTGGCCTTGGCGCCGTCACCGGCCGTGGCGCGGACGCTCTCCTTGGTGCAGTCGAGCTTGGCGTACTCGGCCTGGAGCTTGGCGTCGGGGTCCGACGCGCCGCCCGTCGCGGACGGGGAGGGGCTGGCCTTGTCGGTGGGGGACGGGCTCTCGTCGGCCTTCAGGGCGTCGGTGACCGCGCGGCCCTGGGTGG
>NZ_JAHWGT010001529.1 GCF_020873895.1 Streptomyces sp. DH12 | reverse complement strand
TCGTCCCGGGCGCCCGGGACACCTGGGTGATCGCCGTGCACGGCCTCGGCGCCACCCGCGAACACGTCCTCAACGTCCTCGACGCCCTGCGCCGCAACCAGTTCCCGGTCCTCGTCCCCGCCTACCGGGGCGACCCGGAGGCGCCCCGCTCCCCGGACGGGCTCAACCACCTCGGCGAGACCGAGTGGCGCGACCTCGACGCCGTGCTGCGGCACGCGGTCGACTCCGGCGCCCGCAAGGTGGTGCTCTACGGCTGGTCCACCGGCGCGACCATGGCGCTGCGCGCCGCCGCCCGCTCGGAACTGCGCGAACGCGTCGCCGGGCTGCTCCTGGACTCCCCGGTGCTCGACTGGGAGTCCACCCTGCGTGCCCTCGCCGGCGCCCGCCGCACCCCCGGTGTG
>NZ_JAHWGT010001528.1 GCF_020873895.1 Streptomyces sp. DH12 | reverse complement strand
ATACAAAGTCACCGAAGGCGAATTCCTCAAGATCGAGAAGCTCGAAGTCGCCACTGGCGAAGCCGTGACTTTCGATCGCGTTCTGCTGATCGGCAACGGCGACGACGTTAAAATCGGCGCTCCGGTCGTAGACGGCGCTAAAGTGGTTGCCGAAGTCGTGTCGCAAGGCCGTCACGATAAAGTGCGCATCATCAAGTTCCGCCGTCGTAAGCACCACATGAAGCGTCAGGGCCACCGTCAGTGGTTCACTGAGATCAAAATCACCGGTATCCAGGCCTGATTCGTCGGCCCCGATCCTTTATAGGAGTATTGACTCATGGCACACAAAAAAGCTGGCGGTTCTACCCGTAACGGCCGCGATTCCGAAAGTAAACGCCTTGGCGTGAAAATGTACGGTGGTC
>NZ_JAHWGT010001527.1 GCF_020873895.1 Streptomyces sp. DH12 | reverse complement strand
CGGCGCCACCCGCTGGGAGGTCATCCGCATGTCGGTGCTGCCGTTCGGCCGCTCCGGCGTGATCTCCGCGTCGATGCTGGGCCTCGGCCGCGCCCTCGGCGAGACCATGGCCGTCGCCATGGTCCTGTCCCCGAGCTTCACGATCAACGCCAGCCTGCTCGACCCGGGCGGCGGCACCTTCGCCCAGAACATCGCCAGCAAGTTCAACGAGGCCACCGAGATGGGCCGGGACGCGCTGATCGCCTCCGGTCTCGTGCTGTTCGTCATCACGCTGCTGGTCAACGGCGCGGCCCGGCTGATCATCGCCCGCCGCAAGGAGTACTCGGGGGCCACCGCATGAGCCACGCACTCAACGACACCCGCCCGTCCGGATCGCTGCGCGGGGCGACCCTGCCGAAGTGG
>NZ_JAHWGT010000154.1 GCF_020873895.1 Streptomyces sp. DH12 | reverse complement strand
AAGTACCGCCGGCTCCTGCGGCAGCGCGGCATCCGACCGGCGATCGCCGAACGAGGCCAGCCCCACGGCACCGGCCTGGGCACCTCCCGCCGGGTCGTCGAGCGGACCATCGCTCGGCTGCACGGCTTCCGCCGCCTACGCATCCGGCGGGAACGACGCGACGACATCCACGAGGCCTTCCTCAGCCTCGCCGTCTGTCTGATCACCCACCGCCACGTCCAGAGGCTTCGTCAGGGCCAGTGAAGCGTCCTCGGGCTGCTCCGGACCGCCCGGTGACTGCTGAGGAGGTGGCGGTGGAGCAGTCCCCCGCTGAAGCCCATATGGCGTCGTGCCTGACGGCGAGCCGCCGACGGGCTGCGGTATGAGCGTCAGGCCGAGGTGACGGCGGCATGAGCGAGAGCCGCCGTCTCCTGCGGCGTACCGTCGATCGGGATGGCCGAGCCCGCTTCGTCGTCGCCCAGTGGTTCGAAGTCGGCGAACTGCGTACGGAGCAGCTCGGGCGGCATGAAATGGCCCTGTCGCGCGGTGATCCGTGCGGCGATCAGCTCGGGCGAGCCGTCGAGGTGGAGGAAGAAGACGCGCGGTGCGGCGGAGGCCAGCCTGGCGCGGTAGCGGCGCTTGAGCGCCGAGCACGCCACCACGCCTCCGCTGCCCGCGTGGCCGGCCAGCCATCGTGCGATCTCGTCCAGCCAGGGGCGGCGGTCCTCGTCGTCGAGGGGGTGGCCCGCCCGCATCTTCGCCACGTTGGATGCGGGGTGGAAGTCGTCTCCCTCGGCGTACGGAACGCCGAGGTGCCGTGCCAGCAGTCGGCCCACCGTGGTCTTCCCCGAGCCCGAAACGCCCATGACGACGACCAGAGGAGCAATGTGATGAGACATCCGGAGCCTTCCT
>NZ_JAHWGT010001526.1 GCF_020873895.1 Streptomyces sp. DH12 | reverse complement strand
AGGTTGTTTATTAATTGAAGGAGATCATCTTAATTTAACAACACAATTTTATCCTACTCAATTTATTAAATTTGAGGAAGCAACTATTGATACTAATCATACGTCTAAACAAGAGCTATACGAAGATATACAGTCTTTCAAAGATAAAGTAAGACCTGAAGGTAAAGCTTTCTATAGATTAAATGTACGCGTAAATAGTGAAGATTTTATTGCACCACAAGACTTGGTTCAAGTTAAAGAGATGATTACAGAGTATGAAGAGAAAATGAAAATCAGTTTGTGTTTATAGAAGATTTAAATATTAAATATGTTCAAAATGATGAATCACCTCTTGTAAATGAGTTCTCCTCAGATTTGTTGGAAGACACATCGGTCTTTGATTCTGCTATGACGGATTTATAC
>NZ_JAHWGT010001525.1 GCF_020873895.1 Streptomyces sp. DH12 | reverse complement strand
ACTCGGCCATGTCGTTCAGGATGACATGCGAGATCGTCGCGCGTTCGGCGCGAGTGAAAGGATTTGTGCCAGCACGGTGCCGGTGTCGGCTACGGCGTTGTCGATGTCTGCCTTCATCGAGGCCTCAGAGGGGCACCCCTCCATGACGACCTCACTGAGCGACCGAGTCGGCCTGGGTCTTCTCGTGGAAGTCTTCCGTCAAGGCCCCAAGCGCTGCGCTTACCTTTGGTCACACGTGGAAGGTCTTGCCTCCAGAGTGCGCGGAGGCGGGCGGCCGGAGGCCGACACCTACGGCCAGGCAGCGTGACCTCGGCAGCAGGGCAACGAGTGGTCGCCAGATCGCCGATGGCAAGATCCCGCCATGGGATTGAACATGGTGGTCGGGGTCCTCATCGACGCCGA
>NZ_JAHWGT010001524.1 GCF_020873895.1 Streptomyces sp. DH12 | reverse complement strand
CGTCCCCGGGCTGCTGCAGACCGCCGACTACACCCGCGCGGTCGTCGAGCGCGGACTGCCCAACGCCTCGGCGAGCGAGGTGCAGCGCCGGGTCGAGCTGCGCATGCGCCGCGCCCAGCTGCTGCTCCGCGAGGACGCCCCGCAGCTGTGGGCCGTCATCGACGAGTCGGTCCTGCTGCGCGTCCTCGGCGACCGCGCCGTGATGCGCGACCAGCTCGACCATCTCGCGAAGATGGCCGCGCGGCCCAACGTCACGCTGCAGATCGTCCCGCTGAACGTCTCCAACGCCTCGGCCCCCGCCATCCCGGTGACCTATCTGCGCTTCGGTGGCCTCGACCTGCCCGACGTGGTCTACCTGGAGCACATCAGAAGCGCCAACTTCCTCGAGGACCGCGACGAGAC
>NZ_JAHWGT010001523.1 GCF_020873895.1 Streptomyces sp. DH12 | reverse complement strand
CAACTAGTTTCTGTGCACCGGACGCCCCCGCAGCCCTCGTGGCGCGGGGGCTTCGTTAGTCTCTAGGGACATAACAGGGTTAGTCTCTAGGTTCGACCAAGGAGTACCAATGACCATCGCCGTCCCATGCCCCAACCCAGCCGACGTCGCCGAGCGCCGCCGCACCCTGCGTAAGTACCAGTGGGGCGTCACCGGCCTGCTCATCCTCGCCGCAGTCATCTTCTTCGCGTGCTCCTGGTGGCAGCACCACAACCCCGACGCCCCGACGTGGGTGGGCTATGTGCGCGCGGGCGCCGAGGCTGGCATGGTCGGCGGCCTCGCGGACTGGTTCGCGGTTACCGCCATCTTCCGCCACCCCATGGGCATCCCGATCCCGCACACCGCGCTGATCCCCAGGAAGAA
>NZ_JAHWGT010001522.1 GCF_020873895.1 Streptomyces sp. DH12 | reverse complement strand
CTCGGCCGGGCTGTGCTCATTGGTTCCCTCGCTGACGCTCGGGAACTCCACCAGCTCGAAGGGTCGCTGGTACGTCCAGCGCTCCATCTCCGCGCCCGTGAAGGTCTGGCCGGTGGTCTCCCAGCCCTCGCCGAGGGCCTTCTCGACCAGCGGCTCGGCGACGACCAGCTTCTCCTCGCCGTTCGTCGCGACGACGTAAACCACGTCGGGGTGGGCGGCGACCGCCGTGTTGGACACCAGGGTCCACGGGGTGGTCGTCCTCACCAGCAGGGCCGCCTCGCCGGCCAGCGGGCCGGATGTCAGCGGGAAGCGGACGTAGACCGACGGGTCGACGACCGTCTCGTAGCCCTGCGCCAGCTCGTGGTCGGACAGGCCGGTGCCGCAGCGGGGGCACCAGGGGGC
>NZ_JAHWGT010001521.1 GCF_020873895.1 Streptomyces sp. DH12 | reverse complement strand
TGGTGCGCCGCCGCACCAACGCCGACGAGGAGATCGGCTTCCACGTCCTGACCCCCTTCGTCCTGGACGACGGCAAGGTGCTGCTGGTCAACCGCGGCTGGATCCCCGCCGACGGCCCGAGCCAGACCGAGTTCCCGAAGGTGCCCGCGCCGCCGCGCGGCGAGACCACGATCACCGGCCGGCTGATGCCGGACGAGACGACCGAGGCCAGCGGCATCAAGGACCTCGAAGGCCTGCCGGACCGGCAGATCATGCTGATCAACAGCGAGCGGGAGGCGGAGCGGCTGGACGCCGACGTGCTCGGCGGCTACGTGGCGCAGACCGCGCCCGAGCCCGCGAGCGGCCTCCCCCAGCAGCTCGGCAACCCGGGCAACGAGAACGCGGCGCTGAACTACGCGTACG
>NZ_JAHWGT010001520.1 GCF_020873895.1 Streptomyces sp. DH12 | reverse complement strand
CGGGTGCCGAACAGGCCACGCCGGGGGGCCGCCTGCCAGCCGAGACCCATGCGCACCGCGGTCAGGCTGCCGCCGTCGTTCTTCTGCAGACTGATGGCCTGACCCTTGGTCATGTTGACGGTCACGCGCTGATTCCCCTCTCGGACGTCCCCTGTTGCCGCGAAGACCGCGGTTGACCAGAACCCTACGCAGGTGCACTGACAGCGACGTACCCCGGTCCACACTTTGTGTCGGTCTTGCAACACATTCCGTGTGCGGAGGTCAGGACAGGCCCGCCTCCTGCATCTGCCTCAGTTCCTTCTTCATCTCGGACACCTCGTCGCGCAGCCGTGCCGCGATCTCGAACTGCAGGTCGGCGGCGGCTGCGCGCATGCGCGCGGTGAGTTCCTCGATCTGCTCGGC
>NZ_JAHWGT010001519.1 GCF_020873895.1 Streptomyces sp. DH12 | reverse complement strand
CGCCCGCTCCGTCGGGCGTCGGTGCGCCAGGAGCAGGCGGCTGTGCGCCGTCAGGAGAACGGCGGCGACCAGGGCCGGGACGGCCACGGCGGCGACGGCCCAGCCGGGCGGGGCGTGGAGTGTCACCGCCGCCGTGGCCCAGGCGGCGAGGGCAGGAGGGACCAGCCGGAGGTCGGCCGGTCCCTCCTGCCGTGGACGGGAGGCGCCCGGCCGCCCGGCCGTGACGTCCTGGCCGACGCGTGTGCGGGTGCTCATGGCCGCACGAGGTCGCGCAGGTCGGCGAAGCGGCGGTCGCCGATGCCGTTGACCTCCCGCAGCTCGTCCACCGAACGGAAACCGCCGTTACGGGTGCGGTAGTCGACGATGTGCTGGGCGTGGACCGGGCCGACACCGGGGAGGGTG
>NZ_JAHWGT010001518.1 GCF_020873895.1 Streptomyces sp. DH12 | reverse complement strand
CGGTCATCGGCGCCGCCGACAGCAGCGCCTGCCCGTAACCTCCCGGCCGCCACGGGGCGCCGCCGCAGCGGCTCCAACTGCGCAGCACCGGGCCGTACTCGACGTGGTAGTCCAGCCCGTGCAGATGGGCCAGGTGGTCCCGGATCCGCTCGACGTCCCGTACACAGGCCTCCTGGAGGCCGACGACCTGCGGCGCGTACGCGGCGATCTCCGCGGCCCGGTCGACGTTGCTCTCGTCGCACGGGTTGCACAGGTTCCACGTCATGATCCGGTTGGGCACCACGTCCTTCGCGGCGTCGACCGGCACCGTCCGGGCGAACGGGGCGCCCGCGGGCGTGCTGGGGCCGAGGAGCATCATGCAGGTCACGACGACGGCTCCCGCGACCAGCCACGCACCTTTAC
>NZ_JAHWGT010001517.1 GCF_020873895.1 Streptomyces sp. DH12 | reverse complement strand
CCCCATGAGCGGCAAGGACATGGAGGAGAAGTTCCCGCGGGCCCTGTGGGTCCGGCTGTTCGTCTACGTCGTGGTCGGGCACCTCTTCGCCGCCTTCATCTACTTCCTCTTCGAGATCGCGCCGAAGAAGTAACGGCCGCGGCGGCGGACGCGGACGTCAGTCGAGCAGACGCTCGTGCAGCCGCTCCCGGTGGGCCGGCGTGAGCCCGAGCCCCTGCTCCAGGTAGGTGTCCACACCGCCCCAGGTCTCCTCGACCGTCTCGAAGGCGGCCGCCAGATACTCCTCGCGCGCGTCGAAGAGCGGGCTGAGCAGCTCCATGACCTCGGGGGAGTAGGCGTCGGGGGAGCTGCCGCTGCGGCGCACCTTGTAGCGGCGGTGCTTGGCGTTGGACTTCAGGTAGTC
>NZ_JAHWGT010000153.1 GCF_020873895.1 Streptomyces sp. DH12 | reverse complement strand
GCCAAGGAGTTCGCCACCGTCCAGGTCGGCATGGGCGCCGCGGCCAGTGGCAAGAAGGGCGCCGTCACCGCGTTCGGCTGGCTGCCCGGCAGCTCGGGCGCGTCCGGCTTCTCCCAGGAGCAGAAGCTCCCCAGCACCCGCACGCTGTACCTGTCCACGGTCAACGGCGTGACGTGGGACCTCGACTTCGAGCAGCTCGGCGGGGTCGACAACGAGGGCTGGCCCATCTACGACGCCGGCTACACGATCGGCGTCGGCAAGACCTACAAGGGCGGCAAGACCTACAAGGAGACCGTGAACACGGCCGTCTTCGGGCCGCGTCTCACCTCGTCCTACGGCGTCTTCCGCGACGGCAACAGCATCTACGGCGTGATCCCGCTGTTCGCCGACGGCAAGGGGCACGCGGGCTCCTCGGAGTTCTCGTCCGCCGTCACGACCCTCTACCGCAACGGCAAGAAGGTCGGCTCCAACAACGACCCGCTGTTCGGCGAGGAGGGCTTCACCGTCCCGTCCGGTGACGCCGCCTACCGGCTGACCACCTCGGTCAAGCGGAGCGCCAAGGTCGCCGCCGCGTCCACCCGCATCGACGCGAGCTGGACCTTCCGGTCCAAGAAGACGTCGGGCGAGAAGCAGCTGCCCGTCTCCTCGGCCCGGTTCGCCGCGGTCACGGGGCTGGACAGCAAGGTCGCGGCCGGCAAGAAGGCCACCTTCCCGGTCGTCGTGGAGGGCGCCGCCCAGGGCAAGAACCTCAAGTCCCTGGCGGTCTACGTCTCCTACAACGGCGGCAAGACCTGGAAGAAGACCACGGTCACGAAGGGCAAGATCACCGTCAAGAACCCCGCGAAGGGCAAGGCGATCTCCTTCCGCGCCAAGATCACCGACAAGAAGGGCAA
>NZ_JAHWGT010001516.1 GCF_020873895.1 Streptomyces sp. DH12 | reverse complement strand
GTATAGTGCGATTACCTTGCCGAGATGTCCAGCGACAGGAAAAGCGTCGTTCCATACTGAATCCGAGGCCAGGATCTGGATGATCAAGCAGCCGATGCTGGACATCATTCCGGATCGCATCTACCGGTGCCCAGAATGCCGTTACTGGCATTTGACCGGCTCGCATTACTGGACGAGCCGAAAAATCAAGTGGCAGAGGAACTACGGTAGGCGTGAAGCTGCCTCCCAGCGCATTCGTGGAAAGCGTCGGAAGAAGTGACGGACTGTCGCATCGGTCTCGCGTTCTCATGACCGAAAGATGCGCAAGCAGGTAGGACAGAGGCCATTCAGGTGGAGGTGCGCTGCCTGACCGGTCCGGAGGGCGGCTTTCCCGCTTCTCTTCCAAACAGAAAGACGACTACGA
>NZ_JAHWGT010001515.1 GCF_020873895.1 Streptomyces sp. DH12 | reverse complement strand
TGTACGACCTGCTGCACTGCATGCCGACCGTGCCCGGCGCGGTCGGGGCCTTCCGCGTCCGGGCCCTGCGCGAGGCCGGGATGCTCAGCGGGGACACGCTCGCCGAGGACACCGACCTCACCATGGCCCTGCACCGGGCCGGCTGGGAGGTGCGCTACGCCGAGCACGCCGTCGCCCGAACCGAGGCGCCGGGGTCCCTGCGGCAGCTCTGGCGCCAGCGGTACCGGTGGAGCTACGGCACGATGCAGGCCGCTTGGAAGCACCGGCACGCCCTCGTCGAGCGGGGGCACGCCGGGCGGTTCGGGCGGGTGGGGCTGCCGTTGCTGGCGGTGTTCCAGATCCTCACGCCGCTGCTCGCCCCGCTGATCGACCTGCTGACCGTGTACGGGCTGGTGTTCGGGAA
>NZ_JAHWGT010001514.1 GCF_020873895.1 Streptomyces sp. DH12 | reverse complement strand
GGAGGTGCCACGACTCCGTACCATGTCATCACCGGCTTTGATTACGTCAGCTTTCCACTGATCCATGGCCGGGCTGTTCGAGTGGGTCGCCGCAGCCAGCGTCAGACTCCAGTTCTTCTGGAGTTCCTTGATCTCCTTGGGATGGTCCACGCCCAGTCGGGAGCCGTCGCTCGGGTCGCCCATGTCGACCCAGTACTCCAAGTTGCCCTTGACACCAACCTCTAGGGCGAAGCGCTCGGCGAAGTACCGATCGCCCCTGTTGTTCTCGAAGTACTTGTTCAGGCGGGCGATCTCCTCGGGAGAGGCGTCGTCGCCCATGGCGACGATATTGGCAGCAGCTCGCGCGTCCTGAAAGTCCTGAGCCCAGCCCGCCAGTTTCAGGGAGTCGTACTCGGTGCCGGAG
>NZ_JAHWGT010001513.1 GCF_020873895.1 Streptomyces sp. DH12 | reverse complement strand
CCTATCTGCAGTCCCGCTGGGACGCGCACGGCGGCGCCCCGAGCGTCACCGGCGGCTACGGGCCCATGCACCTGACCGACGCGCGTACCGCGCTCGCCTCCGCCGGGCACCACGCGAGCGGGTCCGAGGACCCGCGTGGCGACGACGCCCGTCCCGCGCTGCGCCCCTCGGAGCTCGGCCTGGACACGGCCGAGCTGCCGGACCGGCTGACCACCCTGCCGAGGGCGGCCCGGCTGACCGGCCTGGACGCGGAGACGCTGCGCGAGGACCCGGCGGCGAACGTGGCGGGCGGCGCCGCCCTGCTGGCCGAGGCGCAGCGCCGGCTGGGCGAGCCGGCCGGCGACGACCCGGCCGACTGGTACGGGGCGGTGGCGCTGTTCTCCGGCGCCGACGACCAGGCCTC
>NZ_JAHWGT010001512.1 GCF_020873895.1 Streptomyces sp. DH12 | reverse complement strand
GCTCAAGCAGATCAGCAACGTCACCATCGTCGGCGTCGGCAACGGCGCGGTCTTCGACCAACTGGGCATCCACATCCGGGAGTCCAGGAACATCATCATCCAGAACGTGACCGTCCGGAACGTCAAGAAGTCCGGCTCGCCCACGTCGAACGGCGGCGACGCCATCGGCATGGAAAGCGGTGTCAGGAACGTCTGGGTGGACCACGTCACGCTGGAGGCGTCCGGCGGTGAGTCCGAGGGCTACGACGGCCTGTTCGACATGAAGGACAACACCCAGTACGTGACGCTGTCGTACAGCGTCCTGCGCAACTCCGGGCGCGGCGGCCTCATCGGCTCCAGCGAGAGCGACACCTCCAACGGGTACGTCACGTTCCACCACAACCTGTACGAGAACATCGACTCC
>NZ_JAHWGT010001511.1 GCF_020873895.1 Streptomyces sp. DH12 | reverse complement strand
CCCCGGAACTCCAGGCCTTGGCGAACGGCTCAGCCGCCGAAGAAGCCGAGGCGGTGCACGAAATCCTTGCGCTGACCGCTCAAGTCGAGCGCATGACCCACCGGTCTCTAGTCCTCAACGACGACTGACGACGCCCCTTCCACAACAGGCCCTGATCGCCGGGGCCTTCCTCGTCCCGGGCGGGAACCGGTTTCGGGGTTGCTGGTGGCCGCGGGGATCTCCGGCCTTGCCGCGATCTGGCCGCACCTCCGCGAAGCCCTGCACTGGGAGGGGCGGCAGATCGTCGGCGTTTGTCCACAGCGAGGGAACCCCAGTCCGCTGCCGAGGAGCCCAGATGTCCGGCGCGCCCACCGTCAACTCTCCGCCCTGCTCAGTCCGATCGACCGTCACCACGAAATCACGG
>NZ_JAHWGT010001510.1 GCF_020873895.1 Streptomyces sp. DH12 | reverse complement strand
CGGCACCTTCGTGCAGGGGCAGCGGATCCACCACCTGGAGTTCACCGCCGACACGGTGCTCAACCTGGGCAACGCGAACGACGGGCCGCGCGTGACGCTGTCCGGTGTCGGCGCCACCGTGCCGCAGGCCCAGCCGCAGCAGCCGTACGCCGCCCAGGGCGCGGGCGCCGGCTGGGCGCAGCAGCCGCCCGCCCAGCCGCAGCCGCCCGTCCAGCAGGGCTGGCAGCAGCCGCAGCAGCAGGGCGTCTCGCAGCAGAACGCGCCGCACATCCCCCAGCAGCAGGGACCCGGTGGTGGCGCGGGGGCGCCGCCGGTCTACGGCGACCGCAGTCCCACGACGTTCCACCAGTTCTCGCTCGGCCGCGTGATGCGCATCGGCCGTGCCCTGGAGAACGACCTGGTGG
>NZ_JAHWGT010001509.1 GCF_020873895.1 Streptomyces sp. DH12 | reverse complement strand
CCCCGCTGGTGCGCAACCCGGAGGGCGAGCTGGAGCCGGCGTCGTGGCCGGACGCGCTGCAGATCGCGGCGCAGGGCCTGCTGGCCTCGCGGGGCCGCACCGGTGTGCTGACCGGCGGCCGGCTGACCGTCGAGGACGCCTACGCGTACAGCAAGTTCGCGCGGGTCGCGCTCGCCACCAACGACATCGACTTCCGTGCGCGCGTGCACAGCACGGAGGAGTCCGACTTCCTCGCCGCGCGCGTCGCGGGACGCGGCGTCGACCTGGACGGCACCGGCGTCACCTACCGGGCGCTGGAGAAGGCCCCGGCGGTCCTGTTGGTCGGCTACGAGTCCGAGGAGGAGGCGCCCGGCGTCTTCCTGCGGCTGCGCCAGGCCTGGCGCGCCCACGGCCAGCGCACCTTC
>NZ_JAHWGT010001508.1 GCF_020873895.1 Streptomyces sp. DH12 | reverse complement strand
CCCAGCCCCATCGCCAGGTTCACCAGCCGGGCCTGCGCCCCGTCGTGCAGGTCCCGCTCGATGCGCCGCAGGTCCGCCGCCGCCGTGTCCACCACGACCCCGCGGTCCGACTCCAGCTCCCCCACCCGGGTCGCCAGCCGCGACGGGCCCAGCAGCCCGTGCACCATCAGCCGGTCCACCATCGTCAGCGCCCGCACGATCCACGGCGTGGCCAGTGTGAACAGCAGACCCACGCCCGCCGTCACCGCGATCTCGAACGGGTTGTCCAGGTAGATCGAGTGCTGCTCGTCGCCGTACAGCTGTATGCCGTCCTGGCCCGCGTACATCGGGAGCACCCAGAACCACAGCGGGTACGTCACCAACGACCAGCCCAGCGTCCAGACGGTGACCGTCACCGTGAAGGA
>NZ_JAHWGT010001507.1 GCF_020873895.1 Streptomyces sp. DH12 | reverse complement strand
CAGCAACACCGCGGGCGCCTCCGGCCTGATCTTCGGCCTCTTCGGCTATCTGCTGGTCAGCGGCTTCGTGGAGCGCCGTCCGCTGGGCGTGCTGGCCGGCGTCCTGGTGGCCGCGGTCTGGGGCGGCTCGATCCTCGCGGGCCTCGCCCCCACCCAGTCCGGCGTCAGCTGGCAGGGCCATCTGATCGGCCTGGCCGCGGGCGTGGCGGCGGCCTTCCTCCTCCGCCGCCGCCCGACGCACCCCCGCGTGCCGGTCGTCTGACCCCGCCCGCTCACACGGTCAGACCGCGTACCAGCAGGTCCAGGAGGGCGCAGAGGAACAGCGCGATGCCGATGAAGCCGTTGACGCTGAAGAACGCGCGGTTGAGGCGGGTCAGGTCGTGCGGGCGGACGATGGTGTGCTC
>NZ_JAHWGT010000152.1 GCF_020873895.1 Streptomyces sp. DH12 | reverse complement strand
AGGTAGGCCCAGCGGTACCAGCCCGCGTAGTCCTCCTCCATGCCGAGCAGCGCGTTCACGGCGGCGAGCGGCAGCGCGGTCAGCAGAAGCAGCACGGGCCGGCGCCGCACCGCCCCGGCCACGCGGTCGCCCCGGCCCGTCAGGATCGCGGTGAAAGGCGCGAGGAGCAGGCAGAAGGTGAGCAGCAGCACGACGAACCACAGATGCCCGGTCTCGAAGTGCTCGCCCTCCAGGACGAACGGGACGTCCGCCGGGTCCGGCCGCACGCTCAGGAACCGCCCCCAGAAGGCCAGGTACGGCTCGTCGTACGCGGGGTCGGCGGCGCGCAGCCGCAGCCACTGGGGGAGGGGGCACAGCACGACCGTGCCGAACACCAGCGGGACGCCCAGCCGCAGCAGCCGCTCCCGGGCGAACCGGGCGGGGCCACGGCGGCGGACCGAGTGGCGGGCGCCCAGTGGACCCAGTGTGGGGGAGGCGCGGAGGGGGAGGACAGGCTTCCGCCACGGTTCCGGCGGGTCAGTTCACCCCGCGCGGGCGGAACTGGACCGAGACGCGCGGCCCGGCGGCCTTGGTGCTCTTCGGTACGCAGTGCTCCCAGGTCCGCTGGCAGGAGCCGCCCATCACGACCAGGTCGCCGTGGCCCAGCGGCCGGCGTACGGTCCCGCCGCCGCCCATGGGCCGCAGCAGCAGGTCTCGGGGCGCGCCCACGGACAGGATGGCGACCATGGTGTCCTCGCGGGCGCCCCGGCCGATCCGGTCGCCGTGCCAGGCGACGCTGTCCCGGCCGTCGCGGTAGTAGCAGAGCCCGGCCGTGGCGAAGGGCTCGCCCAGCTCCTGCGCGTAGTGGTCGCTCAGCGCGTCGCGGGCCTCGGCGCGGCCCAGGAACCTGTCTCTTAT
>NZ_JAHWGT010001506.1 GCF_020873895.1 Streptomyces sp. DH12 | reverse complement strand
GCTCGTGGGCCGGTACGCCTCCCGGATCCGGCCCTCCGACCGCGGCGACCGGGAGATTCCGCTGACCCCGCGTGAGCTGGAGGTGCTGCGGCTCATCGCGGACGGGCTGTCCAACAGCGAGATCGCGGCGGCGCTGGTGATCAGCCAGGAGACGGTCAAGACGTTCGTGTCCCGCATCCTGTCCAAGCTGCACCTGCGGGATCGGGTGCAGGCGGTCGTCTACGCGTACCGGCGCGGGCTGGTCAGCTGAACTCTCAGCGCGCGGGCGTGAGTTCGATCTGGTCGCCGTCGCGCAGCCGGTCGTGCAGCCATGCGGCGTCCCGCGCGCTGAGGCCCACCCAGCCCGTGGTGCCCGAGAGGGCGCGCAGCACCTTGGCGTCGAAGGAGAGGGCGCCCGCGTAGAC
>NZ_JAHWGT010001505.1 GCF_020873895.1 Streptomyces sp. DH12 | reverse complement strand
AATGACGCGGGCTTCGTTCGGCGTGTGATCGGTCACGTCCTCAGCCTAGGAATCCCGCTCCCGCGGGCAAGGGAGCGGGATTCCGCCCTGAGTGAAGCCGGAAAAGCGGACGGATTCCCTCCGCCCTGATGGGGCTGTGCCGCACCGGCGGCCGTACCATCGGACGAGCAGGTGTGACGGCCGGTGCGCACCGCGTCCCCCCGAGCGGTCCGGCGCCTTCCGGCCACGGAGAAAACCGACGGGCATAGGTCCGCGGAACCGGGGTAGTCGGGTGACCCAGTCGCGTGGCAGCCATGACGTTCGTGGGGAGAGGGCAATGAGGACCGCCGTGATCCGGTCGCAGGAGCGGACCGTCGACGGACACACCAGGGCCGGTGCCGTGGGCGAGGACCTTCGCGGTCCCG
>NZ_JAHWGT010001504.1 GCF_020873895.1 Streptomyces sp. DH12 | reverse complement strand
GTTCGGCGACGGCGAGCGCGGACTGGTGGACGGCCCGTCCGGCCGGGCCCGCTTCCAGGAGCCGCAGGGGCTCGCCCTGCTCCCGGACGGCGCGGTGGTCGTCGCCGACACCGTCAACCATGCCCTGAGGCGCCTCGACCCCGGGACGGGCGAGGTGACCACGCTCGCCGGCACCGGCTCCCCCTGGCGCCGCGGGGACGCGACGGACGGCCCGGCCCGGGAGGTGAACCTCTCCTCGCCCTGGGACGTCACCTGGTGGCGGGACGGGGTGTGGATCGCCATGGCCGGCATCCACCAGCTCTGGTCCTGCGACCCCGCCGCCGGCACGGTCGCCCGCGAGGCGGGGACCGGCGGGGAGCAACTGGTCGACGGACCGGCGAAGGAGGCCCTGTTCGCGCTCCCTT
>NZ_JAHWGT010001503.1 GCF_020873895.1 Streptomyces sp. DH12 | reverse complement strand
CGCCCTCGAAGGAGAGGCGCTCGCGGGTCATGGCCTTGCGGATGATCTCGACGTACTCGCGGGTGCGGGCCAGCGGCTTGTCGAACTTGACGCCGTACCAGCCCTCCGAGACCTGGGGGCCGGAGACGCCGAGACCGAGGCGGAAGCGGCCCTCGGACAGCGAGTCGAGGGTGGCCGCGGTCATCGCGGTCATGGCCGGCTGGCGGGCCGGGATCTGGAAGATGGCCGAGCCCACGTCGATGCGCTCGGTGCGGGCCGCGACGAAGGCGAGGACGGTGGCGGCGTCGGAGCCGTAGGCCTCGGCGGCCCAGCAGACCGCGTATCCGAGGCGGTCCGCCTCCTGGGCCACGGCGAGGTTGTCCGCGTCCATCCCGGCGCCCCAGTAGCCGAGGTTGATCCCTAGC
>NZ_JAHWGT010001502.1 GCF_020873895.1 Streptomyces sp. DH12 | reverse complement strand
AAGCTATTCCGTCTGAGGGGTGAGTATCGGCCGGAGCCCGCCGAACCGCCGCTTTTCCGGCGTCGGTGGTGGTGGGGGCGGCTCCGGGCGCGCGGCCCGCGGGACGGCACTCCCGTGACGGCCGTGGTGCGCGGCGGACGACCCTGACCGAAACGGTCACCACGCGGCGCGACACACGGGCCTTCGGCGCACCGCCCGTTGGACGGGCCGCGGAGCGACCGCCTACGTTCGAGGGCATGGGTGAGGGGTCCCGGAGACGTGCGATCGTGCTGGACGGGGCGGCGGCCTGCGCCTTCACGCTCCTGCCGCAGGTGTCGCTGCTGAGGCCGGCCGCAGACGGCGGGACGGGCGGCGGCACACTGTGGCTGCTGTCCCTGTGCGCCGGACTCCCGCTCGCCGTACGG
>NZ_JAHWGT010001501.1 GCF_020873895.1 Streptomyces sp. DH12 | reverse complement strand
CCCTCGGGGAAGACGGTGCGCAGCGTCTCGTGCCGCTCGGTCAGGTCGGCCAGTGCGGCGGCGAGCGCCTCGGCGTCCAGGGCGCCGGTCAGGCGCAGTCCCACGGGCATGTTGTAGCCGGGGTCGTCGTCCGTGAGGCGGCCGAGGAACCACAGCCGGCGCTGGGCGTACGACAGCGGGAGCGGGTCGGGCCGTTCGGCGGCGGGCGCCAGGGCGGGACGGCGTCCGTCGCCGGCCGAGGCGGCGAGGGACGCGAGGCCGGCCGGGGTGGGGCGCTCGAACAGGTCCCGCAGCGAGACCTCCGCGCCGAGGACGCTGCGGATGCGGCTGATCAGCCGGGTGGCGAGCAGCGAGTGCCCGCCCAGCGCGAAGAAGTCGTCGTCCTGACTCTAATACACATCTTA
>NZ_JAHWGT010001500.1 GCF_020873895.1 Streptomyces sp. DH12 | reverse complement strand
GCCGGGCCGGAACCGCGGCTCGGCGCTGTCCGCGACGCCGACCACGGTGAACCGCCGTGCGGTGCCGGGCACGGTGAGGGTGTCGCCGGGGGCGGTGAGCAGGGCGCGGGCCAGGCCGCTCTCCAGCACCACGCCGTCGGGCGTCGCCGGGTCGAGCCAGTGTCCCGAGGTGACGATCGGGCGGCCCACCTCGGGCCGGTCCCGGGTGCCGCGCACCTCGACGGAGGCCCGGCCGCCCTGCGAGGCGAGGGTGAGCGAGGAGGTGGGGTAGGGGCCGGCGACCGACCGCACCCCGTCCAGACCGGTCAGCCAGTCCGCGTAGGCGGACGCGGTGGTGTGCAGGGTGACGTGCGCGCCGTGCGCCTGGGTGTAGACCCGCTGCCAGGGGTTGGAGGCGTAGCCGA
>NZ_JAHWGT010001499.1 GCF_020873895.1 Streptomyces sp. DH12 | reverse complement strand
AGGAACTGCTCACCCTCTACGCGGACCCCGCCCTCGACGAGAAGCCGGCCCTCCTCGCCGAGCGGGGCGGGGCGTACTACTCGGAGGCGGCGGTGGACCTGGCGGCGGCCCTCCTCCGCGACGCGGGCTCGCGGCACCAGGTGGTCAACACACTCAACAACGGCACGCTCACCTTCCTCCCTCCCCGACGACTCGGTCGTGGAAGTCCCGGCGAAGATCACCCCGAAGGGCGCGGTACCGCTCCCCGTCGCACCGGTGAACCCCCTCTTCGCGGGCCTGATGGCGAACGTGACGGCGTACGAGGACCTGGCCCTGGAGGCGGCCCTGCACGGCGGCCGGGACCGCGTCTTCCGCGCCCTGCTCGCCCACCCCCTGATCGGCCAGTACGAGTACGCCGACCGCCTG
>NZ_JAHWGT010001498.1 GCF_020873895.1 Streptomyces sp. DH12 | reverse complement strand
CCTGGTGTGCGACAACACCGCCGATCTGATCCGCGCCTTCCGCGACTGGCCCACCGCGAAGGCGTCGTTCGCCACCAAGTTCGTCAACCCGGACCTGCTGGAGCTCGACCCGCGCGGCCGGACCCGTATCCGCTTCTCGGTGATGCCGGCCGGCGACTCCCGACTGCTGGACCTGCGCACCAGCCCGGTGGACCGGCGGATCGCCGCCGCCGCGGACTTCCTCGACGCGGGCTACGAAGTGCACTTCAACCTGTCGCCCGTCGTCGTCCGCCCCGGCTGGCAGGACGCCTGGGACGAACTGCTGCGGCAGATGGACGACGTGCTGCCCGAGCGGGTGAAGCGCCAGGCGCTGGCCGAGGTCATCATGCTCACGCACAACGCGGACCTGCACGAGGTGAACCTGCG
>NZ_JAHWGT010000151.1 GCF_020873895.1 Streptomyces sp. DH12 | reverse complement strand
CGCCGCCGCACTCGCCGTCGCGGCGGGCGCGACCATCGTGATCCGCGCCCGCCGTACCTGACCGGGGTGGGAGCGCTCGTGCCCGGCTCCCGGTGTCCGGATCAAGAGCGTTGCTGACGCCGACGGGCTTGATCACGGCGAAGACCTCCGGCGTGGTGAAGCCGTCCAGGACTGCACCGCACCGGAGGTCTCCGTGTGCCATCGCAACACCCGTCTGACAGTTCACGGCAGGCGGCTGCTCATGCTCTTCCTCAACGCGTCCTGATGTCGAACTCGCCGCTGGCCGCGCCATTCAAGATGCAGGTCCAGACGTGCTCGCTGACATCGAAGGGAGGGCTGCTGAGGTCCTCGTTGTCACGGTGGGCGACTCGGCCGTCGGAGAACCAGTCAAGGTTCTTCAGGTAGTCGAGTTCTGCGTGGTTCGTCATGGTCGTTCCTTCTCCGTAGCGAGGTGCCGGAGGAGCGCTGTTGACGTGTCGGCTGGAACGATCACGGTCGTGGTGAAGACGGTCAACGTGACGTTCCCGTTGGAGTGCCTGGCAGGTGAGACCAGGACCACCTCCAACCAGATCGGCGTCTCCGGAGCGGAGAAGCCCACGGTGGGCGTGACCGCTCCGTCCGAGGTGCACTGGTCCATGACCATCGGCCGGGGTGAGCCTCCGGCCTAGGACCAGTAGACCGTCTATGCGTCCCCTCATGATCGAGAGTGGCACCGACCGGTCTATACGGCCGCGAGCGAGCGCATAGGGCGAACTCCCGTACAGGCCCCGCTCCCGCTCACCACCCTCGGCTGGGGTTGCACATGTCTTGTGCCGCAGGGCCGCACGGCTCGGCCCTCGGAGCAAAGACCGCCCGGCATCCCGCTCGCGGTGGCGACCGGCGGAAACCGCAACGACGTCAC
>NZ_JAHWGT010001497.1 GCF_020873895.1 Streptomyces sp. DH12 | reverse complement strand
CCCCGCTGGTGGCCGGCACCCCGGACCCGGTCTCCGGGTCCGACGAGGTCGTCGCGTTCGCCGAGCAGAACGGACTGCCGATCGCGATCAAGGCCGCCTTCGGCGGCGGCGGGCGCGGCCTGAAGGTGGCCCGCACTCTGGAGGAGATCCCGGAGCTGTACGACTCCGCGGTCCGCGAGGCCGTCGCGGCGTTCGGCCGGGGCGAGTGCTTCGTCGAGCGCTACCTCGACAAGCCGCGCCACGTGGAGACCCAGTGTCTGGCCGACACCCACGGCAACGTGGTCGTCGTCTCCACCCGCGACTGCTCGCTCCAGCGCCGCCACCAGAAGCTCGTGGAGGAGGCCCCGGCCCCCTTCCTGAGCCAGGCGCAGAACGACGAGCTGTACGCCGCGTCGAAGGCGATCC
>NZ_JAHWGT010001496.1 GCF_020873895.1 Streptomyces sp. DH12 | reverse complement strand
GACGCTCGCACGCTTTGGCCTGGCGTTCACCGGGTCCTCCGTCTACCCGGCCGAGATCGCGCTGCTGGCCCGCAGCGTGCTGCCGCTGGACTTCCGGCCGCTGGCCCGGTTCGTCAACACCTTCGGGCCGTTCCTCGCCGACGTGCCGGCCGACGCGCAGCTCACCGGCGTCTCCGACGCCCGGCTGGTCACCGGGGTGCGCCAGGCGGCCGAGCACGTCTCGCGCCGCACCGGCCGCACGGTGTGGCTGTGCACCAACGAGGCCGGAGCCGACGAACTGCTCGGCTTCGCGCCGAACCTCGTGCGCACCTACGAGGACGGCGCCGAGGACGACTTCGTCCTCACCCCGGCCCGTTTCGGTCTTCGCCCGGGCGCCCTCGCCGACCTCGCCCCCGGCGCCGAGGT
>NZ_JAHWGT010001495.1 GCF_020873895.1 Streptomyces sp. DH12 | reverse complement strand
GGGTGAGTCACTCCTGGAGTTGCGTGACTCTGGTGGGCTGCGAAGGTGCGCACAGCGACGGAGCCGACAGCAGCGAATCCCGCGGACCCCTGGCCCGGCGCAGGCATTCCTGGTTGACCACCCCCGGGAGTAAATGTCGACTCATTCACAAGTCGTCTTACCTCCTTGGTGACCAGGAAACTTCTAGACAGGTCAGCGTGGCACCATGCCGACGGTTGGCGACTCTATGGCGTGTCGGCCGTCCGCAGCAACACAATCCGCCGGACCCGGCACGATGTGTCGGTAATGAAACACCCCTCTGTCAAGGGCGTACGGCCGTCGCACGGCAGGTTTCACGGGTGTACGAATCGGTAGAACGGTTACGTTCGAGGCGAGTTGCCCCTGAACCAGGACGTGACCATACAC
>NZ_JAHWGT010001494.1 GCF_020873895.1 Streptomyces sp. DH12 | reverse complement strand
CCCCCGGCCGGCACCACCTTCGCCGCACCTCACCCCGGCGGGCCGGCCAGGTGCCGAAACCTGGACATGCCCGCCCCCGCCGAACGTGTCATCGTGGGCATGAGCGCGCCCTGACCGGGTTACCCGGGCCCGGCACGTCGACCCAGCGAAGGAACGGATGACGATGACGAATGGTTTCGTCGGCCCGGAGGGTGACCCGTTCGCAGAATTCCTCGCCCGCTTCTTCGGCGGACAGCGCCCCCGCCAGATCGACATCGGCAGGCTTCTCAGCCAGCCCGCCCGTGAACTCGTGCGCGGCGCCGCCCAGTACGCGGCCGAGCACGGCAGCCGTGACCTGGACACCCAGCACCTGCTGCGTGCCGCGCTCTCCGCCGAGCCGACCCGGAGTCTGCTCAGCCGCGCGGG
>NZ_JAHWGT010001493.1 GCF_020873895.1 Streptomyces sp. DH12 | reverse complement strand
AGCCTAGCCGCCGCGGGCCGGGGTACGCGTACGCCGCCAATCGTCACAAGTCACTCCGTGGCGCGCGGCGGCCCACGTGAGCGGCTCATTCTGCAGACAATCCGCAAAACCGCTCACCCGGCCGTGTCCTCGGCACGTGTCGGGGGGTTATGCCCTGCGGGGGAGCTCCGCGTCGGAGCCAAGGAAGCAGGAAAAGCAATGCGCGTTGGAAGTTTCGTGTTGGCAGCCCGGTTCCCCGGGCAGGGCGAGGGTGAGGCGCTGCACCGCGCGGTCCGCTCCGCCGAGGTGGCCGAGGAGTCGGGGCTCGACACGGTCTGGCTGGCCGAGCACCACTTCGTGCCCTACGGCACCTGCCCGTCCGCCGTCACCCTGGCGGCGCTGCTGCTCGGCCGCACCCGGCGGCTG
>NZ_JAHWGT010001492.1 GCF_020873895.1 Streptomyces sp. DH12 | reverse complement strand
ACTGGACACGCACCACGGGGGCTGCGGTTTCCTGGACGCGGAGGCACAGTTGGCCAAGTACCGAGCCGTCCTGGACCACATGACGTCCTGCGCACTCGATCCCACCGAGTCCCGCAATCTCATCCACAACCTCATCCGGAAAGCCTGAGAAGGAACACCGTGCAGACCATCCGTTGGCGCAAGTCGTCCCACAGCGGCGACAGTTCGAACTGCGTAGAGATAGCCCCCACGGCCGCCGCCGTCCTCATACGCGACTCGAAGACGACGTCCGGCCCGCGGCTCGGCCTCTCCCCCACCGCGTGGGCCGCCTTCCTCACGCACATCGGTCAACGCTCTTCGACGACGTCGATCACAACAGCGAAGTGACGTTCGAGGTCGCGGGCGAACTCCTCCCCTCCCTTTCCG
>NZ_JAHWGT010001491.1 GCF_020873895.1 Streptomyces sp. DH12 | reverse complement strand
TTATTAATACATTAAATAAGTGATTATTTCCGTGTAAATATTGTGCATTTCCTCCGGATAGCTCCATACGTATTATTACGGACATTCCAGTACCTACCATACCCGAAACAAATCCGAATATTAAGTATAATATTGCAATGTCTTTATGTGAAGTACTAAATAGTCATCTATCTACGTATTTCATATATTTTATTTTACTTTTATTCCTTCTTATAATTCCTTAGGCCCGCCATTGGCGGGCGGGGATATATTAATTATATATCAATATTCCCACTTTGTGAGATTATCAATTAAGTCCCGTTAGGGATACCCGCCAATAGCGGATAATAAATATATATATATCTCTCTTAAGCCCCGTTAGGGGGATACCACCTCGTTAGAGGTGGGCATGAGGAATATCCGTCT
>NZ_JAHWGT010001490.1 GCF_020873895.1 Streptomyces sp. DH12 | reverse complement strand
CGCCGCGGGTGCACCCTCCGCCCGGCCCGCCTCGGGCAGCAGCGGCACGAGCCGGTCCCACCGCTCGATCGCGCACCCGTTCGTCCGGTCGTACGTCGCGTCGACGCGGCGGCCCGCCCAGGTGCCGGTGATGCGGGCGGTGGCGGGGCCGCCGTACTGCATGGTGCACACGGCGTCCCGCGGCACCGGCGCGAAGGCGTCCTGCCCCCAGCGCGTCCGCCGCTCGACGGCCGCGCAGGCGCCGTCGGGGTCGGGATGCGTCCCGCCGCTCGGCCGGCACCGCACCACGTACGTCCCGTCCGCCCCGCCGCCCGCGTCCCGCACGGTGACGGTGAGCCGGTCGCCGTCCGGCGCCGGTTCCCCGGCCCGCGCCGGGGAGGGGGACGCGGCGAGCGAGGCGAGCAC
>NZ_JAHWGT010001489.1 GCF_020873895.1 Streptomyces sp. DH12 | reverse complement strand
GGCCTTCGCCCTGATGGACGTCGAGGAGCCGGAACGGCCGTTCCTCCGCCGCTCGTTGCGGTTGCCGGACCGGGTCGTCGCCAATCTCCTCGGCGACGACACCCCCGACCAGTCGCTGGCCGGACGGGTCCGCCCGCTCACCGTGCCGTCCGAGCTTCCCGAGGAGGACGGCTTCACCGGACGGCTCGCCGCCCGGCTGAAGGAGGAGCCGCTCACCGTCTATCTGCGCGAGCACCGCGAGGGCGAGGGTCTGGCGCACGCGGCCCGGGCACTGCCGGGCGGCGCCCTGCACTACACGCCCCGCGGCCCGCACGGCCAGCAGCCGCCGGCCGCCCTGGTGCGCGAGGCCCGGCTGCTCGGCCGCCCGCTGGTCGTCACCCTGCCCCCGGACGACCCGGGGGCACTC
>NZ_JAHWGT010001488.1 GCF_020873895.1 Streptomyces sp. DH12 | reverse complement strand
CAGCTGCTGCTCCTGGAGGACCTGCACGACGCCGACCCCGAGACGCTGGGCGTCCTGGAGTACCTGGTCGACAACCTGGCCTACACGCCCGTGCTCCTGGTGGCGACGGTGCGCACCGACATCAGCGACGCGCTGGACCTCGCGCAGTCGGCCCGCCGCCGCGGGGCCGCCACCGTGGTGGTGGAACTGCCGCCGCTGTCCCGGCCGCAGGTGCACGAGATGGTCGCCGCCCAGCTCGGCGTGGACAGCCCCGGCGACGTCCCCGCCGAGGTCCTCGACCGACTGTGGGAGGACAGTGCGGGCAGCCCTTACCTCGTCGAGGAACTGCTCCAGTCCATGATCGGCTCGGGCACCCTGGTACAGGGTCCCGGTGGCTGGCGTGCCGTCGGCGATCCGCGCCGTGACG
>NZ_JAHWGT010000150.1 GCF_020873895.1 Streptomyces sp. DH12 | reverse complement strand
GGCTGCTGCTGGGCCTCGTGCTCAGCGCGGCGCTCGCCGCCGTCACCGCGAGCTGGACGCGCACCGGCGAGAGCGCCCAGGTCACGCCCATGCCGCTGCTGATCGTGTCGATGCTGGGCTCCGGAATGTTCGTCCCGCTGGAACTGTTCCCGGACCGTCTGGCGTCGGTCTGCGAGCTGCTGCCGCTGACCCCGGTCGTCAGTCTGGTGCGCGGTGGCTGGACCGGCGACCTCACGGCCGGGGAGTCCCTCGGGGCCCTCGTGATCGCCCTGGCCTGGACCGCCCTGGCGGTGTTTGCTGTACGGCGGCGGTTCCGCTGGGAGCCGCGGCGCTGAGGCGCAGGCAGGGTCAGGGACGGCCGCGCGCACCACGGTGACGGGTGCGGCGGCAGGACATCGGTTACGGACAGGAGCGGTGGATGGGCGGCCCGGGCGGCTGGTGGGGGCGCAAGAGCACGCCCGCCAAGGTGGAGACGTACACGCGGTGGTCGTTCCACTTCATCGCGCTGTCCGAGCCGACGGTGATCGGTGTGACCGCCTTCGGCCATGTGGAGGCGCGGTTCGCGCTGCTGCTGATGGTGCCGGTCGCGGCGCATGTCGCGCTGGCCATGGTGACCGCCTCCCGCGCCCTGGACTGGACGTGCGGCCGGCGACCCCAGCCGCTGCGGCTGCTGTGGGCGCTCGGCGCCGTGACCGCCGCGCTCGCCGTCACCGCCCTCGTCCTCAGCCGGCACGGACCCGGCGGGGAGGACACGGCCACCGTCCTGGGCTCGGTCTTCGGCGCCACGCTCAGCTACGGCGTCGGCATGATGGCCCTCGGTGTGAAGGACCGGCGGAACGTCGTCCGGCTCGTTCTCGGGTACGGGGCGGGCGCGGGTCTGGTGGCCTGGCCGGTCGGCATG
>NZ_JAHWGT010001487.1 GCF_020873895.1 Streptomyces sp. DH12 | reverse complement strand
GCGTAACCGCCGGGCGACGGCCATGCCCCGCGCCTCCGGGTCGGCCTCGACGCACACCACGGGGATGTGCAGTTCGCGCAGCCGGGTCAGCACCCGGGTGCCGATCTTGCCGAGCCCCAGCAGCACCACGTGCCCGCTCAGTCCGCGCGGCGGTCTCCGCAGCGCGGACGCGGTGCGGAAGGTGCCCAGCGCCTCCAGCACCGCGGCCAGCAGCACCGGCAGCAGCAGCAACCCGACCAGCCCGGACAGCAGTTGCAGCACCTGCTGCCCGGTCGGCGCGCCGAGCGCGGGCTCGTTGATGGCGAACAGGTCGAGCAGCGTGATGTAGATGGCGTGCAGCGGGTGGTCGTCGGTCACCACGATCAGCGCCACCGCGAGCGCGACCACCGCGGCCACCAGCCCCGCC
>NZ_JAHWGT010001486.1 GCF_020873895.1 Streptomyces sp. DH12 | reverse complement strand
CAGGTCCACCCCGAACCGCTCGGCCACCCGACGGGCGTAGCGCAGGTCGTCCGGCATCGCCTCGAACCGCGCGTCCTCCGCCCGGAACCCGATCGTGTACGCGGGGATGCCGGGCCGGTCGCGGGCCGCCAGCGCGGTCAGATAGCTGGAGTCGAGACCTCCCGACAGGAACGTCGCCACCGGCACGTCGGACAGCAGATGGAGCCGCGTCGACTCCTCCACCACGGCCGCCAGGTCCGGCACGTCTCCGGACCGGGCCCGCTCCTGCCCCTCGGCGGCGACCTCCCGCAGATCCCAGAACCGGCCCCGCTGCACCGAACCGTCCGGGCGGCACCGCAGCCAGGTCCCCGGCGGCAGCTTCTCCGCCTCCCGGAACGCGCACCGCGAGTCCGGCACCCAGTAGTAC
>NZ_JAHWGT010001485.1 GCF_020873895.1 Streptomyces sp. DH12 | reverse complement strand
CGCGGGCCCCTCCGGCTCCGGCAAGTCCGTCCTGGCCGCCCGCACCGGTCTGCCGGTGCTGCGCCTGGACGATTTCTACAAGGAGCACGACGACCCGACGCTGCCCCGGGTGCCGGGCTCCACGGACATCGACTGGGACTCCGCAGGGTCCTGGGACGCGGACGCGGCGGTGGCCGCCATCGCCGAGCTGTGCCGGTGCGGCCGTACGGAGGTTCCGGTGTACGACATCGCCACCAGCTCCCGTACGGACCACGAGGCCTTCCACATCGAGCCACCGCTGTTCGTGGCGGAGGGCATCTTCGCGGCGGACATCGTCGAACGCTGCCAGGACCTGGGGCTGCTGGCCGACGCGCTGTGCCTGCGCGGCCGCCCGTCCACCACGTTCCGGCGGCGGCTGGTGCGGGAT
>NZ_JAHWGT010001484.1 GCF_020873895.1 Streptomyces sp. DH12 | reverse complement strand
GTCGCGGATCGAGCGGCTCACCGGCCTGGACCTGGACGACGGCGAGGACCGCCTGCTGCTGCACATGGCGCTCAAGGCGCACCGTCTGTAGACGCGTCTGCCGCTGACGCGCCGTCCGCGGGCTCCGTGGCCGCCTCGACCACCTGGCGCAGGCCGGCGGTGAGCCGCTCCGCGTCGGGGGCGCTGGCCGGGTCGAAGGTCCACTGGGCGATGAGGCCGGTCATCAGGGTCACGTAGAACGCGCCGAGGGTGTCGGCGGTCCCGTCGGAGACGTCCTCCTCGCGGCCTCCCATGAGCAGCGGCACAAGGCCGCGTCCGGCCTCGCGCTGGGCCGCCGCGAGGTGGGCGCGCACCTCGGGCAGCCGGTCGCCGATGGCGAGCACCTCCATGCTGAGGCGCCACACCG
>NZ_JAHWGT010001483.1 GCF_020873895.1 Streptomyces sp. DH12 | reverse complement strand
GCTGCAGCCGGCTCTGCGGCGCGGCGCGCAGGCGGTCGGCGAAATGATCCACGGCACGGGTGAAGGGCGTCGTATCAACCACGCGGCGAGCGTACGCGGCGCGGCAGGACTGTTGCCAACGGACGGGCGCTCGGGCACGGTGACCTGAAGGACCGGCTTGTATCCCAGCGTCCGGAGGCGCCGATGTCCCAAGTCTTCTCCGCAGAGACCCACCGCAACATGCTCGCCCGCATCCCGCACTGCACCGGTCGTGAGATCTCCGACTGGCTGCGCACCGTCGAAGAAGGCCCGGCGCTCGTCCGCTTCGAGGAGAAGGTCAGCTGGCTGAGGCACGAGTACGACCTGGCGTACGGCCACGCCAAGGCGATCGTGCACGAGTACGACCTGAGGAGGGCGGCGCGCAGGCT
>NZ_JAHWGT010001482.1 GCF_020873895.1 Streptomyces sp. DH12 | reverse complement strand
CCTGGGAGTCGATCGCGTGGCCGGTCACGGCGCGCCGGATCAGGGTGGACTTGCCCCCGCCGGGGAGACCGGAGACCACCGCGATGTCCCCGGGGGCGAAATCGAGGCCGTCGGGGCCCGCTCCGGCGCGTCCGCGCAGATCCCGTACCACCGGGGCGCACCCGCTGAGCGCCTCCCGCGCCGGCGCGGGGGGCTGTGCGGGCATCGCCCGGTACGCGTCCCCCGTGATCGGTGCCGACCGCTGCAACGTCATGCCCATCCCCTTGCCGTCGGGCCGCCCACACCTGTTCCTGAAGTGTAAAGAACTGGCAAGGCGGCACAACCGTCCTCGCCGTCCGGGCGGGCGCCGAGGACCGGCCTCCCGCTCCGCCGCAGGGCGTGCGATGATGGCCGCGCCAACTGCATAC
>NZ_JAHWGT010001481.1 GCF_020873895.1 Streptomyces sp. DH12 | reverse complement strand
GTACACCGCGTAGAGGCAGGTCGCCATGCGGTCCACGCCGAGCCGCTGTGCCTGCTCGTCGAGGTGGTGCAGCACCTCCTGCGGCGGCAGGTCGAGCCCGGCGAGCGTCTGGGCGGTGGTGCGCAGCTGGCCCATGATCGCCGCCGACGTCATGGAGTGGCCCATCACGTCGCCGACCACCAGGGCCACCCGGCTGCCGGGCAGCGGGATCGCGTCGTACCAGTCGCCGCCCACCCGCGCCGTCTCCGCGGCCGGCAGATACCGCGAAGCCAGCCGGACGCCGGTGCAGCGCGGCAGGGTCTCCGGCAGCATCGTGCGCTGCAGCTCGTCCGCGATGTACGCCTCACGCCCGTACAGCACGGCCTTGTCGATGCCGAGGGCGCTGTGCGTGGCGAGCTGCGCCGCGA
>NZ_JAHWGT010001480.1 GCF_020873895.1 Streptomyces sp. DH12 | reverse complement strand
CCCCCGACCGGCTGGGGCTGCTGGGCGATCTGCGGCGCGCCCTCGACGCGCACGAGGTGGAGCTGCACTACCAGCCGAAGGTCCGCTTCGACGGCCAGGTCTCCGGTCTTGAGGCGCTGGTGCGGTGGGTGCACCCGGAGCGCGGGCGGGTCCCCCCGGACGAGTTCATAGCGATAGCCGAGTCGTCCGGGCTCATGCCGCAGCTCACCGAGTACGTGCTGGAGACCGCGCTCGGGCAGGTCGCCGAGTGGCGCTCCCAGGGGCTGTTCGTGCCGGTCGCCGTCAACGTCTCGCCGCGCGACGTCCACAGCCCCGGCTTCGCCGGCTCCGTCGCCGCGCGCCTCGCCCGCTACGGGGTGCCCGCGGGAGCGCTCCAGCTGGAGATCACCGAGCACGTGCTGCTGGAG
>NZ_JAHWGT010001479.1 GCF_020873895.1 Streptomyces sp. DH12 | reverse complement strand
CACCAGGCCCGCCGCACGGTCGAGGACCACACCCTGCGCGCCAAGGCGTTCGCGCAGACCGGTCCGGCCGGCGAGATCGCCCAGCTCCGGCTGAAGCTGCGCACCTCGATGCGCGCCACGCAGGACGCCCTGGAGGCGGTCGCCGTCGAGGACGACTCGGTGAAGGAGTCCCTCGCCCTCTTCCAGCGTCTCAGCGCACACGGCCACGAGCTGGACGCCGAACTGCGCCGCCTGGAGGGCGAGCCGGACCGCGCGACGCTGTCCGCGCGCCTGCCCGACCTGCGCGAGCGCACCGAGCGCATCACCAGCTCCGCCGACTCCCTGCGCTGGGCCACCCGTGACCGCGCCCGCCGCTTCGCGGAGGACGACCTCGACTCGCTGAGCGCGCAGATCGACATGGAGGCCGG